>JBEBYC010000020.1:0-57526 GCA_040391315.1 Portibacter sp. | reverse complement strand
GCCTTTTATACCAATTCCTTCTAATTTTTATTCGTATTCTATTTTAGGAATTTATAAATTTAAAAGTTATAATTTACTTTTGTTAAGTAATGCCCATTGGAGTAAGACGATCGTTTTAGAATCAATGATTTTACCAGATTCAAGTAACATTTTTATTTCGGAAAAAGATATTTCTAAGGTTTCTATATCTTCTTGTTCTTTATCTAAACCGCCACCTTTTCCAGTTTTCATATTTTCTTCGTAATAGCCATAATAGTAATATATCTTTTCCTTATGTGCTCCTGGTGCCGAAAAAGCTTCGTAGATTTTATGTAATTTTTCTATTTGGTAACCTGTTTCTTCTGCAACTTCTTTAATTGCGTTTAATTCAGGATTCATATTCTCAAGAATTCCTGCACAACATTCAATAATGAATCCATCCGGGTGATCGTTTAAATAGACAGGTAATCTAAATTGTTTGATTAATAATATTTTTTCAGTTTTCTTGTTTATCAGCAGGACAGCTACTCCATTACCACTCTCATATACTTCTCTTATTTGGTTTTCTATGATTTGATTACTTCTTTTATATCTTATTGTATATTGTTTTAAAGTAGACCAACCTCTATAGAGTAATTTTTCGGATATAATTGATATTCTATTTTTATACTTCATCTATATAATTTATGGTTTGTAAATATACAATTTATTTCCATTTAAATGATGTTATAATAGAATCCAATTCTGGTTTTAAAAATTGTAATACTGGCGCTGTTGAGTCTGGGTTAACTTTACTATTGAAATATAAAGAAGCTCTAAAAAAGTGATTTTTTTCATCTGTTAAAAAAAACTGAGTAGGGCTCGCCACTGGTCCATCAATATCAAACATTATCCCTTTAATACCATTTTCATTTTCAATAATATTTTCTTTACGATAATTTGCTTTAATATTGTGTTTTCCGGCTATTTCAAATGCATCGTCAATCAAAGCTGATAATGATTTTTCATTTGTTATTTTATAATAACTACAATGTAAAGTAGCATTAAGGCTTGTAAAATCAATATTGAACCAACATGGATGTTGAGGTTTATCATTCAGTTTAAAGGTATCCTGGCTTATTTTGCTGTAAGCTGGATATTTGAAAACAAAACTGCAAAATGTAGTATCAAAAGTAGAATAATTGATATTAACGGGATAGTAAATACGCGGATACATACGTGGTTTTGGTATCTTTATTGATTTATCATCACTACAGGAAGTAATGTTTAATAAAATGCCAAAGGCAATTGCAAATATGGATAATTGATTAATTTTCATATAACTGAAGGCTTACTTTTTCAATTCTTCTTTTCGTTGCAGATACTACTTTTAACTTAACATGATTTATTGTGATTTCTTGATTAGAAGAAGGTATCATACCTGTTATTTCTAGGATAAGTCCACCGATTGAATCTGCTTCTCCTCTTACTTCATCAAAGAAATTGGTATTTTCACCTATCACACGACATACATCGATTAATAAGGTCTTACCTTCAAATATATAATGGTTTTCATCTAACTTAATATAATCTGTTTCTTCATCTAAATCAAATTCGTCTTTTATGTCACCGACGACTTCTTCCATGATATCTTCCAGTGTTGCAATACCGGTTGTTCCACCATATTCATCAACGATTACAGCCATATGCATTCTTTTTAATTGAAATTCACGGAGTAGTTCGTCTATTTTTTTAGATTCCGGAACAAAGAAAACAGCATTTCTTATTAATTTTTTCCAATCAAAATCTTTTTTCTCGTCAGTATGACACAAGAGATCCTTTACATAAAGAATTCCTTTAATGTGGTCTAAATCTTCTTTATAAATAGGTAAACGGCTGTATCCAGAATCCTTTACGATATGCATAACTTCTTCAAAATTAGCATCGATATCAATTCCTATGATATCCATTCGAGGACGCATGATTTGCTTTGCTGCAGTATCACCAAAATTTACAATTCCTTTTAATATACCGGCTTCGCGAACTGATGTTTCAGATTTGTTCGTTACAGCAAGATCAATAGCGGTATCAATGTCTTCTTTGCTGGTAATTATTGTACTTTGTACACCTATTAATCTATGTTGTGTTTTATTTGATAATTTTAATAGAACTTCATTAAAAGGATAACAAAGTGTATTAAGCCAACTTAGGGGCTTAACCATTACATTCAAAATTTTTATATTATTAGCAATGGCATGTCTCTCAGGTAATAATGTTCCAAATAATGCTATTACAAATGTGATAATAAGCATTGATATCAGGACAATTACTGCATGCCCTAAATATCCTGCATCGAAATTGTTGTTAAATAAAGTATAGTTAATCCAATATCCAATATTGTTTTGTAAATCTGAACTAAAGAATGATCTGATAATATTATCACCAAGTACAATAAGTACAATGTTTAGAAATGTTATGGTGATTAATATACTAGCTGCAAGTTTTTTAGGGTTTTTATTTAATTCATTTATCAATTTTACCGTACCACTGTGATTTTTATCTAATTCTCTAAGTTCTTTTTCAGAAATATCTAAAAATGCGGCTTTAGCAGTAGAAATTAAACCATTGATGATTAATATTAATATAAAAAGGAATAAATATATTAAAATGTTATTAGAAATTATTTCGGAATTATATCCAAAAATTAAAAATTGTACAAAGGGCGATTCAGGCTCCAAAATTATCAAATTTTGTTAAATAATAGTTGAAATCTAAAATGGTAAGACATCATCATCACCACCTAACGTTTTTTTATCTGTTGATGGTAGTGGATTGCCCGTTTTTTCTTGTTTGTCTAAACTTTGAAGTGAATTGGCAACGATTTCAGTAACATATCTTTCAATATTTTCTTTGTCTGTATATTTTCTATATGTTATTTTTCCTTCAATGTAAACAGCACTACCTTTTCTAAGTGTTCTTTCAGCTTTTTCAGCAAGAAAATTCCATGCAATGATATTATGCCATTCGGTAGCGTCCTGCCATTGATCATTTTTATCTCGATACCTTTCATTTGTAGCTAGAGAAAAGGAAGCTAATTTTGATCCAGATTCGAGAGTTCTTAATTCTGGATCTTTACCAAGGTGTCCTAAAAGGATTACTTTATTTACCATTTACTTTATTTTTTGAGAGAATAATATATTGACTGCAAACGATTTATTTATTATTCTGAAAATAATCGGTCAATATTTTTGGCATCGAAATGTTCTTATTTTCTCACCTTAACAAAAATTTAAATTTTTTTTTTTTTTTTTTGGGCAAATACTTAAATATAACTTCAAAAAATCTACAAAAAACGACTCTGTGCGTTAAAATTTGTTTTAGTGGTTTAAGATTAACCTTATGAATGATAAAAGGTATTTCATCGTTATAAAGTTCAAAAATAAAGTTGTTTACAGCCTCATTAATATTATTGTCTGTGAATTCTAAGATTGGAAGTAAGTACATACCTTTCCAGATGTCATTAGTATTTTGATGGCAAATGAGCGAGTATTTGTTATTAAATTTAAAATCAAGGAAATTCATATGACGCTCTTGCTTCTGTTTTTTATGTTTTTTAAAAGGTATAAGATTTACTTTATTAGATTTTAAAGATGTACAATGTTTTGCAAAAGGACATTGAATACATAATGGCAATTTAGGCTTGCAAACTATAGCACCAAAATCCATAATTGCCTGATTAAATACTGAAGGAATAACGAATTGAATGGCTTTATGAACAAAATCAAAAATTTCTTTTCTTCCATCTTTAGTATCCACAGGTAACTCCACTGCCAACAAACGAGCAATGAATCGTAGCACATTGCCATCGACAACAGGAGTAACTTGTTCATAGGCAAAAGAAGCAATTGCTGCTGCACTATATGGACCAATACCTGGTAATTTAAGCAAGTCGTCATAATTATCTGGAAAGATTCCATTAAAATCAACAACGATTTTTTTTGCAGTCTTATGTAAATTTCTTGCACGAGAATAATATCCTAAACCTTCCCATGATTTTATTATTTGGTTTTCTGTAGCATTAGCTAATGCAAAAACATCCGGATAATTATCAACAAAATGTAAATAGTACGGCAAACCTTGTTGTACTCGTGTCTGCTGTAAAATGATTTCAGATAGCCAGATTTTATATGGATTCTTATCCGTTTTCCATGGTAAATCACGGTTATTACTATCAGACCATTCTACAAGTAATGAGGCAAATTTTTCAGGGTTTATCAAGAGAAAACCTTTAATATTTACTAAATCAAAATTTTATTGTAAAGATTTTATTTTAATGTTTCTATACCATACTTTATCTCCATGATCTTGTAGAGCAATATGCCCGCCAGTAGCCATTCCAAAACCAGGCATATCCTTAAATTTACTATTGGCAATCATTTCTTTCCATTTTGCATGGTGCATTGTAAAAGAAACGACTTTAGTTCCATTCAACCAGAAATCGACATTTGATTTATTATTGACTATACGCACCTGATTCCATTCGCCAGCAGGTTTTACAACCACATATTTACATGCGATCATATCGTATAAGTCGCCTGCTTTATGGGTAACATAACGTGCATCTGGATGACAGGTATTGTCCAATACTTGCATTTCAGGTCCAGTTTGCCATACATAATTGTATTTGTCCTCTTCAACTACATTAAATATAATACCGCTGTTACCACAATTACCAATTTTCCATTCGCAACGGAATTCATAATTTTCATAACGTTTGTCGGTGATAATGTCACCACCATCATTTACTTGCCAATTACCGTCTTTTGATGGAAGGGCATTAAGATAAATAGCATCATCTTGCACCATCCAACTCTTACCGATTGTTTGTTTTTTAAAATTGCGCCACCCTTCCAGGTTTTTACCATTAAACAACAATTGCCAACCTGATTTTATTTCAGAAGCAGAAAGTGTATTAATTACCAAAGGATTGGGATTCGAACGTTTAATACCTGGATTGTTAATAGGTTTTTGATTCATATTATACCAACTTTCAGTACTCCACAACTCATGATTCAATTCGCTAACAAAATGCTTTTTTAGATGGATATAAATCACGTGATTATCTTTTAGTCCATCGATTTCAAGAAATACTTTTTTACGATCATCGGAAACCGAAGCGCTTTTTACAGTTAGCGTTTGCAGATTCATTTTAGGGCCACCATAGTTTTCGTTAGGTAAGTAGTACCATTGTTTGATTTCGTAATCGTTAGTGTTCCAGCCATCACCAGCTTCGAGAGGTTCTGTAAACTCTATTTCCATACCATTCGATTTAGCTCTAACGGCAAGCATCTCAAAAGTAGAATTATTATTATAGACCAATCTTTGCAGCCCGTAATATTGCTTACCAGATTGTCCCCAGTTACCAGGATTACCAATACCACCGATGTATAATTCCTGATTTGGTCCCCAAGCGAGTCGATTAACACCGGCTTCTAAACCTTGAATAAAACGGAAAACAGCTCCTTGTAATTGACCATTGACTTCTTCTACAAATACGCGTTTTACACCGCCGTGCGTAACTTCACCGTGTATCATCTGACCTTTATAAGGTCCTAAATTTATATATAAAGGTGTACTAGGAGAGTTGCCAATTTCATCCTGAGGGAGCCAAACAACAGGCGGATCTTCTTTTTTATCCTTAGAGCCTTCCGGATCTACCGTACGTGATCCGAAAAATGCACCATCACGAACATGAACGATTTTAGATGATGGCAACCAGTCACCTTGATTGTCGGAAACAAATATTTCGCCATTATAACCGATACCAACACCATTAGGAGTACGAAGACCGGAGGCTACAAAAGTGACTTCGCCTGTATTTTTATTGATCTTGATAACCTTGCCCCTATCCGAGATTTGAGGATTGACACTAGCGCCACCCGGAACAATAGCTGTAGCGAGCGTAGCATAGAAATATCCGTCTTTATAAGCCAATCCAAACCCGAATTCATGAAAATTTGTGGACACTTTCCATCCGTAACTCAATGCCTGATATTCATCGATAATGCCATCACCATTTGTATCGACCAAGCGTGTGATTTCCTGTTTTTGCATGACATATATGGTGTCATTGACTACTTTAAGTCCGAGAGGTTCGGCTAAGCCAAAAGCAATGCGTTCGTAAGACATTTTGGTTGAGTCTCCACTCTCCACATTATTAACTTTATAAATACCACCTACAGCATCCCAAGTACTTACAATCATCGTACCATCAGACATAAAATCCAACCCACCAACCATAGGTTTGAAATTATCAGGTCTAGCCTGATATAGGTCAAATGACGGATGAACATCCTGAACGGGATATTGGTCGCCCGGTATTTTAGAAACGTTAGCCATTGGAAGCTTATAATTTTTTAATAGTTCAGCAACATCTTTCTTATGATAAAATGCTAATGCTGGAATCGGTTCGAAATCTGTGTCTCCAGGTTTTTTCCAATTGAGCGAAAGGAATTGACCACCACCACTTTGAAAATAGGAAAGATTATATTTGTAATAACCCGGTTTCATAGAAATACTTACATCTTTGTATTCGGCGCCATGAAGTCCGTCATTATCAATTACTAACTGATCATTGATGGAAAGTAAAGAACCATCATCACTCCAAAGATGGAAAGTATACGTTCCTTCTTTTTCAATTTTCAAATATCCATCACCGGAAAGCGCAAAGTTTTCATTCCAGCCTTTAAAATCATTTCCCGAAAGGTTATCAAAATTAGGTAAAATACCTGCTTCTTTAGGTTTAATGGAAGTAGATAGATCGGGTATTTTTGCAGTATTTGGTGCTATATTATATATTCTGACGATGTTGCCAGGATGAAGTTGGTCTTCTTTTATTTCTACATCCGGATTTAAAGTGATTAAGGAATTAGAAATTTCCGATGTATCATCTGATGCTTTAGAATCAGCCAAAGACAATATATATTTAACCATCGTCTGTAAATCTTCATCATTTACATCAAGATGTGGTGTCATAGTCTGATTACCCCAAATGCCAGAACCACCATTTTTAATTTTTGCAGCAAGAAGGTTTATATTTTCTTCTGTTTTAGGGTATTTTTCGGCTATAGCAACATATGCAGGTCCGATCGTTTGCCGGGTTTTGTTATGACAGGCTTTACAATCGCTTTTAGCTATTAATTTTAATCCAAGGCTTTCATCTTCATCCGTTTCGTCATCGTTTTTACCAGTTACATTTTTATTTTCAATCATAGGAGTATTCAACAAGTTAAGGTTGAGCGAAGTAAGGTCGTTATTATTTAAAAATACAAATCCTTCGACGCTTAAAGCATTCATATCCAAAAATTGATCGTTTTCTTTTTGAGAAATTGTCAACTGGCCATTGGTAAGAATATCGTCAGCACTTTGAATTGAGTTGAAATTAAATTTCAATCCAATTTGATAACCTTCAGGAATGTTTGAAGTAGCAAATGTTCTTTGGAATATGGGATTACTTCCTTTTTTTGATGCATCAACTTCTTCATTAATTCTTATGGGTGTAGTCAACTCATTACTACTTAATTGATACATAAGTTGAACCTTTCCATTTACAAATCGATGACCGAGATATTTGTATTCAAAAGCTATCGTATCCAATCCTTTCATCAAAAACCAAGGGTTAGAATATTTATTTTCAAAATAGCTATTTCCTAAAGAGATGGGTTGAGGACCGTGAACTTGCGTATAAACAGCGCCATCAAGATATACGCTACCTTTCCAGACTTTATATAAACCACCTGTAGTAGTATGATATGCAGCCCATATCTGATCTGATAGAGCGAGTGTAATCATTCTTGGATTCCAATCTAAAACAGAACGGAATACCCAATTTTCAATTGGTCGGTTATTTATAAAGGATTTCCCATCTCTTGAACAATTTGACAAAAGTGCGGCAACCAGAATAAGAAAGATGAATTTTTGAATACGCATACAATAAGGAATTGATTATTGAAAATAAAATCAAAATTAGGTTCTTTTAGAAAGAGATTTAAATATTTAGCAATATTTTTATGCTTTATATGATATTGTGTGCAATTACAAGGTTATTTATGATAAATCCTGAATAAAAACATGACCATATTAATTTTATAAAAGATACCTTTGTAAGTTTAATAAAGATGAAGTCTGTGCGATATATATTTATAGTTTTGTTGTTATTCATATGTGATGGATTGGTAATTGGTCAACAGATATTTTTGGATGACACATTTGATGATTGGAAGGATGCGAAAGCGACTAATTTTGATTTATCCGGTGATGTACCAGCAGGATTTATAGATTTTTCCAATGTATCCATTTCAAATGACGACAGGTATTTATTCGTGTATTTTAAAATAAATAAAGAAATTAACATTCAGGAAAACAATGATATAACGCTTTATATTGACCTTGATAATAATGAAAATACAGGCAGAAAAGTAAATGGTATTGGTGCTGAAATCATTTATAATTTTGGCAAAAGACAAGGGTTTTTATATTCCGGGGATCATAACTATTTGATTTATCATAACCATATTAGCTTAGTTACTTCACCTACTGTAACAAGTGACAAATTTGAATTGGCTATCGCAAGAAAATTTACCTATAATAACGAAACGATACAAATGCATGATGAGATACGTATTGCGCTGTCAGATGAAATAAACAGAGGTGATAAAGCACCTGATTACGGGGGTTATACTTACCAAATGAATAGAAATATACAATTTGTATCTGAATATACAATTGAAAAAAAAGATCCGGATTTAGTACGGATTATGACTTACAATGTATTGAATGATCGATTGTTTAATGGGAGCGTTCGTCAAAATTATCATAGAATTTTTAAAGCAATAAATCCAGATATCATAGGTTTTTGTGAAATTTATGATAAAAGTTCAGCACAGGTTGCATCCTTGATAGAAGAATTTTTACCATCAAAAGAAAATGAAAAATGGTATCATGCATCCGGTAATCCAGATATCAGAATGATAAGTAGATATCCAATAATAAATGTTAGAAGTATAGATGGCAATGCGGCCTTTTTAATAGATTTGGGAAAGGAAAAATTAGTAGCCATTGTTGCACATCTTCCATGTTGTAATAATGAGATAGGCCGACAGGCAGAAGTGGACAATATCATGGCATTTATACGGGGTGTGAAATATGGAATATCACCATTTCAAGTGCCAGTAAACAGTCCAATAATTATCATGGGCGATATGAATTTTGTAGGTTTACGTCAGCAATTCAATACGATAATTAAAGGGGATATAGTCAATAATGGTATTTATGGACCATCTTTTAAACCTGATTGGGATAATAATGATTTAGCGGATTTAAAACCAATAACGACAGGTATGCCAATGTCATTTACATGGAACAATTCAAATGGAACGTATAGTGCCGGAAGATTGGATTATATGATATATAGTAGTTCGGTCATGCAATCTAAAAATAGTTATGCACTTTGGACTCAGGAAATGTCCATTTCTGATTTGAATACATATAACTTACAACGCAATGATGTTTCTATGGCATCAGATCACACACCCATTATAGGAGATTTCAAAATAGATCGAGTAACTCCAACAATTGAAAAGGAAAGGGCTTTACCGGTTACATTTCAAAACAGAAATGGATTGTGGTATATCAATGCACCTGAAAAAGGTAGGCTAATTTTGACAGATATTGCCGGTCGGATTTTAGTGGATATGTCAATTAATAAAATCGGCGAACAAATTATTGATTTACCAGCATTATCTGGTTTATTTATTCTGTCTTTTGAGACAATGAAAGGTGTATATAGTGAGAAGATATTTAGATAGGTTTTAATATTATAATTTCCAATTTCAACCTAAGCGCTATCTATAATACGAGAAAGAATAAAAAATTGCTTAATGCGTGAAACAAAATAATATGTCACACGCATTAAGATATCAAAATTAGTTTTGTTTAATTCTTTCTAAAATACCACCATTATCAACAACAACTTCTGCGGTTTTGTAGCCACGGTTGACTGCCTGAATTTGTACGCGTTTTGCCTCTTCATAAGAACTATAACCAGCAAGAATAAAGATTGTCCAGCCACCTTTAGTCCATTGTTCGATACGACCTAGGTCTTTAACTTTGTTTACATCAAACCAAATTGGATCTTCATATGAAGCTAATCTAACTTTATATTTATTGGCAGCTCTATATTCATCGGCAACATCTTTATTTCCGGTGTTAAAATTGCCTGCGTCGCTAAAATTTTTATCATCTTTACTAGTAAGCATTAACTCCATCTGAGCCGTATTCAACACCTCGTAAGTAATGAATGCATCATTAAATCCAAGCGATTTAACCTTTGTTAAAATATCTTCTGCTTCTTTTCTGTCAGAATAGTAACCCAAACGAATCTTTACACTGTTATTGGATACCATGCGATAGATATTACCATAACGAAGTAAAGGTTTGTATTTGGAATAGTTTGGTTTTACGGCAGTCATTGAAGCCAGCTGGATAAAGAATACTTCAGTATTAGGAACGAGTTCGTCCAATGCTATACGATGTGCATTACGCAACATTTCGTCTGAATCTAAAGGTTTTCCCACTATTTCAGGGTTGAAATCCGGAAGTGAAAAAGCAACTTGTTTGGGCTCATATTCATTAAAAGCAACCTGATGAATGTCAGAATTTTCTCTGACAGTATGTTTTTGTGTTTCTGCAGCTAATGCATCTAAAGAAACTGCTTCGGGTATTACAAATCCAAAATCATCATCTTGGTCATTGTTTTCTAGTATTGCTTTATATATGTCATTTTTACCCAATCCACCCAATCTGTTGGAAGTAAAATACAATTCTCCTTGTTTGTTTAATGCTGGAAAATAATCATCAGCCGGTGAATTAATCTCACGATCCATCATGGTAACTTTGCCCCATTTACCATCTTCATAAAGAACGTGGTATATATCAAAACCTCCCAGACCTTCAAGATTGTCAGAAGCGAAATACAATTTATTCTTGTGCAAGAAAGGTGTGATTTCATTATAAGGAGTGTTAATTTCGGGACCTAAATTAACAGGTAATGTCCAACTATCTTTTTCGAAATGGCTAACATAAAGGTCAAAACCACCAAAACCTCCAGATCTATCAGAAGAAAAATATAAACTTCTACCATCATCACTTAAAAAGACTGAGTTGATGGAAGCGCCCATTTCATTATAAGGAAATGGTTTTGAAGAACTCATATCTCCATTGGCATTTACTTCAGCAATATGCACACTTGCATTTTTAAAATCTCGAACCATATTAAGGTTTGCTGTCAATTTTGCTTCTATAAATGCACATTTATTTACATTTTGTGCATAACTAACCGGGCCAATTCGATATAATTTATTATTAACTCCGTTGATATAATCAATACGGTTTTTTATAGCATCGTATTTAAAACTCTTATGATAAGCTCCTCCTCTGTTAAAATCTGTCTGTACTTCATCCATTAGAATATCCTCCCTAAAAGAGCTGAATATTGGCATATTGTTAAAAAATGTCAAGCCAAAATCAGTCGTCGTGCTATTGGATGGCATTGATAGTAAATCGTATTTAGGAGTATGGGCATAGAAATTATGGACTTTATCCATACTTTTTAAGATTGTATTGGCTATTTCAGGATTATTTTCAAAATAACCAGCCATTAAAATGGGAATTTCGTTGTATCTACCCATTTTTTTGAACATCTGTACGAGTGACAAACCTGCTTGTTGGTACACAGAGGATTCTTGCGGTATCATTTGATAAAAAGCTTCAGCTTCTGTGTAATTTCCAGACATATTCAATACCTCTGCTAATTCCAAATATACTTTAAAATCATCAGGATGTTCAGCTAGGTAATCTTTATACGATTGTATAGATAATTCATAATTACCAGCTTCTGTTTGAAAAGCTGCTTTTTCTAAAGCAGGTTGAGCCAACAAATTAAATGCCAACAATACAAAAATTATTGCTAATAAGCTATGAGTTTTCTTGAACATGACCTTTACATATTTAATTCGAATAAAAATTAAAGTACAAATATAGTGCTAATTATTGTTTAATAGCATAAAATGTATTAAATAATTTCATAATTTATATAAAATTGTAATATATAGCACAAATTTTGAAATAATTTTGACAGATTAATTGAAAAATTATTTCATACTGACCGACTCATAATAATTTATAAAGTGAGTTCGAATGAAAAATAATTGTCGTTTAATTTCCATTTTAAATTTTTTATTTTTGTAGTAATTATTTTTGCAGTAACTTTGAATAAAATTATATATTGATATTGTGATTACAAAATGGATTTATTCGATAGGTTTTATTTTATTTGCTGCACTTCATGTAAGTGGACAAAGTGCCCTTCCTGTATCGTCGTCTGTCATACAAGACCAATATATAGTACAATTATCCGATAAAGATATGTTGGATTATACTATTGGGCAAATCCAATCTGAAATCTCAGGTTCAGTCCGTATAAAAATACTCACTAAATCGCCATTTTATTTGTTGTTGATAGAAACAAATTTAGGTTCTCAATCTAATTTGTCAAATTTACTTAGTAGCATTCCGGGTGTAATAACCGCCATTCCAAATAGAAGGCTTCAATTAAGAGGAGTTCCCAACGACCCTTTAATAACAAGTCAATGGCAATACAACAATACGGGGATTGGTGGGGGTATTATCGGTGCTGATATGGAAATGTACAAAGCTTGGGATGTAGTCACTGGCGGAGTCAATTACAAAGGTGATACGATTGTAGTGTGTGTTATAGATGATGGAGTCAATGGCTTTCACGAAGATTTAGCATCCAATATGTGGGTAAATCACGGAGAAATTCCTGGAAATGGTATCGATGATGATGAAAATGGTTATGTGGACGATTATTTAGGATGGAATGTTAAACTAAATAGTGACAGTTTGTATCACAGTGGTAGTCACGGCACTCCTGTTGCTGGTATTATTGGTGCTAAAGGCAATAATGCAATCGGGGTAAGTGGCGTAAATTGGCATGTAAAAATTCTACCTATAAACTATGGGGATGCAACGGAAGCCAATGCGCTCGCATCCTATTCGTATGCTTACGTTATGCGTAAATTATACAATGAAACAAATGGTAAAAAAGGGGCTTTTATAGTCGCTACCAATTCTTCTTGGGGTATTGATAATGGATTTGCTGAGGAAGCACCACTTTGGTGTTCACTTTATGATTCTTTAGGTGCTGTAGGGATCATCAATGTTGCCGCGACAGCAAATAAGAACACGGATGTAGATGTTGAAGGCGACCTACCTACGACGTGCACATCACCTTATCTCATTTCGGTAACGAATCTAAACAACGCGGACCAAAAAGTTAGCGGAGCAGGTTATGGACGCAAATCCATCGACTTAGGTGCTTACGGTCAACAAGTATATACGATTAATAGAACGGCTTATGGTACCTTTGGAGGTACATCTGCTGCAACACCGCATGTAGCGGGTATGTTAGCCTTGTTATATGCAATCCAATGTCCGGTTTTTGATTCAATAGTGGTTGAAGATCCTGCGGGTGCAGCCAGAATAGCACGAGACATGATGCTTTATGGAGTTGTAAACCTTGCTGGTTTAAATAATATAACAACCACTGGTGGAAAGTTGAATGCATATAGAGCAGTGACCAATATGCAGGCGATTTGTACAAATACAACCTTACCGGCCGGTTTAAGTGTCTTATCGGGTGACAATGATCTTATATTGCATTGGCTCATTGGTTCTGAACAATTCATTCGCGTAAGATACCGTAAAACAGAGGATCAAATTTGGACGGTGATCCATAATTTTAAAAATGGGGATACTATTCCAAATCTACTTTTTTGTACAGATTACGAGGTACAAATTGGGAGTATTGCAGGATTTCTTCCAGGAGATTTTGGGTATTCCACTTTTATTAAGACTTCTGGATGTTGTAATAAACCCGAAATATATAATATTGAAACAGGATTTGACCAGATTGCTTTTTCAATAAAGTCCGATGCCATAGCCAATTATTTAGTTAAATATTATAATCAGGAATCATCGGACACAATTTATACGATTTCTGAAAGTGGCCATTTTGTTTTAGAAGATATCCCGGTATGTCATGCTTATAATTTTAGTGTACAGGCTCAATGTCTTAACTATGGTAATATATCATCTTTTACCGATGGCCAGTTTATCACCACGCAATGTGCAGCTTGTACGGAGCTGAGCTATTGTTCTGAATTTCAGAATAGTCCCAATCAGGAATGGATCTCTTCATTTAATATTGAAAATCAGGGGCACACTTCAGGAAAATCTCAAACAGGATATACAGATTTTGCAGGGGTAACCGTATTTAATCTAAAAAAAGATACCTATTATAGTTTTAAAGTAGTCGCAGGGTATAAGGCTAGTACTTTTGCCGAACATTTTAAGATATTTATCGACTTTAATCAAGATGGTGAATGGAGTCAAGATGAATTAATTTATAAAACTACGAGTGCTTTTCGCAATGAACTTATTGATAATATTTTCATACCACCTTACGTAAAATCAGGCTTTACACGAATGCGAATTATACTATCATATGAGCTCTTTGAAGATTCATGTGAAAAAATAAATTTTGAATACGGTGAAGTTGAAGATTATTGTGTGTGGATAGAAAGTAATTGTAATACCAATCCCATAGTTAATATATCAACAACGATGGATTCAGCATTATTTAATATTGACTTTCTCGATGAAAATCCAATCTTGTCAAGATTATATTGGAAAAAAGAAAATGATCCTCAATGGAATTTTACATCTGTAAATGACAGTATTGTCATCTTGTCAGATTTAACTAAATGTTCAAAATACAATTATTACTTTGAAAATATATGTGTTAATTTGGATACTTCAATCACAGCACTTGCTACTTTTAAAACTGAATGTACAGGTAGTACTATTTCGCCTTTGATGAACTTTCAAATTTATCCAAACCCTGTCGACGATTTTATCCTTATTAGTATTAACCAAAATGTATCCGACACGTATGTTTTTTCGCTAACAGATATTCTGGGTCATAAAATATCGGTTAAAGCACATGAAATTAACCCAAAACAGTTTCAAATTTATACCGAAAATCTCAATCCAGGCATTTATTTTCTTAAAATGGAATTACCAGGAGTAAACCAATTTGCGTTAACCAAATTTATCAAACAATAAAAATTGAAAAAGACCTCATTTTTTTCAATTTAGAATCAAGCTATTTAGGTAGAAAATCCGTGCTTAACATTGCGTTAAATGGATATAAAAAGTATATAGTGTTCAGAATATACTCAATTTATCTAAGTGATATGATTATTCTGAATAATAAAACCAAAAAGTATGATCAACTTCATTTGCACCGATGATTTTATTAAAATGACTATAAGGTCGCACTTCTTGGTTTTTTAAAAGGATTTTGATTTCTTCATTTCCAAATTCGTAAGATTTGATTTTTTCAGTTTTTCTGTGGAAGAAGTAGGAAGCTTCTTCTTCTGAGAGATGATGTCGCTCCATAAATTGATCTTTTTTTACATCAAAATAATAACGGTTATCTAAGGTATCACCAGACTTTACTTTAAGTAATTTGCGATTTATAAGATTTCGGCATAAAGTACTAAAAACAAAATCTTCATGATGTGTAGATTGTTTAATAAGCCACATGATATCCACATCGTCTAACAAGACATAATATTCGAGCAGTTGATGGTCAGCAAGTGAAGTTTCATCATCAATATCCAGTTTAAGGAAGTATTCCAAAGCGGGAGAAACAGCTAATTTATAACCATGTTTTGTCAAATAACGTGCTCTTTTAAGGATAGCTATCAACATCATTTCGGCCGAAATAACGGTTTTGTGAAGATATACCTGCCAATACATAAGTTGGCGAGCCATTAGAAATTTTTCAATAGAATAGATGCCTTTTTCTTCTATTACAAGATGGTCATTGAATACGTTCATCATCGTGATTATCCTGTCGTAGCCAATGATTCCTTCGGCTACACCAGAATAAAAACTGTCCCTTGTCAAGTAGTCCATCCGATCTGTATCGATTTGTCCAGATACTAACTGGTGGAAAAATGGCCGGTAATAATGATCAGAAAATATGTCAAATACTTTTGTAAAGTCAAGTCCAGTTTCCTGACTCATTTTCTTCATGATGATCAATGATAGTTTTTCGTGATGTGCACTTGTGATTATGTGTTCCAAGGCATGCGAAAAAGGCCCATGACCTACATCGTGTAATAGGATAGCAATACAAACGGCTTCGTATTCGGCATCGTTGATTTCTACATCCTTGGATTTAAGGGTTTCAATTGCTTTTACCATGAGGTGTGTGGCACCTAAGGCGTGATGAAATCTCGTATGTAGTGCACCCGGATATACATAATGGGAAAGTGCCTGCTGAGAGATACGTCTCAGTCGTTGGAAATATGGGTGGTCGATAAGTACATATATACTTTCAAAAGGCAACCTTATCAGTCCATATACGGGATCATTAAATATCTTCTTTTTATTCATAAAACAAAAATATAATTTATATCTGAAACGTTATATACGTTCTTAGTGTTAAAGTTTGAAGTAAGAAAACATTTAAAATAGAAATATGAGCGATAAGCTAAAAATATTGTGGGCTGATGATGAAATAGACTTATTAAAACCCCAACTTTTCTTTTTAGAGAAAAAAGATTATGAAGTATTAACTGTTACGAATGGTCACGATGCATTAGATAAATTAGATGAAGATACAGGTATAGACATTGTTTTTCTTGATGAGAGTATGCCTGGTATGACGGGATTAGAGACATTAAGTCGCATTAAGGCTAAAAGGCCAGGGATTCCGGTAGTAATGATTACTAAAAACGAGACTGAAAATATCATGGAGGAAGCCATAGGTTCGCAGATAGATGACTATCTGATCAAACCAGTCAATCCAAATCAAATTCTTTTGTCACTTAAAAAAATTATTGACAACAAAAGATTAGTAAAAGCAAAAGCTGCGACGGATTATCAGCAAGCGTTTCGTAGTATTTTCATGGAAATCAATAGTAATCCGGATTACAAACAATGGGTTGATATTTATAAAAATATAATCTCGTGGGAACTCAGGCTCGATGACAGTCAGAATGTGGAAATAAAAGAAAGCCTAAACGACCAGAAAGAGGAAGCCAATAAAGAGTTTTTTAAATATATCTCTAAAAACTATATTGATTGGATAAAAACAGGTAAAGGACCTAAAAAATCGCATGAAATAGTTCGAGAAAAAGTTTTACCCTTGATTTCTACAAGTAGACCTACGGTGATGATACTTATGGACAATCTTCGCTATGATCAATGGAAAATCATCGAACCAATCATTACGGATTTGTACAAAATTGTAGATGAAGATTATTTTTATGCTATATTGCCGACTGCAACACAATATAGCCGTAATGCCATATTTTCGGGATTGCTACCACTAGATATCCAAAAGAGATTTCCAAATATGTGGCTGAATGATGCTGATGAAGGCGGAAAAAATATGCATGAAGGTACTTTTCTGGCTGATCTGGTAAAAAGATTAGTCAAAAAAGATGTCAAACTCGACTATGTTAAAGTGACCAATGTTCAGGCAGCCCGACAATTGCAAGATAATGCAATTAATTATATTCACAACGACTTGACAGCTATAGTATATAATTTTTTGGATATGCTTTCTCATTCACGTACAGAGATGGAAGTACTAAAGGAATTAGCTGGAGATGAAAAGGCGTACAGATCCCTAACAAAATCATGGTTTTTAAATTCTCCATTGTGGGAAGTATTTAAAAAATTAGCAGAGCGGGATGTACAGATTATTATTACGACAGATCATGGTACTATTCGGGTTAAAAAGCCATCGAAAGTAGTAGGTGATAAAGAAACAACTACAAACCTAAGGTATAAATCCGGTAGAAATCTAAAATACGAACAAAAAGATGTGTTAGAGATTAAAAATCCATCTGAGGCTGGGTTGCCATCACCAAATATGAGTACATCGTATATTTTTGCAAAGGAAAATTTGTTTTTCCTTTATAATAATAATTACAATTATTACAATAATTATTATAACGATACCTTCCAACATGGTGGCGTCTCGATGGAGGAGATGATATGTCCAATAATTACACTGGTTCCTAAGCGGTAATGAATAGAAAAAAAATAGTAAAAGCAAAATCCTTTTCTACGCTTACAATGACAAAATTTGTAAGGTAAATATACGTACATACTGTATCCAGACATTATATGCGTTTATTTTTTTAAATGCTTATTAACATTGGTGATTAAATGGTTTTGCAGCCTGAAAGATGCGATGATTCAATCTAAATCCTGGTGGTAAGAAAATGAAATATAGACGAGAGATGAATTTCATTTACTCGATAGTTTGATTACAACATTTGGATGTAAATATTTGTATATAAATGCATATTCAAGATAATATTAAATGGTAGAATTAGGAATAGGAATGTTTGGTGATTTATCTTTTGATCATACTGAACAAAAATTCCAGCATACAGGCGAAAAATTGCAGCAAATTGTAGAACAGGTCAAACTTGCTGATGAAATCGGATTAGATTTGGTATCCTTAGGGGAGCATCACAGGCCAGATTATTCTATAGCTGCTACTGAAGTAGTATTAGCTGCTTTAGCTACGGTGACAAAACGGATTAAACTCGCCAGTGGAGTTACCGTTTTGAGTTCGGCTGATCCAGTAAAAGTTTATCAGGATTATGCTACGATAGATTTAATATCAAATGGCAGGGCAGAAATAATTGCCGGACGTGGAAGTTTTATTGAATCTTTTCCACTCTATGGTTATGATTTGAAAGATTACAATGCTCTATTTGAAGAGAAAATAGAATTACTACTCAAAATTAATAATGAAGATCCGGTTACGTGGTCAGGAAAACATCGGGCAGCGCTACTAAAGCAGCATATTTATCCACGTGCAGACAGACCTATACCTATATGGATTGCAGTTGGCGGTACACCAGAGTCCGTACAAAGAGCAGCAAGGTTAGGTTTGCCATTGATAGTGGCAATTATTGGAGGACAACCACGTCAGTTTAAACCATTGATAGAGTTTTATAAAGAAGAATACCTTGCTTATGGCCATGACCCGGCTAAGATGGAGATCGGCGTTCATTCGCATACCTTTGTATCAGACGATCAGGAAAAATTAATAGAAAAGTACTATCCGATATATGCTGCCCAAATGGATCGAGTTGGCGCTTCGCGAGGTTGGCCACCATATGCAAAACAGCAGTTTTTATTTGGCATACATAAGGAAGGTGCATTATATATGGGTGATCCTAATTATGTGGCAGAAAAAATTATAAGTACCATAGAGCTGTTTGGTATCACGAGATATGTTGCGCACATTGATATAGGTGGACCCAAGCATAAGGATGTTATGCATTGTATCGAGTTGTTTGGAAGTAAGGTAGTGCCACAAATAAGAAAGGCTTTTGAAAACAAATAAAATCTCAAAAAAGTGAAATCTTTTTTTAAAGTCCTTTTTGAATATAATCATCATTACAATCAATTACTTACAGAGTCCTTTTTACAAAAAGCGGATCAAATTCCCTTAAAAGCGCAGGCTTTATTGAGCCATATGGTCAATGCGCACAATATCTGGAATAATAGAATCGAGGAAAAACCTATGAAATATGGCGTCTGGCAGGAGCATCTTATTCAAGAGTTGAAGGGTATTGATTTTTCTAATTTTGAAGAAACATTGCATATTATGGATGCTTACGATTTGGAAAAGGTCATAAACTATACAAATAGTACAGGAAAATCATTTAGAAATAATATCAAGGATATGCTTTTTCACGTGATAAATCACTCGACTTATCATAGGGGACAAATTGCTTTTATTATGAGGCAACACGGGCTTGAACCTATCTCAAGTGATTATATTTTCTACAAACGATAAATAACTACTACTTATGATTCAAGCGGAAATCATTCGACATCTTAAAAATGACAAGATACTAAGCCCCATTGTAGACCATTTTCCACTTTCGATAAATAACGGCAATAATGATGTATTTGAAGGTTTAATCCGGTCTATAGTCTCTCAACAACTTTCTGTTGTGGCAGCAAAAACTATTTATTACCGTTTTAAAAATTTGTTGGATAATAAAAAACATCCCGTGCACCAGATCATAACACTGTCTTTAGAAGAGATGAGATCCGTCGGATTGTCCGCTCAAAAATCAGGATATATTAAAAACGTTGCTGAGCATTTTGAAAATAATAATTTATTTGAAACAGACTGGTCAACAAGGTCAGATGAAGAAATTATACAGGAACTTACTAAAATCAAAGGTGTAGGCAAGTGGACAGTTGAGATGATTCTTATGTTTTCACTCAATAGACCGGATGTTTTGCCATTGGATGACCTGATAATCCGTAATAATATGAGTATGCTATACGGCGTGGTATCGGAACGAAAACAATTGTTAACAGATTTGACGGCTATTGCAGAAGCTTGGCGCCCATACCGTTCTTATGCATGTTACTATCTGTGGGCTACCAAAAACTCCCCTTTTATTCCTAAAATTCTTACAAAATGAAGCAATTTTATACGATTGGATTACTAATTATTTCAAATATTTTCATGACACTTGCTTGGTATGGTCACCTTAAATTTTCTGAATGGAAATGGACAGAGAAACTAGGTTTGTTTTCTATTATAATCATAAGTTGGGCCATTGCATTTTTTGAGTATTGTTTTCAGGTTCCTGCAAATAAGTATGGCTTTACCGGAAATGGAGGACCATTTAACCTTTGGCAACTAAAAGTGCTTCAAGAAGCAATAACATTAATTGTTTTTACAGTATTTACACTTATAGCCTTTAAGACCGAAAGCTTTAGGATGAATCACCTAATCGGGTTTGTGTTTTTAATACTGGCCGTTTATTTTATTTTCAAAAAATAGAGCAAATGATTTGCCTACTTACATTTTAATATGATATAACTTACCCCAGTACTTACCGGTAACGATAAAATCTTTAGTTGCTTTGTTCCAAGCTATCCCATTGAATACGTCTGCTTTTGGGTTAGCTTTGTCCAAATTGTCAAGATTGGCTACAGACACTACTTTGCCGGTAGTTGCCTCAATTTTGACTATTTGATTGGTAGTATAAACATTGGCATATATATAGCCATCCAGATATTCAAGTTCATTGAGCAGCTGTACATCTTTATCTCCAGCATAGACATAAATGGTTTTTTCGATTTCAAACGTCTCTGGATTAACATAATGAAGTCTATTACTTCCGTCGCTTAATATAAGGTTTGTATTGTCGTGACACAATCCCCAGCCTTCACCATTAGGTGTTTTAAAGTTGATTTTATTGAGCAGATTCAATTCCAGGTCATAAACTAAACAAATGCCATTTTGCCAAGTAAGCTGATATACTTTATCATTGAAAATAGTCAGTCCTTCACCAAAGTATTCTGAAGCTACATTTACTTTCTTAAGTACTTTTGCTGATTTAGGATCGACCTTTCTAATTAAGGATTGGCCAAATTGACCTCCACTTTCATATAGAATGCCGTTGTATATCTCTAGGCCCTGTGTATAGGATTCTATATCTCTGTTGATGGTTTGTGTAATTGTATGAGATATTAATTCTGGTTGAATATCAGAGACAACATAAAATACCAATTCAACAGTTTTTTCTTTATCGCCATGAAACGCTGTTATTTTGACCTTGTGATAGCCCAATGGAATGTCTGTTGTTTGAACAGCAATTTCATAGCTACCGTCCACTTTTTGATTGCGGTCTCCATCTAAATATATAACAACAGAATCCTGTGCAGACAATCCATCTTTATTTAATGTAAAATTGTATGGATTACCCAATACGACTTTTTCATCTTTAATAAAATCAGCTACGATATCTTTAAAGAGGAGAGTTTTCTTTTTACCTGAAAAGTTAGGTAAAATATAGAAGATTCCAGATACGAGTAATATGCCGAGTAAGGCCCACGATAATTTTTTACTGCTCATCAGTGTTTTTGCTAAATTTAAAATGATGGCAAAAATACGGAATTATTTTGAGTGTTTGAGACTTGATTATGAAAAGCTATATATTTAAGTAAGGAGTTCTGCATAAATAGCATAGAATATGATCGATTTGTTTTTGAGATATAAATTATAATAATTGGTATATTTCAAAACTGAATGAATCACCTCATAAGTTAAACTTGAAAACAAACTTATGACTAAATAAAAAGCTTAGTAAATTTTGCCATATGCGATAATTATATCATTTTTGCGCTTTATTTTAGGAGAGTTGTCCGAGTGGTTTAAGGAGCGCGCCTGGAAAGTGCGTATACCTCAAAAGGGTATCGAGGGTTCGAATCCCTCATTCTCCGCACTAAAACGCATAGCAATTGATCGTAAATATGTTATGCGTTTTTTTATTTATAAAATAAGTGAAATTATGGATAAAATAGCTAAACTACAATCTTATGTTGCTGAATGCACATAAATACGGTTGAATAAGTTATACTAATTTTGACATGATATTTAATGTACATAATAAAGCCATGTTCCAATTTTTAATTTATATTTTTTTGTATATTCATAAAAATTGTAGTTAATAATATATTCTTAAAATATTATTGATTAAATTTGCAGTTGAAAGGCCTTAATCTATGTCCTCCAAGTCCAATGTATTTTATCTAATTTTGGTAGCGTCGCTTGGATACTTTGTTGATATCTACGATCTAGTTATTTTTTCAATTGTACGCATTCAGAGTTTTAATGATATAGGTATTGCAAAAGAACTAATGCGAACAGGTGGTGAGTATGTCCTGAATATGCAAATGGGAGGTCTATTACTTGGAGGTATTTTGTGGGGTGTAATAGGTGATAAATACGGAAGGATTAAAGTTTTGTTTGGTTCGATACTACTCTATTCAATTGCAAATATTGCCAATGCATTTGTACAGGACTTGCATACTTATGCAATTATTCGTTTTATTGCTGGTCTCGGACTTGCTGGCGAATTGGGTGCAGGAATTACCCTGGTTAGTGAAGCGATGGACAAAAATAAACGCGGCTATGGAACGATGATTATTGCGACAATCGGGGTTTTAGGCGCTGTTGCAGCCTTTTATATTGCTGAGCATTTTTCATGGAGAAATGCGTATATCGCAGGAGGAGTCATGGGATTGTTATTACTTGCATTGCGAATAGGCACTTTTGAGTCAGGAATGTTTTACAAAACGACCGTAGATAATATACCACGTGGGAAGTTGAGTATGTTATTTAATAATCGCGAACGATTTCTTCGTTATCTTTACTGCCTGATGATAGGCCTCCCTATATGGTTTATTGTAGGCATTTTGATTACGCAAGCACCCGAATTTGGCAAGGCTTTAGATGCTAAGGTCACTTTAAGTGCCGGAAAAGGTATCCTTTTTTCGTATATTGGTTTGTCTATAGGAGACTTTATTGCTGGTCTGGTGGCGCAGATAACTAAATCCAGAAGACTCGTCGTTTTAATTTGTCAAATTAGTATCCTATTAAGTACGTTGATTTATCTCACTTCATACGGTATAAGTGAAAGGCAATTTATGTGGTTGTCCTTTTTTATGGGAATATCTATTGGATATTGGGCTTCCTTTGTAACGATCGCTTCAGAACAATTTGGTACAAATTTAAGATCAACAGTCACAACTACTGTACCCAATTTTGTTCGTGGCTCTCTTATACCTAGTACATTTCTTTTTGAGTTTTTAGCTGCTAAAACCGGTATAGTAACTGGTGCGATCATCATGATTTTGTTGCTTACTTCATTAGCTATATTTGCATTGAGCCAACTTAAGGAGAGCTTTAATAAAGATCTTGATTATTATGAAATATAAAGAATATGAATTTACGATTCCTTTAGGGATAATGGGTGATATCTCAGCATCATATCACGAAGATATTGCCTGTCAACATGTGTATAAATTTCAGTAGTCAGGATAGATTCATGGCCGAGCATTTCTTGGACAGCACGTAGATCTGCTCCACCTTCAACCAAGTGCGTTGCAAAAGAATGTCTAAATGTATGCGGGCTTACATTTTTTTTAATATTAGCTTTAGCAACATAATCTTTGATAAGCAGGAAAATCATCACCCTCGTCATCATCTTGCCCCGTCGATTTAGAAACAAAATGTTTTCTGATGATTTATCAATGAAGGATAGTTTTTTACGTTCATTTTCTAAGTATAATTCTATGTAATGGATAGCAGAAGGACTGATTGGAACAAGACGTTCTTTGTTGTTTTTTCCAAGTACTCTAATAAAACCTTCATTGGGATAATAATAGCTAAGTTGCAACCCAACACATTCCGAAACGCGTAGTCCACATGCGTAAAGTGTTTCTAATATGGCTCTATTGCGATGAGCATGTGGTAAAGACATATCGATAGCATTAAAAATCATTTCAATCTCTTCGTACGAGAGTACATCGGGTAAGGTACGTCTAAGTTTAGGGCTTTCTAATAATTCTGAGGGATTATGATTAATAATATCCTCTAAGATCAAGTATTTATAAAAAGCTTTTACTCCCGAAATGATTCTTGCCTGACTTTTGGCACACAGTCCTAAATCATTTATATAATAGATAAAAGACATGAGTTGATCGGGTTTTAATTGGTCAGGACCGGTATTTGGTGCATATAATTCAGTATATTGCTCCAACTTACCCACATCACGAATATAGGCTTCAATCGAATGAGGTGAAAGCGACTTTTCGAGAAGAAGAAATGCATTAAAACCCTTGATGCTACTATACCAATCCATATTTTTTGTTAGACTTATACAACGTTTTTATTATAAATTTGTTATCAAACTACTATATTAAACGAATATCGCATGAAAATTGGAATCGTTTGTTATCCGACATTTGGCGGAAGTGGCGTAGTTGCTACAGAATTGGGGTTGGGGCTTGCAGACCGTGGTCATGATGTCCACTTCATTACCTACAAACGACCTGTTCGGCTGACTTCTTTTCATGCCAATGTGTATTTCCATGAAGTTACTTCTATGGAATACCCACTTTTTGAATATGCACCTTACGAAACCTCATTAGCCGGCAAATTAGTGGATGTAATTCGATTTGAGAAATTGGATATTTTACATGTACATTATGCTATACCGCATGCAGCGGTGGCATTTATGACAAAGCAAATTCTCAAATCAATGGGTATTAATATACCTATTGTGACAACATTACATGGTACAGATATAACCTTGGTTGGTGCGGATGCTTCATTTGCCTCAGTCGTAGAGTTTAGTATAAACGAATCCGATGGTGTAACGGCTGTTTCTGAGCAATTGCGTAAGGAAACGATAAATGCTTTTAATATCAAAAGAGATATCCGTGTAATTTATAATTTTATAGATTTTAATCGATTCCGTAAGACGAATAAAGATCATTTTCGTAAGGCAATCGCACCAGAAGGAGAGAAAATTCTAGTACATATTTCCAATTTCCGTAAGGTCAAAAGGGTGCAGGACGTTATAAATGTTTTTGCTCAGGTTGCACCCAAAATCAATTCAAAATTACTACTTATCGGTGATGGACCAGAGCGAAATTATATGGAAGAATTGTGTAGAAGTTACAAACTATGTGGTGAAATCCGGTTTTTGGGTAAGCAAGAAGCAGTAGAAGAATTATTGGCAATAGCCGATTTATTTATTTTACCATCAGAAAATGAAAGTTTTGGTCTAGCAGCACTTGAAGCAATGTCCTGTGAAGTTCCCGTTATTTCATCCAATGCTGGGGGCTTGCCTGAAGTTAATATTGATGGATTGACAGGATATATGTGTGCGGTTGGCGATGTGGATGGAATGGCAGCCAGATGTATTGAGTTATTAAGCGATCCAAAGAAACTCAGTGCTTTTGGAAAAAATGCTTATAAACAAGCCAAGCGATTTGATATAACCGAAATTCTTCCTGAATACGAAAACTATTACCAAGAGATTATTAATCGCGTTCTAAGTCAAAATCCATAAATCACAACGCAATATTTCACTATATATCTAATTACGTGATTGAATTTTAGCTATGTAGAAAACATAGATAAAAGATATAAAAAAAGCGTCAAATAGAATTTCCAAATGACGCTTTTTTTATGCATTATTATCCTCAGGTTAATTATCTGATTTAGAAGATATTTTTGATTGGATAGATGCAAAGGATTTCTCCATTTTAATCATATCACGAATGATATACATTGTTTCTTCTAGATAGAAATCCTTTTTTAGATCTTTTATAAACTCCTCATTTCTCGCTTTATATCCCTCATCTTTATTAGCCTTTTCTACATCAGATGGAACATTGGAGATTTCAAAATTTGAAACGTCATTTTTAAAAATATTTTCATCTTGATCATCTTCTTTGTCTCTTTGTTCTACTAATTTTCTATAACTATCAAAATCCAATGGGAATTTAGATTCATCCCTTTGTTTTTTAAGTTTGGCAGCGCGTTTTTGGATGTAGGCAAATTTATCGCTTTTGCTTACACGCTCCTTACTATTCGCTATAACTTTTGAAGTCTTTTCAAGTACGACCACAGATTGACCAAACTTAGTAGGTTCGATTTCTGTCCAGGACATCGCATATTCGTATTCTTTTTCGCCTCTGTCCACAAATTCGTATAAATCTGGTAAAATAATATCAGGAACAACCCCTTTGAGCTGAGTAGAACCACCATTCACTCTGTAAAATTTTTGTGTAGTAATTTTTTCATTACCTAATGGTTTGAACTGGTCATATCCACCAACACTTCTGTCTAGGTCATAAAATCGCTGAACAGTTCCTTTTCCAAATGTGGATTTGCTGCCAACAATAATTGCCCGATTATAATCCTGCATAGCTGCAGCTATTATTTCAGATGCAGAAGCACTGTTTTGGTTAACCATAATGATTAAAGCTCCGTCATAGATTACTCCCGCATCTTTATCAAAATAAATACTCGGTCTACTATCCCGGCCTTTTACCTGTACAATCGGACCTTTTTCGATGAAAAATCCACTCATATCTACTACATCATTCAATGAACCACCCGAATTATTTCTCAAATCCAGAATAATACCATTGACATTTTGTTCTTTAAGTTTACCAATTTCAATGGCGATATCTACAGCACATGAATTACCACCATCCACTTCAAAAGAAGAGTAGAACTTAGGCAGGTATATGTATCCAATATTTTGAACTTCACCAGGTATATTCAAGACAAATGATTTGGCTTTACCTTCTTCTAACTGAACTTCATCTCGTTCAATAGCGATATCAACTACTGAATTGTCCTTTTTTCTTACGGTCAAGATTACGGTTGTACCTTTTTTACCACGAACCATCTGAACTACATCATCAAGGCGCATACCAGCAATATCGACAGGTTCTTTGCCTTCTTGAGTGATTTTTAGAATGACATCATTTTCTTCTAATTTTTTTGTTTTCCAAGCTGGTCCTCCAACTACGATACTAAATACTTTTGTATAATCGCCATCCAACTGAAGTCTTGCACCAATACCTTCGAGTTTCCCACCCATATTGATGTCAAAATTCTGTTTTTCGACAGGGCTAAAATAGTCAGTATGTGGGTCAAAATAATTAGAAATACTACCGAGATAGGTTTCCATTCTGTCAGATCTGCGCAATTTTTTAACACGATCAAAGAAATCTACATAACGTTTTTTAACATCTTTAATCGCTTCTGCTTTTAGGCTATCTAATGGCTTTTTGGCACTTGTCTGAATCGTGTCTTTGTCTTGTTTTTCGATTTTACTTAATAAATTGGCATTAATTTCCCATTGGATAATTTGCTCC
The DNA here is from genome assembly GCA_040391315.1 of Portibacter sp. Taxonomy (GTDB): domain Bacteria; phylum Bacteroidota; class Bacteroidia; order Chitinophagales; family Saprospiraceae; genus OLB9. Next base: position 29,614 of record JBEBYC010000020.1, on the reverse strand, counting down.
CATCTTTTCTTTAATTCTATGTCATTGGTTGCATAATCCAAACTATCTGGATTAATATCATAAAAGTCCCGACGATTGAGATCGATATTGCCATCAATGGTTCTCATAAAATAATCTTCAGCTTTAGCTAAACCTTTATCAAGAAATTCTGAAGTTTTATTAAAGAAATCAAATCTTAATTCTTTAATTTGGTCATCAATATTCAACTCATACTGACTTAAAATTTTAATGTCTTCCTGAGTAAAATACCTTTTGCCGCTGTCGATACGTTTCAAAAATAATTTATAAACTGCTTTACTTAATTCATCATCAATCGCTTTAGGCGTAAGGTGAACGTATTCTATTGTTTGCAACATGGCTTTGAGCGTTACAGCTTCTTTATCTATTTCTCCGGCTGTAACTTTTGGGTTTGAATTAAACCAGAAAAAGCCCAGGAGAGCTGCCACTACAATCGAACTTCTTAATATCATTTTTTTAATTTTTTTAGCATCCATCAATATTACTTGAAAACATTTGGCCTTAATTCAGAAATATAATTTCTTCACAAACCTTTCATTTTAACTCAAATATTCACTAAAGATTTTTAAAACGTCTAATTTTTAACATAAAAATAACTTGAAAATAGACCAATGGCTTAATTTGACAGATTAATCCTTTTTCATTATTTTTAAATTACTTCTCAAAGATAAACTTTCAATATATAAACGAGTATATTTTTTGATAGAAGTTTATCATGGTAGAAGGAGAACTTTACATAAAAATTATAATGTATTACAGTAGGTTATCATCTGTTGGGTAAGTGCTTCGGGTAGGTATGCACCTGCAATTGGATCATTTACTAAATCCATTTTGCTTTCTTCTTTGAAGATATGCATCATGTTAATCATGAGCCTAACTGACGTATTGTCTTCTATTAATTTTGGTGCAACGATATTGCAACCACCTAAAAATGCAGACATCAATAAATAATTAGCTATTATCATTGGATGTATATCCGAATTTTCGATTAAATCAATGGTGGAAACGATTTGTAAATTTCTCGCTGGTAGTCCATGTTGTTCCCATAATCGGCGCAAAGCACGCAATTCGGATATCTGAGCAATAAAATCTTGTTTTAATTCCAAAACGACCGTCATTTTAGAATTGTCATCGATTTTTTGTATGAATGAATGGAATAATGCCAATCGTGCTGAAAATTTTTGATCAGCTCCTAAATTCAATGCATTTTGTACCGAAATATGAAGGCTATTTGCTTTTTCGGGATATGTTTTTAAAAAGTATTGTTGTATGGTGTTTTGCATCGAATTAGTATCGCCGTCTATAAGCAAAACGATCCTAACCATATTTGGAAATATGCCATCCAAAAGTGTTGAAATATTTACGTTTTCTTTGACATTCAGTACAAGACTATCCACACCGGATTGCAAGTGTTTTAAAATTTTTGTGTTTAGTGCTTGCTCACTATTTTCAAGTACATCGACAAAAAGTCCAGATTGAAGTTGGATATCTGTGGTTGGAATATACGGAACTTCAGTTTGGGTTAGGAAAACATCTACTACAAAGTCATTTTCAACATTGTATTTTAATTGTTCAACATCATATTTGCCTTTGCTATCAATTTGCGCTTGTGCTTTCCAATCCGATGCGCTAAGTTTATTAAATTCATCCCACGTTAGCATGTTATTGCTTTATTTATACAAAGGGACAAATTTAATCAAAATTGTTGAATTCATATCATATAAGAATATTAACTCTTAAAGTGCGGGTATTTTAAATTATAAATAGACGCTTACAAACAGTATTTTTAGCATGAAGATTTAGAATTTTTACCCAGCTTATAATACACAAGCTTTGGCACCACCATTAGGGCTTCAAGGGACGCGGATTTTTCAACTTTATTGCGTGCTAGTGTTATTATGCCTGATATTGTTACTTTTTTTTACAGTTTAATGAACTGATGTCATTATATCATCCTTTTATGAGTTGTTCTTTTTTATCATAAGTTTCACCAAAATCCTCTAGATAAAACTAAACTTTAATTAGATCGTCCATACATTCATGATCAATCGTTGTCTGTAGTAGGATACCGTGCTTTCTGTCATTGCTATCATTGATAGTCAAAATTGTTTCCGACATCTAATTTGACTGGAAGTCATACCACAGCACTAGACCAAAACTAAGTTTCCAGTATCTAGTATATTCGACTACAATCGCAAAATCGTTAGTTGACATATCAATACGTTTTTTTCAATCATAACCATTATGTTTTTGGTTAAAGATATCAATAGAATTTGCTTTATTTTCTAACGATAGGCTTTTGGCTTAATTCTTAAAAGAATAAGATATATAAAAGTATATGCTTTTTCAATTATGTTAAATATTTAAATAATGGACATTTAGCTTATATGCCAAGTCCTAGATGATTACATTTAACAATAGTAAAAGAAATAAAAAAGACACTTCAAATTATATTTAAAATCAACAAACAGTTTTTTATCGAGCTGCAACAAGGATGATAAATTTCTAATTTAAAGTTGTGCTTGAGTTAGTTAATTACATTCTCGAAAACCGTATATCAATTAAATCTTAACCCATTTCAAAGTTTTAGTAACCGAACCACTTGTAAACTTTACATAATATACTCCTGAAGGTAAATTTTCTAGATTTACAGCTTGGTTTTCATCAGTAATATTGAAGTTTGTAATGTGAGATCCATTTACATCAATTAATTCTGCTTTGACCTCTGAAACGAATTGATTGGTTTCAATATTTAACATACTTTTGGATGGATTAGGATATATTACGACACTATTTAACCAGTCGAGGTCTCTAACCGAAGATGGACTATCAGGTCCTTCAATATCACTTACAAAGGCGCGTCGTCCTTGACTCATATTAAAGTAAGATCCACTTGGTGTATGTTTGTGCTGAACAGTACGGACCATATAATAATTATCACCTATAAAAGGTGTTTCATCAATGTAGCTGGTATCGTTGATATAACCTTCAACTATTTTAAAATATGGGCCATCCGATGTTGCTGCTCTAAAAATGGCATAACCTTCTAAATCCATTTCTAAAGAAGCGCTCCATGATAGCTGTACTTTCTTATTATCGCTAATTGATGTCGCACTTAAATCAGAAATCGGATAAAGTGTATGAAGTCGCAAGGAAGGATCACCCATAAGAGACATATAAATACCTCTTTGAAACTGATCATAACCTACAAAATATCCGATATTAGTTCCTAAAGCTTGATTTTGCTGATTATGACGAAGGCTAAAGCCAATATTTTCTCCCAAAGCCATATGGTAAAAATGATATAATGGCCTTCCGTCCCAGATTGAAGTCAACGTATATCCGGGGCCGGCAATAGAACCTCTTAAAAAATTGTTTTCATTATCCCAGTCACCAAAGTAAGAACCAAAATAATTAGAAAATACCGTAAAAGTAGAATCAGAAAACTTGTTTACATCTCCAATACCACTTATGCCGGTATATCCTGCAGTCGAGGTAACGCCAGACCATAAAAACCCTTCCCGATTAAGCCGTGCAAAAAAATCATTTGATGTGTGGATTAAACTGTCTTCTTCAAAAAGTGCACGTTGGAAATAATGCAATCTACCGGGTGCTTCTAGGTTAAATATCCCGAGACGATCCTCAAACAAATATCTTTCCGGAACTACAAAATTTTTATTGCGGTAAGCATGATTTTTATCGAGATAACGCTCTGTACGTCCTATATAATTCAAACCTACAGCGTTTAATCTAGACATATCAATTCTACCGATTTGTAAAATTACATCACCAGGAATTCTGCTTTGGTCAAACTTGCCATCGCCCGGTCTATTTTTATTGGTTTCTCTAGTGCCTTGGTCATTGGTTATTCGGTCAGTGAATAAAGTCTCATTCATCACGCCATAATAGACGTCTGCAGGCCAAGCACCGTTGTGGTCAGGAACATGACCGTCCGGAGGATATGCATCACCTGATTCGCCAAAATTACCTGAGTAAGGTACAGGAATATCCCCCAATAATATAACAGACTTAGCATTTTCCTTGTCCGTATTATACCAGCTTGATATTTTCTTTTTTATACTAGAAACAGAATCATCAATCGTTTTGTCAACAAATGATACAACCCATCCATCCTCTATTAAATCATCGGCAAATCGCTGGACTTTATCTTTAAGATTATTTTGAATCATTGTATCCACTACGACTAAGATTTTTCCTTTGTAGCTAACTAATTCAACATTTATTCCTGCGGAAATTCCTCCCCAAGCATATGAAAAATTATTGCCATTAACCGTAAAAGTAGTCCTTTGTCTTATCAAATAGTCGTATTGAATCCCCGGTTCTACGGCACTATCATTATAAAAATCAATTGGAGCATTAATGGAAGCAATTGGTTTATTAGAAAAATTCTTCTGGCTTTTTAATTTTTTGAAAATATCAGTTGAACTGATAAAATTTGTATTTTCCCACTTGATAGTGATTTCAGTTGGGCTTTCATTAACCAGAGCATGAACCGTAACTGCTAAATCCTTTATCGAACTCTGACTCTTTAAACTTAGAACGGAAAAAAATAAAAATAGGAATATTGATATTTGGTATTTTGGCGTACACATTTTTGCTTTTTTTATTGTAAAAAATATTTTCTGTATATTAAGATACATCGTAAGCCAAAAAAGCACCCAAATATTCAATTTTTTTCAAAAAATTAATCAGAATTTAGATGTAAAGTGGGTTGAAAGGTCAAATACTATGGATAATCTAAACTATTTCTTTCGTTTAAAATCTCCGCGTCTCCAAGCCTCTACAAAATTTTTCCATGCTATTGGATTAAAGATATTCATAGGTTTTGTTTGACCGGTATAGATAAAGTTTCTTGCTTGTTGGCGAATGACCATACCGGAAGCTTCTCTTCCATCTGCAGGCATATTTTCACGAAGCTCGCGCATGCGATCTTCTGCTAAATTGACCATAGCATGTTCTCTTAGTTCATTTGAAATGTCAATTGCTAAAAACTCCTGCTTAAAATATTCTTTACTTGGCCATGGCATGATGACAGCTTCGGGTAGCGTGTAGGTATTTTCAGTCATAATCTGAACCCATGTATATCTATCGGCAATTAGTTTTTCGGGTATTTGAATTTCAATGGTCTGAAATCCAATTCTTGAAAATTCAACAGTCTCACCTGGTAAGGCTATAAGTGTAAAAAAGCCATCAAAATCAGTATATGTACCTCGGTTAGTTCCCTTGACCACTACATTGGTATAAGGTAAGGGTGCAGGATTGCCATCTTCGTCTTCATGGACGACTTTTCCAGAAAATTCAACGATTTGTACCGTCTCTTCTTTTGTCTGAGAAAAAGCTAATCCGGCATATAATGTAAGTACAAGTATCAGAATTTTTGACTTCATATATTTGATTTGTTAGCATACATTTGACATCCAACTCAACAATATATGCCAAATGCAGTGTAAATATAAGCACTGATTTCTTTTGAACAAAAGTTTAACCATTATTTAACCGCAAATTATCACAAGATTTGTGGTCACCATATTCTAAATAACACGATTAATATTCCTATTTTTATCAACATCATAAGCTAGTCGTATTATCAATTTTAGGTTAGATTTAGACATTTTTATGAAAATTGTAATAAATATAGCATCAAAATGAGCTATTTTGTGTTATCGTGATATAATTTATGAAATTTTAACATGAGATTTCAAAAAATCAATATAACTTCGTAGTTTACGATTAATTAAATGAACATTATTCCATTCAAAGCCGGTTTCCCGGATTTAAAAAAATTTACATCTTCGGGTATTTTGCTTAATGCAGTCAGAGAAGATTTTGTAAAATTAAAAAATAAAGGATATTTCCAAACAACAGATAACGTAGGATTTTATATTTATGAAATTGAAGAAAAAACAAAATTTAGAGGTGTCATTGTAAGTACATCTTTAGAAGACTATTTTAATCAAAAAATATTAGGTCACGAAGAAACAATAGTAGAAAAAGAGCAAACAATTGTTCAGATTGCCGAAAGGAATAACGCAATGACAAAGCCAATATTTCTAACCTATCCTGATCAGGATGCCATCAATGATTTTGTAAATGTCTATGCTTCAACGAATAAACCGATGTTAAAAGTTGATTTTGGAGACAATCAAAGTGTGCATACCATCTGGAATGTTTCAAATGCACAAGATGTTGAAAAATTGCAGCTTTTATTTGAGCATTTAGTTCCAGTATCTTATATAGCGGATGGACATCATAGAGCATCTATGTTTGCCAGATATTTAAATAATGCTTCACTAAACCACCATGAAAATGCGTTGGGTTTATTATGTGCTTTCTTTCCATTTTCTATGTTAGAGATATATGATTTTAGCAGGAAAGTACAATTGAAAAATGGAATCAATACAGCAAATATCTTAGAAAAACTGCATGTGGTATTTGAAATCGAACGATTGAACAATCCGATGAAACCGGATACAAGCCATGAGTTGACTTTATTTATTAAAGATGAAAGTTATCTTTTAAAATGGAAGCCTGAAATTCTCCAAAAAGGAAAAGCACATGAATTAACACACGATGTAGAACTTTTTAATACATTTGTTTTAAATGATATACTTGGCATTGAGGATATTCAAAACACTTCGAGTATTGATTATTTTAATGGTAAAGAATCAATGCAAAAATTATGTAATATAGCACAAAAAGATTCAGTTGCGGTGTTCAATTTCTATCCTTTGACGATACAAGATGTGATTGCTAAAGCGAATAAAAATCAGATATTACCTCCAAAAAGTACATGGTTTGAACCCCGGATAAAAAGCGGATTAATCATTCAGGAATTTTAAAGGTCATTTTTATTATTCAGATACCTAACAGATAAGATGTGATATAATTATTTTCTATTATCAAGAAATAATGTTGATATTACTAAAATTGTCTAAAGATTATTCAATTTCAAATGACTTAAAATCTTATGGGTTGCTCCACGATTTTGGTTAAAATACTGAACTAGTCGATCAGCAATTTCTGAGCTATAGTGTTTATCGTTTAAAATTTTGATGCAATATGCGACCATTGCTTCTCCATGGTGAATGCAAAATGCTGCATTCATTGAAACAAGGGTAACGGCTTCATTAAATTTTTTATGGTTTGGTCCAAAAAATACAGGTACTCGAAAAACAGCAGGTTCGAGTATGTTGTGAATGCCTTTACCAAACCCACCTCCAATATAAACAAAATTAGCCAAACGATATATACTCGATAGCATACCTATATTATTAATAATGATAACATTTTTGTCTAAATTCACATCTGAATATAATCTTGAAGGTATCGGAATTTGCTCCAAAATTTTATCAATATTAACAGGGTGAATATCGTGAGGTGCTACAATATGTATAAAATCGGGAAATGCAGTCATTACGATCGATACAATCGACATATCCGATTTCCAAACACTACCATAAACGATAACTTGTTTCCCCAAGGTAACACGTTTAAGTTTTTCAGGTATCACAACATTTCCAACATTATCTAAAACCCTGTCAATCCTCGTATCTCCAGTTTGTATAACATGGTTGATATTATGTTTTTTTAAAACGTTACAGGATTGTATGTCTTGAACAAAAATTGTATTAAATTTATTTAATAAGTACTGACAAGTAATCAACCAAGGTTTTAAGAAGTAATCTCCGGCTCTAAAAACACCAGAAACAAGAAATATAGGGATTTTTCGATGTTGAATTTCAGCAATCAAATTCCACCAAAACTCATATTTGACCAAAATAAATAAAACGGGTTTGTAGTAATCAAGTAATTTGCGATTATTTGTAGGCAAATCTGAAGGCAAATAAATAATCTCATCCGCCTGAGGGTAGTTTTTACGGATTTCATACCCGGAAGGCGAAAAAAAGCTAACTAATATTTTTTTATCCGGATGGGTGAGCTTGATTTGTTCGATCAGAGGTCTTCCCTGTTCAAATTCACCTAACGAAGCACAATGTATCCAAATACAACCTTCAAAATCAGATGGTTTACTTTTAATTTTGTCTAATGTACTTCGCCTTCCATTGTACATAAGGAGTATTTTTGCATTAAAAAAGTGGGATATATAGATAAATAAATTACCCGTACGGATACCTAACGTGTAAAGAAAGAAGAAGAACCGTGCTGTCATAAGCCGGCTAATTAATAATAAATGGTTTCTTCACTACCACCTTTGTAGAAAGACAAATACCAAACAAATCTTGCCCCTATGAGCAAATCTATTCTTGATTTTATGGTAGGTAATCCGGTGTCAAAATTATAAGCACGCACTTCGGAAGTAAAACCCTGAATAAAATCAAAACCTACGTCAAAATTAACCCGGCGGTCTCTACTCATATGTTTATAGGTAATAGATTCTTTTAATGCGAATCCTCGAGTCAAACGATCATAACCCACGAACCTGCCAGCACGTACCATAGGAACAGAATTTCTTTCGTCCATAAATTTGATTTGGTGCTGGAGTACACCACCACTCAAAAGCATTTTTATACCCGAACGAGCTTCTTTTTTGAAAGGAAATAACTTGCCGATCCCCAAACCCAAATAAAAACCTCTCTGTCTCATAAATACATCAGCTAACTGGTCATCATCACCAAGTAAACGCCCAGTATTTGTACGAAAAGAAGCCATGACATCTTCTTTGACATTGTCGCTGTAAAAATAGATAAACTCCCCATTTAAAAGCCAATTGGAGGGGAAAATATAGTTGCTGCCAATTGAAAAACTAAGATTACTACCAAATCGTTCTTTCATATCAGCAAGGGGTAGATTTACACCTAGACCGAGACCAAAATCTAAGACAGAACCATCAATCGATTTTAAATTTTCATCTGACTGGCCGTAGCTGCTAGTATAACTTATAGTTACAAAGCTGATAATCAATAATATATTTGTTTTAAAATTGTACGTACTCATTTTAAAAATACATTTTAACTTATTTAAAGATTATCAAATTCAATCCTTTTTAAAATCTTTTGTTCTGTACCTGAAACTTTACCATAAATTTCGGCCCATTTTACCTGAGGAAAGACACCTAAATCCTCAGCATAGATATAGATAGATTCCAATATTACATTCGTATCATTTTCTATAAAAAATGCCCGATATCGACCACGTTCATCCTTGCCAAGAAAAAATTTTATTTCATCATAGGAAATAATTTCAAAAGACAATAACGTATTCGAAATAATATTAAATCTATATCCATATGCCAGTTTTTTTTGAATATAATTGAGATTTTGTTTTTCAACCTCATTATACCCACTAAACCTTAGCCAATGAATTCGTATCGGATCGTTGAGATTTATCAATTGGTCAGAAGTATAATTCACTTCATAAATCACTGTATTGTGATTTTGATTACGTTGAATATAAAACAGCAATTCGGGATAATCCTCTATTATAGGATAATCAACCGGCTTACTTTTTTCTTCATACGGCAGTATAACAAATTGCTTATTGGATATCATCGTGTAAAAATAAGACAAAAACGTAAAAGACGACCTATAATATTTAAAAAATCATCTGGTCAATGAAATTTTTGGTTAAAAATAAGGCGATATGTCTTTCGGATTGCAATAAATCAAACATAAAGGTAAGATTGCTTATCGCACTCGCTAAGCTTGCAATTTGGGTTTGTCGTTCCGACAATGTGAATAAATAATATCTTTAAGATGAGAAGTATATTACGAAAACCATATCCAATAGTGATTTAAGTCAAAGATTCTAATAAGAATATTATTATATCTTTGTATCATCAAATTTGATTAGGATTTTTAAGTGCTTTTTTATTTGTAAAAATTTGTTTTAAAATCATTTTTACATTATAATAAGATTTTAAATTTATGAATAGGTTTTTATTTTTATTGGCTTTAATAAGCTTTTCTTATGGTATATCTGCCCAAAGTGGTGATGTAGGATTGGGAGGAATTAATCCCAATCCTAATGAAGGGTACTCAAAAGAAGACTGTAATGTCAGAAACATTACTATTGCTAATATTGACAGCACCAACTTGCTGTACGAATATTGGATAGAAGATAAGTCAAAAGGTGTTATTAATCTACACCCTTTCTCGATTGAAGATATAGGAAGCTGGGCGAATTTTACCAATAGTATCAAATCAGATACTAACATTACTTTTGTTTATACTCAAAGTGAAACAAGTAGGTTGTTTACCGGAGTGTATCACAGGTTTCAGCAATATTATAAAAATATTGAAGTGATAGACGGTGGTTTTACAATTATGACAGAAAATCACGATGATGATGTATTATCTAGACCAGGACCACCTTGTCAGGAATGCCCGCCTGTTGATCCATGTAAAGATGAGGTCGCTTTATTATCTCCACATATCTATGAGAATATCTCCATATCTGTTACACCAACCATATCGATACTCAATATAGGTCAAAGTTTAGATACTTCCGTTGCAATAATATCCGGGACAGAGCTGAAAATCGTACATAATCTTACTAAAAACTGCGAATATAAGTTGGTCTATAAGGTAGCTTATGTATCAGAGGCAGAAGGAGATATGATAGGGTGGGTTGATGCGCATACAGGGCAATTACTTTATAAGCATAGTCCATATCTTTTTAAGAATGCACCGACGGCTGATCATGGAGTAAAACCTATGAAAGATACTCAAATCGGTAGTAATACAGTTTTGCAGAATAACAGACTCAAATGTTATGAGGTTAGTGGAGATCATAACATTCCATTTAATTCTAATAAAATACCAGCATCTCCAGATAACAGAGATTGGAATAGCAATGACGCAAACCCGGAAACTTTTCAGCTTTTTTGGATGGCAGATCAGGTGCTTTACGTTTTTGCCGATAATCTGGGCATTCAATTTGTTGATGTTCATATGGCTTATAGAGGAGATTATTCCAATTCTCATCTTATTGAAGGTACACCTGATAAACCAAGTTATTTTGTATTTGGTGGTAATCTATATGGTAAATCAATGGTTGAGTACGATTATATAGGTCATGAATTGGGTCATTCAGTTTTTGAACGATTTTTAAGTTATAGATTTTTAGAAGGAGGTTCACTACATGAAGGATTGGCAGATATTTTAGGTACCTATATAGAATCTGTATTGCAAGGAAGTATTGATTGGGTTATAGGTGACGATGTTCCATTTATTGATAGAGACCTTGAAAATCCTACATATAATTGTTATTCAAATGTAAAAAATTTAGATAAACATAGCAGAGGTCAACCTTTAGGTCATTGGTTCTATTTATGTGTAAATGGAAGCTCAATTGACAATATTTCACCTATGGATATGGACGAATTTATGGCGCTCTTAATGGAAGCTGTAGTTACCTTAGGTAGTAATGCGGATTATCCGGATTTAATGAGAGCGACTATAGACTTAGTTACTAAAAAATACGGAACTTGTTCAAGCCAGTTTAGAACTATTTTAAACGCATGGGAAAAAATATGTGTACCAACCTTTCATAGAATGGTAAATCCAAATGCTAAATGCCTTGACCTTGTTGGGAATACAGTTGTGTGTGAAGAAAATAATACAATCCAACTATGTTTGGTAACAGATTATCCATTATTAAATCCTGATTTTACTGACTGGACTATAATTGGTGAAAATAGTACTTCGTTTAAATCCGTAAGAGGTATGATAGGTAATTCTCAGTATGGAGGTACATGTATATCAATATATAAAATACCGGAAATGCCATTCTATCCACAGGCAATTACGATTAAATGCAGGTATCCCGATTTGAATGGCAATTATATTACAGTATCTAAAAGAGTAAGGATTATGGATTGTTTAAATGATGATCTTCCATGTCACGAGTATTATAACGGATCGTCTAAGCCAGGAAGCCAGGATAGAGATATTAATATCACGTTTGCAGAAGCTAATCATCACGAAGTAAATGATTTTGCTACAAATAATAGTTTGAGGTTAATCATTTATGATTTAATGGGAAATATTGTTGAACAATCCGATATTCAAAAATCTATAAACTAAGTCCAAGAATTCATATCTATACTTACTGGGATAGAAGCGGGCAATTGGTTAGGACTAAAAAAGTTTTCATTAGAGAATAAATAATTTCGGAATGAATTGTTTTTAAGATAATCCATTCTTTCTTTAACACATAAAAAGATGAAGAGATTAATTTTATTTTTAATACTAATTTTTTATTATATTTGCTTATCTTCCCAAATAAGCCTGTACCCAGAAGTTGGTTTAAATTACAGACCATATGTTTTTGAGACAATTCATGATGAGTATAACCATAGAATTCCCGAATTGTATTTTAATATAGCAAGTGAAGTGAATCTTAGTAATAGGTTAGTATTAAGCTCACAGATTGGTTATGTTTTTAGAAAGAATGCTAAAGTTGAATTGTGTGGAGCTGCCGGTTGTAATAATGCAAAATTTATAAACAGAGATATGAATTTTAGTGTAAATTTCATGTATTCAATTTTAGAAAATGTAAGAATAGGCTTGGGTGGCGGTGTTTTTTACAAGCTAAATGCGCATTTAGATGAAGAATATTTTACCAAATATAATATTACACCGATAGTAAGGTTTCTATACAATGGACAGCTCCAAATGGATTACGGGTATAAAAATTATAGATTGATAGCAAGATATCATTATATTATTAATCCGGAAAAAGTAGAGACATGGTTTGCACGTGTAATAGGTGGTAATTATGCGGTGTCATTGGGAGTAGGATATCAATTGTTTAAAGGGAGAAGTAAAAAATAGTAGAAGAAATGATAATTGAAAAAAAACAAGGATTATATTTTTATTCATAATCCTTGCTTTTTTAAAATAAATCAGAATTATTATGAAACGGGTATTTTTGTTTAGCTTTATATATATTCTATATGCTTCCAATGTTTTTTCACAGGTAAACATATATCCGGAAGTCGGTCTTAATTACAGACCCTATGTCTTAGACTCATGGACTGATGAGTTTCCTCACAAAACTCCGGAATGGTATTTAAATATTGTAGGCGAAATGAATTTAAACTCTAAAATAGTACTAAGTTCAAAGATGGGTTATGTCTTTCGTAAGAACACTAATAAAGTAATCGTTTGTGGGGTTTTAGGTTGCGATTATGCAACTTAAATAAATTGAGATATGAATTTTAGTTTAAACTTAATGTATCCTATTTTTGATAATGTTAGAATAGGTTTGGGCGGTGGGATTTGTTACAAGTTAAACGCTCATTTTGTAGAAGATTATCTGCAAGAAGAGTATCGCAAAAATTCAACAGGGAGTTTTTTATCTAATGGTCAATTTTTACTCGATTACGAGTATAAAAAGTTTAAATTAATAGCAACATATCAATATATTTTTAATAAGACTGAAATAGGAATGCTAATGCATTAAATAAATGGCAATAATGCTGTATCTCTAGGTTTTGGTTATCAATTGTTTAAAGGGAATAGTAAATGTTATTCAATACCGTTTTGATCTACTTACCATATAATTTCCAAATAAACACTCAAAAATCAATGTAATTCCATAAATAATCTATATCTTTGCATCCCGTAACAAGGAAAATAAAAGTTTCTTTTTATCAAATTATCATGGCTAAATACATATTTGTTACGGGTGGTGTTACTTCCTCTTTGGGTAAAGGGATCATCGCTGCGTCACTCGCAAAATTACTCCAATCTCGTGGTCTATCCGTTACCATTCAAAAGTTAGATCCTTACATCAATGTCGATCCAGGAACACTCAATCCTTACGAGCATGGCGAATGCTATGTGACCGAAGACGGTGCTGAAACCGATCTTGATCTTGGGCATTATGAGCGATTTCTCAATAAATTTACCTCTCAAGCTAATAATGTGACCACAGGAAAGATATATCTGAATGTCATCGAAAAAGAAAGGGCAGGGGCTTATCTGGGAAAAACAGTTCAGGTGATTCCGCACATTACAGATGAAATAAAAAGACATGTCTATCGACATGAGGAAATAGGAACGTATGATCTCATTATTACCGAAATTGGAGGTACAGTAGGAGATATAGAATCACTACCATACTTAGAAGCACTTCGTCAATTGCGCAGGGAGGTTGGTAAGGAAAACTGTATAGTCATCCACTTGACACTTATTCCATATCTTAGTGCTGCAAAGGAATTAAAAACTAAACCTACACAACATTCTGTAAAGGAATTGTTACAGGCTGGTATCCAACCAGATATCCTCGTATGTCGTACTGAGCATGCTCTGCCAAAAGAGTTGAGAGAAAAATTAGCACTCTTCTGTAATGTTGATGAGAAGTCGGTAATAGAATCTATAGATGCAGATACAATTTATGATGTACCATTGTTGATGTTAAAAGAAAAGTTAGACAAAATTGTGCTTAAAAAACTAAACATCAAAAACAATAATTCAGCTGATTTGGAAAGTTGGAAATCCTTTTTAGGCAAACTTAAAAATCCGACACATGAGGTCAACATAGGTCTTGTAGGTAAATATAATGAATTGCAAGATGCCTACAAATCCATCTACGAATCATTTATCCATGCAGGTGCAATCAACGAATGTAAAGTCAATGTATATCCAATACACACAGCGACAATTGAGCAAGAGGGTATAGGTAATAAATTTGACAATTTGGACGGTATCCTTGTTGCTCCAGGTTTTGGATCCCGGGGATTTGAAGGAAAATTAAAAGCTATAGAACATGTGAGGATAAATAAAATACCGTTTTTGGGGATCTGTTTTGGTATGCAAAGTGCTGTTGTAGAGTTCTGCCAAAATGGTTTAGGATTGGCCGATGCCAATTCAACGGAAGTAAATCCGGAAACTCCTTATCCTGTTATAGATTTACTACCTGACCAAAGAAGGATTAAAACTAAAGGAGGAACAATGCGATTAGGCGGCTATAAGTGTAAATTAGTTAAAGGAAGTCTTGCCCACAAAATATACGGTAAGACAGAAATTTCAGAGAGACATAGACATCGCTATGAATTCAACAATGAATATCTTGAAAAAATTGAAGCTGCCGGATTAATTGTTTCGGGTAGAAACCCTGAAACAGATTTAGTTGAAGTGGTCGAGTTGAAGGATCACCCTTTCTTTTTGGCAGTACAGTATCATCCAGAATTAAAAAGTACTGTAGAAAATCCACATCCTTTATTTGTTCACTTTGTAAAAGCAGCTTTACAGTACAAACAAAAATGAGGAAACTAAAGTTAGAAGAACTGGGAAGGCAAAGTATTGATGCATTTAAAGCGAGTGATAAAATACCCATTATAGCCGTACTTGACAATATTCGATCCGCATTGAATGTTGGTTCTGTTTTCAGAACTGCAGATGCTTTTGCAATAGAGGGAATTGTTATTTGTGGTATCAGTGCCACACCACCAAATCGTGAAATCACTAAAACAGCGATAGGAGCAACAGAATCCGTTCAATGGTCGTATCAAAAAGACATCCAAGAAGCCATTACAAGTTTAAAATTCGAAGGTTATACTATAATCGGTATTGAGCAAACGAATCATTCAGTTTTTTTGGATGATTTTAAACCTAACAGTCAGAAATTGGCAGTTATTTTTGGCAATGAGGTTGATGGTATCTCAGATTCAATCATGGAAGACCTAGATATAGCTTTGGAAATTCCTCAATACGGAACAAAACATTCGCTTAATGTGTCCGTTTGTGCTGGAATTGTACTGTGGGAGTTGTCACGAAAGTTTAGACAATAATACAAGTTGATAGTCAGTAGAAAAATTGTCAAATTTCAAAGCTATGATTACCAAAGTATGCTTTATACGGATTCAAATTATTGAAATTTTTATTAAAATAGAGATAAACTATGCAACTAAATATTAAAGTTATGCGTTGTAAAGCGTTACTATCGCTAATGCATAGATCGTGAATTAAGTCAAGAACTTTGGCAATTCGTCAGATTTAAGATATGTAAGCTTAAAAATCAATTTGGTTTAAAATCACAATTAATTGAAAATAATTTAAAAAACACCACTTTTCTCAAATAAAGTTACTATATTTGCAGCGGAAAAAGGTGAAGATGTACAAAGGGGACATGGAGTTCCCTTTTTTATTGCACTTAAGTTGATGGAACAATTTGATTTAGAAAAATTAATTGAAAGGTGTCTAGAGACATTAGAGATGGCTGATACCTATCTAGTGAATGTAAAGACTAAAAACAATAAGATAGAAATTTTCTTAGATAGTGATACGGGCGTTGATTTTTTGAAATGTCAAAAAATTAGCCGTTGGTTGGAGGCGATATTGGATGAAAACAAAATTTTTGGTGATAATTATATTTTGGAAGTATCATCAGCAGGTGTTGGAAGTCCTCTAAAGTTATTGAGACAATATTCAAAAAATATTGGAAGGTCGATAGATATCAAGTACAAAGGTGATCAACGCGTCAAAGGATTGTTAAAAGATGTACAAAGCGATATCATATTTGTAGAATATGAAACGACCATTAAAGAAGGTAAAAAGAATAAAAAAATATTAGTGACAGAACAAATTCGGTTTGAAGATATAATTGAATCAAAAATTAAAATAAGTTTTAATTAATGAATTTACTAGAATCCTTTTCAGAATTTAAAGAAGGTAAAAATATAGACAGGCCTACAATGGCAAGAGTCATGGAAGACGTATTCAGAACACTTATAAAAAAGAAATACGGATCCGATGACAACTTTAACGTCATTGTAAACCTACAGAATGGTGACCTAGAAATGTGGCGCGTACGTATGATCGTACCCGACGGTGAGGTTACTGACGAGTTAAGTGAAATATCATATACAGAAGCCAGAGCAGTGGATGATAGTTATGATGTAGGTGAAGAATGTTATGAAAGCCTTACATTAGAAGATTTTGGCAGAAGGTCAATCATGGCTGCCAGACAGACGCTTGTATCAAAATTAAATGAACTTGAAAAAGATGATATTTATAAAAGGTACATGGACAGAGTAGGTGACCTAGTGATAGGAGAAGTAAGTCAGCTTCTTAAAAAAGAAGTACTGGTTTTAGACGATGCTACACAACACGAATTAATCCTTCCAAAAATGGAAATGATTAAAGGTGACTTTTTTAGAAAAGGCGATATGGTCCGTGCTATTATTAAGCGCGTTGAAATGAGAAATGGTACGCCGGCAGTAATGCTTTCCCGTACCGATAACACTTTCCTTGAGCGATTACTTGAGCAAGAAGTACCCGAAATCGAAGATAATATCATCAATATCAAGAAAATTGTAAGGATGCCTGGCGAAAGAGCTAAAGTAGCTGTGGAGTCATATGATGATAGGATAGATCCGGTAGGCGCATGTGTAGGTATGAAAGGTTCAAGAATTCATGGTATCGTAAGGGAATTACGCAATGAAAATATTGACATTGTAAACTATACAAATAATACCTCTCTATATATTCAAAGAGCACTGACACCAGCTAAAATTTCTTCAATAACAATTGATGAAGAAAATAAAAGAGCATCTGTATATTTAATGCCAGATCAGGTATCTTTGGCGATAGGTAAAGGAGGTAGTAACATCAAATTGGCTGGACGTCTTACTGATTATGAAATTGATGTATTCAGAGATGTTGCAGAACAAGAAATTGATGATGTTGAATTAGATGAATTTGCAGATGCAATCGAACCATGGATTATCGATGCATTGAAAAATATAGGTTGCGATACAGCCAGGAGTGTCCTCGCTTTAGATCGTGCAGAATTAATAAGAAGGTCAGACTTGGAAGAAGAAACAATAGATGAAGTGTTGAAGATATTAGCATCCGAGTTTGAAGACGAATAAAAGATTTTTTAATAATTTTAAATCGCTAATGGCAGACAGATTAGTAAAAATAGCAAAAGAACTTAACGTTGCCGTAGGTACATTGATAGAATTCCTTGCGAGCAAAGGTATCAGTGAAGCTAACAAACCGACATCATTGGTTTCAGATGATGTACATGACATGTTATTGAAAGAATTTAGCTCATCAATAGCAGAAAAAGAAAAGGCCGATCAGATAGTTATTGGAGCAAGACCAGGACTCAAAGATGAAAAACCTTCTAATGAAGAAAAACCTGTGAGTAAGCCTTTGTTTACATTGCCGAGCCTTAGTGATATTGATAAGCCTGTCGAAAAACAACCAGAAGTACCTGTAAAGGAAGAACCAAAAATAGAAGCAGAACAAGTCAAGCAGGCAGAAGAGGAAAAGATTCCTGAAGAAGTAGTGCAGGAGATAAAACACCCAAAGCCGGAACTACCAAAATTAAAAATTGTTGGTAAGATTGATTTAGAAAAATCAAAACCTGCAAAAAAGGATAAAAGTGATAAAAAACAGGCTGTTACTCCCGAACCTGTAGAAGTCAAAGAAGAAATTAAAGATTCACCTCAGCCGGTAGATGATATAGCGCCTATTGAGAAAGTGGAACCAGAAGTTTCTACTCCAGATAAAGTTGAAAGCCTGACCGAAAAACCTCTAACTCAACCAGAAGAAGAAATTCATAGAGCGAAGACACCACAGCTCAAGGGGTTGAAAATTATGGGTAAAATTGATACTAGTAAATTTGAATCACCTTCAAAATCAAAACCAGCTGAAAAACCAAAGCCTCAACAAGGTCAGACGAATAAACCTGCTGTGGGAGAAAATACAGCAAGCGGCGAAGGACAAAAAACGAAGCGTAAGCGTAAAAAACTTACTGTTAGTGGACCTTTAGGTGATACAAGAGGAGGAACAGCAAAACCTCAACCTCATGGTAAAGGAAAGCAACCGGTTCAACAACCTGAAGTAAAAGAGGTTACTCAAAAAGAAATCGACGATAAAATCAAAGCCACGATGGCACGCCTTAGTGGTGGCGGAAAAAATAAACGTCAGAAGTTAAGACGGGATAATAGAGATATTAAGAAAGAAAAATTAGAACGTTTAGAAAATGAAACAGCCGATACTAAATTAAAAGTAACAGAATTTATTTCTGTTTCAGAGTTGGCTAACTTGCTAAACGTTCCGGTATCTCAGATTATTACAACCTGTATGACTTTAGGGATTATTGTATCCATTAACCAACGGCTAGATGCCGAAATTATCGAGTTAGTATCAGGTGAATTTAATCAAGAAGTTGAATTTATAAGTGCAGAAGAAGAAGCAGATGTAGAAGAAGAAATTGAAGATGCCGAAGAAGATTTACTTCCAAGATCGCCAATTGTAACCGTTATGGGTCACGTTGACCATGGAAAAACTTCTTTGCTTGATTACATTAGATCTGCCAATGTCGTAAGTGGTGAAGCCGGTGGTATCACACAACATATCGGTGCTTATGAAGTAAAAGTCGGTGTCGATAAAAAGAAAATCACATTTTTAGATACGCCTGGTCACGAAGCGTTTACCGCAATGAGAGCTAGGGGAGCAAAGATTACCGATATAGCTATAATTATAATTGCAGCAGATGACCAGGTAATGCCACAAACCAAAGAAGCCATAAGTCACGCGCAGGCAGCTGGTGTACCTATGATTTTTGCTATAAACAAGATAGACAAACCAAGTGCTGATACTGAAAAAATTAAACAGGAATTGGCTTCAATGAATATCTTGGTTGAGGATTGGGGTGGAACATATCAATGTCAGGAAATATCAGCTAAAAAGGGATTGAATATTGATTTGCTTTTAGAAAAGGTGTTGTTTGAAGCGGAGATTCTTGATCTTAAAGCGAATCCTAACCGAAATGCTACGGGAACAGTAATTGAGGCATCATTGGATAAAGGGAAAGGTTATGTAACCAAAATATTAGTACAAAACGGTACCTTAAAAATAGGAGATGTAATCGTAGCAGGACCTTACTCAGGTAAAATTAAAGCTATGTTTAATGAGCATGGCAAAAAAGTTAAAAAAGCAGGACCTTCCACACCTACACTTATTCTAGGATTAAGTGGTGCGCCACAAGCAGGAGAGAAATTTAAAGTCATGAGTTCTGAACAAGAGGCTCGTCAACTTGCTGCAAAACGTGCTCAAATTGAAAGAGAGCAAAGTAACAGAGCAAGTAAACGAATTTCATTAGATGAAATCGGAAGAAGACTTGCATTAGGAACATTCAAAGAATTGAACTTAATTGTCAAAGGTGATGTGGACGGTTCTATCGAAGCATTGTCTGATGCATTAATCAAATTGTCAGTAGAAACTATCCAAGTTAATGTAATCCATAAAGCAGTGGGAGCTATTGCGGAGTCCGATGTATTATTGGCTTCGGCATCAGATGCAATTATTATTGGTTTCCAGGTTAGGCCATCATTAAATGCGCGAACATTAGCTGAGCGTGAAGGGGTACAAATTAAAATGTATTCAGTAATCTACGACGTGATTGATGAAGTTAAGTCAGCGATGGAAGGTCTCCTTGAGCCAACGAAAGAAGAAAAAATTGTTGCTCAGGTTGAGATTCGCGAAACATATAGCGTATCCAAAGTTGGTACAATTGCTGGAAGTTACGTTTTAGAAGGGAAAATCACAAGAAATTCACTTATTCGTGTTATACGTGACAGTATAGTTGTATATCCACTTAAAGAAGGTGCACACGGTGAACTTTCCTCATTAAAACGATTTAAGGACGATGTCAAAGAAGTACGTGCCGGTCTTGAATGTGGTTTAACAATCAAAAACTTCAACGACATAAAAGTGGGTGATATTCTTGAGGCATACGAAATTATAGAGATTAAACAGACACTAAAATAATCAATAGTGCAGCCTGAAATGCTGTCACCTTCATTATTACAAATAAAATCTATTTTTGATGAAATCATTGAACGCGTTAATGATCTCTCATTTATAGAAGATGATCCGATTAGTATACCGCATAGTTATACAAAACTTCAGGACATTGAAATTTCCGCTTTTTTTAGTGCAGCACTCGCGTGGGGTAAACGAAAAACAATTATAAATAAAGCCAAAGAGTTAATGAGCTTAATGGATAATGAGCCTTATGAATTTATCGTAAATCATAAACCCACAGATTTAAAATCATTTTTACATTTTAAGCACAGAACATTTCAAAACACAGATTTACTCTATTTTGTAGCTTTTTTACAATACTATTATCAGCATAATGAAAGTTTGGAATCAGCCTTTAACCCCTTCCCAGAAGGTTGCTATAATCAAAAAGCCGCATTAATTAATTTTTATAATTTGTTTTTTAGTTTAGAATTTGTGCCTGAACGGACTAAAAAACATATATCTACTCCGTCAAAAAACTCAGCTTGTAAAAGAATGAATATGTTCTTAAGATGGATGGTCAGAACAGATAATAAAAAAGTTGATTTTGGATTGTGGAAAACGATACCTGCATCCGAACTCATGATTCCTTTAGATGTACATGTTGAAAAATATGCCAGACACTATGGCCTACTAAACAGGAAACAAAGAGATTGGCAAGCAGTAGAAGAAATAACTTCAGCTTTGAAACAAATGAATCCAACAGATCCGGTTATATATGATTATGCCCTTTTTGGACTAGGAGTATTAAACCAAAACATAAATTTATAAATTAAATAATATCTGGTAAGGATATATATTTAAAATACTAGAAACTTTCTTTTATAGCTTAAAAAATCGTTTCTTTGTGGTTTTATTTTAACCAGAATCCAATTTATGCCGTTGTGATGAGAAATTCATATTTTCAACTTATCAATCAAACCTATTACTTCCCTCAGGATGGATTTGATTTACACCAAGGAAATCTTACATTTCATGGTATCTCTCTAAAATATTTAATAGAAAAATATGGAACACCATTTAGGTTAACATATTTACCGCGCATCGGCGATCAAATAAAAAAAGCCAAGAATCTTTTTAACAAAGCTATGAAGGCAAATAATTACAAGGGTGAATATTATTATTGCTATTGTACGAAGTGTTGCCATTTTTCACATGTTATTGAGGAGGCATTGGAGCATCATGTTCATTTGGAGACATCGTCTTCATTTGATATTGATATTATCAAAAAATTATACGAAAAAGGAAAGGTTAGTCATAAAACAATCCTTATACATAATGGATATAAAACGGAAGATTACCTTAATAAAATAGTCAATCTGATTGACGAAGGTTTTGAAAATGTGATACCTGTTTTAGACAGTAAAACCGAGTTAGACAGGCTATACAATAAAACGAAAGGGGAGCTCACTATAGGAATGAGAATGGCCATTAATGAAGAGCCTCAATCGGCCTATTATACTTCACGTTTGGGTATCAGAAGTGCAGAAATCATTGACTTCTACAAAAACAAAATCAGTCGTAAAAAACGCGTTAAGCTAAAAATGTTGCATTTTTTTGTAGATTCAGGTATTAAGGATAATATCTATTATTGGGGTGAATTTAGAAAAGCCCTAAAAGTTTTTGCAGAATTAAAGAAGATATGTCCTACCTTAGATTCTATCAATTTAGGTGGTGGCCTTCCTATACGAAATAATTTGGCTTTTGATTATGACTATAAATATATGATAGGTCAGTTAGTTGAAAATATAAAGGAAGTATGTGTTGCTGAGGGCATTGAAGAACCTAATATTTTTACTGAATTTGGTAAGTACACTGTTGGGGAAAGTGGCGCTATTATATTTTCTGTATTAGAACAAAAACAGCAAAATGATAATGAGCTTTGGTATCTGATTGATAACAGTCTGATGAATACTATCCCAGATGCATGGTCCATCTTTGAAAAATTCATATTACTACCTGTCAATAAATGGCAAAATGAGTATACACGGGTAAGTATAGGTGGGATAAGTTGTGATCATTCAGATTATTACAATTCAGAAGATATGAATCAGGAAATATTCCTTCCATCGTACGACCATGAAGATAAAGAGCCACTATATTTAGGATTTTTCCATACTGGAGCTTATCAGGATGCCATCAGTGGATATGGGGGTATTAAACATTGTCTGATTCCATCACCAAAACAAGTTATAATCAGCAGGGATGAAAAAGGAAATATTGTGGACAAGTTATACAGAGATGAGCAAACAGCAGAACAAATGCTTAATATCTTAGGTTACTAGTAAAATTTATTTTTCAGAATCATACAAATCAATATTGTCATGCAAATTACAGATTTTTTAAAGCACCATTATAAACATTTCAATGCAGCTGCACTCATCGACGCCGCAGATGGATATGTAGCACATCTCAATGAAGGCGGCAAAATGATGGTGACTTTGGCTGGGGCCATGAGTACTGCAGAATTAGGAAAATCACTTGCCGAAATGATTAGACAGGATAAAATCCATATCATTTCTTGTACAGGCGCCAATCTAGAAGAAGATATTATGAATCTGGTAGCACATTCACATTACAAACGCGTACCTAATTATAGGGATTTGAGTCCGCAGGATGAATGGGAATTGCTGGAAAATCATTATAATAGAGTTACGGATACATGTATTCCTGAAGAGGAAGCTTTCAGAAAACTTCAAAAACATTTATGGGATATTTGGAGTGATGCTGAAAAAAAAGGAGAAAGATATTTCCCGCATGAGTATATGTACAAACTTTTGTTAAGTGGTGTTTTACAACAGTATTATGAAATTGATCCTAAAAATAGTTGGATGCTTGCAGCAGCCGAAAAGAATATTCCTATCGTAGTACCTGGTTGGGAAGACAGTACGATGGGTAATATCTTTACTTCTTATTGTATCAAAGGCGAACTTAAGCCTTCTACAATGAAAAGTGGTATCGAGTATATGATGTGGCTAGCTGATTGGTATCCAAAAAACAGTGGAGGTAAAGGTGTAGGCTTCTTCCAAATCGGTGGAGGTATCGCCGGAGATTTTCCAATCTGTGTAGTACCTATGTTGTATCAAGATTTGGAAATGCATGATATTCCATTCTGGTCTTACTTCTGTCAAATCAGTGATTCAACTACGAGTTACGGTTCTTATTCTGGTGCTGTTCCAAATGAAAAAATTACTTGGGGAAAATTAGATATAAACACTCCTAAATTTATTGTAGAGAGTGATGCTACAATTGTAGCTCCACTAATCTTTGCAATCATTTTAGGGTGGTAATAAATCAAATAGATATAAAAAAAACTCATAATCACGTTGATTATGAGTTTTTTTTATCTTAATTTTAAAAAAATCATTTTAGAACCATCCATTTGAGGGTGCTGATTTGGTCATCAGAACTAACTTTAATATGGTATAATCCCTTTGGAAGATATAGCTTATCTAATGGAATTTTTACCACTTCGTCATCTAATACTGTATCAAATACAAACGGATAACAAAGTCTGCCTACACCGTCAAAAATTTCTACTTTAATTTTGATACCTTTATTAGAGTGAATTTCCAATGTAGAATTATCAAATGTTGGGTTAGGATAAAGAACGGTTGTAAAACCATTAATTTCTCTAAAAATAGGAATTCTAACTACATTGCTAAAGGTATATTGACCATCAAAATCCACTTGTTTCAATCTATAAGAATACATGCCATTGCGCTGAATATCAGGGTCTTCGTACTTGTATTCGTGTAATATTGTAGAATTTCCCTGTCCTTTAATTTGGCCAATTTTTGTAAAAGGCTCCATTTCAAAACTGCGTTCGAGTTCAAAATAATCATTATTAATTTCTGATGTTGTTCTCCATTTGAGGACATTGACATCTTTTTGAGTATCCCAAAAGCCGGTAAAGTCTAATAATGTTACAACAAGCGGACTATAAATCAGACCTGCATTAATATTGGCTTGCAAATGTCCATAACCTATATAAAACGAATCGGTTTTTCCGGTAATAGAGTCTTTTATTTTACTATCATTCGATCCATTTCCTGCTAATGGAGAAACAAATTTATAATCTTGAGGTCGAATTACTTTGATAAAGTAAGTGTTTGGAACATAAATTTCAAAAGCATATCTTCCAGATACAGAATCTATATTTTGTGTAAACGTAGTTTGAAGTGGCTCATTGGGATTGTCGCTAGAGTATAGCTGAATTTCTATACCATTAAAATCCTCATCACCTTCATCATAAATATTTGGAAGTGTACCTTTGTCTATCCAGATGTTTCCCATGATTTTACCACATAAGTAAAATCCAGCATCATAAGATTGATTGTCGAATCCTGAGCCAATAACAATTAAATCAGACCTTTTATTGGGGTTTACATCGCTATCCAAGTTGCTATCTGTACCCATGTTTATAGGACTGACTTTATAAGTATCACTTACAATAAATACCAATTCGTATGTACCTGGATATATGTACTCAAAACCGTATGTCCCTTCACTATTAGTAAAAGTTGACAAATTTACAGTTTTCCCATAAATATTATTTCCGATTAAATTTATCTCAACACCTTCCATTCCTGGTTCGCCCTCATCCTGAATACCATTTGCATTGTAATCTTCCCATACAAAGTTACCGATTCTACCACAATTTTCTGTTGATACAGTTATGGTGTCGGTAGCTGAACAGTTTTCAGCATTAGTTACGGTCACTGTATACGTTGTTTGCTCGATAGGGTCGATTGTAATAGACGAAGTGGTATCACCTGTACTCCAAAGAAATGCATTGCCACCGTTAGCCTCTAAAATAGTACTTTGACCGTTACAAACATACCTACTCCCTTCAATAGATACGTCAGGAATCGAATTTACAGTTACTTTAATTTCATCATAATCAGAGCAGATTCCCTGTTCAACTTGAATAGAATAGGTCGTTGTTACAGACGGATTAACTTCGATAGATGATGTTGTTTCGCCAGTACTCCATCGATAAGAAGCACCTTGAATTTGATCAATAGATAAAACAACAGATTCTCCTTCACAAATCGATTTGTCAGGTCCTGCATCAACTACTGGTTGTTGATGTATCGTTATCATTATAGAATCCAAAGCAACACAACCTAAACTATTTGTATGGGAGACAGTATACTTTGTAGTTTGTGTAGGATTTACAACTACACTTGATTCGGTTTCTCCGGTACTCCATAAAAAAGTACCATCCGAATCAGCGTTTGCAGTTAATAATATGGTTTGGCTACCACAAAGTTCGATATCTTCACCAATATTAACATTACAAGCGGCACAACTTTTAAACATCCAAGGATTGCCAAAATCGATATTAACACCTGTAATATCAGAGATTAAATTACCAGGTATCATCTCATTTACTTCAGAATACATTAGAGAAAAAATTAAAAAAGTACCATTGGGGATATTTTCAAAATTAGTATTTGAACTTATCTGAAGTATTTCCTGATTGAGGTTAGTGAGCAAATATGAAGTAAACAATGTAGTATCAGCATCGACGCTGTCAAAAGTAATATGGCCATCGAAAGTGTCACATCCATTATCAGTCGGACTACAAACTATAAGATCCATTGGTTCACTTATATCTATACAACTAGCAATTACATCTGAAATATCATTACCAATATTTGTATTAAAAATACCAACGGAAGTTTTATAATTTATGCCATAAATCTTATACAACCCACGCTCATTTATGACAAACTCATTCACTGAAGCGGTCTGAATAATTTTTCCTTTATAATCTGTAAGGATATACAGATTGGAAAATTCCTGTGCGTCGTTGTAATCTGAAGCGTTAAATTGAAACGTTTCACCTTCTGTAGACATACATTGAGCATAAATCTGCTGTCCTGATAATGCTATTAACGCCGTTATCAAAATCAATATATTGTAAAGTTTACGCATTTTTTAATATTAAATGTTTATAAAACCAATATCTTTATTTCACACCTTTTTGATAGGTTTAAATTATTATTTCTTACTTAATTTTGGAGCACGAGCATCGCAACTTTCATCATTATCTATAATCGTAACGATACCTGTATTATCTGAGATTATAGCATTTGAACTTATATCAGAAAGTACGATTTCAAATGTTTTAGAGGATTCCACAATGAGATCGTCAATGATAGTTATCGGAATATTTTTTGAAGTTTCGCCTGCTAAGATTGTAATGAATTGATCTACAATTATATTATAGTCGACGCCTCCCAATGCAGTAATATTATTTGTATTTACAGTAAAAGTTGTATTTTGATTTGATTTTCCAGATAAAGTTACCGGTACATATATAATATCTGCATTTTCTAATACGATAAGATCGCTAATACTTAAAGAAGGAATTACTTCATCATCTTCAATTGTAACGACTCCAGTCTGATTAATAATAACTGCATTCGATGATGGATTGCTCAATTCGACATTAAAGGTTTCATTACCTTCATGAATATCATCATCGAGAATAGAAATCAACAAAGGAACACAGATTTGTCCAGCTGGAATAGTAACAATCGTATCTGTTATAGCTACGTAATCTTCACCAGCTAATGCCGTGCCGTTTGATGTTTTTACTGAGACCGTAACATCTTTAGTAGCTGCTTTATCTAAACAAATCTGAACAGTTACTTGACCGATGCTTTCATTAACCAAAACATCATCAATCATAATTCCATAATTAGAATCTTCATCACAAATATCCGCAAAGCAAGCATTATCATCAATTGATGAATCCAAATCATAATATTCGACTACAATGGAAGGAGTCGTTTTATTAGTGGAAACCCATCTCGAAACCTGAACAAAGGCGCTGGCAAGTGAATCTGTAAGCCCTTCACGACCCCAAACTGTTTCAAGGCATTTATCAGCATCGTCAAATACTGCCTGATCTATTTCAAAGCATATTCTAGAAGTAGAATACCATTCATTCATAGGGATTTCAATACCACCAAATTGAACATCACTCAAATCAATAAAATAATTCAGGAAACCAAGTGTTGATTTAAATGAAAGCGGTACACCTGAACTACTAGCGTCAATATCAGTTAAATCCTGAACGATACTTATAGCTCCATATTGGATTGGTAGTAATGAAGTGATAGTCGTCGTTTTTGCACGTGAAGAATTGTAAAATATTCTATAATTCTGACCAGCAAGGTTAATCGGCATTGTGCCATTAGGCCTGATTTGAGTAGTATAACATGCACTTTTTAAATCACAATTTACACTGTCTCTATGAAATCTAATATCAACATTTTGACCTTTAGCAATCATTAATGTACATAACAATAATGTGCTTAACACCAATTTTTTTAGTAAAAAAATATTTTTCATGCTTTAAATTTAAACATTACATCTTGCACTTTAATAACCCATACAATACATAGTATGAATTTTTATAATATATCAAATATTGTGCCTAAAATAATCAAACCACTTTTTGTATCGTTATATGCATATGATTATAATATCAGACAAGCATAAAGCACAAACTTAAAACCGAGTTTGTTTTTCTTTTAATAGATATAATAAATTAATTTGAGCAGGTGATTTGATTAAATTTGTAGATAAAATCGCATCTTTAATTAGTTTTAATAGCTTTAAATGTGGATATGTCCCCATTTTGTTGTTTGATTTTGATGACCAATGCTCCGGCTTGATAATCATCACCGTTTAATGAGACGTGATCTGCTCCAGCGTCTAAGGAAATTGTTTGTAATAATTTTCCAAAAATATCAAAGATTTCTAATTCAGCATTTTCAGTTAAAGCATAATTAAATTTAATTTCCAATTTATCCTTAAATGGATTTGGGAAAAAATCTAAATTGGCTACACTTTCCTTTTGCCATGAAGAAGTTTTTATTCCATTAACTAGAAGATCATCAATATGCATTTTCTTAAGACGGTTGTTCTGAACTGAAGCAATTTCAACAAAAGCTGTCGCATAAGTTTGGGTTAGGTCTTCTCTTGCCCAAGTAAGATCGGCATCTTTGGTTTCATCTGTTACATTAAAACAAAGTCTTGCTATATCTACGGTCTCACTACTACCAATTGTTACCGGTTTTCCAGATGACATCAAATAATCTGTAGCTAGATTAATAAACCCTAAATGACTCTCAAATGGCAATACTCCGAATCCTGTAGCATTTACATCATAGGCATGCTGAATTAAGTTTATAGAAGTATACGAGCTAGGAAGGAAACTTTGTATTTGTTTTTCATCTAAAATGATTGCGTCAGAATTATAATATAATCTATAATTTTGACCAGCTAGTCCAACGGATTTTGAAGATTTGTTTTTTAATTGGATTTTAAAACAGTCCTTTCGGTCAATTTCTTCATTCGTGTCAATTTTTGTCTCTTTATTTAAGATAACTACGATACTTTGTCCATAAGTTATAATGGTAGTTAACATCATTATAGGAAACAATAAAAACTTTAGATTACGTACAGTTACAATTTTCATTTATTCAATAATTAGTAAAATAACAAATATACTTTCTTTTTATAAATTACCACTTGAAAAATAATCTGGATTGTAGCCCTAAAATAGTTCCAAAAGTTTTAAGTTTTAAAAATGAAAGTGAAAATGCAAAATCAATGATATGATAATAAAATAATATTTAATGAAATTTATATTTAAAAGATATAAATTTTCATACCTATTAAAGACGTTTAAAAAGGTCATTTTGTTATAGGAAACAATTCATTTTTATTGTCATTAACACTCCTAAACGTACCATTTTAAAAAAAAC
>JBEBYC010000019.1:0-57875 GCA_040391315.1 Portibacter sp. | reverse complement strand
ATAAATTTCATATTAAAAATATATTTAATAATGCTTACATATTATACATAAATTAAATATTAAT
Organism: Portibacter sp.; assembly: GCA_040391315.1. Taxonomy (GTDB): domain Bacteria; phylum Bacteroidota; class Bacteroidia; order Chitinophagales; family Saprospiraceae; genus OLB9. The sequence goes on along the minus strand of JBEBYC010000019.1, from coordinate 57,811 downwards.
TTTATACTTTTGCAAAAGTATTCTTATTCCATTCCTAAACTAAGAACATAAAAATATGTGTAATATTGTTACAAAAAGATTTGTGTCATGTATCGAATATCTAAAAGATACCAACAGAATAAAATCTGTACGACAGTTTGCACTTCAAGTGGATTACCATCCTCAAAATTTAAGTGACATTATGAAGGGTAAACGTGATGTCACCTTAGAGTTATTAAAAAATGCGATCGAAACCTTTAATATCAATCCTCATTATATTTTTACAGGTGCAGGTAATATGTTTCTTGATTTGGAAGATGGATCATCCAATCAAGAAGAAAGTAATTCACCATTAGATAAAATTCTTTACATTCCAGCTGCGGCACATGCTGGCTATACTGAACAATTACAGGATAATGTATATTTGAGCGATTTGGTACGTTTTTCTTTACCGGACTATAGGTTCCGCCATGGTGAATACAGATGTTTTGACGTTGTAGGTGATAGTATGGAACCCGTTTTATATGCTGGCGACAAAGTGGTATGTTCGCTTGTAGATCCAAATAATTACTATAGCTCGGTACGCAATAATTTCGTATATGTGATTGCACTGAAAAATGCAATCGTAGTTAAAAGAGTTAAAAACCTTGTTAGAGAAGCTGGTATGCTTGAATTAATCTCGGACAACTCGTTTTTTGAACCATATCAGGTAAATATCAGCGATGTAAAAGAAATTTGGCATGTAGAAGTTAAAATAACGCCATTCTTACCTTCTCCAAATAACATCAGGAATTCATTCCATGAGGAAATGGACGATATGCGCAAAACTATGGAAAGACAAAGTAGAAATATCGCCGCTCTAAATCAAACAATCGAAAAGTTATTGAAGCAAAACCGATCTGCTTTATATTGATAGCAAACCCGCATACATTTTACGAATTTCACTTCAATTTTTAACATTATAACTAATTGATTTATAAACGCTAATGCTTACATATCTACTGAAACTAGATGATTTCATCAAATGAATCTAATGCTTCGCTTTGGAGTTCGTTTAGTCTTTCAGCACGGAGTTTGGCCATCATATCGAAAATAACATTTAACTTTGTTTCAATATTTGCACTAAAATTCTTTACGTCATCCACATTTTGAACATTGCTGCCATCTCTAAATTTAAATACCTGTTCTAAAAGATATTTTTCGTATTTTACAGATATTCGCTCATTATATTTAAATACGGATGCTTTAATTTCACCTATTACAAATTCTCCGATTATTCTCATGATTGATACATTTTAAAAATACTTTCTGTAAAAAATCGATACATTTCACTTAAATCAGCGTCAGTTTCTAGTAGATTCAAATGTTGATTTATCGTCTCATTATCACCTCTTATAGCTGGTCCTGTCTGCAATAAACCTGGATTTTGACCTTGCATACGATTGATGGTTTCCATAATGATAGGCTTAAATTTATCAAAATCAATTCGGTGTTCGTTACAAAACTTATAGGCTAAAGCAAATAGATGATTCGTAAAATTATTACTAATTACGGCTACCAAGTGCATTTGTTGGCGCGTTTTATCATCTGCAAAACTAAATTCAGAAGATAAAATTTGGGTCAATCGGGAAAGATAAAACTCAGTTGTCTGGTCCGAAGCCGTTATTACAAATGGGATATTATCGGAATCCTGGATTTGATGTATTTTGGTAATGGACATAATAGGCCACACAACACCAAAATGCGTCGCAAAAGGCTTTAACAGTTCTGAAGACGAAGCACCGGAAGTATGCAATAAAAATTGCTGTTTACTTAATTTAAAAGGTAGTGAGGCAGCCACCTCAATAATCGCATCATCTTTAACACAAATAGCATAATAAGTTGCGTTGGGATTTATTTGATTTGGTTGCGTGATATATGAAATTCGATCTGATATATTTTTAAAATCAGCGGCATCTTTATCCGAACGAGCTAAAATTTGTATATTAAAATTGCTTAGAGCCAATCGTTTTGCAAAATGTCGTGCTAAATTCCCTGATCCGATAATTACAATATCGTTTCTCACTTTGTTGTTTTTAATTTAATATACCGATCTCTGGCACCTAACAACAATCCAATCATCATAAGAATCGACCCAACCCAAAATAGATTAATAGCCGGGAAAATAGTCGCTTGAAGAATGACGTAATCATTTCGAGGAATATCGGTTGCTATATCCAATTCAACAAAATTGGCTGCTCGATCATCTTGTGCGATTTTAAAACTAAAGGTTTCCTTTTCAGGATCAATATTACTAAATCGAATGTGAAAACCCGTCATTGGCGAGTATGATTTAACACTCATGGGTTGCTTATCGCGAATGACGTAGATTGGTAAAACGGTTTCATACATTTTCCCATTATTCACTGACAATTTTGCTCCTAGGGCTAAATCACCGGCTTCCGCATTATAATTAGGATGTGTTGGTGCTTTATCAAACCCATCAAGTGAAAAAGTATACCCTTTGTATGTAAAACTATCGCCATTTTTAATTGTAAAATCCTGATAATTCATCTGGTCATCTGGTGTAAAATAACGCTCTAGCATCTTTTCACCGAGCTTGATACGTACACCGGCTTCGATGACTGGTTGTTGGTACTGATATAATAAAGCATCTTCAAATCCAATAGCTGGATACAACTTGTATTTTTTATCTAACTTGGTATCTTCTACATCCAATACCACTTCAATACCGGCTTCATGCGTATGATTATTGTAATCTGAATTAACTGGATTAAAAGATATCGAGTCCACCTTAATTATAAGTCCCTCGACATGAAAGGTATCATGAATAGCTAGTAATCGTGGTATATATTTAATAGAATCTTCAACCTTTCGAGCTTCTTCCAGACTCATCAGTGACGGAGGTAAGCTGACGACACAAGTAAAAATATCCTTACCAAAATAATGCTTTGTATCTGGATTAAATGCTGCAACTTTCGAGAAATCATTTTCATAAATCGAATTTGGATATAAATCAAAATCCTCTACGACCTCCATGCTATCATTAAGCTTTTGGAAGTTAATTTTATAATGCCTTTCTCTATCTATCAATGAGTCATTTACATAAGTAATCAAATATCCCTGAGAGAACAATGGTTGACCTTTGATAAGCTGAACGTATTTTTTAACGTCATTTTCAGTAAATATTTCTCTAAAGACAAAAGGGTTTGTCGAGATATGTCTTTGGTTTAAACCACTGGTAATGGTGCCTAAAATCATCATTGAAAATCCAAAATGCGCCAAAGCAGCCCAAGACATTTTATACTTTGTTCGGAATTTTTCTATGATATAGTCAAAGTTACTCACCATTCCAAACACCGTTGAAATACCTAGCACCCAATATTGCCACGCATAAAAATTAATAACCATCGAAGTAGCAAGCGTGATCAAAATACTTATGGATATATAAATAGGAAGTTTTTTAAAAAACTTCCTACGTTGCATTTCCCAATTTTTACCCCCAAATCGAAGAAACATTGTTAAACCAGACAAAATGGCTATAAAAACTGCGATCCACATCTGGTATTTATTAAAATGCTCGACTGGATCCTGAATGACCTGTCCTTCATATGCAGGATTAAAATAGGCCATGATTTTATTAAATACCGGTAGCGAAGTTGAGATAGTAATTAAGGTAGCACTAAACAAAAGAATAAGCGCACCAATAAACATCCAAAACTCCCTAGATGGTAATTCTTCTTCTTTCTCAGGATTTTTAATTTCTTTATATCGGTAAATGAACAAACCAAGTCCAGCAACTGTAAAGAATGAAACTAAAAGAATAAGTTGTGTTTCCAACCCCATCTCTGTAAAAGCATGTGCCGATGTATCACCCAAAACGCCACTTCTTGTTAAAAAAGTAGAGTAAAGAATCATAATAAAACTCATCAGATAGAAAAAATAAACTGACCGTCTTGAATATCCTGAGTTTTGAGAAACTATATGTACATGTATACCAGCAATGATTAAAATCCAAGGTACCAAAGAGGCATTTTCTACCGGGTCCCAAGCCCAATATCCACCAAAAGATAGGGCAACATAAGCCCATAGGCTTCCCAATAAAATACCTGTCCCTAAAGCTCCAGCAGAAAATAGAGACCAATGGAGAGACTGTTTGAGCCAACCTTTGTGGTCATTTAGCCATAATCCAGCAAATGCGTAGGCAAAAGGTACAATTGTAGATGCAAAACCCAAAAACAAAACAGGAGGATGTATCGTCATCCAGTAGTTTTGTAATAGCGGATTCAACCCACGACCTTTTATAAGGGAAAGGTAATCTGCATTGGCGAAGATAGGTGCTTCATTAACTTGTCTTAATAGTGTTGTAGGGTTACTTCCTATTCTAATAGCATCCTCTCCCCATGGAATATGAATACCGAGTATCATACTTACGATAAGTAATTGCGCTATAGCAAAAATGAACATTACGGGTGCTTCAAATTTTCCTGCAGATCTTACAACAAAAATTGATAGAACTATATGCCAAAACATCCAAAGTAGGAAACTACCTTCCTGTCCTTCCCAAAATGCAGACAATATATATTTTAAGGGTAAATCTTCAGAGACGTGAGCAAACACGTAGTTGTATTCATAATAGTGATTATACATAGCAAAGAATAGAACACTTATAAGTGTAATAATCATGGTGCCATGAATGATAAAGCTTAATCGCCCTAATCGTTTCCATGATTCAGCCTCAGATATGTTCGCTCTGTTTTTAGTACTGACAAAATAACAAAATGCTGAAAAAAGTGCTGAGACAAAACCTAAAATGATAGCAAAATGCCCAACCTGACCAACCCAAAGGTGTTCGCCAATATAAGAGATGTTATTCATTGTTTCTTATTACGTTATACTATAAGCCGCTTACATCGCCTTTTAATTCTATTTCTTCGTTTTTATACTTGGAAGGACACTTCATTAAAATTTCAGATGCGTTAAAAACGTCGTCTTGCATTTCGCCAGTTACCACAATTTGTTCTGACATTTCAAAATCCTGTGGTTTAGGTTGATGTAAAATTACCTTTTTTACAACTCCTTCATTGTCATTTAAAAAAAATTCAAATTCGTTGGGTGTATTTTGAGGATCGTATTTCATAGGCATATCTTTAGCTAGTGTGCCTACTATCTTAACTTTTCCGTTGTTAGTTGCTTGTTTAAAATTTGCATAGGTGCTTACATCCTTGGATGCGCTTATAAATACTGCAATACCTGCAATTATTAATACTAAAGAGATCACAAGACTTCTACTCATGGTTGTAAACTGTTATAAAATGGTACAAAGTTATATAAATACATCCATATAAATGATTTAAACGCTATATTGTTTAATTTCAGTACAACCAATCTCTTGATTTAACCAACACTATTGACGATATTAACTGATTTTGCTCGCTTTTTTCTGAGCGTCATATTTAAAAAAATCAAACCTAAGGAAGCTGCTATCGTAGAGCTTATCAGAATGACTAATTTACTATTATCAATTATAAGTTTGTCATCAAAAGCCAATAAGGCAACAAAAATTGACATCGTGTATCCAATGCCGCCCAACATACCTACACTAAATATATTTTTCCAATTAATCCCATTGGGCAACTTGCTCCAACCTAATAAAGAAGAAAGGTAAGAAAATAAATAAATACCAACTGGTTTACCCAATATCAAGCCCAAAGCTATACCAATACCATAGTTATGTGTAAATATTTCACTTACTTTCCCTTCAATTGTAATCGCTGTATTAGCCAAAGCAAAAAGTGGTAAAATAAGAAATGGTACCGGCCTATGAAGAAATTTCTCTAATATTGATGCAGGCGCTTCTTTTTGGCCCTTGTTGAGAGGAATCGTGAATGCTAGTAAAACTCCAGAAATGGTCGCATGTACGCCCGATTGCAACATAAAATACCACATAATAACTCCACCAATCAAATATGGTATCAGATTATTTACCTTGTTTTTATTGAGTAACAACAGTAAACCAAAAATACCTAACGCGATTCCTAAATGTAACCATGATAATGACGAGCTGTAAAAAAGGCCAATTATCAATATTGCACCTAAATCATCAATAACTGCGAGTGCTGTCAAAAAAACTTTAAGCGATAATGGAACTTTATTGCCTAATAGAGATAAAACACCCAAAGCAAAAGCTATATCCGTAGCCATTGGAATACCAGCACCTGATTGTTCTGGAGTTCCAAAATTCAATAATAAATATATACCTGCAGGAATTACCATTCCGCCAATAGCACCCATTAAAGGAAGCATTGCTTCTTTCAAATTGGATAATTCCCCAACGATGAGTTCTCGTTTTAACTCTAATCCTACTAAAAGGAAAAAGATAGCCATCAAACCGTCATTAATCCAGTATTCAATGTATTTACCAAATAATGGAGCAGTCCAAAATCTGTGATAAACATCAGCTAAATCACTATTGGCTATGACTAGTGATAAGATGGTACATAGAATCAAAAGAATTCCACCTGACTTCTCATTTTCAAAAAAGATTTTAAAAAGTTTGGTTACTCTCATATTTTAACATTAAAATGTGCGTAAATACTAGAATTAGCATTTATAGAAAAATTTATAGTTTTATTTAACAATTTTTCGTGCTTTTAGTTGTAAATTATCGAATCAAATCAAAGCTATTTGACCGGATTTTCGTCTCTACTAATTTCATTGTTGTCTTGAGATTCTGTATTAGACTGAACTGGATTTTGTACAGTACCTGAAGACATAAAGAATTTTCTTTCAAAAAGTAAAATACTGGCAACCCCAACTGATATGGCAGCGTCTGCAATATTAAAAACAGGTCTAAAAAATTCTAAGGGCTCACCTCCGATTATGGGAACCCACGATGGCCAAACGGTATCTATCATCGGAAAATAGAGCATATCGACAACTTTGCCGGTTAAAAAACTACCATAACCGCCATCGGGTGGAAATAAAACCCCTAATGGACCATTATAATAGGATTCACTAAAAATCAAACCATAAAATAAGCCATCGATCGAATTGCCAATGGCTCCGGCAATAACAAGACTAAAAAAGAAAACGAGTCTTTTAGATTCGCCTTGCTTGATAATAGTATTTAAAAAATAAATCAGAAAGCCCGTCATAAATATCCTGAAAATACTCAAGATATACTTTCCTGTTATACCACCAAAAGATATACCAAAGGCCATACCTTCATTTTCGACAAAGTGAATTCTTGCCCAATCCAATCCCAATATTTTAAAACCATCGCCATAAGGGATATTAAGCTTAATATAAAATTTAACAATCTGATCTATAAGGATTAAAGCCAGAATGGTCACTAAGGCTATTGTCTGCTTTCTCACGCTTCACATTTGGTTTGAAAGTGCAAAAATATAATAATAATCGATTATTTTATAATTTGAACCATTATACATAAAAAGCGCATTGACCATAAAGTTTTTACATCCAAAATTTATACTTAAACAGCTGATGAAAATTAGATAAACGTTGGTGTTTGATATTGTAACAAAATAATAACATCAATTAAATTGAACACAATAATAATGCATTGAAATATGTAAATAAACAACACTTGACATTTTTATTCATATAAAAACAAGTACAAACAAACAAAATAACCGCTTTATTTGGTCAATTTTATATGATAAGCTACCTTTGCAGACTTTTTGAAATTTAAATTTAAAACAATTTAATACGATGAACAACTTGGTTTATTTAGTGCCCGCGATGGGGCTGATAGGTCTGATCTTTATGCTGATTAAGGCAAGATGGGTCAACAAACAGGATGCAGGTAATGACCGTATGCAGTTTATTTCTAAATCCATAGCTGATGGTGCGCTCGCATTTCTCAAGGCAGAATGGAAAGTTTTAGGTATATTTGGTGTAGTCGTATCTATACTTTTAGCTTGGTCAGGTACACTCGTAGAGAGTTCTGATTGGATGATTGGTGTTACATTTATCGTCGGTGCATTTACTTCTGCATTTGCAGGATATGTAGGTATGAACATCGCTACAAAAGCCAATGTCAGAACAGCTCAAGCTGCGCGTACCAGCCTTAAAGATGCATTAAAAGTATCATTTACTGGAGGTGCAGTTATGGGACTAGGGGTTGCCGGGCTTGCCATTTTGGGCTTAAGCTTGTTATTTATCCTTTGTTTTAATTTATACGTAGGAGACGATATCAATGGTTTAGGAATGTCCAGAGCATTAGAAGTATTAGCAGGATTCTCATTAGGTGCTGAGTCTATTGCATTATTTGCTCGAGTAGGTGGTGGTATTTATACTAAAGCTGCTGATGTTGGTGCAGACTTAGTAGGAAAAGTCGAAGCTGGTATCCCAGAAGACGATCCACGTAACCCTGCAACGATTGCCGATAACGTTGGTGATAACGTTGGTGACGTAGCCGGTATGGGTGCGGACTTGTTTGGTTCTTTTGTAGCGACAATTCTCGCTACGATGGTTTTAGGTCGCGAAATTATCTCAGACGATAATGTTGGAGGTCTTGGACCAATTATGTTACCTATGTTTATTTCAGGTTTAGGCTTAATTTTCTCTGCGCTTTCAACTTTATTAGTAAGTGTTAAAAATGACAAAGGAAATGTTCAAGGTGCATTAAACTTAGGTAACTGGACATCAATTATTTTGACAGCTATCGCTTCATATCCATTAGTGACCTATCTACTTCCTGAAAATATGAATATCCGTGGTACAGAATTTACCAGAATGGACGTATTTTATGCGATTATCTTAGGATTAATCGTTGGTGGTATTATGTCATGGATTACAGAATATTATACAGCAATGGGCAAAAAACCTGTTAACTCGATTGTACAACAAAGTTCAACAGGTCACGCAACAAATATCATAGCTGGTATTGCTGTAGGTATGGAATCAACAGTAGTTCCGATTATTACATTAGCAGCAGGTATTTTCCTTTCATTCAAATTTGCAGGTTTATACGGTGTTGCAATTGCAGCTGCTGGTATGATGGCTACAACAGCAATGCAGTTAGCTATTGATGCTTTTGGACCGATCGCCGACAACGCAGGTGGTATCGCTGAAATGAGTGAATTACCAAAAGAAGTAAGAGAAAGAACTGATATTTTAGATGCTGTAGGAAATACAACAGCAGCTACTGGTAAAGGATTTGCTATTGCATCTGCTGCTTTGACTTCATTAGCATTATTTGCAGCATTTGTTGGTATTTCTGGTATCTCATCAATTGACATTTACAAAGCGGACGTTCTTGCAGGTTTATTTATTGGTGCGATGATTCCATTTATCTTCTCAGCGTTAGCAATCGCCGCTGTAGGACGAGCTGCTATGAAAATGGTTGAAGAAGTTCGACGCCAATTTAGAGAGATCAAAGGAATCATGGACGGTACTGCAACACCTGAATACGACAAATGTGTAGCCATCTCTACTGAAGCTTCAATACGTGAAATGATCGCTCCTGGTATGATCGCTTTAATTGTTCCGGTAATTGTAGGATTTGCATTTGGCCCTGAGGTGCTTGGTGGATTATTAGCAGGTGTTACAGTTTCTGGTGTATTGTTAGGTATTTTCCAAAACAACGCAGGTGGAGCATGGGACAATGCAAAAAAATCATTTGAAAAAGGTGTTGAAATTAATGGCCAAATGTATTACAAAGGTTCTGAACCACACAAATCTGCTGTAACAGGTGATACAGTAGGTGACCCTTTCAAAGATACTTCTGGTCCTTCAATGAATATCCTTATCAAATTGATGTCTATCGTTTCTTTAGTGATTGCACCTCATATAAGCGTTAATCCGGGACATAGCCACGGTATGAATTTACAAGATATAAATCAGTTACATATTGAGGAACTTTCAATAAACGAAGAAACAACTTCACCAGCATTGATTAAGTAATCCTAAATTTATAAGATTAAAAAGACGTTGTGAAAATTTTCATAACGTCTTTTTTTTTTAACTTAATCATTTAGATAAATCAAACATTGCCAGCGCTAAATTGAATAATTATATATATTTTTTTCTATATTAAAACCTTCAAGTAGTGAGACGATAACAAGTCAATTCTTTTTTTATTCTATTTTAATATATTCCATCTTTAAATTGTTATACCTTTGTTTTTTATATTTAGATTAAATATCAAATGGAATCCATTAGTGTTTTTGAAATCATTAAAGTAGGTATAGGCCCTTCTAGTTCTCATACAATGGGCCCTTGGAATGCGGCAGAAATGTTTTTAAATCTGATACGTAGCAAAAGCAATCTTTCTGATGTTAAAGAAGTATATGTAACGTTTTATGGATCCTTAGCAAAAACGGGAATCGGCCACGGAACAGATATAGCTGGTATGTTGGGATTATCCGGTGAGAATTTTAAAACAATAGATACATCAACTATTCACCAAAAGGTAGAAAACATCAAATTTACAGAAAAACTCATGCTTGGTGGTGAAGTGGAAATACCTTTTATTTATGGACATCATTTGATATTAAACAAAGAGACAAGCTTGGATTTTCATCCGAATGGAATGATTTTTAGAGCTATTTTTAAAGATGGTCGAACACTTATACAGGATTATTACTCTATCGGTGGTGGATTTGTGGCCACACAAGAAGCAACTTCAGCAGAACCATTTAGTATTCGTACGCTCTGTCCATGTCATAGTGGTAAGGACGTGCTACGTTTCTGCGAAAAGATGAATATGACGTTTTCCGAGCTCATCTTCCTAAATGAAGAAAGTTGGCGTTCGCGCGATGAGATTCGCAATCATGCATTAGAAATATGGAAGTTTATCAAAGAATGCATTTATAAAGGGATCAATACATATGGTATCTTACCCGGTGGATTGAATGTTGTAAGAAGGGCTGCAACCTTAAACAATAAATTGCTAAATAATCAACCATACAAGAACCAGGAAGAATGGTTTGAATTAGTCAAAGCTACAGGCAATGACTTTACAAATATTAATAAATGGATATCTTGTTTTGCATTAGCTGTAAACGAAGAAAATGCCAATTTCGGTAGAATCATTACAGCACCAACGAATGGCGCAAGTGGCATAATACCTGCAGTACTTATGTACTCACAGTTATTTACAAAATTTCAGGGTGATGATAATATCATCCGTTTCCTTTTAGTAGCCGGGGAAGTAGGCACATTATTTAAAAAAAATGCAACCATTTCTGCAGCCATGGGTGGATGTCAAGCAGAAACTGGTGTGTCATCGGCGATGGCAGCAGCAGGCCTTACTGAAATCATGGGGGGCAGCACCAAACAAATCTTAATGGCCGCTGAAATAGCAATGGAACATCACCTTGGTCTAACTTGTGATCCGATAGCGGGATTGGTTCAAATACCATGTATCGAGCGCAACTCGATGGGGGCTATCAAAGCCATTACCGCAGCAAATATTGCCATAGAAAGCAACCCAGATCTTGCAAAAGTAACCTTAGATGAAGTAATTCAGACTATGTGGGAAACAGCGCTGAGTATGAATGATCGATTCAAAGAAACCTCGGAAGGCGGACTCGCTATAGCAGTTAATATTGCAGAATGTTAGACCTTTGTTCTTATTTAATGCATTAAATTATGACTTACGAAATAGAGCGAAAATACTTAGTCAAAAACACCCTTTTCAAGGAATTGGCTACGACATCCTACCCTATCTGTCAAGGTTATATCTGTAATGACATAACTCGAACTGTACGCTTACGTAAAAAAGGCAAACAAGCATATATTACAATTAAAGGAGAAAGTGGCCTTAACGGGCTCAAGCGGTTAGAATGGGAAAAACCATTAGCGCATGAAGAGTTTGAAACACTTTGGCCAATATGTTTTCCTTGCAAAATCAGCAAAACCCGATACGAAATACCGCATGGTAATCACCTTATCGAGGTTGACATCTTTCACGAAGATAACGAAGGCCTCATTATAGCAGAAATAGAACTCGGTTCTGAAGCTGACATTGTTGATCTTCCCGAATGGATTGGCAAAGAAGTGACCGGTGATCCAAAATATTACAATGCCCAACTTTTAAAAAATCCTTTTAAAAATTGGGCACATAATATCTAAATCTTTCCAAATTTCTCACCATAGTATAACTCCTAATATATATTAGCTTTTCATGCCTATCTGTTAAAAAACATACCTGACAATTGGTAATTTTCATCTATTATTATTTGCCTATATTCTACAAAATGACTTTAAATTAGGCCGTTATCCTGAATATTCAAAATCTTGAAATCACCTTTAGAAATTTCTATATCCACGTTGTTTTCAATGTCATCAATTTCCGGAAAATGTTAGATGTCTACACATTCTATTGAAACTCCCGATATAATGTTGAAATCCGTATATCTGAGGTTTTAAAAAAATATCATCATCATAACAATAGAGATCAGTGCATCCGTCAGCCTTGCTAAAATAACTTATTTGATATGCATTCACGCCAATTAGTAGAAAAATAAATCCTAAACGTTTTATTAGGTAATCAATCCTATATGCATTTGTTTGAACAAATGTATTTAGAAATCTAAAAATTGGTTTTTACTGCGATATAAATACAATATTTAAGTCGAAAATTGTCCTATTAAATTCATAATACAGATATAGACCATTTTACAATTTCACATACATTGATACGTATAAGATATTTACATCTTTGCGAATTTACCGGAAAATGCCTTATCTCCTACCCATATTCTGTAGATATACAATCCCGATTGTAAGTGTCCGGTATTGAGTGTTTGTAAGATTTGACCACTTTCAAAACGCTTATTGAATACAGGCAAACCATTGGTATTGAAGATTTCTATTTTTGAAATGGGTTTATCGCCTTTGTCGACTGAAAATGTAATAAAATCCTGTACTGGATTAGGAATGACACGTATATTTTCTAGGCTAATATCGTCAACTTTAACCGGAATAAATTCCTTTGCACGCTCAACAGCCTTTAAAGCATTAACGAGACCATAACCATAGATAGCATTAGGAATTAGATTACCAAGAATACCACCACATTCAATCTCTGATGTCAGCTGTGTACTCGTTGATTCGATGATATCCTCGATGGCATCCACATGACCGGCGATTTTTGGATTTGCAGAAATCATAAGTGCTACCAAACCCGCTACATGTGGACCGGCCATACTCGTCCCTGAAAAATTTGCATATGAACCATTGATGATTACTGAACGGACATTTACACCTGGTGCCACAACATTAGGTTTTAGTCTGAAACTACTATCTATCGTCACAGGACCTCTACTACTAAAACCAGCTAGATTATCTGTAATATCCGTTGCACCTATAGCAAATGATGATTCGAACATTGCAGGTGGATTATGAATACTCCCACAACCTAAATATCCTTCATTTCCTGCTGATGCTACAACAACGATACCTGCTGCTTTGACATTATTAATAACTTCATCTACAACTTCAAAATTTGAAAGATTACACCCTTCATCTTCCGGACAACCCCATGAATTATTTATCACATGTGGTGCTTTAGAAGGATCTGCATTATCACCCTCAAGGTCTGTGGGTGCAATAAACCATTCAAAACACTCCACGTAGGATGTTAGAGTACCCCATCCTCTGTCCATATTGCGGCAAGCTATCCAACGCGCTCCGGGTGCTACACCAATAATATTTTCATCATCTTGGCCGACCATTGTACCCATTGTATGTGTTCCGTGATTATGGTCATCACACGGTTCTTTAGCGTTAAATCCACATGGATTGGGAATTGAATCCGGATAATTTATAGCCTGTTTTTCATGAATAGCATCATACCAGTTATAATTGTGATCGACATTGTTTTCGTCAATAAATCCGCGATATTTGTTTTTTATCGGTGATACATCCCAATCGTAACCTGTATCTTGTCCGGCGATAACGACTCCATTTCCTGTAATTCCTGCTAGCCATACGCTGTCCGCCTTTATTGTTTTAATTCCCCATTCAGGTTCTGCATTTCGCGTAGTAACTGATCCATACGATCTATCCGATATCGGTTCTTGCAAAACTTTATACGGATTGTCTGCGATGATTTTCTCAACATCATTTCGATTTGCCAATTGAAAAACAACTGTTTTATTTGACTTTACTTTTACTGCATTTATAACCCAAAATGGCTTATACTGTACTTGTTTTTCATTTAAAAATTGTTTTATATCCGCCTGTGAAACATTAGCAAAATGCTGTAGGGTTTGAACTACATACGCACCTTTGGCTTCCTTTGTAGCAAAAGTAAATTTATTACGTACAGCTGCTTTCCCTTTCATGATTACTAAGTATTCAACTTCCTGCTTCGATTTAAAAGACTCGATAATTTGCGGATCAATTTTTGAAGAAGTAGATGGGTCATTAAACCCAAAAACAAATCCTGTACTTAATAATAATATCGCTATTACAAACCTTATCATATTGCTCATCTTTTCGTTTAAAAGATACAAAAATAGCAGCTTTAAATATAAAATAGTTGTTTCTGAATAAAAAAACTTTAGTTATCAAACAATTTGTCGTTTATTAGACCAAGTATCACTTTATAAAATTGGATTAAAGTGCTTGATCTTCCTTCAAATTTTTTAATAAAAAAAAAGCAGACACTTTTTAAATTGTAGAAATACCACTGTGATTTTGCACCTAAAAATAGGAAATAACCCAACCAATGTTACCTTTTTAGTCCGTTTTCAAGTTTCAATCATTATGATATTTCATCATGTATATGGAGATATTTATACAATATATTTATGGTTTATATCACAACATCAAGCTAATCAAAATTCAATAAAAAAGGTAAGAATTAAATCTAATTAAAAGCTTAAAACCAAGTAGTAACTATTTTTTTTATCTTTAGTCTCGCTAAATAACTGCACTTTTCAAGATTTGTATTAACTTTGCACAATGCAGATAAAAGCCGTACAAATAGCAGCACTCTTAAATGGATCCATTGAAGGGAATCCTGATGTATTAATAACAGGACCTTCAAAAATTGAGGAAGGCAAACATGGAACTATAACCTTTCTAGCTAACCCAAAATATAAGGAATATATTTATACAACAGAAGCTTCAGTTGTACTCGTTGATAAAGATTTTCATGCAGAAGCTGTTATAAAACCTACGTTAATAAGAGTAGATAATGTCTATACAGCTTTAGCAGTTTTAATGGAAAATTTCAATTCGGGCATATCAATCCAGTCAAGTGTTGCGTCAACTGCAATTATTGATACTAGTGTAACAATAGGTAATCAAGTAAAAATTGATGATTACGTGATAATCAAACCAAATGTTACTATCGGGCAAAATACAAAAATATACGGCCAAGTTTTTATTGGTGACCGTGTTACAATCGGCGAAGATGTGACCATTTATCCCGGCGTTAAAATATACCACAATTGTGTTATCGGCGATCGTTGTATCATTCATGCTAATACCGTAATCGGAAGTGATGGTTTTGGATTTGCAAAAACAGAAGATGGACAATATAAAAAGATACCACAAACTGGAAATGTAGTCATAGAAAGTGATGTGGAAATAGGCAGTAATACCGTCATAGACAGAGCTTCAATGGGTTCCACCATCATCAGTAAGGGCGCTAAAATTGACAACCTCATACAAATAGCACATAATGTCAAAATTGGTGCTCGAACAGCTATAGCAGCACAATCAGGTATCGCTGGTAGTACAGAAATTGGAAAAGACTGTATAATTGGCGGACAAGTCGGTATAGTAGGCCATATCAAAATAGCCGACGGAGCGATGATTCAGGCACAATCTGGTATTTCATCAAACATCAAAGAACCGAATAGTAAGTTATACGGTTCACCGGCAATTGATTATCAAAATTATCTAAAATCATATGCACATTTTAGAAAATTACCAGATATCGCCAACCAACTTCGGACTATTGAAAAGCGAATTGCTGAAATAGAAAATAACCAATAAAATGTATTCATCTTCTAATAAATCATAAAAAAATAAAATGAAGTTAAAGAATATAATTAAAAATGAAATTAAAATATCAGGTGTTGGATTGCATACGGGTGCGCACACTACAATAATAATAAAACCAGGTGTTGAAGGTAGTGGGATACAATTTGTACGTAATGACCTCAATCCTCCCTCAGTGATTAAAGCCGATGTATCAAAAGTTTTCACTACCAATCGAGGCACAACACTGAAAGAAGGGGAAGCTACTATCTCTACAATAGAACATTTACTAGCAGCAATTAACGCTTTAAATATTGAAGATGTATCTATTGAAGTTGATGGACCCGAAATTCCTATATTAGACGGAAGTGCAACAATATTCGTAGATAAATTATTGGCTTCAGGCCTAATAGAAGTTCCTTCTGATAAAGAGGATTTTGTAGTTACTGAACCTTTTACGTTTACGGATCCTGAAACTGGTTCTGAATATGTCGTTCTTCCATCTGATAAATTCGAATTAAATACGATACTTCATTTTCCTGATGATGTGTTGGGTAATATGGTTGCCGTCCTCAAAGATAAATCCGAATTTGTTAAGAATTTTGCGAGTGCACGAACATTTGTCTTTTTATCTGAATTGGAAGCGCTTTTTAATGCAGGTTTAATTAAAGGTGGTGATGTTGATAATGCCTTGGTGATAATCGATAAGCAGTTTTCTGAAGCAGAGTTTGAAGCCTTAAAAGTAAAATTAGGGAAACCAAATGCAGTACTTGAAAATGGAGTCGTAAGTAGTACCCCGATGAGGTTTATCAACGAACCGGCTAGGCATAAGCTATTGGACGTTATGGGCGACTTAATACTTTTTGGTAGAAATGTACAAGCTAAAATCATCGCTACTCGTCCGGGACATACTTCGAATGTTGCTTTTGCTAAATTTTTAAAATCCAAGTATTTAGAATACAGAAAAAACAAAGACAAACCCATTTACGACCCTGATGCAGCGCCAATTATGAATGTTGAAGACATTAAAAAATTACTTCCGCATCGGTATCCATTTTTAATGGTCGATAAAGTAATCGAATTAGGGGAAACACATATCGTAGGCGTTAAAAACATCACTTTTAATGAGTCATTATTTATGGGGCATTTTCCTGATAATCCGGTATTTCCTGGCGTTCTTCAATTAGAAGCATTGGCGCAAACCGGTGGCTTACTTGCATTAAAGTCTGTAGGTACTGAAGGTGAAAAATGGGATACGTATTTTTTGAAAATTGATAATGTAAAATTTAAAGCTAAAGTCATGCCTGGTGATACACTCATTTTGAAAATGGAGCTCATAGATCCTATCAAAAGAGGAATTGTACAAATGCATGGAACAGCTTATGTAGGAAATAAATTGGTATCAGAAGGGGATTTAACCGCACAAATTGTAAAAAGAAAAAATGATTAGTCCATTAAGTTTTGTTCACGAATCCGCTAAACTAGGCGAAAACGTAACCATTGAACCTTTTGCATATATTGGAGAAAATGTTGCTATCGGCGATGGATCTTGGATAGGTCCGCATGCAGTTGTTCTCTCAGAGTCATATATAGGTAAAAACTGTAAAATTTTTCCAGGTGCAGTCGTAGGAGCTATTCCTCAGGATTTAAAATATAAAGGAGAGAAATCCACTGTAATTATTGGTGACAATGTTACGATCCGTGAATGTTGTACGCTAAATAGAGGAACTGAGGCTAGTATGACAACAAAGGTCGGAAGCAATACATTGTTGATGGCTTATGTACATATTGCTCATGATTCATTTGTCGGTGAAAATTGTATTTTAGCTAACAATGTAAATCTTGCAGGACATATTGAAATAGGAAATCATGTAATCTTAGGAGGGCTAACAGCTGTTCACCAATTTGTTAAAATCGGGGATCATGCTATGGTAGGTGGAGGATCCCTTGTTAGAAAAGACGTACCTCCTTTTGTAAAAGCAGCTAGAGAACCACTTTCCTACGTAGGTGTTAATTCGGTCGGATTAAAAAGACGCGGTTTCACTACAGAGCAGATTAACCATATTCAGGATATTTACCGTATTCTTTTTGTAAAAGGGAATAATGTTAAAAAATCCATAGAAACCATCGAAGCGACCATTCAAGAATCCGCAGAAAAGGCACAAATACTTGGATTCTTAGATCAAGCAGACCGAGGATTGATGAAAGGATTTAAACAGTAATGACAAAAATTCAATTAGACAATCTAAATAAACGGTATGGTTTTCAATGGATCATCCGAAAATTGTCTTTAACCCTTTCCAATGACAACATCCATGGTATAACAGGTAGTAACGGAAGTGGTAAATCCACCTTGATTAAAATACTTTCTGGTTACCTGTCGCCTACTAATGGCCATATTTATTATACAATAAACGGCAATTCTGTATCTGTCGATAAAATTTTTCAGCATGTTTCACTAGCTGCACCTTATACCGATTTAATCAATGAATATAATTTACAGGAAATGCTGGCTTTACACACAAAATTTAAACCGTTCTACAAGCCGGTTTCCTATAAAGCATTTGAAGAAATAATTCAGCTAAAAGTCCACAATTCTAAAACGCTCAATTATTTTTCATCCGGCATGAAGCAGAAAATACAACTCGCTTTAGCCATCCTAAGTGATACTCCATTACTGCTATTAGATGAACCAACTGCATTTCTTGATTTTCAAGCAAGAGAATGGTTTCAAAATCTATTGATTCAAAACCGCCGGGACCGCCTTATCATTATCGCTTCCAATGATGCTTTTGACCTTAAGATATGCGATAAGTTACACGATATGCAGGTGTAAATTCATTTTATATCAAGGTGATAAGCGTTCGATTTTCCACGATTCATCAGCCATTTTTGTATATTGAATACGATCGTGAAGTCGATTTGGTCTTCCCTGCCAAAATTCTATGCTATCAGGTATCAACCTTAATCCACCCCAGTATTCAGGTACCGGAATTACTTCCATATCCTTAAATTTCTCTTCCAACAACACCAGATTTTGCTCTAATACCTCCCTTGATGCAATGACTTCACTTTGATTTGAAACCCAAGCACCAATTTGGCTACCACGTGGTCTAGAATGGAAATATGCTTCTGTTTCTTCTCTGCTTACTTTTTCAAAACGCCCACTTATACGCACCTGCCGTTCTAACTCAAGCCAAAGAAAATTCATATAGGCGTGGGGATTTGCTTGTATACTTCTTCCCTTTTGGCTATTATAATTGGTGTAGATTATAAAACCTCCATTACTAATTCCTTTGAGTAACACTACTCTCGAAGATGGACGTCCATCCGGATCAACAGTTGATAAAGTTAACGCATTAGGTTCGTGTATACCGCTCAAAGTAGCTTCTTCAAACCACTTTTTAAATTGACCAATCGGATCTTTATCCACCGATGCCTCCATCAATTGATTTTTTTTATATTCTTGCCTTATGTTTTCAAGCTTCATTAAAAAGTTGCTTTTAGGGAGTTTTGAAATTGCAAATGTATATGATTATTGCACACATAATATAACTTACGCCTCACATAAAAAGTTGACATTTTATTAATTAAATATTCTACATCTAATCAAAAGTGATCCGTTATCACCATTTTTTAAAATTTGAATTTTATTGAATTTTATATTTAAGTAAGCTAACTAGATTTTATATTCCAATGCGACATCTTATCATATAACATCAACTAATATAGTTTTTTTCATTTCTTTATACTCTTAATTTTTGAAAATTTCAGTTTTAGATAATGAGCTGTAAAAATAAAACCCAGCTGCTAGAACACGATTATTCATTATCCTATAACGAATTGACAATAAAGAAATAAAATAGAATGTCTATATCCACGCTTAAAGCGGAATATAGACATTCTATTTTCACTATTCAATATTATATTAACTAAGCATTATTTATATGTACCATCCCAAACCGGTTTATTGGTCAACCATCTTACTAAGTACATAATTCCTACAAATATAAAGAAGAATGGCCCTAAGAATCCCAACATGGCCATGAACTTGGTACCGTAAAACTGAATCATAGGCCTTCTCAACCTTTCGGAAATAACATACATACTCGGTATCATCAGCAACGTCATAAAGAACGATAATATAAGTCCATAAATAATCGTCCAAGCTAATGGGCCCCAGAACACCACACTATCACCACCTACAAATATTTGCGGATCCAGATGAGTAAACAAGGTTTCAAAATTGATATTAAAACCAATAGCAAGCGGGAATAAGCCCAAAATGGTAGCTATGGCTGTTAACATCACCGGAATTATTCTAATCTTACCAGCTTGAATGGTTGCTTCTTTGGTTTTCATACCTCTCGAACGCAATTCGTCAGTAAATTCGATAAGAAGAATACCATTTTTAATTACAATACCTGCGAGACCAATAATACCAACGAGTACCATAATTGTAGGCATCGTTTGCCCTGTTAATGCGAATCCAAGGAAAACACCAATTACTGAAAACAAAATCTCAGATAGAACTATAAACGGTTTACTTAATGAATTAAACTGTAAAACCAATATTAAGAATATCAATCCCAATGCTATGATAAATGCTTTACCTAAGAAGGCATTGGTTTCCTTTTGTTGTTCACTTTCACCCGTTTGTTTGATACTCACACCATCCGGAATAGAAAATTTATTTTTAAAATCATTAATTTTAAGGCCAATTTCCTTATTGATACGAGGCACGGCAGATAAATCCGTTACTGCAGATTGCAGGCGGATAATTCGCTTCATATCATATCTTTTAATACCACCCGAGCTATTGGTAAAATCAAAGCTAGCTACGGTACTTACAGGAATTTGTTTAATTCTTCCCGTATTAAAGTCTCTGAATGTAATCCGCATATTCATCAGGCTTTGAAGATTATTTCTCTCCAATTCATCAAATCTCAATTGGATTTTAAATTCGTCTTCACCGGATTTAAACTTACTTACTTCACGGCCAAATAGTGCTGTTCTGATAGCCATACCGACTTGAGCAGAGCTGACCCCTTCGATAGCAGCACGTTGTTTGTCCACATTAATCGTAATTTCAGGATTATTCAAATCCACATCCATCGCCAGATTGTCGATACCATCTATTTGATTTTCATTCAGATAATTAAATAATGCTGTAGCAGTTTTAGCATTGTTATCAAAATCATCACCGTAGATTTCAATATTAACCGGTGGATCTGTAGGAGGTCCGGAGCTTTCTTGCTCAACAGTAATCTGAGCGCCCGGTATCCCCTGAACAGCCATACGAATAGAATCAAGATATGGTAAAGTTTCAATACCATTTCTTTTAGCAAATTCTACAAAGGATATCTGAATACGTCCTAGATTGGATTGGACACTTCTATTATTATCCATTGGGTTATTTGCATTCACAGCGACATTGGACAAGACACTTTCAACAATTGATCCATCTTCTGTTGGTTTTAAACTTGCTAGTGCATTAAAAACTCTCGTTTCAAGTTCGGAAATTACTCTATTCGTCTCTTCAGCACGCGTACCTACAGGCATCTTAAGATAAACATAGATGATATTAGGTTGTCCACTTGGGAAAAACGGCAAATTAGGTTTACTTGCGACTAAAGCCCATACGGATAAAATAAAAATCAGAAATACCGAAGCAAAAGCATAGACAGGTCTTTTTCCAACCAATAACCACCTCAATAATCGTTCATACGCATTCATCAGACTTGGTAATATACGATCTTGGAAAAAGTGGATAACATCGGTCAATATATATTTATTGAAAACGACAAGTATCGCCAGTAATGCCATAAAGTTACCTTTACCTGGATTATGCGTCAAATGAAAAACGATACTTAAAGCGACAAATAACCAAAGCCACCATTTTTTAAATATGGACTTCTTAGGTGTTTCGAATGCTCTTCCCTCTGGTTTCATAAAACTCACCACAAATACTGGGTTCATCACAAATGCCACAATGAGTGATGCAAGAAGTGTAAATATCAACATCACAGGAAGATACATCATAAACTTACCTATGATACCTTTCCAAAACAGTAAAGGTATAAATGGTGCGATAATCGTCAACGTTCCAGCCAATACAGGTATAAATACTTCACCGGCAGCCTCTTTAGCGGCTTTAACAATCGGCACTTTACCATTCTGATAGATTCGGTGGGCATTTTCCACGACGACAATGGCATCATCGACTATGATACCCAAACCAAAGAGCAGCGCAAAAAGTACAATAAAATTGAGTGTTATGGAAGTACCAACTAACATATCCGCTAATGGTAAGAACATAAATGCAACAAAGACGCTCAATGGCACACTCAACGCTACGAAGAAAGCATTGGTTACACCCATAAAAAACATCAAAATAGTCAATACAAGTAAGAAACCAATGATAATTGTATTTATCAACTCTTCAAAGGATGTTGCTGCCTGTTTACTTTGATCACCGGTAATCGTGATATTAAGATCATGAGGCAAATCATTTTCCTTCATTTCTTTAACAATATCCTTTATTTGACCAGCACAATCAATAAGGTTTTCACCCTGACGTTTAACAATATTAAGCGTTATGACGTTTTTACCGTTTAACCTAGCATAACTCTCTGTTTCTTTAATAGTGTCCTTAACGGTAGCAATCTCACTTAAAAATAAGGTACCACCGGTTGGTGTTTTAACTATAATATTACCCAAAGTAAGTGGATTAGTGATCTGACCTTTAAGGCGGATCGTTCTATCCATTGTTCCCATACTGATCTTTCCGGCAGAAATATCCATATTTTCATAGGCTACTGCATTGGCAATATCATCAAAACTAATCTTTGCCTGCTCCATTTTAAGGGGATCAACATTGATCTGGATTTCACGCTCAGGTGCTCCGACAATCTCAGCTCTTGATATTTCAGGCAATGTCTCAAATCTTTCTTGGATGTCTTCAGCAAATTTCTTTAGAGTCAATCCATCATATTCTCCACTGATGTTAACAAACATGATCGGTAGATCGGATAAGGAAAACTCTTGTACGTTTGGCAATTGAGTAAGATCATTAGGTAAATCCGTTTGAGCTTTATCTACCGCATCTTTTACTTTTTGCTTTGCAATATCCGATTTGACATCCGTATCAAATTCTACGATAATCAAACTATAATCTGTTTGAGAAATCGAATTTATCTTTTCTACTTTAGCACCGGATATTCCTTTAATTTGCTTCTCAATAGGCCTTGTAATCAAGTTTTCTATATCGCTAGGAGAATTACCTACATGGACTGTCGTAATTGAAATAGTTGGCACGACGATATCGGGAAATTGCTCCTTAGGTAAGGTCAGGAATTTATACATTCCAAAGGCTGCAATCATAAGCGTCAGAATATATAAAGACGTTCTGTTATCAATTGCCCAGCTCGAAGGTAAAAATTCCTTGATTTTATTATTTATGTTGTTTAATGGATTTGACACTTTATTTAAATTTTAAAAAGTGAAACAAATTACTTGTTGGAACTGGTCTGTGAACCATTCGACTTTATACTGGCAATACGTTGACCTTCATATAGTCCTTGAAAACCTACTGTGATAATTTCATCTCCAGGTTCAAGTCCGGATAATACTTCAATATTATCATTATATAAGTTTCCGAGTTTTATTTGCTTACGTGACGCAATATATCTTTCACCATCTTTTTTCATAACGATAACAAACTTTCCTTTATCATCACTTTGTACAATATTAATAGGAATTACAATTGCTTTAGAATTAGTATGGTTTAGGATTTTAACAGTTGCAGCCATATTAGGCTTAGCATTTGCTGTAGCAGGAATTTTAATTTCGGCTGTATATCCTCTAGTCGTAGTATTTATCGAATTACTTAATCTAAAAATAGTACTTTTAAAATTCTTATTCAATGCAGGAATCTCTACTACAACTTCTGCACCTTTTTTGATATCATTGGTATAATTTTCAGGTACATCAACAATTATTGACATATCTGTATTATTGACTATCTGAATTTGAGGACCTTGAGCTGTAACTCCCGTAAATAGCTCTCCAACTTTAATATTAACAATATCAGCAACGCCACTTTGGTCAGCATAAACGATGAAGGTTTTTAATTGTTCTTCCTGAGTTTTAATCTGACTTTCCAACGTTTCAACATTCGTTTTCGCATTCATGAATTGTAATTCAGAACCTATACCTTGATCCCAAAGTTTCTGTGTACGTTCATAAACATTTTTTGCTAAAGACAATTGAGTTTTAAGTGTTTCTATACTTTGTCTTAAAACCTGATCGTCCAATTTCATAAGTAATTGTCCTTTTTTGACTTGATCACCAGCTTTAATGTACAATTGCTTAACATAGCCTCCGGCACCATTACGTGGCGCCACATATGAAACGTTAGTTGAACTCACTTGTCCTTGAAGATCTATGAAATGTTGAAAACCTTCTGGTGCAATTTCTACCGTTGTTACCAATTTTGGAGCTTGAGCTCTTGATGGGTCCAACTCAACAATCTCTGCCTCTTTTTTAGCTATTTTATCATTAAGTTGATTTAGTTCAGCCTTGAGTTGTTCTAGTTCATTTAGCTTAAATGATAAGTCTGGATTTTGATTAGTTTTTTGTTCTGGTTTGCTGCAAGCTGCCAATGAAAGCACTAACAATAATTGAAATATTATTCTCATTGTATTAATGTGTTAAATTCTTTTAAAAATTATAATTTACCGATTGATTTCAAATAAGAAGTTTTAGCGACGGCTGCATCATATAATGCTTGAAAATACCCACTGTTTGCACGTTGATATTCAGTATCTGCCTGTAAAAGTTCGATACTTGTCCCTACACCTTCCTTGTATTTCTTTTTGGATTTATCAAACACATCATTAGCAAGTTCGATATTTCTCTCCTGAATTTCTAAATTTAATAAAGCATTTTTAAGCATATTCTTAGCAACTGTTCTTTCTAAATCAATACCATGTTTCAGCTGACTGATCGAATTATCGAGTTTTTGAACGGATAATTTTGCTTGCTGTATTTTATATTTCTTTTGCAATCCATCAAAAATAGGTTGATTGAGCGAAATACCTACTAAACCTGAGTTATAAGAGAACCATGGTCCGGAACCATCGATATCATAACTTTCGTTTCGCTGTCCAGCCAATTGATATTGAAAGAAAGCTGCGAGCGTAGGTGCGTAGGACAATTTATATCTACGCATATCCAACACTTGCAATTGCTTTGCTGTTTCTAGTAAATCAAGCTCTTTCCTATCCGCATACTTAAACTGAGACTCATTTGCAAAGACTTCCATATTGATATTTTTACTATCCAAATCCTCTGTTAATACAATTGAGTCTTCTTGTGGTAAAACAAGTGCATTCTTTAATAATGCTTCGGAAATCTGAATACTATTATTGAGCTGATTGTATGACGTATTTGTGTTATTAATCGTAACTAATAGTTTATCAACATCCAGTTTTTCAATAAAACCCATCTTGTGCATTTGTTCCATTTCATTTTGCAAAAGATCGAGCCTTTCTAAGGTTTTTTCCAATACTTGGCGTTGTTTATGCGCAATAAGTACACCATAATATGCTTTTTCTACATGCTCCTTAACCGCTTCCTGAGCAACAGAAGTATTCTTTTGAGCGTATTCCATTACCATTTTTCTAGCTTTAAGCGCGATAAACACATCCGGCTGAAAAAGTAATTGCTGTACATCAAAACCAACCTGGTAGTTGAAAGGTGCTTGTAACGAAATCGGCTGCTTTCCAAACGATGCATTTCGCGTATCAATCGGATTGCCCTGTGCATCTTTTACTCCTTCTTTTTCAAGAACCTGATAAACAGATATATCCGAAGTTGGGAAAACAAATTGAGGTAGATTCGTATAATAAGTTGCATTACCTGAGGAAGCTATTTGCGGCATAGTCATACCGGTGACTTCTCGGTTTTTAGCTAATTGAATTTCCTCATCTACCTTATAATTTTTAAGCTCTATAGAATTGGCTAATGCCATATTAACCGCGTCTTTCAATGATAGTGTAACCACTTTCTGGCTTTGCGCAGATACTGCAAACATTGCAATAAATAAAGCTATAAATAAATTTTTACTATATGTCATATGGTCAAATATTTTCTATAATTTCGCAATATTGTTTTTAATCCTTTTTCAGAAATAACTCCAAAAAGATGGTATTTAATGATTTCTTTATGTAAATGCGTTTTATCAAACTCTGTAAGTGGAAATAAATTTGCATCGTTAATAACACTCGCCTTAGCAACGTACAATTTTGAAATTACTTTGGAATCGAGATCTGTTCTGTACAACATTTCTTTTTGACCACGGACCAAATTATTGTAAATACGCTGCTCAATTCGCGTTTGCTGGTATTCTTTAACAATTTTCCAACTTTGAGGATGATATTTTTGTAAATCATAAATAGCAGAAGGGCTCATTTGAGTAACAACATTCAAAATATAGCTACTTATTTGAAGCATCTCATCTATCGCATCTTTCGAATTTTTTTGAATCTCATCTAAATGTTGCTCACTCTCTGTTAAGTTTTTATTCAAAACCAAATCAATTAAATCTGATTTACTGTCGAGAACTCCATATAATGTCTTTTTAGACATCCCCATTTTACGGCATATGTCATCCATACTGATACTCTTGATACCGTACTTCAAAAACAATTCGGACGCAACCTGTATAAGACGTTCTTTCAAATTCATCATGCAAATATAAACGCAAAAAACTATTGAATGGTGTAAAGTTTCCCAAGTTTTTGATTGCATTAACAATTGGCAATGGTTTGCACGTAGTTAACTGGAAGCTTTCATCTCGACTAAACAATCATAAACAATTATTATTCAGCACATTAACTAACATTATCTATAGGGGTCGCGATAGACATAATTTGTTTCCGGATTAACAATTGTAATCAAAGTTTCGAGCGATTTATTGATGACTGAATTGGTATGTTTGACGTAAAGATCTAAATCCTGAGGAATAGCACCTACGGACGATTTGATTTCTATAGCTGTTCTAGACATATCAATCAACCTCATTTTCCGTGCTATACCTTCATGGATTATATCAAGTAAAATATTAAGATATAGGTGGTGTTTCTGGTTTTCATTATGATCATATCCTAAAAAATGAGCATTGAGCGTGTCGTCATAAATGATACTTGTATAAAATGCAATCATCTTATCATCTAACCAATAGGATGTAAATTGGATATCTTCACCTAAATTTTTTTTTAGGTTTTCAAAATAAAATCGGTCCAATAAAAAAGCATTAAATTTAGCCTGATCCGATATATTTTTATACAGATTGTAAATCTCAGTTCTGTAAAGTATGATATCGTCAAAGTTTAGGATTTTCCTTATTATTGGCTTCCCTAAAGCTATTGCTTTATTAACCCTAACACGATATTTTGATTTAAGATCCGCGAGATAGTCATCAAAAGTTGCCCATTTTTCCGAAATAGTAAATAGCATTTTGGGTTGAACTTTAAACTTCGTAAAACCTTTTTGAAGTGTACGAGATTTAGGCCGTTGATCCTCTGTCAAATCCTTTATAACCATTAAATCCACCCAAATATTTTCTTTTTCGAGCTTTTTCCTAATGGCATCCATGGCTTTGGTAACGAACAGAAAAGCATCATCAGCTGAAGCATACTGCGACTTGTCAAATCCATAACTGCCTGTTACCAGTAAATTGCCACAAATAAGCGTCTGAAACTGAATTGACTTTACGATGGCATTGCGCAAAGGAACGACAGCACGTTGGACCATGGTAGCCCCTTCTTGTTCGGATAAACGCAAATTTTCTATCAGTTTTACAAACTTCAACTGAAAGTAAAGAATTGCGACTTCTTCTTGATCTTGCTTGACTACAACATAAAATGGTGTAATGCCAACTGGTGCATAATTTTCAACAGTTTTTAAAAATGGATAACTAAACAATACATCTTTACCTTCGGACATAGTACGCCAAGTCGGAACAACCTGCTCAATATGATTATAAATCTCGAATGTAAAATTTTTGTCCTTCAAAATGTAGAACCTGTCATATTAAAAATAAAACCCAAGATAAAGATACAAATTTTATAAAGAAATAGTTTTAAGATCAGTTTTTAAATAGAATATTCTGGAAACATCAAACATAAAATTTAAAGTAAATTGCAAACATATAAAGCGTTGATTGATACTAAATTAATGTTTATTCGATTAGACAAAAATCATATTTGAATATAAAATCAACAATAAATAATCATGATAATTCGCTTTTCAAGCTACGTAAAATGTTTGATAAAGATGGTTTCCTTTTCCGTTAATGCCCTACTCCATCCTCGCTTCAAGTCCTTCTTAGTAATACCTCCAAAAAAAGTACAATCCAATTTTTTTAAAGTATATCCTTTATCTTTAAAAAAAGATTTTACATCCGGATATATACCACCGATAACTTCTAAGCCTACAACGTTTTTATCTAGCTCATCTAAGATTTTAATTCCTTTTATTTTAAATGAATCATTGATTGTATCGTTATCAGCAATTGTTGCTTCCCATGGCTTGTCTAACGTAGCTTCAAATACTGTTTTGAGTTGATGCCCAATAACATTCAATTTTTCTAATAGCGATTTATCATCCGTAAAAACAATTAAACCGCAAGTTTCCGCATCCGGATTTCCAATGACCACTAGCTTTTGGTCTGTTTGTTTTTTCAATAAAGTATATATATCAGGGCTTTTGGCATCGATATCCAAATGTACAGGTGCATGCCAAGGCTTATTCATCACATAATAGGTGTAAACGACTTTAGGACTGACACGTTTGTTTTTTACGGTTACTACATCATCATCACCAATTTCAATAAATGGTTCTTTAACGATCTTGTCATTAACTTTTACCAAACCTGCTTTTATCCATGCTGCGGCCTGATTTCGGCTACATAATCCAGAAAGGGCGATATATTTATTTAATCTGGTATTTTTTTTTTCAGTATCCATAATTCTATAATTAGTCTATAATCTATTAAAATGGTACTGAACCATCGTCCGTTGCATCTAATGTCGGAGGAGCAAATCCAAAATCCTCATTCATTTTAGATGGCTTGGTAATTATAGCCGAATTAAAAGGTGTACCGAACACTAAATCATCGCTAAAGCCCATATCATCGGGGTCT
Organism: Portibacter sp.; assembly: GCA_040391315.1. GTDB lineage: Bacteria > Bacteroidota > Bacteroidia > Chitinophagales > Saprospiraceae > OLB9. Next base: position 28,659 of record JBEBYC010000019.1, on the reverse strand, counting down.
TCAAATTTTACAAAATCGCCTACGTATTTGAGTTTAACATTAGCAAGTACACCGTTACGGTGCTTAGCAATAATAATCTCTGTCAAATCCTTTGGTATATCTATATCTTCGACGCCATAATATCCAGGACGATAGATAAAACTAACAATATCTGCATCCTGCTCTATGGCTCCAGACTCCCTAAGGTCCGAAAGCTGCGGTCGTTTGTCCCCACCTCTACTTTCTACAGCCCTTGACAACTGTGACAATGCGATAATAGGTACATGTAACTCTTTTGCCAAACCCTTTAAGGCACGAGATATTGATGAAATTTCCTGCTCTCTATTGCCTGAATTTCTTCCGTTTGGTGCACCAGACATCAACTGCAGGTAGTCAATAATTATGAGTTCAATACCATGATTTTGCTTTAGTCGACGACATTTAGCACGCAATTCAAAAATATTAATGCCTGGAGCATCATCAATATAAATCGGTACCTGGGACAATTTATCTACTGCTGCATGTAGTTTTTGCCACTGAGCATCTTCGATTTTACCATGACGCAAATTCGAAAGATTGATGCCTGCTTCCATGGCGATAAGACGCTGTACTAATTGTACATTGGCCATTTCCAATGAAAAGAAGGCTACCGGTTTTTTGGCTTCCGCCGCATTCTTTGCCAGAGAAAGTGTAAATGCAGTTTTACCCATCGCCGGTCGAGCAGCTATGATTATTAAGTCGGAAGATTGCCAGCCATTGGTCACTTTGTCAAGTTCTTTAAACCCTGTTGGCACTCCTGTAATATCACTCCCTTGCTCACTCATCACTTCGATTTCCTTTTGTGCTTTCACAACTAAGGACGACAAAGATTCGTAACCGGTATTAAGGTTTTGATCCGAGATTTCGTACAAGCTTTTTTCGGCTTCATCCAGCAATTCGAGTACATCCTTTGTATCTTCATAAGCATCGCCAATAGTTTGTGTACTAATTCGGATTAATTCCCGTTGGATAAATTTTTGGGCTATGATTTTAGCGTGAAACTCAACATTCGCAGCTGAGCCTACTTTATTTGTTAATTCCATAAGGTAAGAAATACCTCCTACCATCTCCAATTTACCTGATTTTTTTAACGCTTCATGAACGGTCAACAGATCTATTGGTTGAGATTTTCCAAAAAGATCTGACATCAATTCAAAGATAATTTGATTCTTTTCTAAATAAAAACTTTCCTTCCTCAAAACTTCGATGATAGCAGGAAAGGCATCTTTATCAATCATAATAGCACCTAAAACAGCTTCTTCCAATGGGATAGCCTGTGGTTGTACCTTTCCGTATAAAAGATCAGCTTCACCTTTATTATATGAAAGTTTATTACTGCCGATTGCTTTAAGTGGAAATTCTGCCATTGTGTATAATTGAATTTTTACGGATGTTGACTAATTTTAATGACAAAGGTACATCAAGTTATCCATTTTCTAAAACCTGACATGCTAATTACCATGTGAATAACATGTGGATAAGTAACTTACCATTGTGGAAAAATCAACAATAATAGATATAAAAAGATTTCAATATGTTTACATTAATTTTTATTACTTTAATCAAAGTGATATATTTAATTTAGTATAATTTTCATAACATATTGAATAAATTACAAATATAAGAAATCACTACCCATACATATAAATAATTTATAATATGTATTTGGATTTTATCAATTAACCTCAGAAATAAAAGTCCATTAAAATTAAACATGTGGAAACTTAAACAAATATATTTATTTATAATATATAACAAACTGTAAATTATTGTTACAGTAAAATTTCAAGTGAGACTGATGATTTTTTATCAGCTGAAATAAATATCCATAGCAATATTTTTCATTATAAATATTACACCGTATGTGGATACAACTCGACCTTTTTGGGACGTTGGAAGAAATAAAAATAGATGGCCATTAACATTGACAAAGCTAGATATGAAGCCACAAAGAGCGTCCCATTGGGTATAAGCTTATCAATTCCAAACCACGAGCTACTATTCGAGATAAGCAAAATCAATCCTATGCCAAGTTTAATCCCTTCAAATAACACACCCAAAATACTACCATCCATCAGACTTGTAAAAGCAAATACAGTTATAAAAATAAACACCCCATATCCAATTACCATATTAAAAGGAATTTCATCAATTTTGTTAAACAAAAACAACATGAAACATAGTGTAGCTATCAGTTGAAAAGTTGCCCATATTTCAAATAATCTGGAAGATGAAGTTTCGTATTTTGGTCTGTGATAGATATCTTCATTATAGGTTATCGGGTACATCTCTTTAACATCATCTGGTCGCCAACCCGTCGGCATAAACCATATTTTTACTTTATCAACCCAATTTTTAGTTCGCCATGCATCTTTGAAAATAGACCATATATGCTGATAGTTGATAATCCAGGGATTCCATGTATTTGCTGCTTTTGTAATTCCATAAACTGCAGGTTCCGTATCAATTTCCGGTTGAAAAGTTCCAAACCATTTGTCCCAAAGAATAAAGATTTGAGCATAATTTTTATCAAGATATTTGGGATTAATCGCATGATGCACCCGATGATGTGAAGGCGTTACAATAATATTCTCTAGCCAGCCCATCTTACCTATTAGTCGTGTATGATACCAAAACTGTGCAAATAACTGAAGTGGTGCCACGATAGCAATAACCTTAACGGGAATTCCAATAAGCGCCATGGGCAAATAGGTAAACGTAAATAATGCTACTATATCAGAAGCTGATTGACGGAGCGCACATGGCAAGTTAAATTCCTCACTACTATGGTGAATTACGTGTCGATTCCAAAACACATTAACCTCATGACTCCATCTGTGTACCCAATATCCTGAAAAGTCAATACCTATAAATGCTAAAACATATACTAACCACGTAGATTCTATATGAAAAATTGCTAATCTGGTGACCATCCATTCGTAACTTAAGATCACAATCGTAAGTCCTAATACGTCTTTTACAACATTGGTGATACCCGAACTCAAACTTGATATTGTATCAAATAATCGCAGCGTCTTTTGCCCCATAAAATATCCTGCGATATATTCTAAAGCTATCAAAATTTAAAAAAATGGAATAGCATAATTCAAGACTTGTGCATAATCTGCCATGATTGATCACTTTATAATTATAGGATAAAAGTACGATATGATTTGATTTTTACAAGAATAAAAATACATTTTATATTTAAAATATTTATCCAATATTACCTTGTTTTACTTGCTTTTAATCGCTAAAATCGACATGATCGATTAATGTTTTTATCCTTTTCGTAGCCCATATTTTCGAACAAACGGAAATAGTAGTAAAAACCTTCGTTCATGTAAAAAGCGTAACATCTTACAGACCATTTTTTATTACTTCTGTTCCGCGTACTGTTTTAAGGATTTCTAATCATCAGGTAAGATGGTACTAAAATTCTAGTATTGATTGTTGTGTAACCTAAATGAACTTACCTGATAGAATCATAATTATGCTTTAAAATTAAATAATTTCAATTTGCGAATAACCTTGACTGTCCTTAATGACCCTAATTTGTGTGTTAATTCGCTCTTTTAGACTTTCCACGTGGGAAATGATACCGATAGATCGGTTGCTTTCAGATTGTAGTTTTTCAAGTGTCGTCAACGCTACTTCTATAGATTCCTGATCTAAACTTCCAAAACCTTCATCGATAAACAGACTTTCCAATCTTACATTTTTAGAAGCCATATCCGATAGGCTTAACGCCAATGCCAGACTCACAATAAATGTTTCGCCCCCAGAAAGCGTTTTTACACTACGAACGGTATTCATCTGATATAAATCGATAACCTTAAAATCGGCTGTGATATCTGTTAGCTCAAGCAAATAACGATCTGTAAGTTTTTGAAGGCGGATATTCGTTAAATGGATTAATTGTGCAAGATTCAGGTTTTGAGCAAATTTTGCATATTTATTCCCTTCTTTATCCCCAATAAGATGATTTAGGATATAAAGAGGTTCATTTTCATGAATGAGGTTTTCAATTTTAGTTTGAAGTAGATTAAATTTTACTTTTTGTGCATCATTACGAGCTAATTCATTATACAATTTTCCTCTTTCAACCATTAAATCACTAATTTCTTTGGTTATTTTATCTATTGAAAGCCTGACATCATCCAATTGCGCTTGTGTTGCCACAACTTGCTCCAACTGACTTAATTCAGAATTTATGCTATCCAATTGGGTCATAATACGGTGCTCATCCATTTGAATTTCATTCTTTTCTGCTGTCCACTCTTGTAGGACTTGATCCGGAAGAATGGATTGAAGTGCGAATTCAATACTTTCATAACCTAATTTTTTTAGTTCATCACTTAACATTGCGGCTAACTCCGCTTGTGCAGCCATTAATGCTTCATAGTCTGTGCTAAATGTTTTCAAATTGGTTTGAGCTATGAGTATTCGATCACTTATTTTTGTAAATTGTTCATGTAAATCTCGGATTTCTTCTTTAAAGTTATTACCGGTATAAATTGCTTTATAAGCAATATCCTTTTCTTTAAATTCCTTCATTAGTTCATCTAATCTTAAGACCGTATTCTCCATTGTCTTTAAGGTTATTAAAGTTTGAGCTTTTTTAATATCCTCTTTGATTTTGGATTCTTGAGACTCTGAATGTTGTATTTTTATGTTTAAATCTTTAAATGATAATTGATCTTGTAGTTCTCCTTTTAAAGCATCCATTTTCAAAAGATCATCATGTTTTTGTTTTGTCCAAATTTTAAAGCTACTATCCAATTCTGTCTTTCTATTGTTAGCTTTTAGCAATGCTTCCTCAACGGCTTTTTTCCCTTCCTTGATTTTCATAATTTTAATTTCATGATTCAAGACTTTTTTTGCGGGTAAATCCTCAGCATAAGGGTGATGGATAGCACCACAAAGCGGACAAGGCTGCCCATCTTCCAATTTATCACGATGTTCTTCCATGGATGCAAACGCGATCCATCTATCCTTTTCTAACGTTATTGCTTCTATCTCTTTGTCAAATAATTGAATTTGGGATTTATAAGATTCGATTGCATTGGGTAAATTTTCCTGGTCCTTTTGTGTTTCATTTATCAACTTTTCTAGTGATTCTATATCTTTTCCTAAAGCTTCGTATTGTTCAGCTTTACCAGATAAATTTCTCAATGTCTTAATTTCTAATTGTAACTCCTCAAGTTTTTGGAAAAGCATTTCGACATTACCATCCAATGCTAATGGTGTTGAATTAATTATAGTAATTGAATTTTTAATTACAGGCAAAAGTACTTCAGGATGTTTATTTTTGTGTACTGTTATCTCGTTATTCAGATAAGCAATATTTTGATCAATGAAAGCATCTAATGTGCTACGTACATGTTTACCCTGATTTTGAATTTCATATCTTTGATTAAATAATTCCATAACGCGATCTTCAAAAGCCTTTAATTCCATTAAAGCATTTTGTCCATTTACTCGACTTTGGATTAATTTGCCAATTGCCTCAATTAATTTTGTTTGATTTTCAACATCTGTCGATAGATTTGTTTTCGTAGTTTGGATGGAATGTTGCAATTGATTGATCCGAAGTGTATTTTGCTTCCATGTACTGAAATTATCTCTGTAAGGATTTAATTTATTATGCTTATCTAACTTTAAATCTTTATCTTCAAATGCATGCTTTCTTAATAGAAGTGCATTTTTCCTTTCATTATTTTCATTTAAAGAACGTGTTAAAGATATCTTCTTTTCAATATTTAATGCTTGAAAATTAAGTTCTTTGAGCGTTATTTCTAGCTTTTCGATATATGTTTTACTCTGTTCTATTTCTTCAAGTTTTAAATTAGCTACTTCATCAGGAATACATTCTATACCTTTGACTTCTGCGCTTAACAGTTCTATTTCTCTTTCCTTTTCTTTTGATAATTCAAAAATTTTACTGCCTATTTTTCTATAAATCCGACTGCCTGTAATATCTTCAAGCAGTTGAGCTCTTTCAGTACTGTCAGATTTTAAAAGACGTGCAAAATCTCCTTGAGAAAGGACAACCGATCTGATAAATTGGTCGTAAGTTAATCCGAGATTTTTTTCATTTCTGCTTGGTACTTCCGAACGTTTTAGATCCAAAATTTGATTTGTATTCAAATCTGTAATACACATCTCGTAATCATTAAAATTCCCGTTTCGATTCTTTTTTATTGACCATGAAGAACGATAGCTTTTTTCACCTGTTTGGTATTCAATTTCTGCATAAGCATCTTTACAGTGATGTGTCACAACAGAACCAATACCTTCAATTTCCGTTTTTGAAATAGAACGCGAGCTACTCGCCGAAAATCTTGGTATTTTATTAAATAATGCAAGGGTTATCACATCTAAAATCGTCGATTTTCCAGCACCAGTAACACCTGTAATTGCAAAAAGACCAGCACTTTTCAATGGCTCTTTTGTGAAATCAATCAACATTTCGCCCTTTAGGGAATGTATATTTTTAGATCGTAGTTTGAGAATTTTCAAGGTGGATTTAATTTATAATTTACAAAATTTTAGCGACATTATACATTAACAAAATGTATAATCTATTTATTCATACAATGACTCAACGATTTCCTGATATTGCCTCATGATTTCTTCACGAGCTTTGTCATCAAGCATTTCTGTATCGAGTCTTTTTTCAAGCATTTGCAATGGACTCATTTGCTCAAAGTGACCGATTTTTTGATGTTCCAAAATGTTTGGAGTTTCAATTTTACTATTACTAATCTTGTATTTAATAACTTTATAATCTTCATGAGGTGTATTTACTAAAGCTTCTAATTGATGTATAACGGCTTGTGAATACGCGGATTCGCTAATATCTAATTCAACCAAAGCCTGAAGCGGATAGTCATTTTGGAACTGATCCAATTCAACTATAACTTCCTGCATAGAACCTCGAAGCCTGAGCAATTTCCTAAAAATTGGTATCGGCTTTGGAGTAATCGTCATTTGTTTGCTATCTAACTCAACAATTAAAATTTGTTTATGATAATTTACTTCAGAAAAGTCAAGATAAATCGGCGAACCACTATATCGCATATAGTCATTGCCACTTATACGCTGTGGTTTATGGATATGACCAAGGGCTAGATATGAAATATCCGGATGGATGTATTTACTTTCAACCCCCTGAAGATTACCAACGTGTATATCTCGTTCACCGTCAGATGTTAACGAACCCCTCATAAAAAGATGTCCCATTGCAACGATTGGTATATCTTTACCATACATTTCTTGAGCCATGTCAACCAAACGGTCATAATATGATTTAATCGCCAGCGATACACTATCGATGTCATCTGAAATTTTATCGGCTGAAACAGCTGATTTTAAATCCCGTTCGCGTAAAAAAGGAACCGCTAATATGACACAAATAATGATATTATCTTTATTCTTGATCGGAATAATATGTTTTTCAAGCACTTCATCAACTCCACCTAGCACATGAATTTTAAAATTGCTCAATAAGGGATTAGGTGCATTTAATAACGATACTGAGTCGTGATTACCACCTGTAATAATTGTAGTAATCCCAGTCTTAGATAATCGAGACAACATTGAAAAATACAATTCCTGATCCTTATTAGTAGGATTGGCAAAGTCAAAGACATCACCTGAAATCAACAAAACATCTGGAGAAGTTTCATAGATATAGGCTTCCAACCAATCAAAAAACAATTTGAGGTCATCATTTAATGATTCTTTATGCAAAACCTTACCGATGTGCCAGTCAGCTGTGTGGATTATTTTCATGTTTTAGTGATAAAATTGAGTGGCAAGATAGCAAATTTTACAAAATGGTATGTGCCATGCTTACAAATTAGATAATTTAAAGCTTAACTAATTTATAGCGATATTTTTTTTCGCCTTGAGATAATATCAGAATATAAACCCCTTTGGGATAATTTTCAAAATCTAACCTAATCATATTAGGTGCATCCAAAATCGTGTTTAAATCTAAAATATTTCCACGAACATCTGATATTTGATAACCTGTCAAAGGAAAATTAGACAAAATATGCACATAGTCTGTTAATGGATTTGGATAAACATTGATACCATAATGATTATAATCATCAACCGCTGAGGTCATTTCTACAGTAAATACAGCAACCAAAGTACAACCGATAGCATCTGTCACTGTTACTTCATAGATTCCTGCATTTAGCTGCGTGATACAGCGATAACCATTGACGTTGTTACTCCATTGGTATTGATATGGTGCTACTCCAGACATCACATTTAGACATATTCCACCATTCCCTTGTCCACTTATTTCTGAAGTAATTTCTGCTTCAATTTCCATATTTGAATTTGAAAATATCGGAATGGTATCAATCCGTATTTGGCATCCTTGATTATCCTGAACTACCCCGTAATAATGCCCATTTTTCAAATCTTCGATTTGAGCACCATTATATAAACCATCATTCCATATAACATGTAAAGGTAACTGACCTCCATGAATTTGTATTTCAATACTTCCATTTGAATCATATGCACATAAATTATTCTGAATTTCCGAAACCGAATAGTTAAATGCTGGTTTTTCTTCTATAATCAAAGGATTGGAAACCCCCGTACAACCATTATTATCTGTGATCGTTAAAGTGTAACGACCTGAGGCTAAATGCGCTATAGTATCTCTTACTGACGATTCAAAATATTGAATTCCATGACTCCAATTATAATCAAATGCAGGTGTACCATTAAGAATAAGTACTTCAATTATAGCATTTGTTTCTTTATAACATTGATTATCATTTAGCAGATTTAATTGGATTTGAATTGGCTCATTCTTGTATGGAACTTCAATATCAGGAATGCCTGATTTACAACCGAGTTGATCATAAACCGTTACATTATAGTGCCCTCTCGTGATGTTTTCCAAAGAATTATCCTTACTACCCTGTTCGTTCCAAACAAAAAAATATGCCCCATTTCCACCTGACGTTTTTAATCGAATGCTTCCATCGTTTCCAGAAAGGCAGGTAGCAGGTATGATCGTATCAATAGTAACTAATAAAGGATCCGGCTGATTTATCTGTATAGGTGGTGATACCTGTTTACATCCATTAGCATCCGTAACGGTCAATATATATAACCCAGCTTTAAGATTGAGAATATCGTCATTTGTATAACTAAAGTTATTCCACAGATACGTATATCCGGGAACACCACCGGTAACATTCGTCTTGATAGAACCATTTGACTCATCATAGCATCGTACATCTTCAGTGCTACCAACTTGAATCTTTATCTCTTCGGGCTGAAAGATTTCCGTATTCAATACAAACTGACATCCATTATCATCCATTACGGTACAAGAATAAATCCCGGCAGAAAGATTGTTAATTTGTTTTTCCGAAGCACCTGTTGACCAATAATAATTGTAAGGAGGTCGACCATTAATTGCAAATACATCTAATTTTCCATCATTTCTGTCGTAGCATGAAACATCTGATTTTGACTGAATACCGGCAATTACAGAAGATTTAGATGTTAATTTTATTCCTGCCATTTCAGAAAAACAACCTTTAGCATCTGTCACTGTAACATGGTATGTTCCTTCAGGTACATTTTCAAGCGTTTTTGACCTATGCCCATTGGACCATTCATAATGATACGGTGGAGATTCCAAAGTATGAGAAATGTCAATTTTACCATCTTGTTTACCAAGACATGAAGGCGACTCGATACTAGAAACAACAATATTTAAAGTATTATTTGATTGAATAGTATAGAAGTTGGAATTGTAAATACATCCTCCGAAATCTGTAATGGTCGCATAATAAATTCCTGCTGGTAATTCTGAAACGACTTCACCGGTCATTCCATTATTCCATTCTACCCGATAAGGCGGATTACCGCCAGTGATATGCAATTGTATCATTCCATCTTTGGAACCGTTACATGATGAAGGCTGGATTTCAGCACTTACAAGCATCGGATTTACATTTGGCTGGTCATCATCAAGCCCATTGCAATTTTCGTCAATTCCATTACATTGTATCTCCAAAGCTCCCGGATAAATATTCGCATTTGAATCATCACAATCACCATTAATGCTGACAAAACCTAAAGGAGGTGCAATTGCACAAATTTGAATATATTCGATATTTGAGCCAAAACCATCCCCATCTACATCTCTAAAAAATATCACCTGATCATCAGCCGGAAATGTTTTATAAAACGCAATCTGATCCAATGCAATATCTGCTAATGGACCGGCACCGGATTCGCCTACAAACCTAAATATACCCAACTGTCCATCGTACGCCTTTAATGATAGTGTATGCTTTATCCATTTGTCGCCTTGATTGCCATTTGCAAAGAACAACGCTTTCCACGATTCGCCACCATCAACAGATACATCTAACCTAAGTGATCCGATATCCTCACCAAACATATGATAATAAAAAGACATATCACATCCTGAGGGATTGGATTGGATTTCCATACAAGTGGATTGAAGTATTGCTCGATTTGAGGCGCCGCACAATTGTGGATTGTTTTCTATATATAAATATTTTCCACTACCATTCACATCACCATCCGGACCTGTAAAATCTGTTTGAGTTTTGCCTTGTGTTAAAATCCAGTTTTGTTCATTATTGTTGATATCATTGAACCAAATCGTTCCAGTATTATTACAAGTAGCTAAGCAACTTTCTTCGCAGGTAGGATAATTATCGAAACTTTCTGCTAAAGATACAGGTTCACATGATGTAGAAGCATAAATCACACATCCATCAGATGAAGATAACGAATGTGAACACAATGAAGCTATTGAAAAACCATACTCCGTATTTGGCTTAAGATTTTCAACTGTAAAGTATGTTTCTGAACATGGAATATAAAAAGTATCCGTAACCACTTCATTTTCATACAATAAGATACTGACAGTATTACATGGTGGTTTGTATTTCCACGTAAGGGTGACTTCATTAATATCTGTCTTTTGTACGGCAAAATCGTCAGGGATGACACACACTTCCTCACTAAAAGTAATATTAATATACTTTAATATCCCTGCATCTTTTATCGCTCTATCAAATGATATCAACTTCCACGAGCCTTTATTCAACGTGTCGGGTTTCCATGAAAATATGTCATCATCCGGGTGAAACAATCCCACAAAAGGCGGTTTTCTATCTTTAAGCCTTAGGCATCCATCCATTGAAAATGAAGTAAACTGTGTGCAAGATTCATCCTGAATAAGTCCAAAATTACGTGTTACAGTACCATTATGATTTGATATTAACAATTGTTGTCCCTGAGGGCTTTCTAAAATTAGTTTCAAATCAGCCGGCCAAGCATGTTCAATCATTAGGTCAACGGATTTCAAAAAAATATTTACACCCAAAATTGGGTTATTTATCTTGTTTAATTCAGGAATTTCAAGATCGAGGATTTCAGTTCCATTATCTTTAAGTGGAATATTTAACTGACAAGCTGATGGTGCTTCAATAACTGTAGTAAAAGGTATAGCTACATTCCAATTACTCCTACCATTCGGACAAACTGTCCGGATATACAAATCATATGAAGTTGAAGGGATTAAATTAGTTATGGTTACACTTTTCGTTTTTTGCAAAGGTAGTATAGGCATTCCTTTGGGATTTTCACTTCTTTTTACCAATTCGATTTCCCAGCCTTCTGGCAAATTGTTTATATCCGACCAAGACACCATAATAGAAGTCGTCGTTTTCTTCTCAAAACGGATATTAAAAGGAATATTACAGCCTTGGCCAAAGGTCGCGACACTTACATACAATTGCAAAATGCCAATTAGGCAAAGATATCCTAAATATTTCACAAGCTAGAAAAATTATAACACCAAAATTACGGAAATTATGGATATCCACAGTCATTTATCAATGTTAAAGTTGGATTTTTCTCAAAATTTAACATCGTTTAGGTATTGAACATTTACATCAAATATGCATATTTTGCCAGGTTATATATATAAAAGAAGTGTATAGTGCTACAATTGTAACACTACACACTTCTTTATTTGCCGACTTCCTATTAATTACCATCCCACATCAGGAAGGCTTTTAGGAAGCCGTCAATTCCTCCATCTAAGACAGCATCTGTATTTCTAGTTTCAAAACTTGTGCGATGATCTTTTACTCTTCTATCATCAAGTACATAGGACCTAATTTGAGACCCCCATTCATTTTTCATTTTTTGGGCTTCAACTTTATCTCGCTCCTCTCTTTGCTTTTCAATTTCTATTTCATATAAGCGAGATTTAAGCATCTGCATTGCCTTTTCTCTGTTGGCATGTTGCGATCTTGCTTCCTGACATTGAATAGCAATCCCTGTTGGAATGTGTTTTATTCTCACTGCCGTTTCAACTTTATTTACATTCTGTCCTCCTGCACCTTGGGCTCTGAAAGTATCCCATTCGATATCAGCTGGGTTGATTTGAATGTCAATGGTATCATCAATGAGTGGATGCACAAATAAGGATGCAAAAGAGGTCATTCGTTTACCTTGGGCATTAAAGGGGCTTACTCTTACAAGGCGATGAACACCATTTTCCCCTTTAAGTAATCCGTATGCAAATTCACCGTCGATTTCCATCGAGATGGATTTTATACCTGCAACATCCCCATCCACACGGTCAATTTCATTTACAGAAAACCCATTTTTCTCAGCCCACATAGTATACATTCTGTGTAGCATAGATGACCAGTCACAAGCTTCAGTGCCTCCAGCTCCTGCATTGATTTCAAGAATACAACTCAGCCTATCCTCCGGTTTATCCAATGTAGTTCTAAATTCGATTTCATCTAAAGCCAACAATATTTTTTGATAGCATGCTTCCGCTTCTGCTTCAGTTGCTTCACCTTCGCGCACAAACTCCATGAGAATTTCAGCTTCATCAGCTAAACTTTCTAACTCATTATATTTCTCAACCCATTTTTTATTATCTTTTAATGATTTGAGAATAGATTCTGCTTTTTCAGCATCATTCCAAAATTCAGGATTAAGCGATTGTTGCGATTCTTCTTCTATTTGAATAATTCGTCGATCGACGTCAAAGATACCTCCTTACCGATGTCAATCGCTCCCTTATATCAGCTAACTGTTCTATGGTCATTGCCCTGCATGTTTAATTGGTTAAAAAAAATAAACACCAACTTCAACCTTGTAGTTGAAAGCTGGTGTTTAAATATCTTATAAAAAATGTATTTTATTTTTTAATATCATTTATTTCAACATAGAAAACCAAATCAGATTTTCCGGGAATCATCGGAGGGCTACCTGCCTCACCGTATGCAAGATCATAAGGAATAAACAAAAATGCTTTTGTACCTTTAGGCAAAAGTGCGAAGCCTTCATCCCAGCCTTTGATTACTTGTCCTTGACCTAGAACAAATGTAAATGCTTGTCCACGAGAGAAAGAATCATCAAATCTATCACCGTTCAGAAGTGAACCATAATATTCAGCATTTACTCCTTGTCCACTTTGAGCTGGTTCGCCTTCACCTTCTTCGATGATATAATATTTCAAACCGGAATCTGTAGATTGAGTCTTTAATTTACCGGATTTATAATCTGCTAATGTGGTTTTCAATAGCGATTCAATTTCGGGAATTCTTGCCTTTTTTTCTTCAATCTTGGCAGCCATCTCAGCTTGCTTTGCCTCTTGCACTTTATTAAATTCTTCTTCGTTTAAGATCTTTTTAACGGTAATATTGTATTGAAAATAATCTAAATTTGGATATTCGGCCCTTGCACCTGGTAAGGAATCAATAGGTAAAATTAATCTATAAGTACTTCCAACTTTTGCTTTTGTGATTTTCAAAAGATCGACAATTGGATTAGACATAGGACCAACAGGAAGTTCCTCTGGAATTTGTAAAGAAGGTAAATTATCATCTTCCTCAAAATTGTTTAACTCCTCACCTTCATTTGTTGACAATTTAGCGGAGAAAAATACCCAATCGTTAGATTCAACTGTTCTGTCCCCACTTCCTTGTTCTAAAATTTCGTATTCAAATCCACCAGGTGTTTTGTTTCCACCAGATTTACATGCAGCTAATAAAGAAACTGCGCATAACATAAATGCAAAATGCTTAAAATTCATTGTTTTAAAGTCTGTTTTAAAATGATCAATAATTTAAAATAACAACTATTGTAATCTAAAGATTACAATAATCTTTAACATTAACTTACTCTTGGCAAATATTCAGGAATCGCTTTTTTTAATCGGTTGATGACATCTTTTAGACTGGCATAAACTCCACCACCGGAAGCATTTTTATGACCTCCCCCATTAAAATATTTCTGAGCTATTTCTTGTACAGAAACATCATCTTTACTCCTAAGCGATATTTTTATAATCGTGGGTTGTTCCAAAATTAATGCGGCCATTTTCACATTTTCAATCATGAGCATGTAATTGACGATACCTTCCGTATCACCGCGCTGAATATCAAAATCCTGATAATCTTTTTTACTCAACCACATAATTCCTGCACCATATTCATTGATGATTTCCATTCTATTGGCAAGGCAGTGACCTAGTAATCTTAAATGACGTTCTTTTTGTGCATTAAATATCCTATTACACAAACTATAATCGTCCACACCAATTTGTTTCAAAACGGAAGCAGCTTCATAAGTCTCCGGCCTTGTATGATATCTAAATGACCCTGTATCTGTAATTATCCCCATAAAGAGGGCTTCCCCTATTATAGGGTCTAGTTTAGACCGATCACCAAGTTTATCGATGATTTGGAAAACCATTTCACTTGTACTACTTGCTTCAAAATCTGAAAATAGCAAATCTGCAAAGGGTTCAGGATCCAAATGATGGTCAATGACAATTTTTTTTGCTTTTGAAAACTGAACATTTTCTCCCAACTTATCAATTCTGTCAAGCCCACTAAAATCCAGACAAAAAATTAAATCCGTTTTATCAACATACTGTCTAGCTTTATCTGGTTCTAAATCAAAAATTGTAGAGAACTGTATATTTTTTACAAACTTAAACGTAGAAGAATATTCACTTGGAAAAATAACCTTTACATTATGATGCAATTTTTTAAGATATCCAGCTAGTCCCAATGAAGAACCTATTGCATCTCCGTCCGGATTACGGTGAGAAATGATTACGATATCTTTTGGAATGATCAGTAAATCCTTTAATTCTTTAATGTCATCTATCATATTGACCGCAAAATTGAGTATTTTTAACTTCTTATCAAAATTTTTTTCGTTTTTAAGCTAATGATGAAATATGATTTTATAATTTTGCGC
The DNA here is from genome assembly GCA_040391315.1 of Portibacter sp. Classification (GTDB taxonomy): domain Bacteria; phylum Bacteroidota; class Bacteroidia; order Chitinophagales; family Saprospiraceae; genus OLB9. The sequence continues at coordinate 13,320 of JBEBYC010000019.1, read as the reverse complement.
CTCATTTACAAATTACAAATAATTTAAACATTAAATATGTCAGGTAACAGAACATTTACTATGATCAAACCGGATGCTGTAGCAGGTGGTCATATTGGTGCTATCTTAGCACAAATCAATGAAGCTGGATTTAAAATCGTAGCAATGAAGTACACAAAATTATCCGCAGAAAAAGCTGGTGAATTTTACGCTGTACACAAAGCAAGACCATTTTATGGTGAATTGGTTGATTTTATGTCTTCGGGCCCAATCGTTGCTGCTATTCTTGAAAAAGATAATGCAGTAGAAGATTTCAGACAATTAATAGGTGCAACTAATCCTGCTGAGGCTTTGCCTGGTACTATTAGAGCAAAATTTGCTAAAAGCATCGGTGAAAACGCTATTCATGGTTCTGATAGTGACGAAAACGCAGCGATCGAATCTCAATTTCACTTTGCTGGTGTAGAAATTTTTTAATTTCACTTATAGCTAAAAAATTAAAAGGCGACTATTCAAAATTGGATGAGTCGCTTTTTTTATGCTTTAATATTAGTACCTGTTTTTAAATTAATTACATTTCACTTTTACCGTTCGAATATTTCCATCTTCATTTATAAAAACACGCCAACAGCTATTATCGGGGCTTTTTAATATGATAGAACTTCCAATAGAATTTATAGATATGTTTCCAGTTTGCTGCTTAATTAATGATGGAGGCAACGTCGTGACGCTATTTAATGTAAGCTGTCCTGTGTTTGATATCCCAAGCCTGTAATTATTGCCATTTGTTGATTTATAAATCACTCCTTTACCATTGTCTTTTACATAAATGCCACTTGCCGTCATCTGTGTAATATAATCCGATGAAGATACAGCCGTTGCAATGAATTGTCCACTATTATTTATGTTTAATTTATAACTTTCCCCGCCTTTATTTTGTAGTATCGTACCTGTGCCGGCGGTTTCAAACTGTAAGTCAACTGCACCTATTTCCACATCATCAAAATTATTGTAGTCGGTCAATGTAAACCATGAAAAGCTGTTAAAAGTAGCTTTATAAACATAAGCATTGTCCTGACCTAATGCGTTGTAAACTGTGTCTGGCCTTACAATTTCAACTTCATTTTTCGTTGACTCAGATAAAGGTACATTAGATTTTAATATATTTAGCGTTCCTGCATTACTTCCCCATGTCGTCATTTGATCGGCACTATAATAAAGAGTTAGCTCATATAAGGCATTATTTTCGGCTACAATCTGAATCGTTTTATCCGCATAAAACGAATTCACAAAAGGAAGCGTCTTTTTATTGGAACCAACTGTTGCAACTTTAGCTTCTAAGCATCCGATATCTGTTGTTCCTAAATTTCTAATGGACGCTATTATATTTTTGTCTTCTGAATATATATGGGCTGTTTCGCCAGCCGAAATAATTGTTTTACCTGATTTATTTAACGTATTTTCGACTTTCACACCATTCAATTGATAAACTCTGATCTGTGGTTGGAAAACTTCATTTCCAGGGCCGTATGTTACTGAATATGCATTTTCATCTAAAAGACATCCAATACTATTGTCATAAACATAGGTTTCATTATACGTACCCGATCCTCCACCTACAGGTGTGGTAATATAAATCACATCGTTACTTGAGTCATAGATATTATTATCAAAGCAATATTCGAAATATAAAGCCGATAAGCCATCCCAGTAAAACGGTTCATTAAAATCAAATTTTAACCATTGTCCGCCTACTGTTGTGACGTTACCGGTATAAACGGTTTCGGTTTGATACCAAGGTTCGCCTGCCAAAGAAGAAATTTGTACATTCTTTAATCCAATTCTAAAATTATTAAATGGTTGTGTTGAATTTTTTTGATAAATATACAATGAAATTCCTGAAATATATCCGGCTTGAATGCCAACTGCATTTAATTGGGACGCTAAGTAAAGAAACCTAGATCTTGAGTCCTCATAAGTTGACATAAAAATCATTGGCGCAGCAATATTATTATTCATGTATCTAATAAAACCATTGACTCCATCGTGGCTACAGCATTCATCAGAAACAACATCTAGACCATCTACTATTGTCACGTTACATTCATCATTATTTCCAACCTGTGCTGGACCAGAAATCCATTCTAAACTTAAGGTAAACGTTTCATTAACTTCTTCAATTGCATCATTTATAATATCAACACTGATATATTGGGTATTTACAACTCCCGACGGGAAGGTCAATGTAGTCGTTTTGAGGACAAAATCATGGTCTAAAACTGCGGTACCGCCAGCTTTAACACTTACTCCAACGGTCGTTGGCGACTGTGTTATCCGACTTAATGCAACTGGTATTGTTATGGTTTTATAGGGCGTATCACAATAATTTCCATCTGTGATTTCACCCGATTCGCTTATACTAATAGACGTATCTATGAAATTAACCTCCGGTGTGACCGGAATACAAGAGCCCATACATGTCCTAGATGGATAATAGGCATTAATCACATCCAATGAAGTCTGAGACCATAGATTGGTATTATTTACTGACGGCGACATGATATATCCCGTACCACTATCATGACCAGCATTAAAATTATGGCCTATTTCATGTGAAGAAAGCACCCGCTTATGAGCAGCATTGGTCGTATAATCTTCTAACAGGTTATATCGAAATTGAGTGCAAACGCTACCTACCCACGCCAATCCTACCGTATTTCCATCTAAATTTCTTTTTGTCCATAAAGTTCCTAAATCATGCGTTGTTGAAAAACCTAATGGCCCCCAAGTTGTGAAATCATTCAATAGTAAACCGGCATCAGTCGTCGAAGTCCATGGGTCACCACCTGAAGAAGTAACGATATATTGTTGTACTATGTGAAATCTGATTTCATCGTTAAATTCATCATCATAATTGGTTTGCATATCATTGACCACGGCAATGTTTTGCGCCTCCACAGCAGTAACTGAACCATAATAATCATACATTAACCAATCAGCAGCTATCGCATATTCTATTTCGAGACAATTGCCACTTTGAACACTTCTGTTTTCAATAATTTGGTCTTTATTTACCCTATGCTTTGATTCATCTACTCCACATGCGTGCTCTTTGCCAGAAACAATGTCTAACACATTATAAATCACAAAATGATTTTCTTGAATGTCTTTTATAAAATGACGAACAGGTTCAATATAAAATGTATTCGATCCATCTTTAATAAAGCCCTGGATAAAGTTTTTGGCAATCGTCATACTAACTCTTCCACCATTAGATGTATAGCCATTCATAGGAACAATAAATCCATTATTTACATCATTAAAATGTGTACCTTTTTCGTTTACACAAATATAAGCAGGTGAAAAAATATTGGATTTGAACAAGATAAGTTCCCAGCCATTAATATGTAAATTTGTTCTATCACCTTTAGAAGCATGAATACTTGAGAGTAAAATTTCTGGTTGCAACTGAATGACGTTATATTTTTTAAAATAATCATTCAAAGCAGGATACTCAATCTGAGCTTGTGATTTAAATATACAGAGGAGTATCATCACAGTCGGCAAAAGCCATGATTTTAGAAGATTGTGGTTCATATGGTTATTAGATTTGAGGTTATATAATTCCATTAAAACTGTTATTTTTCTAATCATTCATGCGCTAAATCAACACGTAACCGAAAATCATTATTCATAATTTTCAATCAGATTAGATTGCATCTTTAGAATATAGATGCAAAAACACTCATATCAGGAATATAACTGCTGTTTATTGCTTATGGTCGTACAAATATAATATGTATATTAATACAAAGACCTAAAGAAGTAAGATATTTTTAAAAAAATATCCTTTAACAGCTCATACACTCACGTATAACCAAAATAATAATACTTTACTTCAAATAATCCGCTTTGATTTCACTCCATGTAGGCACTTTCTTATAATGCCACTTATGAAGTAAAACTCCATTTTGCCATAAAATGATTCCTGGATTAGAACGCATGATGGTCTTTAATAACTTTTCATCTGCAGTAAAATAATTAGCTTGAATACCTGTTGCCTCAGCCAATGCATCCGCTTTTTCCTTATCGATACCAGAAATCACGACAGATGTTTGGACATTGTCCTTTGCCGCAGCATCTACCAATGGCTTTATTACAGTCTGAAGAACATAGATGAAATCATTGTCCCAATGAATCTTATAAGCATCCACCTCTTGCTCATTTACCCTATCAAAAACTTTATTGATCTCAATACTATCTTTTGAAACGACAACGGTATCATTCACAAAAATGGAATCTCTTACAAGCATCTTCTCTGGTGTTAAGGAGTACTTAGCTTCATATATCTGAACCATTATATGTGGCTCATTATTTTCAAAAAACAAGGTTGTATATTCTTCACCATCAAAATCCGTAATTATAAAATCACTAATTTTGGTAGCAGGAATTGATGGCATTGTCTTTATCTGTTCAATGGTTTCGTATTCTTCTGTAAGCGTAGCCAAATTTTTCAAATAATCTGCGTAGGGAATTTCTTTAATTTCACCGGTCGTCTTATTTTTCATTTTCATCGCAATCACCTGAACAGCATTGGCTGCTGCTTTTTCACTTTGATAGATTGCATTTATATTGGTATTGTTTTTAAATGGTCTAAAATCAACATGTGGTTCATTCCAATAGAAGTTATAAAAACAATAAACGATCAGGAACAACGTCGAAAAAAAGACAGTAAGATTTCTCGTTTTTTGAGTAAATAATTGATGAAAATCCTTAGATCTTAACAGAAAATACAATGCAGGAATCATCAAAAACACATCTTTTAAGAATGATGTACGCGGATCAAGTTTGATAAAATCTCCAAAACAACCGCAATCCGTTACGCGCATATTAGATGCCTTAAACGATGACCATGCTGAAAACGAAAAGAAATTCTCATCAACCGGAACATACCCAGTAAGAAATGTAAAACCTGTCAATGCAGTAAAAAACAATAGGATTAAGAAAAACAACCAAGAAGTAAGTTTAGGACGATCGCCTAAAACAAGCATTATGCCCAAAATTATTTCTAGTATTATCATAAAAATAGCAAAAGCCAGCGCATATTGTGACATTAGCGGGAATGTACTTGCAATAAAATTCATTCCAGCGCCTATAAAGGTGGCTTCAAACTCAGCAAAATAATCTTGCATTTTGATAGCTGTTCCCATTGGATCCACCGCCTTAACCCAACCTGAAAAAATAAATAGCACGCCTGCAAAATTTTGAGCAAAAGTCATCAACCATGTTTTGTGTATCTTACTAACCAGTGTCATATACAATGTCAATGCAAGTGCAACAATCGCTATATAAGTCATCAAAGTTACAATCGTCATAATAAACCTCTCTTGTGTTAAATTATCTTACAATGTTAATTCATATTAATAACTACTTTTAAAAAAAAGTAATTAATCAAAGTTAATCATTTATAAAAACACCATAGTACGGTATTTTGTTCGTATCTAGTAAATAATATTATGATATAAGAATTAAAATATATATTTCTATCCCTTCATTTTCAACCTCTGACGGACAGCCTCGAACAAAAGGATTGAAGCACTAACGGATACATTCATAGAATCGATTTTTCCCAACATGGGTATGATTACATTTTGGTCCGCAACATGTATCCACTCATTGCTAAGGCCTGTTGACTCTGTTCCTACTACAATGGCTGTAGGCAAGTTATAATCCAATAAATAGCAAGACACGGAATCTGCTGCTATCGTTGCGCAAACAATTCTAATATGCTGTTTTTTAACCCATTCTATGATATTTGATGTTGTATCAGCAGCTATCGGCACTGTAAAAACACACCCAATACTTGCACGTATAATATTGGGATTATAAATATCCGTATTGGGATTTGCGATAATACAAGCATGGGCACCTGCAGCATCAGCAGTACGTAACAAAGCCCCAATATTGCCCGGTTTTTCGGGTGCTTCTGCAATTAAAATTAACGGATTTTCATTCGTAATAATTAAGTCGTCAAGAGCTTGACTTTTAGCAAAAAAAATCCCTAATGCACCTTCTGTACCTTCTCTGTAAGCAATTTTATTATAAACCTGATCAGTAACTTCTATTAATTCGATTTCTAAAATTTCATCCCCGTACAATTGATGTAATCGATTAAAAGAAACAATATTAGGGTTAAAAACTAAAGTTTTTATTTTGTAACCACCTTTTAAGGCCAATAATATCTCCCGCTGACCTTCAACGACCAAAGTACCAGTTTCCTTTCTTACTTTTGACTTTTCAGAAAGTAGTACTATTTGTTTTATAAGCGGATTTGTAGGACTTGAAATGATTTTAACCATGTGAACTTGTTCAATATTATTTTGATCAGTTTAAAATTGCTTGGTTATGATTTATAACTGTTGTAATCTTGCGAGCAACTGTTCTATAAGTTGGCGCCCCTCAGGTGAAAAACGGCTAAAATCACCACTCTTTACTGCTAATAATGCGAGTAAAAAGTTATCCGCCATGATCTCATCTGGGTGGATTATATATTGGGTATTGTCTTTAATATTATCAAAATAACCCGGTAATTCTTCTAATGGCGTTATGGTTCTACCCTTGACATCGCACAACATCATATAATGTGTACCATAATCCACGATTTTAAACAATTCAAAGTCCATATAATCAAAATAACCCGGTTTTTCAGGTCTAAATTTTCCGTGTTTACTAGTAACAAACGGAACAACCCAAACGGAGCCTTTTTCGTCATGAATCTCAGTAGCATATTGTACACTCATACCATCGGGATTACACAATCTCATCACTTTAAGCAGGTCATTTACAATCACGGGCTTATCCATTTTTGTAAAATTGATCAACTTATATAAATCCGTTCTTAGTTCCTCGTTGTATCGAGATATAATATGAAAAACTTCATGTAACATCACTTCAGTTACACGCTTTTTATCCTTAATAGGAAATATATTTTCTGGTATAAATACAACTTTTTCCCGTGTAAAATATGCATCATTACCATATGCTTTGGTTTTACCTTTTATCAATCGAATATTACTAGGGAAAATACGTGGACTTACAGCATCACACATTTCTTTAACATCTTGAAAAATCTCATACATAGATATCCTATCTTCATCAGTCCAGTCTGATACTTGTAGCTTCATAAAATCAATATACTTCGTGCGCATATCCTGCTCTGACATGCCTTCAAAATTTTCCTTCATTTGAATTTGAATTTCAGCAATATTGATTTTAGAAAACAAACTGTCTATTTCATCTTTTACAATCGCTTCAGATGCTTGAGCACTATTCAAAAATGTAACTAATGCTGGTACACCGCTTTGGGATTCTTGATCATGCTCTAGAGATGCTTTTTTATTAGATTTACATGAACATATAAATGAAACGGCTATGAGAAGAATTAATCTATACATTTTAAAGTTTTTATTTGAATATATTATAGTTATTAAATGATGTTTGCTTTTCTGAATATTTATTTCTACTTTTACCTCTATTTTTGATGTATCCATCGATTTCAATTAATCTTTACTTTATGTTTACAACATCTAAAATCAAATACACCATTCATCACATCTTCTTGTTATTGATTACAACCCTGCTAACATCCTTTCAGGTAAAAGGGCAAAGTTACAAAAAAATGACACCCGATGTGTACAGCCAATGGAACAAAATAACAAACACCCAAATTTCGGATTATGGCAATACGATTACGTACCATCTTCAAAAAGAAATTGGTGATCCGATTTTAGCAATTTACCTTTCCAATAAAGATACAACGTTTTTTAGAAATAGGGTTAAACAATCCTTTTTGGATCCTTCAGGAAAATATGTAGCTTATACCCATAATCTTTCCTATGATTCGACGCGAACATTGAAAAGGAAAAAAGTTGAAAAAGACAAATTTCCCAAAGATACACTATCAATCATAGATGTAACGATAGACAGTGCTATTGTGTTTCCTAATGTTGAGAAAGTCATATTTCCTTCTGAATATGGTAAATATATATTGTTTACCATCAATCGATCTGAACAAGCACCGAATTCAACAAATGTCGATATCGATAGTCTGTCTACTAACAAACCTGTTGATAATGATTTAAATATTCACATTTCATTATACAAAAAAGACAAGAAAAACAAAAATAAAAGTAAAAATCAGGATTTGTATATTCTCAACATGTATTCAAATAAGATCGACACCATCCAGAATGTAAGTGATTTTTATTTGGCAGACGAGGCATCAGAACTCACTTATGTACAAAAATCAAATGATTCGTTGTTCTATTACAGCGTTTATTTATATTCGATTGAAGGCAAAGCAGGTAAGCGAATATTAGACAGTATGGCGGAGGTAACCAATTTAAGTATGGATAAATTTGGCAATCGGCTAGCTTTCCTAGCTTTGAAGGAAAAATCAAAAGAGAAGCAGCCCGATTACGATCTATATGTTTACACGCCAAGAGACAAAGTCGCCCAAAAGACAGCAAATCGTACAAGTGATTTTATGCCAAAAGATTGGGTTATAAGCAAACATAAAAACTTGAGCTTTTCTGATAGTGGAAAAAGGCTTTATTTTGGGATTGCACCTAAATTGCCAGAACAAGACACTACCCTACTTGAAGACGAAATCGTCAATGTAGAAATATGGAAATACGACACACCGAGGTTATATACTGAAATGCATGCAGCTAAAGAAAAGGACATGACTAAATCATATACCGTCCTTTATAACATTTCTAACAGTTCCTTCATTCAGCTAGAAAACGAAGATATGGAAAACGTGATGACATCTGCCGAAGGTGATGGAAAATACGCTATAGGCTTGAAGACAAAACCTTACAGAAAAATGGTTACGTGGCTAGGTGAATCACCATCAGACTTTATTTTGTTAGATACGGAAGATGGAAGTTCAGTCGTTATTACCGAAAAAGAAATCGGTCGTCCTCGTTTCTCACCTTCCGGCAAATATCTTTACTGGTGGAATAGAAATGACTCAATTTGGAAAGTATTAAATACCGACACCAAAGTTATCAGCGTCATGGGATTATGGTCCACATCAAAATTTTATGATGAAAACAATGATGTCCCACAAAAAGCAAATCCTTATGGCATTGTAGGATGGATGCCAGGTGATAGTATCGCCATTATGTATGACAGATACGATCTGTGGCAGATGAAGCCTTCCGATCCGTTTTTTCATCAAAGAATAACGAATGGAAGAGCAAACAATGATGTGTACAGATATATTCATCTCAATACAAAGGATAAATATATACCTTTAGAAGACAATATCATCCTGCACGTGTTTAATGAGAAAACAAAAACCGACAGATATGAATTACTGCAATCTAAATTTGACTCTATCACTGTTTTATTTGAAGGTGAATACAAATTATCATCAAAAATTACAAAAGCCAAAGCATCATCCACGCTTTTATTTACTAAAGAAAGTTTTGAAGTCTTTCCAGATTTATTATTGACGGACACTACTTTTACTGAAATTAAACAAATTTCAAATGCCAATCCTCAACAAAAAGAATACGGTTGGGGATATGGTGAGCTAGTTACGTGGACAAATTACAACAACAAAAAAAATGAAGGCATGATATTCTTTCCTCCAAATTTTGACCCGGATAAACAATATCCAATGATAGTCAATTTTTATGAGAAGAGTTCTGATGATTTATATCGCCATCGAGCACCAGAAGCACACAGATCTACAATCAATTATACTTATTACACCAATAATGGTTATATCATCTTTAATCCGGACATATCATATCCATCTAATCAGCCTGGTTTGGACTGTTATAATGCAGTTGAAAGTGGTGTTGACTATATTTTGGATAAGGGGTTTGTAGATCCTGACCGCATTGCACTTCAAGGCCATAGTTGGGGAGGATACCAAGTAGCCCATTTATTAACTAAAACCGACAGATATAGATGCGCAGAGTCCGGTGCACCAGTTGTAAATATGGTAAGTGCATATGGTGGCATTCGTTGGGAATCGGGTATGAGCCGTATGTTCCAATATGAAAAAACCCAATCACGTTTAGGACTATCTCTTTGGGAAGATCCGGAAAGGTACCACAACAACTCTCCGATTTACAATATGACGAAAGTTAAAACTCCAGTTTTAATTTTACATAATGACATGGATGGTGCCGTTCCATGGTATCAGGGAATAGAATTTTTTATGGCTTTGCGTCGCCTAAACAAACCAGCATGGATGCTAAATTACAACAACGAACCGCATTGGCCTGTAAAATGGCAAAACAGACTTGATTTTAATATCCGTATGGAACAGTTTTTTAATTATTATCTGAAAGATGCACCAATGCCATTATGGATGAAAGAAGGCAATACGCCACTTGAAAAAGGCATTCTCAATAAATATTGATCGTTAAAATATTGGTTGTCAGGTTTCCAAATGATGTAATCTAAGTTTGAAATTTTCACTTCATTGAAGTTATTTAATGGTATGGTATGATTCAGACTTTCACTCAACCTTTAAGATAAACAACTGTTAAAGAGAATATTGAGCATGGTAATGTATTAAACGCACTTGAGCACAAAGCAAATGACCTGATTTTATAATTTAAAATATTTAATCAGCATCAAAAAAAAAAAATCAATGCATCCAAAATAAGGATAAAATATATAATTTGAACAAAAGTTTAGAAAATATCATCCAGCTATGTAAACTGCAGGATGCACAAGCACAAAAGGAATTGTATCAAATGTACAAGGGCAGCCTTTTTGCTGTATGTTTAAGATATATACCGGAAGTACAAGAAGCAGAGGATGTATTTATCAATGGCTTTTATAAGATTTTGACAAAAATAAATACGTTTATAGGCGAAGGCAGCTTTGAAAACTGGATGCGTCGTATCATGGTCAACGAATCACTCATGTATTTGCGAAAGCGATCCAAATTAAAGTTGAAAACGATCCCCATAGAAATCGCTATTGCTGAAGAAGAATGGCAGGAAGGTGAAGACGAGCTGACATATGAAGAAGTTGTCAAATTACTAGACAAAATATCGGTAGGCTATCGTACCATTTTCAATCTTTATGTTTTTGAGGATTATAATCATCGTGAAATTGCCGAATTACTCAATATCAGTATTAACACATCCAAGTCACAATATCTGATGGCCAAAAGAAAGCTTATTGAATTGTTTCACCAGAAAAAAAACCTTCGCTAAATCATAAATACTATGAAACAGGGATTCAAAGACAGAATGCAACAATCTTCAATGAATGACAAGGCTATGCCTAATGATGAGACTTGGAACAAAATTCAGAAAAAACTCAAAAGGCAAAAAAGACGTGATCGTTGGATATCTTCAGGGTTGATTATATCAACGATTGTTGCTGTTCTATTTATATTAATAATCGCCTTTTTAATGATGCATTATGCAAAAATCAAATCAGAATCTCAACCCGAAATTAAACCTCAAAATAATATTGAACAACCTGACAGTTTAAACCTCAAACGATTCCCTAAAAGATAGCAAAAAATCAATACATTAAAAACTGCTTACTTACGACTTTTTTACCGTGAAAAATACTCATTATATAGATTCCATGCGCATATTGCTTTGTGTTAAAAGGAATTTTTATAGATTTTTGGCCGGGTAATACAGTGGTTTTAGATACAGACATGATTTCTTTACCATTCATATCAAAGACCTTAAATATCAAATCATAATCTGTAGGCGACAAAAATTTCACGTTTAACAAATCCCCTTCTTGAAATATATCATTGATTTCAATTTTAGAGGAAATTGAAAGCGTTTCATCACAGAAGTTCGTTGATAAAATATTTAATGAATTAAAAATATTTAAGCGTCCTCCTGATACAGTTTTCATGTTCAATGAAGGTTTTAAATCAACACCAGTCATCAAAGCTTCTTTTATAACTAAGGGTGCATCTTGTGGGTTACTTTTAAAGAAATTATAAAATCCTTCACAAGGGATTGAAAAAAGTAATGCCGCTGCTCCGGCTACAATAGGTGTAGCCAATGAGGTACCAGAAGCGGTATTATAATAATTCCTATTCATTAAATCCGTAGTAAGAATCTTTTCACCTGGTGCTGAAATGTCAACGCTTATAACTCCATATCCGGTTTTTGTTTCCTTTACGTCATAACTATTCACAGAATTAACTACAACCAAATATGGCGAAGAACAAGTGGAAGGTAAATCACCTACCTTATCCACGTCTTCGGGCTCATTTGTAGTGGAACCAATAGAAAGAATTCCTTCACTACCCATTTTATCATATAGCTCACACCAAATAGGTACGTCCTTCTCAAAATAATATGGTGCACCACCAGAGTAAGAAGTTATTAAAACATTTGCACCTTTTGTTCCGCCTGAGTTTCTATAAAGACGTTTCATATTGTATAAATAATCATAACCTTGTATTATATCAGAAATTTTATCTCCCGTCGTCACAGGTAGGATTTTAATATTCCAATTTACACCTGAGATACCTGTTTGATTATTTCCTTTTGCTCCCATTACACCTAGCACATTGGTTCCGTGGGTTCTAAGATCGTGCTTTCCATTTTTTTTGTTTTGATTCCACCCATTATAATCATCCATGTAGCCATTTCCATCATCATCAATATTGTTATCAGGTATTTCTGAATTGTTGACGAAAATATTATCAATCAAATCTTCATGTTCTATATCAAATCCATTATCAATTACCCCAATAACGATATCATCGCCCACAAAATCTTTACCACCTGTGGTAAATTCCCATGTTTCAAAAGTTTTTATAAAATTATGATAATATTGCTCTCCAAGTCTTGGATCATTTGGTTTTTTACGTGGTGAGACGGTACCATCTCTTTGCAACATGATAACTTCTGGTTGCTCCTTAAGCCAATTATAAATGGTGTCGTTATCATTTGAATGAAACAAAGCGATATCCTTGTCGTGATTTAACCAACGATAATTCACTGATGTTATAGATCGATTATTTTCAAGCCTAATAAGAATTTTCTCTAAATTTTTTAACTCTATATTGACAATGACTCCTTGCGTTGTGGCTGTCCTTTCCTGCGCATATATATTTACAGAAACACACAACAGGACAAAATAAATATACCTTTTGAATTTAAATGGGATCATAAACATTATATAATTTTCAACAAATATAACTATTAACTTTTAATTTTATTATAATAACTTTTAAATATGTTGCACAAAATTCCAATTCTTCTACTAACAGGCAAACGTAATTTATGTCCGATTTTTTGCATATTATTCAAAATCATATAACTT
>JBEBYC010000018.1:0-58815 GCA_040391315.1 Portibacter sp. | reverse complement strand
GCTTATGAATAAGCTTTATCTTTGCTCCTCAGTTTAAGTAATTTATATTATATGTCGTCTTTAAATCTTTATGTTTCAACAAAACAAATGATAAAAAGGCATTAAATAATAAAAGAAAAAAATCATGCGTAAGCAATTTGTCGTTGTTTCTGTCTTATTGCTAATTGTATCATTAGCAATGACTGTTTATTTGAATATCAACTGGATTGTCCTTTTGGTAATTGTTTTGGTGCTCAGCTTCATGGGTTATCAAGATATGCTACAAAAAAAACATACTGTTCGAAGGATTTATCCACTTTTTGGCCGTCTTCGATATGTTCTTGAAGAATTGCGCCCAAAGATGTATCAATATTTTATTGAATCAGATATAGATGGAAGACCGATCCACAGAGTAGACCGTTCGACTATTTATCAACGAGCAAAGAAAGAGTTAGAGACCATACCGTTTGGCACTCAGTTTAATGTATATTCTGAAGGCTACGAATGGATGAGTCACTCGATTGCTCCTAAGTCCTTTGACACTTTAAATCACGACCCTAGGGTATTAGTCGGCAATAAAGACTGTAAGCAACCATATTCTGCAAGTATACTTAATGTATCTGCTATGAGTTACGGCTCATTGAGCCCACAAGCTGTTCAGTCCATGAATGGTGGTGCTAAAATCGGAAACTTTGCTCAGAATACTGGTGAAGGAGGCATAAGTGAACATCATTTAATGAATGGTGGTGATTTAATTTGGCAAATCGGAACGGGCTACTTTGGATGCCGTGATAAACAAGGCAATTTTGACCCTGAATTATTTGCTGAAAAAGCAGCATTCCCAAATGTTAAGATGATAGAATTGAAAATTTCTCAAGGTGCAAAACCCGGACACGGTGGTATCTTACCTGCTTCTAAAAACAATTTGGAAATTGCCCAAATCCGTCATGTCGAACCACATACTAAAATTATATCTCCTCCTTATCACACAGCTTTTAATACGCCATTAGAAATGGTGGCATTTATAAAAAAACTCAGAGCGTTATCTGGCGGAAAACCCGTAGGATTTAAATTGTGTATCGGATATAAAAGTGAGTTTATAGCTATTTGCCAAGCAATGATTCATTTGGATACGTATCCTGATTTTATCACGATTGATGGTGGTGAAGGTGGAACAGGTGCCGCACCACAGGAATTTTCAAACTATGTTGGTGCACCACTTTTAGACAGCTTAGCATTTGTGCACAACATCCTTAACGGAATGCATATCAGACAACACATTAAAATAATTGCATCCGGAAAAATCACTACAGGATTCCATATTGCTAGGGCATTGGCCTTAGGTGCAGACATGTGTAATTCTGCTAGAGCGATGATGATTGCAATTGGTTGTATTCAAGCACTTATGTGTAATACAAACCGTTGTCCAACTGGTATTGCTACTCAAGACCCAAATCTTACCATTGGTTTAGATGTGCAAGATAAAAAAATACGATTAGCTAATTATCACAAAGGAACCGTTGAAAGTTTTGTAGAATTACTTGGTGCCTCCGGTCTTGACGATATGAAAAACCTTACACGTTCACATATCTTTAGAAGAGTTTCCTTAAACGAAATGCGCAATTATGAGTCAATTTTCCCATCGGTGAAACCGGGAGCAATGACGAATGGCGAAATACCTGAAAAATATAAACAAGATTTTGAACAAGCGGATATGAATTGCTGGGGCATTCCGTGTATTCAATACGGGAAATAAAGAGATTAACTTTACACTTTGATTATTCTTGAACACCCTTACGGATAATTCCGTTCGTAAATACGCCATAGTAGTAGCCGTCATTGTACAAAATGTACTTCATTTCTTGTGTATTTGAAAAAGAATCAACTGCAATGATTTGTCTTTCTTTAAGTAGAATAGAGAATGTTTTTAGGCCTGTAGATGTATAGTAAATCACAAATTTACCATCAAACTGAAAAGCGTTTAGCCCTTGTACCGGAAAATGATAAACATATCGTCCAAAATTGTCGAAAAACCAAAACCCTTTGGTAAAATCACATAAAACAACGTGATTATCACTTTCCAGAATTTCAGAAATATAGCCTCCGGCTATGCCAAAGTTATTGACATTGTCTGAAGCTGTTAAGCTCCTACCCTCTTCATTGATCTTTAGCAGCTTAAACTGTACCGGATCATATATCCATAGATGGCCATCATTGCTAACACCACAAGCCGATACATCTAAAAATTGTTGTGATAAATCCAACGATCTTATAACAGACAATGTATTATCCAGTATGCTAACTTGATTAAAATCATCATAAAAAAGCACTATTCGCAATGGATTAGTCACATCAACAGTAGAGATCAATCCATATCTATTATTAGCATATCGATACAATTCATTGAATTTATTATCGTATTTAATGAGCCTATTTTTGGTATCTACAATATAGATATTGCCCAATTTATCCACTTTTGCTAATCTAAGCTGCGTTTTAATATCCATAGCCATATCCGGAAATGATAACACAATGGCAGATTTACTTTTGCAAGATGGCATCAACATGACAACAAAAATAAAAAACAAAGTATACTTCAAAATATCATTCAAGATCATTTTCCAAATATTTTATCAAAAGTAGAGTCAAAAAACTGAATTTCGATGTTTTTTCCATCCCAGACTCCATAGGAGGAAGCATACATCCACTCGCCAATATTGATATATCTAGTTCGTCCATTGGTCAACAAATAGTCAATCGGAAGATGTCGGTGACCAAAGATGTAGAAATCAATATTATTAATTTTTACATCGCTTTCAGCAAATTGAACGAGCCACTCCTTTTCAGGCACTTCAAATGGTGCCTCATCACCAGTATATTGTCTGCTTTTAGCGCTAAAATACTGCATCAATTTAAGTCCAATGTCCGGATGTACCCATCCAAATGCCCATTGATTCAACGGATGATTAAAGACCTTTTTTATAAATTTATACCCATAATCACCAGCACCTAAACCATCACCATGCCCAATAAAAAAACGTCTCCCGTCAATTTCCCTAATGATCGGTTCGCGATAGATAGGAATTCCAAATTCATCTTCGAAGTATCTGAACATCCACATATCATGATTTCCCGAAAAAAAATATATTGGAATATTATTATCTCGCAATTCCATCAGTTTTCCAAACAAACGAATAAAACCTTTGGGAACAGTTTTTTTATATTCAAACCAATAATCAAAAACATCGCCAACTAAATACAATTCACGCATTTGATCCTGTACGCTTTCCAACCATCGAACTATTTTATTTTCCCTTTGAACTGATGATTCTAAAGCATCCACACCAAGATGAAAATCAGAAGCAAAATATATATTTTTGGCCATTTGTCTACTTGACTTAATTAAATAAAGGATTAAATTATCCGATTATATTCGCCAAAGATAGATATTTTTTAAATATTCTGCTTGTTAAAATAAGTATAGAAAATCTACCTTATAAGACAGAAATGGTTAAACAATCTAAATAAATACCACGGGCGTGATACCTCTATATACAAACAACTTTGCAAGTTACGCTATTAAAATTTATAAGTAAATCCTAGTCAATTTGTGATTTTGCAAATGAGCATAAGCAACAAGCATACCACCTACAACACTAAAAATCAACATCCATCCATGATGCTCGATCATCCCGACAAATAAAAAAATAAAACCGACTAAAGCTAAAATTACTGGCTCAATATTGCGATGTTTTTTAAAGTAATCCCCTACAAGTGAATAGCTGGCAATCACAATACCAATTCCAATTATTATCCAATCAAAAGCATGATTATGAAGCCATGTAGATGTACTTAATACCCCCATAGAGACCAATACAGGAACAGCAGCACAGTGAATAGCACACAATAATGATGTAAACATCCCTGCAAAATCTGGATTACGCTGTAAAAAAGAAGGCTTCATCTAATGATTATTTAATTTTGAAGTGCAAATGTACGTAAAAAACACCCACAAATGCAATAATGTTGCATTTGCAATGCCATTTTTTTACAAAAATTTAATATTTCATAAAAAAACACCTTTACAAAGGATATAATAAATATTTTTGTTCCAAAATAAAAGATCATGAATTTATTACAAGGAAAGGTTGCCCTAATAACTGGAGGCAGCAGAGGAATCGGCGAGGCTATTGTAATGAAATTTGCACAAGAAGGTGCAAATGTTGTATTTACTTATGCCTCATCAGAAGACAAAGCAAAGGCAGTAGCAGACAGTGCTGAAGCTTTGGGAGTAAAAGCAATCGCAATAAAATCGGATGCTTCGGATTACAATCAGGCAGAAGCTTTAGTCAATGAAGTCATAGCTCAATTTGGCAAAATAGACATCTTAATTAATAATGCCGGAATCACCCGTGACAATTTAATGCTTCGCATGACGGAAGAACAATGGGATGATATCATCCGGGTCAATCTAAAGTCAGTATTTAATCTAACCAAGCATGTTCTCAAGCCTATGATGAAGCAAAAATCAGGCGCTATTATTAATATGAGTTCGGTAGTAGGTATATTTGGTAACGCAGGCCAAGCCAATTATGCAGCTTCTAAAGCAGGTATAATCGGATTTTCAAAATCAATAGCAAAAGAAGTAGGGTCACGCAATATTAGGTGTAATACAATCGCACCTGGATTTATTGAAACAGACATGACACATACGCTAAATGAAGACCAAAAAAAAGCATATACGGACAATATTCCTTTAAAACGTTTAGGTAGTGGTGAAGATATCGCCAATGCATGTGTTTATTTAGGTTCAGATCTGGCAACGTATGTCACAGGACAAGTTTTAAGTATTTGTGGAGGTCTAAACACCTGATAACAGTATATTTACAAAATATTTTGCAAAAACCATTTTGTAAATTAAAACATAATGCGTACCTTTGCGTTCCTTTTTAGGATATAAGACAAAAAGTTTATTTTTTATAAAGATTAATAGTTCAAAGTAATGAAAAAAGAAATCCATCCAGCGGATTACAGATTGGTAGTATTTAAGGACATTTCTAATGACGAAATGTTTTTGACAAGATCTTGTACAAAATCAAAAGAAACCATCGTTTATACTGACGGAAATGAGTATCCATTGGTAAAAATGGAAATATCTTCTTTCTCACACCCTTACTTTACTGGGAAAGTCAAGTTTGTGGATACAGCAGGTAGAATTGACAAATTCAATAAGAAATTTGCAAAATTTGCAAAGAAGTAATTTTAAAAAAAATATCAAAGAAGCCCTTACTTATGATAAGGGCTTTTTTGTTTATACCTATCTTAAATTCTATGAAGTCAAACCTTATCCTTTTTGACGACCAGCGCTGGGAAAATCTTTTGCCGCTTACATTTACAAGACCTGTAAGTGAACTCAGAATTGGCATATTGACCATTAAAGAGAAATGGGAAAAGCGATTAAATTTATCGATTAGTTATCTAACAAAAGATTATCTGTCAAAAAAATTTAAAACGCAGATTACAGATGACAATGTTTTTATCAATAGCGGATTACTGCCAGATGACAAATTAGTAACATTCATAAAAAACCTTAAGCCAAATCAATACGCTAAGCAAAATGACATCCTAATCTGTGCAAGAATTGGGAAGATAGAGCCGAAAGACCTAACCACTTATTTGGACATTGATCAGATATTAACATCTTCAGAATCTGTTATTTATACGCACGAGTTATCGTTCATTAATCGCCCATACGAAATCTTTTCTATGAATGAAACGGAGTTAAAAAAGGATTTTGAATTAATCACTGTTGGAAGACAATCACAAGACTTTTCCAGTTCAAATACGATTTTTGGAAAATATCCTGTTTTTTTGGAAATAGGCGTAGAAATGGAATGTTGTACTATAAATACCAACGATGGTCCTGTATATCTTGGTAAAAACGTACAAATTATGGAAGGTACCATGATACGGGGAGGTTTTGCCGCTTGTGAAGGCAGCATTGTCAAAATGGGTGCAAAAATATACGGTGCAACCACGATCGGTCCAAATTGCAGACTAGGTGGTGAAGTTAACAATGTCGTCATGATGGCGAACTCGAACAAAGGTCATGATGGATTTCTTGGCAATAGCGTCATCGGTGAATGGTGTAATCTGGGGGCAGATACAAATACGTCCAATCTTAAAAACAATTACCTTCCGGTTAAAATTTGGTCTTATGCAGATACCGGATTTAAGGATACTGGTCTTCAATTTTGTGGTTTGATTATGGGTGATCACAGCAAATCAGGAATTAATACCATGTTTAATACCGGAACTGTTGTAGGTGTAGCAGCCAATATCTTTGGAGATGGATTTCCACGTACTTTTGTTCCTTCATTTTCATGGGGAGGTGCTTCAGGTTTTATCACACATCAGTTAAAAAAGGCTATTGAAACAGCGGAAATCGTCATGAAAAGAAGACATTTAACGCTTTCTACTGAAGATAAAGAGATTTTAGAATATATTTTCAATCAACCATATACACCATCACTTTAGCCCAGTTTTTTTTACTTTTTTTGACAATATTTTTATATTATTTCCACCCAAACTGGTCTGAATCTATAGTTTTCTCAAACCTTAATAAGGGAATAATTTATAAATACTTTTAAAATTGATATCAAAATATGACAAATTGGCAGCTACTCTATAGATCAAAAAAAAATACAACCATCTTGTCAGTATACTATATACAGAATTGACAGTAATAGCTATTTGGCACATTTAATGCTTATAAAAGAAGTAAATCAATTAATTCAATTTTATTAATAATAAAAAATCAAGTAATAATATGAAACCAATTAATGACAGAGTAGTAGTAAAGCCAGCATCTGCTGAAGAGAAGACTGTAGGTGGCATTATTATCCCAGACACAGCTAAAGAAAAGCCTCAAAAAGGCGAAGTAATTGCTGTAGGCCCTGGTAAAGATGGCAACAAAATGACCGTTAAACAAGGCGATATTGTCTTATATGGTAAGTATGCAGGTCAGGAAATCAATTACAAAGGCGAGGATTATTTAATCATGAGAGAAGATGATATTTTAGTTATCATTTAATCAATTAATAATTTTCATAATTTATTCTATTCGTTTAATCTATAAAAATAATTTATCATATGGCTAAGATCGTTAGCTTTAATTCAGAAGCAAGAACAAAATTAAAATCGGGTATTGACCAATTAGCAAACGCTGTAAAAGTAACCTTAGGCCCTAAAGGCAGAAATGTTGTCATTCAGAAAAGTTATGGTGCACCAGCAATTACAAAAGATGGTGTTACAGTAGCTAAAGAAATCGAATTAGAAGACGCAGTTGAAAACATGGGTGCACAGATGGTTAAAGAAGTAGCATCTAAAACTGCAGACGCAGCCGGTGATGGTACCACTACTGCTACAGTATTAGCGCAAGCTATGGTAAATGCAGGTATGAAATATGTTACTGCTGGTGCAAATCCAATGGATCTAAAAAGAGGTATTGACAAAGCAGTGGCTTTAGTTATCTCTGAATTGAAAAAACAAAGTGAAGTAGTTGGTTCGGACTTTAGCAAAATCAAACAAGTAGCTACGGTTTCTGCAAATAACGATGAAGAAATCGGTACGCTGATAGCGGATGCTATGAAACGTGTATCAAAAGACGGAGTTATCACTGTTGAAGAAGCAAAAGGTACAGAAACATATGTCGATGAAGTGATCGGAATGCAATTTGACAGAGGTTATTTGTCACCATACTTCATCACAAATACAGAAAACATGACTACAGAATATGACAATCCGTTGATTCTGATTCATGACAAAAAAATATCTAACGTTCAGGAAATTGTTCCGATTCTAGAAAAAACAGTTCAAACTGGAAGACCATTGTTGATAATTGCAGAAGATGTAGATAGTCAAGCTTTAGGTACATTAGTTGTAAACAGATTGAGAGCTGGTCTTAAAATAGTTGCCGTAAAAGCTCCTGGTTTTGGTGATAGAAGAAAGGCGATGCTTGAAGATATTGCTATCCTTACAGGTGGTACCGTTATCTCTGAGGAAAAAGGATACAAGCTTGAAAATGCAACAATAGAAGAATTAGGTCAGGCTGAAAAAATAACTATTGACAAAGATAATACAACAATCGTCAATGGTAAAGGTAAAAAAGATGATATCAATAGCCGCATCAACCAAATCAAAGCTCAGATCGAGACAACAACTTCAGATTATGACAAGGAAAAGCTTCAGGAAAGATTAGCTAAATTAGCTGGTGGTGTTGCTGTGCTTCATGTTGGTGCTGCTACTGAAGTAGAAATGAAAGAGAAAAAAGACAGAGTTGATGATGCACTTCATGCTACTAGAGCTGCCGTAGAAGAAGGTATTGTTCCAGGTGGTGGTGTTGCTTTAGTGAGAACAATCAAAGCGCTTGAAGGTTTAGCAAGTGAAAATGAGGACGAAAATCTTGGTATCCTTATTGTTAAAAAAGCGCTCGAAGCTCCAATTCGCACCATTGCTGAGAATGCTGGTGTTGATGGTTCTGTCGTGCTTCAAGAAATCCTCAAAGGTAAAGGCGCACAAGGTTATAATGCCAGAACAGACAAGTATGAAGACCTTAAAAAAGCAGGTGTAATCGACCCAACAAAAGTAACTAGAATTGCTATCGAAAATGCTGGGTCTATCGCATCAATGGTATTGACTACTGAATGTGTAATTTCAGACAAAAAAGAAGAAGGTGGAGGCATGATGCCTAATCCTGCCGCTATGGGCGGTATGGGTGGAATGATGTAATTTGATTTTTGATTGACGATTTTTGATTTTAAATATTAAAAATGGAAGATTGAAAATTATTTAGGTCATCCGTACTTACTTAATATGCTAAAAAAGCGCTTACGACATTTGTGAGCGCTTTTTTTTGTTATTGTTCAAACAGTTCAATTGGATAAACATGTTGAAACAGCTAAACTACATTGTATAAGAAGGTGCGCGAATTGTTTGATATTCATTTAATTCTATAATTATTCATTGACAATTTGTTCAAAATGCACGGAGTAATAAAGCATCAATATGTTTGTAGTTTATGATGAATTACATTAAATAGAATTCTTTGATGATTTAGAAGATGTATTAATCGTATTTACTTTAGATTGCAATACCTATATTATCGATTGAATGTTCGTAAAATCGCTTATAAAATTACAGAATGAATTGGTAAGCAGATAAATAATTGTGTTTGTAAAATATGTTTGTAACTTTGTGTCAAACAAAAAATTAAATAAAATGAGAAAGAACAAATTTAATCTTTTGTCAATAGTGTTTGCCACATTGGTGGTAATATTGTTTTCCTATTCATGTTC
The DNA here is from genome assembly GCA_040391315.1 of Portibacter sp. Taxonomy (GTDB): domain Bacteria; phylum Bacteroidota; class Bacteroidia; order Chitinophagales; family Saprospiraceae; genus OLB9. Next base: position 49,480 of record JBEBYC010000018.1, on the reverse strand, counting down.
AAAAGATGATTCGACACAAAGTTTAGAAAAGCTGGAAGTAAGATCAAGTATAAATCTTACTCATCAGGATGTAGATTTCAGAGATTTAGCAAGGGTTCTGAGTATAGGAGTAAAGGAAAACTTATCCCTTAGAACGCTAATTAAGCGTGAAGCATTATTCAAATATGATGGTGATTATGATATTCTGTTAAATAAAATTAAAAACGAACAGTTATCTACAAATTCCGGTCAGCAGACAGTATCAGCATATCTTGGAAGTATATATTCAAGATTGGGTTTAAGTCCCATATTACATGGTGAAGGAGTAGATACAACTGGTGTCGGGTCGGTTTCTGTTTTTCCTACGATTATTATTTATACTCCATCGTACCCAAACGGAATACCTCAAATATCTAATCCCTCTGATATAATACTTTATTTAGTTTCGGTGTATCCGGATATACAAATAAGTATTCCTGTCCATGCTAATGACTGGGATGTCAGTACTTATATCCCAATATGTACTTATGTACCGGAAGACTACAATGAACCGACAACCTTAACAGTTGAAGGTTTTGATAATGGGATATCTGTAACAGTTGATGCTGTAAATGAACCGAATGATCCTGTAGTAGTGGTAAGTAATTCGGAAAGGAGACTACAACAGGTGTCTTTAGTCAACCCGCCCGATGTATCTATTCAACTTACGGCTTCACAAAGTGCATTTGGTATAAACTTGAGCTGGACGGTTACTAATCCCAATAGTGATGAGATTATTGGTTATAGGATTTATAAAAAATCCTTAATTTCAAATTCATTTGTAGCTGTTGCGGATAATATGGATAAAGATAATAAGACATATAATGATATTGTGGTAAATCCGAATGAAAATTATGCTTAATATGTTAAAGCTTACAATGCTATGGGCGAGTCTGAAAGCTCCAATATCGTGACTGCTACAGCACCATCTACCCCTAACCCTGCGGAATCATTTTCGGCATACCATTTTATCCAGAATGAAATTGAGCTTAGATGGACATACCCTCAAGGTCAATATATCCAAAGTGCAAATCTTTATAAAAGAGTCATAGGGATACATTCAGACTATGTACCCTTAGGAACTTTCCCAACATCAGTTCATCACTACATTGACAATGATGTGGAAAAAGGTAAGAAGGTAAATTATAAAATCGAACTAATCAATATACAGGGCAATTCAAATCCTAAATTTGACTTTGTACATGTACCTTATCGAAATGTAGCTGAAGAGACAGCAATCGTACTTCACAAAATCACCTACGATGATTCAAAAGTTAAAGAGATAGAAGGTTGGATAAGAGGGAAACCAGAGTTTAAAATATCAATTGCTAAAGCAGGGCAATCTGGAACTTCAGCTATTGTACAAAGTGCATTAGAATTTCAAATGAAAAGTACTTCATTAACAGTAGATCGACTTATATTGAATTGGCAACCTTCAGACTGGAGTGAAGTACTTACATTTTCAGTTATAGAATTTGACGGTGGCCCAAAAATAGACCTCAATTTAAGTGCTGGGTTTGATAAAAAAAACGAAGAAAAAACTGCATTTATAAATGGGACAGTGAATGCCAAGTTTGAAGATATTACAAATGCTAAAGATGAAGACTGTGGAATTAGGGAACATAGATATCACAATGTGCCTAGCCCTATCTTAGAGTTCCCTTTGGGTGGAGTTAAATTGTACATCACAAATTAAGAATTATGTATAAATATATATTAAGATTATTATTTTTTATTGTCATAATCACTATCTCAAGTTTTTCAAACTTGAAAGCACAAGGTGGAAAAATTAAAAATAAATTTGAGGTAGGGATTGGATATGTACAAATTGGAACTTCGAAATTTGATGGGCTACTAATTGTTAATGAATTTGATCATTTGTTTTTTTCCAGACTTGAAGGGGCAATTAATTTCGGTTTTGGAAAAGGAATAAGTTACGATGGATTTTTACCAGTTTATGCCTCTTCTTTTTTTAATTGTAATACTAATTTATCTTTTATACCAATAAAATACAGGGACATTTATAAATTAAAGTTCGGTACAGGAATTGCTTATTTAAATTGGGATCAAGTTAGTGCTGCATCTGGTTCACACAATTCTGAAGGTGTATTTGTAGTAGATAAATATAATTTTAATACTATCTCAACATTTGGATATAACTTATTAATAGAGAATGAAATAAATGTGTACAAACAATTAAATGTGGCTCTGTTGTTGTATATACAACATTATAGAAATAAAGATTCCATAGGTGGTGGAATGCTGAAATTTGGATATAGTTTTTAAAAGATTCAATATTATTTGAGCAATAAAGTTTAAGCATTTAGGGATTGGGGGATATTTACAATAATGTACATATCCCCATTTTTTTACAATTATATATTTCTAATTCTCAATAACATTTTCATATACGTATATGTTATAATATTATTTTTTAATAAAGACATATGCATCTACTTTTATATACATTATTATTGCTGATTAAACATTGTAGTCCTATTACCACATATGCTCCTGCTAAAAAACCTTCAACAGAAGTCATCACAGGCGCTCAACAGACCGAACAATACATCCCGATGATATCTGGTAAAAATGTAGCGCTTGTTGTCAATCAAACCAGCATTATTGACGACAGGCATCTTGTGGATACACTTTTGAGCTGTAACATACGTATAAAAACAATCTTCGCGCCTGAACATGGATTTAGGGGAAAAGCAGATGCCGGCGAAACGATCAATGATACCAAAGATGCTAAAACAGGTATTCCCGTCTTGTCGTTATACGGCAATAAGAAAAAACCATCCAAAGAAGATTTAGCCGGTATTGATATGGTTGTGTTTGATATACAGGATGTTGGTGTTCGGTTTTATACTTATATTTCTACCCTACATTATATCATGGAAGCCTGTGCAGAGCAAAATATTCCTCTCATGGTACTTGACAGACCCAATCCCAATGCACACTATATAGATGGTGAAGTTTTAAATCCTACATTCAGTTCTTTTGTGGGTATGCATCCGGTACCGGTAGTCTATGGGTTGACAATAGGTGAATACGCTAAAATGATCAATGGAGAAGGATGGTTAAAAAATCAAATAAATGCAAAACTGGCGGTTATTCCATGTAAAAATTACACACATCAAACATACTACGAACTCCCTATACCACCGAGTCCCAATTTACCTGATATGCGCGCGATTCTATTGTATCCGTCGATTTGTTTTTTTGAAGGCACGACTTTAAGCCTTGGTAGAGGAACAACAAAGCCGTTTCAGTTAGTAGGGCATCCAGCGCTTACATCAAAATTATCATTTAAACCAGAACCCGTTGAAGGTGCAAAAAATCCACCATTAAAAGGGCAAGTATGCTATGGAATCGATTTAAGTTCCATACCTTTAAATGAGCTTTTTGAAAATAAGGCCATAGACCTAAGATACCTAATTGACTTTCATAGGCAAATGAAGGCTAAAAATCAAAAATATTGGTTGGACAACTTATTTATTGACAAGTTAGCCGGAAGTGATCAACTTCGTTTAAAAATCGAGCAAGGGCTATCTGAAAATGAAATCAAATACAGCTGGCAATCAGATTTACAAGCATATCGAAAAATTAGAAGTAAATACGTTATTTATAACGACTAATCTTAACAAAAATTATTTTACTGCGATACAGCTAATCTCAACGTTGACGTAACGCGGAAGATTTGCTACCTGAACCAGTTCACGAGCAGGAGCAGTTGCTTCATTAAAATATGAAGCATATACGGCGTTGATTCGTCCATAATTTTCCATATCCGAAACAAAAATGGTGCATTTAACAATATTTTCAAAGGTCAAACCGGCTGCTGAAAGGATAAAGCCCATATTTTTCATCACCTGATGGGTCTCATTTTCAATTGTATCCATCACTAATTGGCCGGTAGATTGGTCAATGGCGATTTGACCGGATACATATAAAGTATTACCGGCTAAGACAGAGTGATTATAGGGTCCTACAGGTGCTGGTGCTTCTGGTGCATTGATAATGGTTTTCATATCTGATTTGTTTTTACTAAACGAGAAAAGCTCCAAGTGTTTACACATCAGGGAGCTCATTTAATTTTTGAAGTACTGTCGAAAAATTATTCTACTACTGTTTCTTCCTCAGGAGCTTGAATAACAACTTTTCCTTTATAATACATGCTACCTTCATGCCAATAAGCTCTATGCATCAAATGTGCCTCGCTTGTGGTCTTACAAATAGCCAACTGTGGAATAACGACATTGTGATGTGTTCTTCTTTTATTTTTCTTTGACTTGGATACTCTACTCTTTGGATGTGCCATCGTTCAATTTTTTTAACTGATAATCAATTTACTATTTATATAACTTCAATAAAGTACAAAGGTTTAATTTTTTGACATCATGTTTTTTAAATTTTTCCAGATGTCATTTTCATTTGAATTGTCAATATGCGCTTCGCGCTCATGAGTATGATTGAGTTTATTTAAAACTGTATCGTCACAAGGTCTAGGTATCTCTGTTTCACAGTCATAAGCATTACTTAATGGCAGTGAAAGACAAATATACTCATATATCACCTGCCCCAAATATAATCTGACACTATTTTCTTTTAGATATATGACTTCGTCCGCTTCATCCTCATTTTCATTACTCACTTTTACATACAAATGATAGTCACCATTAACCGGTAAATTAATATCTGTAAGACATCTGTCACAGACCGCTTTGACAAAACCATCTATATGTAAATCCATTTCACTTACATTGGTTTGTTTGTCAAAATTAATCTTGATGGTAAAACTACCACTTTCAATCGGTGAATGATCAAATTCTTTAAAAAAATCATCCCCCACATTGAAATCATACGTATGTACGCCATTCTTCATCCCTAAAAAAGGTAAAGAAAAACGATCTAAGTTATTCATGATAAATAAAGAACTTTTTCAAATGGAGTGCAAAGGTACGCTTTTATGTTCATTTCAATCAAAATATTTAAAAAAAATTACTCAAAAAATTACTTCATAGTAAAAGCTGTATTCTATTTTGAATATTTTATTTACTTTTGCATTCTCATGACTGATCAAATCACCAAATCATATAACCCAATCATCGAGATCTTAGACGCCGATTTCGAAATAGCAAATTTAGATCGTAAAAGAAGAATTGCTGTTTTACTTCCCTATGATTATTATGAAACAAACAAAGCATATCCTGTACTTTATCTGCACGATGGGCAAAATTTGTTTGACGAATATGCACCATACGGTAATTGGGGCATAGACAAATCCTTAGAAAAACTTGCCGCTCATGGCATGAACAATACCATAATAGTAGCAATAGACCATGGTGGAACGCTGAGGATACAAGAATACATGCCATATTCTACACCTAGATACACCGAGGCCGAAGGGAGTTTATACATTAAGTTCGTACTTGAAGAATTAATGCCGATGATTGAAAGTAAATATCGGATATTGCAAGACCGTGATACTACGGGTATTGGCGGAAGTAGCTTAGGTGGTTTGATTAGCTTATACGCAGGCTTTAAATATCCGGAAAAATTTGGCAAAATAATGATTTTTTCACCGAGCTTATGGGTTTCAGAAGAGATTTATCAATTAGCTAAATCATTTGTTCCGGGTGGCCCTACCGACATATATCTCTACGCCGGAGGCATGGAAAGTGCCAATCACTATGGTCAGGTATTGCGGTTAGATAGTATTCTTCAAGAGAAAAGAAAATATGATGCCTTCGATGTTATTTTTGCATATAATCCATCGGGACGACATAGTGAGATTAACTGGGGAGCGCAGTTCCCGATAGCTTTTAAATGGTTATATTACAGCAAGTATTAATACATAAATTAAAATGCCACTTACTTTAGAAATACCTCAATCTTGGGATTTTAAAAATGAAACAATTATCCTTCCTTATGAAAAAAACAAGGAAGATCTAGATACAATTCAACAGTATTCAGGACTTAAGTATCAACCGGTTGTTAATTTAAATGCTAAAGAGACGATTACTTTTCATCATCCTGAGAAGCCACTTAAAGTATTTGTCTTAGGATTGGGTGAGGCCAAAGACCAACCGAAATCTTACAATTATTATAGGAGTATCATTCATCAACTCAAGGCTAAATGCAAACTTAACGCAGTAGTTATTGGTGTTCATCTAAATGATATACAATTGACAAATGCCGTTATTGGCCTTAGGCTTAGCTTATACGAAATTGGTATTTTCAAAACCAATGGCAATCAACTTGAAGAGCCGCAGATCAAGCTATTCATAGATGCTAATCAGCAAAAAATTGCAGAAAATGCTTTACAAACCGCTGAAGCGCAATTGTCTGCTATGTACCTCGTAGATATGCCATCAAACCATAAAACACCTGAATTTCTGGCAAATTATGCCATTGAATCCGGTCAGAAATACGGATTTGATGTTTCTGTTTTAAGCTTAAAACAACTCTATGATTTAAAAATGGATGCGCTCATCGCGGTAGGTCAAGGAAGTATTAATCAACCCAAGCTCATCGTGATGGAGTACAAACCTGAAGGTTTAAAATCACACAATCCTACTTTAGGTCTTGTTGGTAAAGGTATTACCTTTGACACAGGAGGTATCTCTATCAAACCGGCCAGTAATATGGGATATATGAAAAGTGATATGGGGGGCGCAGCAGCTGTTATCGGTGCGATTGAACTGGCAGCCAGACTAAAGCTACCCATCCATATTGTTGGTATCGTTCCAGCTGCTGAAAACAGTGTTGATGCCAATAGCATCCGTCCGGGTGATGTGATAAGTTCGTACAGCGGCAAAACGATTGAAGTCCTCAACACAGATGCTGAAGGTCGGCTTATACTTGCAGATGGACTCTCTTATATAATCGATAATTATCATCCGGAGTATTTAATAGATTTAGCTACCCTTACCGGAAGTGTCATTGCCGCATTGGGTTATACCACTTCAGGTATGTTTACTAATAATGAAGAGATTGCCAGCACTTTAACTAAAATTGGCGAAGCGGTCAACGAACGTGTTTGGCGAATGCCTCTTTGGGAGGATTATGTGCCGGAGCTACACTCTGACATCGCCGATGTTAAAAATCTAAGTAATAAACCTGTTGCCGGCTCGATAACAGCTGCAAAATTTTTAGAGGTTTTTACTTCAGAACATGACAAATGGGTACATTTAGATATAGCCGGTGTAGCTTTTTCTGATTCCGAATTTGCAAAAATGCGTACAGCGACAGCATATGGGGTTCGCTTATTGACTGGATTTATGGAAACGCTAATCGTAAAAGATTAATCTTTTAGAATATGACAATTATACGGAAATACTTAATAAACAATACAGGATTTTTTATGCTTAATGTTTATTAATTTTTTAGTAAAACAGCTCATTTCGAATGAGATATAAGGTGTATTTTTATTAAAAATTGTTATTAATAACTTTAAATTTCATTTTTATACGCTGAAAGAATCTCACGATTAATTAATTTTTTATTTTGCTTTAAAATATTACAACTTGAGATTAAAATGCTTAAATTGTTATTTAGTAATAGCCTTATTCATTACGGTATATCAAACCGCATTTGCAAATAAATATGTTCATAAGAAAGACTCTCTTGAACAAATATTGAAAAACTATACTTCAGATGATAAGTCAAAAGTAGATTTAATAATTTCCATTTGCAACGCTTATGTAAATTGGAATTATTTAGATTCATCCTTTTTTAACTACGCACAAAATGCAACGTCCCTAGCAAAAAAATTGCAATATAATGTTGGAATTGCCAATGGATTCATGCAAAAGAGTCGGTACTATATGTCATTAAGAGACACGACAAATGCTCTTAGAATTCTTAATCAAGCAAAATCTATATATACGCAATTACATAATCCTGAAGGCATCATAAACTGCTTATTAAGAATAGGTTATATACGACTAGAATCCTATAAATTCAAAGAAAGTATTAATATCTATAATGAAGCACTCGAAATCGCTTCAAAATACAAACTTGATAATTATCAATCAATAACTTATAGAGAATTGGGTTATGTATTCTATAAATTGCTTGACTTTCCACAAGCATTAAACTTTTATCAAAAGGCATTGAAGATTGCAAACCAAGCACAACTTAAAAATGAACTAATTCAAATATATTTCAAAATTGGCGAAGTATACTTTCATCTTGATAAATTGGATGTTACAAAAGACTATTCGAATAAGATAATTGAACTTGCTAAGGAAATAAATGATCAATATATATTAGCAACTGCCATTGCTTGGCAAGGAAATATGAATCGGTCAGGCAACAAGAATGAAATAATAGAAATATTTTCAAAGTCCATTGAAATTAGAAAAAAAATTAATAATGAAGTAGGAATTGCTGCAGACTATGCAAATCTCGCTGCTTGTTATCAAACTTACGGTGATTTCAAAAATGCATTAAAGTATCATAATCTTTGTAAAGAGATCGTAAACAAAACTGGTAATAAGTATGTAGAAATGCTACATTATAAAGATAAGGGATATCTAATCACGATTGCACCTGACAGCATTTTGAGATTTATTGGAATTGATCCGAAAATGAGGTATAAGATCGCTTTAGAATATGAAAATAAAGCGCTTCATATTGCAAAACTTTTGAATGATTCCCCTCAAAAAGTTTATATAAATAATTTTATTTTAAATATTCATTTAAATTCAGGCGATTTCAAGTCTGCTTTTTATACTTTACAAGAAATGATGTCCGTTAAAGATAGTTTGTCTGGGCAGGAAGTAAAAGCTCAAATAGCTCGACAAGAGGCCAACCAATTTTTCGAACAAAAGGAAGCTGAAATCAAACAACAGAATACGAAATTTCGTTTTTATATTGGAATTTTCATATTATTTTTAATAATTTTGACGTGCATCGGTTTTGGTTTATATTATATTTCTAAACTTAAATACCAAAAACGTCAAATAATACTTGAGTATGAAAAGGAAAAAACAGCACATGAATTGGCTCAAGCCCAAGCTGAAATTAAATCATTTCTTAAAAATATCGTAGATAAAAATACAATAATCCAGTCTGTGTCTGATGAATTGGAACACATGAAGCAAAACCCGAATTTCCCTATGAAAATTATTGCTTCCCAATTAGTAGATTTAAAAAGCAAGATCATCCTTACTAACGATGATTGGTTAGATTTTCTTAAATCATTTAACAGGCTTTATCCTCAGTTTACTGCAACAATTAAACAAAAGGAACCATCCATTACTGCTTCCGAATTACGTTATTTGATGTTTATTAAAATAGGAATGGACCATAAGGAAATGGCCAGTACATTGGGTATTAGCCCGGATGCTGTACGTGTTACATGGAACAGAACTCGAAACAAACTAAATGGAACGATTGAAGATACACCCTATTCACTACTTGAAAAATTAGGGGTCGTTTGATTTCAAATTATTCGATCGCAACACATCATAAATACATTTCTTCATTTATTTAAGATATCTCTTTGATTTTCGAAAGCACTTCGACTTTTTTATAGGCTTACGACCAATATCACAACCCATTGAATTACAATAAAATAATCTAAATTTGTACAGTTGTTACGATTTTGATACGCTTCAAAACATACAATAATAAGCCAAATACTACAAATTTGCATTACAATTTTAAAAGCATTGAAAAACCACAACGACGTCGTTATTGCAAATTGGTATTTCAATCTAAATTATTAATTTTAATTCGTCAAATCAGGGAAGCCGAAAATTGCATATTGATAGAGTAGGCACTTTAAATTAAGTAATAATGAAATCACTTTTACAATTCTTAGTATGTGTATTGGTTCAATTAAATTTAGTCATGGGACAAAATCCCACTGTTGATAAATTTATTGAATTTGTACCATCAAAACAATCTTTCGAAAGTCAAATTGTCCAAGTACATAGAGGTATTAAACCTTCAAAATCAATTAAAGTACAACAACGCAATCCGAATTCTACAGAAGAACGTCTTATTGGATTCAGCGTGACTGAAAACAATATAAAGAAAGATAGCTTTAATTATTTCTATAGCAATAATCGTGGATCGCAAACATATCAGGATCCTTCAGCTACTTACTATATCCATCATGCTGCTGATACAGTTATATATTATGGAAGGGAAAGAGGCAATTTTAAAATTGGATGGCCAAATCAAGGATTAACTTATAATGATGCCAATAACAATAATATAAGATATACCACTTACTATTATCACAACGTCCCTTATGACAATTATATAAATACATGGGATCCAACTGAAAGCTATGTCATGCACAGAAACTTTAAAAGAACATATATAATAAACCCCAATGATAATGAACATGACTTTTATTATCAGGGAACACTTTATAATAAAGATGGCTATGGTTTAAGAGATACCATAATTCTAAATTATTCTAAAAATGATAAAACACTCATGAGCAATTATGTTTGGACCAGTCTATTAGATCTTGATGATAAAGGTCGATACAAATTTCAAAGGAGACAAACAGAGAAATTAACCACATTATCAATTGATACAAACATATGGGAATATAACGCTCCTTTTGACAAATTAAGCAGTTATGTAGAGATGACAACTACTACCGATTTGAAAACATCAGAAATAACCACATACAAAAAAACAGAACTTTTAAGCTATAATTTAGATGGCTTGATAGATACAATTAAAATATTAATCAATGATATTCCCATGCAGTTAATCGCTTACAAATATAATATATACGGCGATAAAACAAATATCGATTATTATGATTTTGTTGATGATAAATTACAACCAAATTCAAAAATTGAAAATTATTACGTTGAAGATTATCAAACAGTCTATTCATATCATGAATGGGATAACTTTTATGAAGATTATGTAGAGACTGAAAGATTAGAAGTTACACTTGATGAGAATAAAAATTGGGATACAACTAGAGTATATTTTAATCAAATACTATCCTATATGCTCGTACATACATTTACATCGATGAATAACATCAAAACAATAACAAGGTATGAAAATGATAAAATCACAAAAATTGATAACTATTTTTATGAAACCTATGAAACTACGAGTACAGCAGAATCAGCAAACAATCTTGAAGTAAATGTTTATCCAAATCCGCTCTCTAATGAACTACATGTATTAATAAATGATGAAAATAACGAAGAATACAGTATTAACATCCTGAATATTTCTGGAAAAACTGTAGCGCATTTTTGGACAAATAGCGCTGATAACGTTTTACCATTGGGTCAATTGCCACAAGGAATGTATCTAATGCAAATATCCAATAAGGACAAGTCGAGAACAATGTTTCAAAAAATCATTAAAATATAAAAATCAACTTTTAAATCTTAGCATATTGTTTGAAAATGATCCGTACCTGATTTTACTTTTTAGTATTAATGGGTACGGTCATTTCTTTTAAATCTATTGAAATTTAGACTATAAAACAAAACATCCTACTATCTACTGCACTTTTTCTAATGATGTAATGTGTAAAAGACAAGAAAAATTGCAATATCACTGCAGAACACTTAATATAGGAAATTCAACTGCCGGAATGGAAACGTATTCAATAGTGTTTTTTTTATGAATACTTATATTTAATTTTTATATGTAACATAAGTTAACTTTTAAATCTCAGGAATGACTAGTTTTGCATCAAATTAGAAATTCATGTCGCTAAAATACATTTTCCCAATTATTGCTTTCCTTACACTGAGTTATGGCTGTAGCCAACCGGCAATCAAAGGCCACATTGATATTCAAGACAAGCAAATTTATCCTTTCGTTTATTTAATAGATCCGGGCAATTTTGGTGCTTTAGCTTCCTCTTTTGAAGGAAAAGTAATAGATTCAGCTCAAGTAAATGCTCAAGGCTATTTCCGATTTGACAAAATAAGCAGCCCCGATAATCCATCCAAAATGTATTTATTGGTACTTCAACAAAAAATGGAAACATATCCAAATAAACTACTCAATGAAAATCCCGAATCTGGTAATTACATTCCAATAATATATGAAAAGGGTCTGCCTATTGAAATCAAATCTGATGCTATTAACTTTTTAGCAAGTACAACGATTATAAGTGATAATCCATCCAATAATGAAGTCGTAACACTCATACAAAACCGAATCAAATTTCACCAACAATATTTAAGTAGGTATACGGAAGCAAATGAAGAAAATCTAATAGAATACGAAAAGGCTGTCTATGATTTCCAAAATGCATTGGTACAATCCACATCAAACAGCAAAAGCATTTACCTACATGCGCTTGCATTGCGTTGGGCGAGCGTAGAAGGTGATTATGAACGTATTCCAGAACTTGTCAAACAAACCTGTAGCACTATGCACGATATTGACGCTAGACACCTTTGGACAACTCAAGTTTGTCAAAAACTCAATGCGCTTCCATTAACTTTGGGCGATACTATACCGGACTTTTTGATGCCAATGGTCAGCAGTGATACCGTTCTGTTATCCACCATATATGCCGAAAACCTTACGATTATTGACTTGTGGGCTTCATGGTGTGCTCCATGTCGCAAAGAAAATAAAATGACTTTAGTACCACTTTGGGACAAATATCACGAAAAAGGGTTTCAAATCATAGGCTATGCGTTAGATTCAAGTCTTAAAGGTTGGGAAAATGCAATCATGAAAGATGGTGCTGACCGCTGGGTACATGCTTCACATTTGCAAGGCGATGTATCGCCTTTTTTAGATAAGCTCAAAATATCCACGATTCCTGTAAATTATATCGTTGACAAACATGGAGTCATTCTTGCTAAAAATCTTCATGGAAAATCATTAGAAGACTGGATTGAAAATTATTTTAAATAGTGCAGATTCTAACATAAGAAAAGGGCGCGCAAAATATCGTTTTTGCGCACCCTTTTCTTTTCTATAAACGGGTCATTATAAATAAAAAATTCTAGTTATTATTATTCAAAATATAATTTTCTAAAAACAATCTGTATCCTTTTGCAGAACGCTCACTTACCATTTTTCTATAGTTATTTTGAGATATTGGTAGGATATCATACGTATATTTAACATTACCAGTGTAAGATTCACTATCCTTGATTACCTTTTGATAATAAGCTAATGCTTTTTCTTCATTGTCAAACCTTCTAACCAATATAATCTGCTCGTTATTTTCAATATTTAGAATGGCATCACCAAATTGTAAACGCTCATTAGCAAAATTTCTTTTATTATATTCAGAAATTGCAATTTTGAAATTAATATGTTCATTTTCCTCTAAGCCATATGTAATCACAGCAACATAATGCGTTGAATTGGGATCTCGAGTATAGATCTTATCTAAATCTTGGACATTTGCAAAAGCATTATTGTCGCCACCCAAAAATCTTAGGATTTCTTTTGCTTTTAGTTGTTCTGGTGACCCCGGATACGCGGTAACAACTTTATTTAATTCTCTTACATAGGCTTCCTTACCTTCTGTATTCCCTTTACACATAGCATACATCAGACCCATTTTTGCATTGTACTGATGGTCGTTGCCCATGACATTAGGTGCATCTTCAATCATTTTGACGACTTGAGAATACTGACTATTTGAAAATAGTTTATACATGTTCGAGTAATACTTGTCTGCTTTATTAACATGCGATTTCAATTTATTGTAGTAATCCGGATCATTAATTACAGTCGCATAATTTGATTCTGGATATTTACTCAAAATTTTATTTTTGTATTCTTCCTGTTTTGCTACATTGCCCAAGTCCATATAGTCGAGATACAGATAAAAGTAAGCATCTAATTCATTTAAAGTTGGGCCATAGCGACTATGCATTTTTTCGAGTGTTTCGGCGGATTTTGAATAGTTGTCAATCTTATCTCTGAATAATTTCCCAAGCGTAAACAAAGAAGCCATGATACGGTCGTTGACCTCTTGTACTTTTATTGGATTAGTTGGAATCTCTCTATTTAATGCATTATAATCGTCTTGTGAGATTTTTTCTACAAGTGCTTGTTCTTCATTTTTCTCCTCATTTTCATTATTTTGTTCTAATGAAGCAAAGGATATTTTTTCACTTCGACGCCACTCATCTTCTAATGTGATATTACCCCATGTTTTAATAAAATTTTGTCTTCCTCGCTCTTTATTTGCAATATTATAAGCAAAAAATGTACTATTTCCAAAATCAGTTCTTGCGATAACTACTCCACCACTTTTGGTTGTAGGACTTTGTGTTTTGGGAGCAATAGGAGCTGTATTTTTAGGGTTTCGCTCTAAATATTTTAAAACTTCTTTTTTTCTATCTTTTTCTTCTAATGAAGCAAAATACAATAACGTATCACTATAGTTAATTAACTGAATGTTATAAGCAATGTCTTTTAGATTATCAACATATCTCTTAATCTGGTCATATCTTGGATCTGTATTTGCCAAAAACATAAAAGTAGAATCATAATATGTCGATGCCGGCAAATAGCGTTCTGCTTTATAATGGATATTAGCGATTCTATAATATGCTTCTGTTTTTAATTTTTGATTATTAATAGTACTATTAGCGGATTTTTGAAAATACTCAATGGCTAAACTTTCATTATTTTGAGATTGCTCAATTTCCCCCATTGTATAATAAATCTCATCTTTAAGTGACGCATATTTTGCTTCGCCAATATTTTTTAGTAATAATTTTAGTACTTCGTCCTTTGATTTTGTTCCAGAAGCAATTGCATTTTTAGCGACAGCCATCTCAGACATAAATTCCATTTTAGGGTTATTGCCTGTCTTTTTAGCAATTTCAAAATAATTTAGTGCTTCATTGTTTCTATTGAGTAACTGAGCAATCTGTCCTGCTATAAAAGCATATCTTGCTTTCAGATTTTTATTAGGAGCAGTTTCGATAGCTTCCGCAAGCTTTGGTAAGGCTTCCTCGTATTTTTGCTGTTTAATATAGAAATTAGCATACGTTGGTGCCAGTTCGCTGCGTATATTTTTGGACAACAATTCAGGCTTTAATTTTTCTAAAATCATCTGAGCCGGAAACCAGTTTTGTCTTTTGATATAAACTTTGGCAAGCCATAATAAACCTTCGCTATAGGCTGTCTTATCTTCTTCGATTTTTGGTGGAACTTGTTGTTTTATTGGTGTTATTTCTTCTGTTTTAGATACTATCTCTTGAGTTGCGGCTTTGGCTGTCGTATCAATGGATGCCGGTGCTGTTTTTATCGTAGGTGTTTTAGTCGTTTTAATACCTTTTTTACGATTTTTTGCATCTAATTTTCGTTGATTTTCTCTTTCTTTTTTGGCTTTTTCTCTTTCTTTTTCCCGTTCTTTACGCTCCTGTTCTCTTGTTTTAGCTTTCTCTTTACGAGCGGCTTCTTTTTCTTGATTCGCTAATTTACGTTCAGCTTCTTTTATTTTCTTTTCTTCTTCCCTAGCTTTTTTAGCAGCTTTCCCTGTTAATTTTTTACTTTTATAATTACGTCCATAAGGATTGGCAGGGTTAAAATCTTCTTGAAAATACTCTAAAGTTTCATTAGCAGTTTCATAATCCTGCTTAACATATTGTGCCTTTCCCATCATGACATAACAATCATCTACCCAATCTGATGGTAAATGCAGCTGAGCTACTGTCGAAACTTTATCTAATATCTTTTCCATATCCGGCTTTACCAAACTCGGATTATCCACAGAAACGAAGTCTTCTACTTCTAAAATATTGTTATAATCATCTACATTTGCATCCCTAAGTTTTTGCAAACTTTCTTTCATGATTTCTGTCGCATTCCAGTAACCATTATAATATGCTGTGGTATTGTGATAGAACTTTCCGGTCTTGGAAGTTTCGCCTCGTTTTTTAGTGGTTACACACGATAATCCTGCACTAACAGTGCAAGCAGCAACGACTAAATATATTATAAATCTATTCAAAATATATTATAATTTGTTGTCAAGTATAAATTTGAGTGTGCAAAGATATAATCTTATTTTGTTAATTATATATAAATAATGCAGCTCATCATCATAATATAACTAATTTTGCACAAAATTATTTTATTTTTAGCAATAAATTTAGTCCAGCATGGACGGCACTTCCAACAAAAAAAAGATTTGGCAGCGATTGCAAGATACATATCGCATTATTATACTTGACGATGAAAATCTTGAAGAGGTAGGATCATACCATCTATCCTTGCTAAGTTTCTACGTTTTATTAAGTGTATCCGCTTTAACAATTGCGCTACTTGTCATCTCATTTGTATTCTTTACACCAGTAAAGCGGTTGATTCCAGGATATGGTGATATTTCTGACAATAGAAAATTTATAGAACTTGCAAAAAAAGTCGACGCTTTAGAATCCGAAGTCACCGCTTATCAGGTTTATATCGATGGTCTTCAAAAAATATTGACAGCCAGTGCCGGTGATACGGACTCAGGTTCGACCGATAAAATTGCTTCCACCAAACCAACTTCTCCAGAACTTGTCAATAAAGCCGACATTAAAGAAACATCCCGTACCATAGAACTTAATTTTTTAAAATTTGCAACTCCTATTTACGGTAAAGTTTCAGCCGGATTTCAACCAGATGTCCAGCATTATGGAGTTGATATTTTAGCCCCTAAAGATACACCCATTAAAGCTATAATGGATGGAATTGTCATTAGTGCCGATCAATCTGTAAAAAACGGCAATAGTATTTATATCCAACACAATAAAAATGTCATATCTGTTTATAAGCACAACTCCGCATTACTTGTAAAAACAGGAGATATTGTAAAGACCGGACAAGCAATAGCTATCATTGGCAATACAGGTGAACAATCCACAGGACCTCACTTGCATTTTGAAATGTGGTACGATGGAAAATATGTTAATCCTCAGAACTATATTACTTTCCAGTAGCTTATCAATAGCAAGTTAGTAAAATTGTAATATCTTTACATATTTTTAAGACAAAACATAAAATATGAGCAGCCCAGCATTACATTCATTACAGGATGCAGCAGGTAAAAAATTGAGCCCTATTTTAGATGAAGGCGTCAAAAATTATCTTATTGACATTGATGGTACCATCTGCGATGATGTACCAAATGAAGATCTGGAAAGAATGGTTACTGTCGAACCATATCCCGATGCGCTAACCATTTGCAATAAATGGTACGACGAGGGACACATTATCACTTTCTTTACATCACGTACAGAAGTACACAGAGAAATCACTGAACATTGGTTACAAAAACATGGTTTTAAATATCATGGGCTCTTATTAGGTAAACCTCGTGGCGGCAATTATCACTGGATTGATAATAATAGCGTCAAAGCAACCAGATATAAAGGTAAATTTACAAATCTGGTAAAAGTAAATTCTGAGATAGAAGTTTTTGAGGAATAAAGAACCGAAGTACCATATTGTACAGATTGCACATGATGATAAATAAAGACAGCAAATTATTTTTAACAGGCGCTACAGGCTTTGTAGGTAGTCATGTATTAAAATTATTAACTGACAACGGATATTCCAAAATTACATGCTTGAGAAGGGAACAATCCGTCATTCCTTCTTTTAGCAATAATATTTGTACTTGGATTATAGGTGACCTTACAGACCTACATCAATTAGAAGAACAAATAACTGGACAGGATATCATCATCCATATGGCTGCAGATGTTACATTTAGTACAAAAAATAAAAAGCAATTCCTTCAGAATGCTATTGATACTACAGCAAATTTAATTAATGCAGCATTATATACAGGTGTAAAAAAAATCATTCACATGAGTTCGGTGGCTGCAATAGGACGCAAAAAGAAAAATGAAACCATTGACGAGCATGTTATTTTTAGTCATAGCCCCTATGACACTACTTATGGATTAGCAAAATTTTTAGCAGAACAAGAAGTATGGCGTGGGCATGCAGAAGGTTTAGAGGTTACGGTGTTGAATCCTTCGTTGATATTAGGAACGGGTGACTGGACTCGATCATCATTACAGCTTTTCGACCAAATCTCTAAAGGGCTCAGATTCTACCCTATAGGAACGACAGGTTGGGTAAGTGTCGAAGATGTAGCTCATGCAGTATTAAAGAGTTTACAAGGAAACTTCAACGGTGAGCGATTTATAATTAGCGCTGAAAATATATCGTATCAAAATGTATTAAAATATATAGCACAAGCTGTTAAATCCAAAAATCCGACTAACGCCTTATCCTTATTTTGGGGACAATTATTGTGGCGGATAGAAAAACTAAGATCAATCGTTTTGGGCAATGAACCTTTGCTGACAAGAGAAACACTCATGAGTACATCTGTTGATTCGCATTATGACAATAGTAAATCCATAAAAATATTACAGCTTCAGTACAAGGATATCAGGCAAACAATATTTGATGCTGGAAAAGAATTTCTCAATTATAAACAACATAATTAATCATTCCAGCTACTTTTACAATCTTATTTTCTTGAATCTTTAATTAAGTTCATCAACCCTTTTAATTCCTGTTTTGTCAGATATCGCCATTCGCCATAGGGAATACCTTCTAGTGAAATATTCATTATTCGAATGCGCTTGAGTGTAACAACTCTATATCCTAGATATTCGCTCATGCGTCTAATCTGACGATTAAGCCCTTGAGTAAGGATTATTCTAAATGTATTGTGATTGATCCTTCTGATAGTACATGGTTTTGTAACCGTATCTAAAATAGGTACTCCGGTAGCCATCGCTTTTAAAAAGGCATCATCAAATTTTTTATTAACTGTAACGATGTATTCTTTTTCGTGATTATTACCGGCACGTAAGATTTTATTTACAATATCACCATGATTCGTAAGCAAAATAAGTCCTTCTGACATCTTATCTAATCGACCAATAGGAAAAATTCGCTCGGTGTAGTTTATATATTCAATTATATTATCCGGATCGGCAGAATCCGTTGTACAAACAATTCCTGTCGGTTTATAAAGTGCCAAATAAACTGGCTCAACAGCTTTAATCACCTGAACATCATCTACATATACTTTATCTGTTGCAGGATTTACACGATTACCCTTACGTGCTACTATTTCATTTATTTTAACTCGGCCAGCATCTATAAGTTTATCTGCTTCACGTCGCGAACACATTCCTGATTCACTAATATATTTATTCAGGCTAATATCTTCTCTTACCATATAACCGTTGCTAAGCAATGATTTAATTGTGTGATTTTTAAAAATTAATATCCATAAAGGTTATGCTAAATGTCCATTTTCATATAATCAAAAATTACGACCATTTAGGGTTTCTATAGTAACCATCAATATAATTTCTTTGTTTTGAACTTTTTAATATACAAACTTTTTCTTTGTATGTAATCACTATAAATGTTATTTCTATCTCAATGAACCTAAGTCCACATAAGAATCAAATCGCTCAACCATTCTGAATTTAGGCGTTTGACTTTTGTGAAGTTGTTTAACTAGACTAATTTCCTGCCCTTCAAGCGGCAAAGTATCTGGTGTTAGATTATTTTTAGCTAGTAAACTTTCTAGACGAATACCATATTTTTGCGCAATAGTGTACATAGACTCTCCTTTTTGAACAGTATGAAAAGCAGCTTCTCCTTCGATATTCTTCTTTTTACGTTCAAGATACACTATTTCATTTGGTTTCAAAATGTAATCCATACTATAGATCTCTTCATTATATTCAAGCAACTCAGACACTTTTAAACCGGACATTAGGGCAATTCGATGAATTGACTCGCCTCCAGAAGCATAGACCATTTTCAAACCATTGATTGTAGAAAATTTAGTTCGGCTTGAAAGTTTTTCTTCGATATTAGCGGAACCTTTATCTATAACTGGATTAGAAGAAGCGTTATCGTTAGCTGTGATAAGATGATCATTTGTGGCGTTAGTTAATACATCATATTTATACAATTGATATTTTTCAATTATTGAAATCAACTTTTGAGGATATGAAGGATCGGTTGCATAACCTGCAAACTTAAGTCCATTTGCCCATCCTACATAATCTGTAGAAGCCAGATCAAATAGAAATCCATAACGCGCTCTTTTTGAAGGATTCCTTAAAAATTCGGAATGCGCAATATAAGATTCTTCATCGCTTTCAAAAACTCTAAAACAACTTTCAATCAGCAATCCAGAACTATCTTTATCATCATCTAAGATATAATATGTATTACCTGACCAGTCGCCACCACATTTAATACCAAAATGATTACGTGCTTCAGTAGCCAAAAGACTTCTTCCAAAATCAGACTCTAAGATACCCTGAGCTAGTTTTATACTTGCCGGGATACCTGCCCTTTTCATTTCAGATATCGCTATATGCTTATAGGCGTCAATATAATTCTCCAATGTTTTTCTGTTAAAAGGCGCGTCAAAAGCAGTTAAAACGAATACTACTAAACAAGCCACTATAGGTTTCCAAAAGTGAATCTTCATACATTAAACATTTTTATTATATGAGTTATACAAATATCGTTCCGAAATTAAAACGGTTGAATATATTAGATGTGTATTATAAAGCATAAAAATATTTAAATGTTGTTGTTCTTTTTAATTTTTCTCAATAAAAAAAAAGACCCCCTTCGACTTTTCGAAGCGGGGTCTCATCCCAAAAACAGTAAAATTCTTTATAGAAAAATTATTCTATGACTACCATCTTTCTGGTTGCTTTGAAGTCACCTGACTCCATTGTGTAGTATAATACACCAGTAGCTCCCAGTTCTAACTTGTTTAATTCGATACTATTGTATCCTTTTTCAAAATGCTGGTTTACAACTTTAAGTGTTTTACCTGTTACATCATAAACTGTAATAACAACATCTGATGGCTGAGGCAATTCGAAACCAATAGTTGTAGTAGATTTGAATGGGTTAGGAGTATTTTGATGCAATACTACTTCATTCAATCCTCTATTAACAACATTAAGTGAAACATTCATTACGTTGAAATCACCATCGTATGCTTCAGCTCTAGCAATATCAGAACCAATCGTCAGCATATTGCTTAATGAACCATCCATTCTTGCTTTTAATGTAACCACTAACACGTTAGCACCTTCATTCAATTCGATGACCTGTGCCTGGTTGTAAGATACAGCTATCATACCTTCACTTAATTTAGTGAATCCGAAATTATTATCAGTCACACCAGCTAATGGGCTATTGATTGCTTCTAGGCTAAACATTTGCGGATCAAAATTAAATGTAAACTGGAATCCTGCAACATCAACATTATTAGTCAAATATACAGGTACTTCGATGGACTGACCTGAAGTAAATTTCTGATCAGCTACCGCAAGTTCCATATTTTCAACAGATCTACTTTCTAAGATAACATCGTTAAGATTCGCTTTAGCATTCTCATCAACGTCTCCAACCTTAACCGCGATAAAATCGACCATCATATCATGCTGAATTCTTTCAAGGTTGTACGCCATTGGTAAGATTTCAGTTTCTGCATAAGTTGGATCAAAGAAATTATATGACTTATCAAAAATCTTCCAAGAATTATTATTAGCAAATGAATCTGTAACTCCTAATATTAACTTTCTTAATTCAGTCAAATCGCTTGCTGAAATTCTTTGGTCATTATTTACGTCTGCAGCAACCTTCTTATAAGGATTGTTCAATTTTTCAATATCAAGAATGTGTCTTTGAATATATACAATATCTAATGTAGATATACCATTCATATAATCATCATTCTTAGTTGGAGTCAGTATATAGCTACCACCTTTTGCTACTTTATTAAATTTATAGTTACCATTATCACCAGTAAGCATCGTTTGTTCAGAACCTTCAAGCGTTACTAAAACATCTTTAACCGGTTTATTTGAAGTATTTACAATTTTTCCTCCAACAATCAAGCTGTCTCTCTTACAAACTTTCTGATTATCCTGAACATCAATAAATGTCTCACAGTAATCTTGGATTAGATCTCCTGCAGGTGTAATAACTCCTACATAAATTCTAACATTTTGTCTTCCTAAATCATCACAAGTAAATTGACGACCATTTTGCTGTATTAGTCTACCTGTACTATCAAAAGTCATTGGCTCGAAAGAATGGTAAACTTTGTATCCACATGGGTGGTAGCTACCATTATCAAAGTCAGTTGCCCAGATTTCAACCATTCCGCCATCACCCATTGGCATAAGGCTAGTTGCTAGTCCATTGATACAGTAAGGTGTTGGTGCTTTACAATTAGAGATTGTAAATTCTTTAGTACAAGAAGTAATATTACCACACTTATCTTGGAAAGACCATACAATCTTATGAGTTCCTATCGGATAATTACCACTTGCGTTAACAGAGTTAATTCTATTTTGCTGGTTAATCGTCGCTAATCCTGATTTTGAGTACCTTGGGTCGAAAGAGCTGCTACCATTCAAATAAACTTTATAAGTATAACCTAACTGTTCAGTACAATTATCTGTTGCCGTTGCAATTAATTCGATATAACCTTCGCTACAGTTAGGGTCATATGTACAAACAGATTGATAAGCACATCCTGAGAGAATTTCAGGCTTATTTCTGTCAGAGACCATAATAACTTGAGTATGACTCCATATTTTATAATCATGGCCACCACCAGGAAGTGTAATGTAATTACACCAGTCTATAACTCTCCAGTGTCTCAATATTTTGAAACATGCTTCACCAAATCCATTATTGAAATAGAATACTTCATCCGTATATTGTGCACCTACTAATGAGCATATATTGTGTGTTGTTAAATCTGGTCGACCCATATTATCCGGACTAAACTTAGGATCGTTTGGATTTTCACATCCTTCTACTGATAAGTGATCAGCCGGCCAACGAGTAGAATCCATTTCGAATAACCTGCTCGGAAGGATTTCAATTCTTTGAGTACAAGTTGCTGTACGACCACCAGCGTCAGTCGCAGTAAATGTTCTGGTAATTCTACCAATACGACAAGAGTTGATTTCAACAATAGAATCTGTTGTTATTCTGATCGGATCACAGTTGTCAAAAGCAGTTGGCCAACCAAATGATTCAGTAAGATTTCCTATATCAAAATAATCATCACAATATGCAACTCTATCTGTAGGACATACTATCGAAGGAGGTAATTTATCATTAATAACTGCATTTACCATACAATCATTCCAATTACCTGATTTATCGATAACTCTAAATTGTACCATCATAGGGCTTTGAGCTATATCAGAACAACAGAACATTGCACCTGTACTAAATCCACATGGATCCTCAATTTCAACTACATAATACAACTCAGCCTCCTCGCAAGAGTATGCATTAAAATCATACCAATTTGCTGAACTATCATAAACTGCTGTATATTCGCCACCCGGATTATACGGTGCATTTAATGCCCAATTTCTATATGTACTATTTTCACCATTTACCCATTTATAAACAGCACCTGCTTTATATGTATTTACCAATCCAATTAAGTAATCAGATTTTAGTTTCCACTCTTGAACTTTAGAATATACCCAAGCATCTTCATCGATATCATTAATTGCTACAACATATCCACCCATAGCAGCTGCTTTTTTAATAGCAATACTTGCACGCTCTTTTGATTTAGACATGTAATAGTGGTGAGGTTTAGCTTTACCCGTGCTCGTATACGCACCTAAATAAGTAAAGTTAGGCAATATCGGTGCAGCACAAGGCTCACATCCAGGAACCATTCTTCGTACTAACATCATATCTACCGCACAGTCGTCATAACTTCCATCATCAAATGAAGTTGCAGGAACCCAAGCTTGACCATTTGTAGTCAAACCTATCACGGTATTTTGATCACATATCGCAATCGGTGGTGTATTATCTTTCACTTCTACTGTAAAATAAATTTCAGACTGATTTAAACAGCCGTCGAATGCAGTATAGGTAACGTAATTACAACCTACGGGAAGTGGAATAAACCGATCTGCATCTGTAAGTTTAACACCTTTTATAAATCCACCGGTATAAGTAACATCGTACTTAATATTTTGGCTACAATTATCTGTTATTGTTGGTTTTGGCAATCTGAAGAAACCTTCACATGTATTACCGTTTGTAGTTGCTTCGTAGTATGGTTCTATCTTTGTAATCACTGGAGCCTTCGTGTCTACAATTTCTATGATCTGAACAAATTCCATGTATTTAGAATCACAGTTTTTCCACTCTAATATCTTCCAAGTACGCATAATTTTCTTAACACACTTAACTTCAGGGAACTCAACATCGTCAAATGTAACATAGATACCACAAAGGTCTGTCACCTCAGGATTCAAAGGAGTTGACGGTGCTATTGGACCAGAAAAATTACTGATCATGATTTCAGTCCATCTTCTATCGTTGTTTGTTCTGACTCTAAAACAAAACTCTTCTCCCTCTTCTATAGTAATACCATTTAAATGACCATTTTGTGGAATTGTTCCACTGCCATTTGTAGTAATTTGTATAGGTGCATTAGATCCTACCTTATATGATGCGTGCTCATTATTAAAGTTTCCTGATGGAGGTGTTGGTCCTTGCATAATAGCACTCCAATCAAAACTGATCGTACCATCTGCTACTGCTTTAAAACACAACTGTGCACCTAATCCTGCTGAAGTACCGGCGTCAGTTCCACCAGCTAATCTTAAATTTCCGTTTTTAGGATTGACATCCACAGTACCTGCTCCTCTTGTTGTAGGCATCCATGCATGCAATGCCGGAACACCCGAACCATATAGACTTCCAATATTAGTTGGTGAAGGATGACCTTCATACCTTCCTGATTGTATTTTTGCATATGGTTCATCACATTCTAATTGTACATTTTGAACACCAATCAAATTACTGATATCTAGACTCGTAACATATATATATACTACAAAATCCGTATCAGAAATATTATTTGATTCATCAACAGCTCGATATGATCTAATGATCAATTTTAAAGTATCCGGTCCAGCAAAAAATTGTGGTTTATTACAATCGTTAACGATAATTTCTTCACGCACCTGGTAAACCTTTGGTGGGTGGCAATTATCATAAGCTTCAGGCAAGTATGATCCTACAGCTGGACAAATCGTCAAGATCGTATCCGGCTCTGATTTTGCCCATCTCGGTTTCATCTTATCTTCTATAAAAATAGAAGTCCAACAAGAGTTGGTTCCATCAGCATTCGTAACCTTACCATATATCGTTTTATTTAGATATTGATAAGCATCGGTAAGTTCAGCTTGTCCTTCTCCAGATGCGATTATACCACTAGTTGGTGTTTTCATCAATATAACCTGTGCATCTTGAACACCACCACAAGTAGAACCGTCGGCAAGAAGTGATGCAGCTGTAATTACTGCCCGACAAGTATCATCAACTGATACCTGTAAAGCGCCATGACATGCACATGACGGAATTTGGGCAAGTGCAGATGACATGGATGCTAGTGATAGTCCTAATATCAAACTAAATAGCTTGATTAAAGAACTGAAACGTGTTGAATTAAATTCATTCATGAGATCCAAATTTTGAGTTTTAAGAAATAATTTTTACTGTTCCGGGGTTTGTTGTATGTCAAATACACTTCAACCCTGTAACGTTTAAGGTTAAAAAAATAACAAAAGCAATCATTTGCTTTTATCTCTTTTGGATCTAATTCAAATCAAAGGCTGGAAAACATTAGAGACCATTTTTACATATACCAGATAGGCTATGCCTTGCCATCACATTAAATATAACAATCATTTGTTATATCAATAATTACAAGCTTTTATGATCCCCGGTTGATTAGTTGATAAGGTTCGCGAATAGTTTCTCACGCTATTCAAGGGCAAAGATATAGGCACTTATACATAAAAAAAAATTTTAATATAAAAAAATACATATATTTTTAAGCATAACTTATATTATTCTGTATATCAATTTTTTACAAATTACACAATTAATATATATTAATCGAAAAATGACATCAAATTAAATTAAAACATAATATATAATAAACAATCAAAACTAATTTGATCGCTGATATTCAATTATTTATAAATAACAAGTTTGTTTACAGTGAAAATATCATCATTTAACACTGCCCATCCCACCTTTTTTGTTGTGGTATTCGCAGGATGTTTGTTTACACTTTCCGTAGAGATTGAGAGAATGGTGTGTAATTTCGAATCCGAGTATATCGCCCATAATCGTTTTAATCTGTTGAATCCTAGGATCACAAAATTCAAGGACTTCACCACAATCTAGGCAAATAAGATGGTCATGTTGTTTAAATCCATAGGCTTTTTCATATTGTGCCAGATTTTTTCCAAACTGATGTTTTGTAACTAAATCGCAATTAGTTAGCAACTCTAGTGTATTATATACTGTAGCACGGCTTACTCTGTAGTTTTGATTTTTCATATGTATGTAAAGTGCCTCGGCATCAAAATGATCGTTTCTTCTGTAGATTTCTTCAAGGATAGCGTATCTTTCGGGAGTTTTACGCAAGGCAAACTTCTCTAAGTGCGATGTAAATATCGTTTTTACTTCAGCAACGATTTCGTCTATTTTATCTGGTGAACTTGTCATAAGTAGATTTTTAATTAAATGACTTATCAGAACGACTCACTGAAGAAACCCCCGGCAATTGCTCTAATGATTGTATAACGAGATTTAATTGATCTTTGTTTAATACTGTAATCGTTATCCTTCCTTCAAAAAAACCTTCTCGACCCTCAATACTAAAGGAGTTTATATTTACAGCGAGTTTATTCGACAATTCATTTGAAAGTAATTGAATTACCCCAATTCCAGAGTCAATTCCCGTAACGACCAACTCAACAGGGAAAGTTGAAGACACACTGCCTACCCAATCCGCCTTTAGTACCCGATACCCATAATTTGCCAATAGATTTGTTGCATTTGGACAGGTTGTCCTGTGAATTTTCAAGCCTTCCTTTGAAGTTAGATAAGCAAAAATATCATCCCCCTGGACAGGATTACAGCAAGTAGCTAAAGAATACTGATATAAATCTGCGGGCTCGCCATTTACTAATATTAAAGATTTGTTTTCCTTAAGTGGTTTTCGAATCTTTTTTAATTCGTTTGAAATATCACCAACATTATTTTCCTGAGCACTTACTTCTTTGAGAAATACGATCTTACC
The DNA here is from genome assembly GCA_040391315.1 of Portibacter sp. GTDB lineage: Bacteria > Bacteroidota > Bacteroidia > Chitinophagales > Saprospiraceae > OLB9. The sequence goes on along the minus strand of JBEBYC010000018.1, from coordinate 22,308 downwards.
ACTTTCAATTTCATAATTTTTAATATCTGAAATTTTAGCTTCACCTTGTGCTAAAGCATAGAAATAATCTAATCGGCTTTTATATCCAAAGTGTTTGGCTAAGCTATCCACATTCAATTCAAAATCCAATTTTAGGTTTTTCAACTTTCTTGCTAATGCTTCTTTTCCAAACTCTCCGACTTTACGACGTTCTTCCTTAGTAGCCGAACGAATTTTTGCTCTCGCTTTACCCGTAACAACCATTTTTAACCAGTCTTCATTAGGCTTTTGTGTTTTACTGGTTGTAACTTGAACCTGGTCACCATTATTGAGTTTATAACCCATAGGTACCAGTTTGTTATTTACCTTTATGGATGTCGCATGGTAACCTACATCCGAATGTATTTCAAATGCAAAATCGAGAGCAGTTGCACCTTTTGGCAGTACACGCATATCCCCTTTAGGAGTATAGACATAAACTTCTTCATCAAACAGATTAGTTTTAAAATCCTTGATAAATTCCATGGTATTGGTTTCCTTGGTATCTAAGATTTCTCTTACATTATCAAGCCATTTGTCAAAGACGTTTTCTTGCTTCTTTATACCTTTATATTTCCAATGCGCCGCAAAACCTCTTTCTGCTATATCGTCCATCCTTTTTGAACGAATTTGAACTTCCACATAACGACCTTTGGGGCCTATCACAGTGGTGTGTAGCGATTCGTATCCGTTACTCTTAGGAGTAGTAACCCAATCCTTTAAGCGCTCTGGGATAGGCTTGTAGACATCCGTAATGATTGAATAAATCTGCCAGCAAAATATTTTCTCTTTTTCAACCGGGACATCAACCACAATCCTTACGGCAAATATGTCATAAATTTCTTCAAAAGATACATTATTATGCTTGATCTTATTTGCAATAGAAGAGATTGCCTTACAACGGCCGGAAACTTTAAACTCCGCACCTAAATGTTGTAATTCTTCCATTACCGGCGCAATAAAATCTTTAATGTAATCTTCTCTTTCTTTATCAGAATCAATGAGTTTATTACTAATTTCTTCATAAAGCTCAAGATCTGCAATTTTAAGACAGATATCCTGAAATTCGGTTTTTAAATTATACAGACCTAACCTATGCGCTAATGGTGCATAAATAAATTCTGTTTCTGCTGCGATTTTTAATTGTTTATGCCTTGCTTGTGCACCTATAGTTCGCAGATTATGCAACCTGTCAGCCATTTTAATTAAAACGACACGAACATCAACGACTAAAGTGCTAAGTACTTTTTTAAAGTTTTCGGCTTGAGGGCTTTCTACCTCATCTACATTATTGTAGCTACCATCCAATTTGGTTAAACCATCCACAATAAGTACTACTTTCTCACCAAATACATCGTTTATCTCTTGTAATGTTACTGGCGTATCTTCGACTACATCGTGTAATAATGCACAAATAACCGCTGTAGGCCCAAGTCCAATTTCTTCATAACATATTCGAGCTACTTCGATAGGATGAAATATATAAGGCTCCCCCGATTTTCTTCTTTGATTCTTGTGCGCATCTACCGCTAGTTCATAAGCTTTTTCAAGCATGACCACATCTTCAGGTGTTGTACTTTGTTTCATAACCTTTAATAGTTGGTCAAACTTTTCTCTTACCTGAACTAACTCTTCTTTACTATATGATACACCTATCGGCATGATTAATTACTTATCTGTATTGCAAAAATATTAAAATTTAGAAAATTAACTATTTAAATTATAGCGATTGTAAAAAAAATAAAAGCTATGGTAGTATGCTTTTTAAAAAGCATATTACTTTTTGTGTACAGAAATCGTAATTAAACAGCCTTTTGAAAATGTGTGCTTAATGCATACATTTTTCAATCCTGAGTTTCTCGTTCCTGAATAACTTTCAATGCCGCTTCAACATCTGAAACGTGCACCATAATTTCAAATTCATTTTCTATAGGAAGTGTAGTATTCATTTCATCAAGCTTAAACGCCTGAATACCTGCTTCTTTTAGTGCAGACATCATTAACTCGCCAATAATATGATCTCTGTATTCCCTGATTTTAACAAAATTTTCTGGATTCATAATACTACTTTTATTTATTAACACAATTAATTTAAAGGTAGTTCTTAAAACAACTGCAATCTTAAAAATGACTTTCTAAATATCAGAAATCAAGTATTTATACAAGACAAACGACATAACGATCCAATGCTACACCATGAAAACTTTCCAAATGAACATAGTACGTATAAAAATATATAAAAAAAAAGCATACTAATCAAACTAAATACGTAACTTTGCATGGATTTTGGTGTAATTGATTTTTAAAATCATTTACTTAATAGGGAATCCGGTGAAAATCCGGAACTATCCCCGTAGCTGTAAGTTTCATACTACGATTTTTGTAGTATTATGCAATTTTCAAGCCACTGTCTCATGTAGATGGGAAGGCATTTGCAAAGAAACAAGTCAGAAGACCTGCCAAAACCAGTTTTAATAATGACTTTCGGGCGAAAAGTTGATTATGTATGTATCTTAAATCATTCAGCAATTATTTAGCTGTTTCATTTTCCTACATTACATCGGTCGCTTAATGTCCAATTGGAATAAAAGCATTTATGGTAAGAATTGTAATTATACCGATTTTATTAATTATATCCATGGTTATCCCGGCTCATGGCCAATATTTGCTTGATACCATAGAGATAAAAGGCAATAAACCTTTTTTTAATCTGGCTTTTAAACCGGATGCAATTTTTGTGGATAGCGTGCATAGTGACATTACTTCTTTTTTACAATCTGTCAATGGAAGTCAAGTACAAATATCCTCACCCGGCGGACTCACTACCCTACTACACCGAGGCATGGGGAATCGGCATTTACCTATACTTTGGCATGGTATAAACCTCCAAAACACCCTTAATGGAAGTTATGACATGGCTTTAATTCCCAGCTTTCTATTTGATGATATCGCTTTCTTTACGACAGGAAATCCGACGATAACAGGAAATAATGGACTTGCAGGTAACCTTACTTTAAATAACAACGCCAATGAGACAACAAATGCAAAGGTATTTTTAAAAGGATCATCGCTACAAAATTTTGATGCGGGTTTAGTACTACGTAAAAAATACAACAACTTTAATTTTAAAATTGGAGCGCAATCTGGTTATCAGCTCAATAAATTTAAATACGAATATAATCGAAATAAGCTTCAACGTCAAAGTACGAATTTTATCCAAAACAATGTCGTATTAAATGCAAATTGGTTATTCAATCAAAAGCAATCTTTACATGCTAACATCTGGTGGCAACAAGCTGACAGAGACATCCCACAAAGTATTACATCTGCTAACATCATTCAAAACCAAAAAGATATTAATCTTCGTTCTATGCTTACCTATAAATACTATGTGCATTCCAACATATGGACATTGACTAGCATGTATGGGCATGAGATTTTAAATTTCCAAACGCCTTCCGTTGACTCGAAGGCTAAAACTGATATTTATACTATCAAAGCGAGCTGGCTAAACCTAAGTAAACTTCAAATGCAAGCCGAAATTTTATATCGTGCGGATATTACAAAACCTAACTTTTTTATAAAAACTCACCAAAGGGAAACCATTTCTGCCAATATTTTTAAACGCTTTGACTGGTCATCAGACTTTAATACAGATTTCAGTATTAGGCAAGATGTTGTAGATACAAAATTTCAACCGTTTTCTTGGACATTGGCAAACAGCTATAAAAAACTCAATTGGATCATATCTACCAATTACAACCTACCGGGATTCAATGATTTATACTGGCCAACAGGTGGAAATCCAGATTTAAAAGTGGAAAAGGCTTTCAAATCTGAATTAACGAATACCTTTAATTGGCTAGATGTAGAAATCAAAACTACAATTTATGCGAATTTCGTAAAAGACTGGATACAATGGCTGCCTCAATCCAATGGACTTTGGGCACCCGTAAATCAAAAAAAGGTACTTGCAAGAGGCACTGAAATTTCTTTAGCAAAAATTATAAATTTACCCAAAAACCAATTAAAGGTTGAAACAGAATATGCACTAAATCGAACTACCTCTATCAAGCATTATTTTGATAAAGCCCTCGAAAACAAACAACTTATATATATACCTGTCCACAAAGCCCGTCTAAACGCATCATTAATTAACAAAAATTACCGTCTTGGTTTAACCTATCAGTTTACATCAAACCGATATGATTCACCAGACCAAACCGGCATTTTAAAACCAGTCCATTTGATAAATACCGCTGCTACATGGATAGTTAACAAGCACAGCATTCAGTTAGAAATCATTAATTTACTAAATCAGCAATATAACTGGGTTCGATTTTTTCCAATGCCGGGTATTCATACTTGTTTAACCTATTCCTATAAGTTCTAAATATTTATTTTAAAATTCATAAAATTTCAAAGCATGTTAAAACGTTTTTTACTTTATTCAATTCTTATATTTACATGTTTGGCATGTAGCAAAGATGACCAAAACACATTCCATGATTATAGTAAAGGTACTTTTATTGTAAATGAAGGTTTATATAACTCGGGAACCGGTACCATCACTTATATAAAAGATGGTGTAGTGATAGCCGATTTATTTGAGCAGCAAAATCCAGGGTTAATTTTGGGTAATATTGCTCAGTCCATTATAAAATTTGACAACAAATATTTTATTACGATCAACAATGGAGGCAAAATTGTAGTCGTCAATGCTAATGATTTCAAATTTATCGACGAAATAAACATCGATTTGCCTAGATACTTTGTAAGTACGGGCGATAAACTTTATGTAACTTCTTGGTCAAAAGATTTTACTTCAGGATATATTAATCTAATAGATGTGCCATCTTTATCGATTAAAAAGTCTACCCCTGTAGAAGGGCTCCCCGAAAAAATGCTTGCAGTACACAACATTATATACTTAACGGTCTCAGCCACCGAATTTGACAATTATAAAAATCACGTCATTCGTTATGATAATATTCAAGATGAAATCATCGATGCAATTGAAGTAGGGGACAACTCTAATGACCTTATTCAAGACAAAAACGGTGATATTTGGGTACTTTGTAGTGGATTTTACAATTTTTCTAATCCAAATCTAAACACCAGTGGATCAATCCATAAAATCACTGACAACAAATCTGTATTTTCATTAAAACTTGACCACGGTGTTAATAAACTGGCAATTAACTCCACCAAAGATAAATTATATTTTTTAGGAGGTTCAAATTTATTTGAAATAAACATCAACGAGCAAAACATTGCAGCAAAGAATGTATATGACGGTAGCTATTATGGATTAGGAATTGATACCGAAAATAGCAATATCTATTTGCTCAATGCTAAAGATTTTAGTCAGAATGGTGAAGTAACCATTTTAAACACGGCACTCTTTCCTGAAAACACACTAAAAACCGGCATCATTCCTACCTTTGTATATTTCAGCAAATAAACGCTGTTACAACAACAATATATAAATTTTGTTATGAATAGAGTTGACCTTTATAGCATCAGCTCTATTCAAAACAAAATTATTCAAAAATGGAAATAGATAAGTTAATAAAGCAAGCAAGATTTAAAGATAGTTTTCAAAAAGCTATAATCAACCTACTTTATACTTCAAATTATTTCAGAGATATCCATCAGTCTATTTTTAAGAAATATGATATTCAGGGACAGCATTATAACCTACTACGTATCTTAAAAGGCAAATACCCTGAACCTGTGACACCTGGATACATCAAAGATGTCATGTTAGATAAAGGTACAGACTTAACTAGACTAATTGACAAATTGCAAAAAAAAGGTTGGGTCCTACGTAGAATATGTGCCCATAATAAAAGACAGATGGATGTGATCATTACAGATTTAGGCATTGAAAAATTAAACCAAATGATAGATGAAGTTTCTGCGCAGGACAAAATCCTTAAAAAATTGTCTGAAGAAGAGTATGAAATGTTGAGTAATCTTTTAGACAAAATGCGTGGTTAAAACATGAAACCTGGAACTAAACGCGTAGCAGCTTTTTGTTTTTTAAAACACAAAAACCAATTTCTACTTCTAAAAAGAACCAAAATGCCTTACTTTGGTGTATTTGCACCTGTAGGCGGTAGTGTTGAGCCACACGAAACACCAGAGCAAGCCGCAATTCGAGAAGCATATGAAGAGGCAGATATAAAAGTATCTGAAGTGTCATTTTGTGGTATTCTAGCCGAAACTTCTCCGATAGACTACAATTGGATAAGTTTTATTTATACGGCAGAAATTCCTTATCAAGTTCCTGGAAATTGTGATGAAGGTCAACTGATGTGGATAGATCAAGACATCGCACCAACGCTACATATCCCACCAACTGATCCGGCTATTTACCGATATATGAGACAAGGTGAGTCTTTTGTGCTCAACGCAATTTACAATGCAGATATGCAATTAATATCGATGAAAAATAATTTGACTGGTGAGATTATCATTTAGTTATAAAATAGAAATCAAATCATTTGTATGCTGTTCTGGTTAATCACGCGTAACGTAGATAAAAACAACTTTTTCATTTTACTATGATATAGTTTAAAGTTAATTTTAATTGTTAAAAATAACGTGCACATTAGACAACATTTACTTTAATTAGAATTTGAATTTAAAACCTATTTGTACCTTTGTAATAAGTGTCTAAATCGAGCACAAATCCATGTCTAGCATTCAAGAACAAACCGCTATAAAAACAACTTATTTTAGTATTGTAGGCAATGCTGCCCTTGCAATCATAAAAGGGCTTGCTGGATTTTTTGGCAACTCATATGCGCTAATCGCGGATGCAATAGAATCCACCACAGATATTTTATCTTCTTGCTTAGTATTATTTGGCTTGAAATATGCCAATAGACCTGCGGATAAAAATCATCCGTATGGGCATGGTCGTGCAGAACCGTTGGTTACTTTTATAGTTGTTGGTTTTTTAATTACCTCTGCAACGATTATCGCTTACGAAAGTATTCAAAACATTAAAACACCACATGAATTACCAAAAATGTGGACATTATTGGTCATAATTCCACTGATTGTATGGAAAGAAATATCCTTTCAATTAGTAATTAAAAAAGCAAAAGAAACCAATAGCTCCGCTTTGAAAGCAGATGCATGGCACCATCGTAGTGATGCGATAACATCTGTAGCAGCCCTTATTGGGATTACCATTGCGCTGTATTTAGGTAAAGGTTATGAAGCAGCTGACGATTGGGCGGCCTTATTTGCTTCCGGATTTATAATGTACAATAGTTATAAGATTTTCAGACCTGCACTTGGTGAAATAATGGATGAACATATGTACGATGATTTAATTGAAGAAATCAGAAATGTTGCTATAACCGTAGATGGTGTCAAAGGCACGGAAAAATGTTTTATAAGAAAAACTGGTATGAAATATCATGTTGACTTACATGCGATCGTAGATGGTAATATCTCTGTTAAAAACGGCCATGATATCGCACACATACTAAAAGATACATTGCGAAGTCAAATCCCCGTATTAGGCCACGTATTGATCCATGTCGAACCCAATAGGTATTGAGTTTTTTAAAGATTTGTACTAAATTTATCGAATTAGCTTTTCATTTGAATAAGAATATATTTTTCAAGTTAGCATCATAAAAAATTCCTCTTTTTAATAATCCGCTAGGTGATTGCTTCTAGAAGCTTCTGGAATCGGTTCTGTTTTCTTTTTAGAACAATTTGTCAAAGCGTTAAATCCATTGGGTGGATCAGCAAATTTTGCTTTTACATCGTAAATACCAGAAGTATCTTTTTCAAGATTTCTAATAAATTTTTCAAATAAAGGCCGAGCAGTAAAAAAACCTTGCCCTACATCTTCACGTAGAAAGCGTATCCATTTTTCGTCCCCACCTGTCCATATCCCAACAACTAAATTAGGAGTCAAGCCGACATACCAACCATCACTTTGATCGTCTGTCGTACCGGTTTTTCCACCATTCTGTGACTCAAGATGCATACTAAAATCATGGGATTCGTTATTTATCAACATATCGAGCATGATGGCATTATACAATGGCATAATGACAGGGTTTGGCTGCTGTTTAGCTTCGTATATTAGCTCCCCTTTTTTATTTTTAATGGATTTTACCAATATAGGTTTTTGCCATTTACCCTGATTCGCAAAAGTCGTATATGCACTAGTAAGTTGCAGTAGGGTTATATCAATCGCACCGAGTCCTATAGAAGGCCATTCAGGTACCGCTAATCTACCATTAGGCAGCTTTTCTTCTTTACCGATGCCCATTTTATCCCATAAATCAATCAATGGTTTAACTGAACCCAATTCTTTTAGTAGTCTAACGGTTATCGTATTTTTTGAATACATGAGCCCATGATACAGGTTGTACTTTAGTTTAGTATTGGCTTTGGTTGCATTTTGTGGACTCCATGGTTCTTTATTCTTAAAATCGCCTTCTCCTGGGTAAATAGTGTAAACCGTATCTACAAATTCATCACACGGTTTTATTTGCTTTTCGGTCATAGCAAGGGTATATACAAATGGTTTTGCAGTAGAACCTATTGACCTGCGCATAATCGTATGATCGAGATTAAAATACCTATAGTCAAGTCCACCATTCCAACATTTGACATAGCCAGTTAGTGGATCTATCGCAACCAATGCCGTTTGAAGTAACATAAGATGATACTTAACCGAATCCAAAGGAGTCATTTCGACCTGGCGTTGTCCATGCTTAATATCGAAAATATTCATTTTGACAGGTGTATCAAATGCTTGCTTTACCTCAGTTTCCAATTGATGACAAGCGTGTTTTATTTTAACAAAATAAGGACTTTTTACTACTTTTTTAAGGTTTTCTGAAACGACTTTGCTTTCGACATATTGCTTATTTCCGGCATTGATAAGGTCAATTTCCTGATCAGATAGTGTAACATTTAATTTGTTTAAAACTGGATTTAAAATACGCCTTTTGATCGCTTCATACCTTGGTGACATTCTCACCTTTTGGCGAATTACCGCATAACGCATCGATTTTTCTTGTTCACCTACTTGGTAATCCCATGGTTTTTCATTTGTCCAGTCTTTGTCAAACCAACCTTGAATCCATGCCATATGATCCCTAGTAGCTGCCTCAGCATATCGTTGCATATCGAGATCGATAGTACTCTCTATAATTAATCCATCTGCGTAAATATCATAATAGCTCCCATCCGGCTTGACTAGATTTTGCGCTCGAATCAATTTTTCCAAATAAGCTACTAGAGAAGCTTTAAAATAAGGTACGATCGTATCTGAAGTGGAAAATCGCTTGAATTTTGAAAAATCAACTGGATTTTCCTTTTCTTTTTTTATATCCGGCAATTTCATTTTGTCTAATACTTCGTTCCGCCTTTTTTGTACCAAATCAGGATTTCGTACTGGATTATAAAGGCTTGGATTTTTGAGCATACCTGCCAGCGTAGCTGCTTCGGACAACGACAGCGAATCCTGATGTTTTCCAAAATAAGTCAAAGCAGCTGCATCAATACCGTACGCGCCATTGACAAATTCAAATTTATTTAGATACATGGCAAGTATTGCATCTTTGCTGTAGTGTTTTTCTAATTTTCTGGCTATCAGCCATTCTTTCATTTTTGACTGAATTAATGACCACAAGCGCATCATCTTATCTGATCCTTTTAATTTAGGACGGGGATACAATTGCTTGGCTAATTGTTGAGTTATCGTCGATCCTCCACCTGAATCTTTATCCCCTAAAAGTATGGATTTGATAGCAACTCTTATCATAGCCCGAAAATCAATCCCATTATGATCATAAAAACGAACATCCTCTGCCGCTATGACACTTTTTTTAACCCATGGATTGATATTTTCGGCTTCAATTGTATTACGATATTCATTGATATAAATACCAATATATCGACCTTTTGAATCTAATAATGTAGAAGATTCCTTTATTTCAGGATACTGCAATGCCTTATCATCAGGTACTTTATTGATAGCTGTATAACTCAAAAGCAGTATAAAAATCAATATTACAAAAGCAATAAAGATTAAACTGTATTTGATAAATTTGAAAAATATATTTTTAATTTGTAAACCTATCATGACTAGCAAAGGTAACAATTATGGTTAATATCATGTATATAAATTTTCATAACATAGTTATTTTATCATAATTTATATATAAATATATTACATAATATTTTCAAATTAATACAAACGATTTCATTTTGCATAAAGTCATCACAATTTGATTTAATAAATATCATAAATGTGCATTTGAAATGCATTAAAAAAATTATTCAATCCCATTCCAATCTCGAATACTTTAATTTTCCGTAACTTTGGGTTTTAAAAGCTAATAACTCAAATAACAAATGGCTGTTGACATTATTTTAGGGCTTCAATGGGGCGATGAAGGTAAGGGAAAGATTGTAGATTACCTTGCTGACCGTTATGATTTAGTATGCAGATTTCAGGGTGGACCCAATGCAGGCCATACTATCAAAATCGGCGATCAAAAATACATTTTACATACGATTCCATCTGGAATTTTCAGAGAACACATCACAAATATAATCGGTAATGGTGTTGTATTGGATCCAATAACCTTGTCAAAAGAAATGCAAATTCTCGAAGCGGCCAATATTGAATACAGAAGCAGGTTGCTTATTTCAAATAAAGCGCATCTGATATTACCGACACATAGGTATCTCGATGCTGCTACTGAAGCATCAAAGGGTCAATCCCGAATTGGTTCCACACTTAAAGGTATTGGCCCGACCTATATGGATAAGACAGGCCGTAATGGATTGCGCGTTGGTGATTTACTTACCGCCGGCTTTGACAAAAAATATCAAAACATCAAAGAAAAGCACCTAAATTTAGCTAAATTATACCCGGACATCGACGTCAATATCGCTGAGCAGGAAAAGTTATTTTTTGAAAGTATTGAAACCCTTAAAAAGTGTACATTCATCAATAGCGAATATTATATAAATCAGGCTTTAACCGAAGGAAAAAAAGTGTTGGCAGAAGGTGCACAAGGTTCAATGTTGGATATCGATTTTGGTACGTATCCATTTGTGACATCTTCAAACACAACCAGTGCCGGAGTATGTAGTGGATTGGGCATTGCTCCTAATAAAATCCGGGAAGTCATTGGAATTGCTAAAGCCTATTGTACGCGTGTAGGATCGGGACCTTTTCCAACTGAACTCAATAACGAAATAGGCGAAAAATTACGTACGCTTGGTCATGAAGTCGGTGCGACTACAGGACGCCCGAGAAGATGTGGCTGGATAGACATTCCACAACTTCAATATACAATCATGCTCAATGGCGTAACCCAAATCGTCATGACAAAAATGGACGTTTTAGATTCATTTGAGACCATTCAGGTTGGAGAATTATATCAATATGACGGAATAAAATCCAATGAACTGCCTTTTGACATTGTAGAAAAAGAAATTAAACCAGTTTTAACTTCATTTGAAGGATGGAATACCTCTTTGGAAAATATAACAGATTATAAAGACTTACCTCATAAAGCCAAACACTACGTTGAGAACATTCAAAACATGCTCAAAACGCGTATTTCTATGGTAAGTACTGGCCCAGAAAGGGATAAATTATTACCTTGTTAAGAGACGTTTTTGAATAAAATTCCGTTAGGTTATATATATATTTGAAAATTCATGGACAAGAAAGCACAATTTATAGAAGAAATCGGAAATGCTTATACATTCAAGGGTGAATCAATCATCTTAGGTGCACCAATGTACAATCAAGAAGTATTAACGGATACCTTTGTTCGCATACCGCTTAAGACTTTAAACAGACACGGTCTGATAGCAGGAGCTACTGGTACCGGAAAAACCAAAACGCTTCAAATTATCATTGAGCAGTTGTCAGCGAAAGGGATTCCAAGTTTAGTAATGGATATCAAAGGGGATTTGTCTGGTGTAGCTGTTGCCGGTGATTACAATCCAAAAGTTGAAGACCGCAATAATGCAATTGGTATTCCATTTTCTGCTTCGGGAAGCCCTGTGGAGTTCCTATCACTTTCTAATGACGTAGGAGCTCGACTCAGAGCAACCGTACTTGAATTTGGTCCAGTTTTATTTTCAAAAATATTAGATCTCAATGATACACAATCCAGTGTCATCTCGATGATTTTCAAATTTTGCGATGACATTCATCTTCCCCTATTAGATTTAGATGATTTAAAAAAAGTACTCAATTATGTATCAAACGAAGGAAAAGCCGAATTAAGTGCGGAATATGGCGCTGTTTCACCAGCAACCATCGGAACAATACTACGTAAAGTCATAGAGCTCGAACAACAGGGTGGAGATAAGTTTTTTGGCGAACGTTCTTTTGATGTAGAAGATTTAGTACGTTTTGACGAACATGGACATGGGTATATATCTATACTTAGGGTTACTGATATTCAGGATAAACCCAAGCTGTTTTCAACCTTTATGCTACAACTGTTAGCTGAGATTTACAGTACATTTCCGGAAGAAGGAGATCTTGACCAACCTAAATTGGTTATATTCATTGATGAAGCCCACTTGATATTCAATCAAGCAAGTAAAGCACTTTTAAATCAAATCGAAACGATTGTAAAGCTCATTCGATCTAAGGGAGTTGGGATATTTTTTGTAACACAAAATCCTCAAGATGTACCGAATTCTGTTCTAGGTCAATTGGGCCTCAAAGTACAACACGCTTTGAGGGCATTTACAGCTAAAGACCGTAAAGACATTAAACTAACAGCAGAAAACTATCCATTATCTAATCATTATAGTGTGGACACTTTACTTACTGAATTGGGTATTGGTGAGGCGATTATAGCAGCCTTAAATGAAAAAGGTATTCCAACACCATTGGTTCATTGTTATTTAAGATCTCCACAGTCAAGAATGGATGTTTTGACACAATCAGAAATGGATAAAATCATGCGCAGCAGTAGAATTAAGCCTAAATATGATGAAATAATTAATCGGGAAAGTGCTTATGAAATGCTTAATCAAAAATTAGAAAGTTCATCGATATCGGAAAAAAAACAACCTACACCAACAAAAGGAAGACCAAAGCAAGAAAAATCAACTTTTGAAAAAGTGATGGACAGCCCATTAACAAAACAAGTAGGCAGAACATTTACAACTTCATTAATTCGCGGCATCATGGGCATCATTACAAATAAGCAATCAAAAAAGAATTCAAGCTGGTTTTAAAGTTTTAATAAATATCACATTTTTCCATTTACCCAAATTGACTACTCCATCAATTTTTCGAGATAGTGATAAGGTATTCCAAAAAATGATTTAATCGCATTAACCGTTTCCATCGCTTTTGGATTTGGTTTGGATTGAATGCCCGTAATCATTAAATTTTTTGGTGTGTGTTCAGTAGAAATAAATTCAAAAACTTTGGTTTGATAACCATGTGCTTCCATTATGAGTGAACGTATACCATCTGTTATAATTTCAGCCTGTCGTTCTTCCAATATTCCATGTTTGAGTATAGGTGACATGAGATTACTGTGATTCATATCCTTTCGTATTTGATGATGGCAACATGGCGCAACGATAATATATTTTGCTTTTCCTTTAATCCCTTTTGCTATTGCCATATCCGTAGCGACATCACAAGCATGTAAGGCAATTACTACATCTACGCCTGTCGCATCTACCTGATCAATATCTTTTTGTTGGAAAGTTAACCCTACAAATCCCTGAGCCACTGCTACATTATAACAAAGCCCTATGATATCAGGACGAACATCATATCCGGTAATCTTACATCTGATTTTTCGTGTATTTGTAAGATAATCATATAACGCAAACGTTAGGTATCCTTTTCCACTACCCATATCCGCTATAGTCAACATCGATTCTTCTGGTAAATCCTTTAATAGATTATCTACAATTTCTACATATTTATTAATTTGTCTGAATTTATCCTGAGCCTTGTCCAAAATTTTACCATCTTTTGAAGCAAGCCCCAAATCCATTAACCATGGTGTATTTTCAGGAATATATCTAAATTTGACATTATCGTGATTCGTTTCAATTTTTACAACAGTTGAAATTTTCTTTACAATCAAAGTTGATTTATCTTTCTTACTTTGCAATAAAGATATTTCTTCTTCTTCTGTAAATAGTACTGCATTAAAAAATTTATTACCTAATAAGTCGTCTAACAATTCTCTAAGCAAGATTGGATCATAATTTTTAACCTCATCTTTTCGTTGATAACGGTATGTTACAGCATATTGAAGTTTATTTTTTATTATTACTGGTCTAAGAAATGCTTTTAAAACATCTTTATTATGATGCCTATTTTTAGAAAATGTTATTTTAAAAGGGATTTCAGCCTCTTTAAATTCAAATATCTTATCTAAAAATTGATTTTTGTCCTGACTCACAATAAAAACTTTATTTATATACCTACAATGATATGAACATTAAAGTTCAAAAGTACAAAAATTATCTACGATAAAGTATAAAATGCATAAAGTTACTTATAAGATGCAAGTGGTAATTTGTCCATTATGATAATACTCAATTGCGATTTATATATATCTTAATATAAATACCAAAACACCACATTTAAGCACCATTCATACATAAAGTAACAATTTGCTTCAACAACTAAACTTTTCATAAAAAACACACGAAGTTTTTATGCAATTATGATTAAATACATTAAATAACTTCAAGCAAAAGATGCAATTTCTCAATACAAATAAACAATTCATACATCATTTTTACGAAAAAAAAATATAATCATAGATAAATCCTTATACTATGATTAAATTTGTCTTTATTTACCTTTTAAATTATAAATTATCATGAAAATGCTATTATTTTTAACCTTATTTACATTCATCTCAATGACAGTTACAGCACAGAATACACCGATTATTGACCGCGATTTATTCTTTGGTAATCCCGAAATTTCAGGTGGGCAATTAAGCCCTGATGGCAAATGGGTTTCATTTATGAAAGAATATGAAGGCATCATGAATATATGGGTCAAAAAAATCGACGATTCCTTTGATAAAGCAAGGCCTTTGACAGATAGCAAACAGCCTATGTATGGTTATTTTTGGAGTGAAGACAGCAAATATATCCTATATGTTAAAGATCAGGAAGGTGATGAGAATATCAATGTTTTTGTGGTTGACCCAATGGCTAAAGTATCAAAGGGTGTCCCGACATCACGAAATCTAACTCCATTAAAAGATGTTGCAGCTCAAATCGTTATGGTTAGCAAAAAAGATCCGGATTTACTCATGGTTGCACTGAATGATCGCGACAAAGCTTGGCATGACCTTTATGCGCTTAAGATTACAACTGGTGAACTTACTTTGTTGTACGAAAATAATGACCGTATTACAGATTATAATTTCGACTGGGATGAAAACTTGAAAGTATTGTGCAAAACAGATCATAATGGAACGACAGAATTCTTATATAAAGATGGGGACAAATTGACGCCTATTTATTCAACCCTAGTTACTGAAACCGCCTATATTGCCAGTTGGAATGAGGATAACACTAAGTTTTATTTAGTAACCAATAAAGGCGAGTTGAATCTATCAACTTTATTTTTAATGAATCCTCAAACAAAAAAATTAGACAAAATCGAAAGCGACCCAAAAGGTAAAGTTGATTTTGGTGGATTAACGATGGATCGGAATACACGAAAAATCATTTCAACTTCCTATACTGCTGATAAAACAGATATTTATTGGAAAGACAAAACTTGGGAGGCTAATTACAAATATTTACAAAAGAAGTTTCCAGGAAGAGAAGTCGATTTTTCTAGTGCTACGCACGATTACACTAAATTTTTAATTACCGTTTGGGGTGATAAATTCGCATCGGATATATATTATTTTGATGCCAAATCAAAAGAATTGGTTTTTCAATATACTCCTAGGCCAGCACTCAAAAATGTTGAAAAATATTTATCTGGAATGAACCCTATCTCGTATAAAAGTAGCGATGGTTTAGAAATCCCTGCTTATCTTACGATTCCTACTGGTAGCAAAGGTAAAAACCTTCCGGTAGTGGTATTGGTTCATGGTGGGCCTAAAGGACCAAGGGATTATTGGGGATATAATTCATATGCTCAGTTTTTAGCTAATCGTGGATATGCAGTCTTACAACCTAACTTTAGAGCCAGTGGTGGTTATGGAAAAAATTTCCAGAATGCTGGTGATTTGCAATGGGGTAAACTCATGCAGGATGATGTCACATGGGGAGTAAAATATTTAATTAGTCAAGGTATTGCTGACCCTACTCGTATTGCAATCATGGGAGGTAGCTATGGTGGCTATGCTACGCTTGCAGGTCTGGCCTTCACACCAGATGTGTATGCATGTGGAGTGGATATTGTAGGCCCTAGTAATATATTTACTTTATTAGAATCTGTTCCTGCTTATTGGGAGGCTGGTAGAGCTTTTCTATATGGAATGGTTGGTGACCCAAATACCGAAGAAGGTAAAAAACGCATTAAAGAAGCTAGCCCATTATTTAGCGTTGATCGTATCATAAAACCTTTATTAATTATTCAAGGTGCAAATGATCCACGTGTTAAACAAGCAGAAGCCGATCAAATCGTCATCGCGCTACGTAATAAAAACAAAAAAGTAAATTACCTCCTCGCAAAAGATGAAGGTCACGGCTTTGCAAAACCATTAAATAGAATGGCCATGTTTGCAGAAGTAGAAAAATTCCTTTCTGAAACGATCGGTGGCCGTTATCAGGATGATATGACTGATGAAGTCAGAAAAACACTAGAAGGACTTAGGGTTGATGTCAATACGGTTACATATAAACCTAAAGGCGAACTTAAAGTTGCTAAATCGTTACCAGCCTCTAATCCAAACTGGAAAGAAGGTCAAACAGAATATGACGTCAAATTAGAAGTAGCCGGACAGATTATACCTATGGAAATGACTCGTACTGTTAGTAAATCAGGCG
The DNA here is from genome assembly GCA_040391315.1 of Portibacter sp. Lineage (GTDB taxonomy): Bacteria > Bacteroidota > Bacteroidia > Chitinophagales > Saprospiraceae > OLB9. The sequence continues at coordinate 5,265 of JBEBYC010000018.1, read as the reverse complement.
CTGACTGGATTATAAAAGAAGTATCTAAGGGTGCAATGGGTACTATGACCGATGAGGTAATTTTCACAGAGCATGTCAAACCTAAAGCTAGAGAATTATCTCAGTTGGGGCAGGCCATTTCAATTTCTTTTGATAATAATCAGGCAATTGTAGAACTTCAGGATCAAAAATTACCCATTGAATTTGATGGGGCTTACTTACCAGAATGTCCTGGTTTGGATATCATTATTGGTGGTTTTGACTTGAATCCTGATTTTTCACTTGCTTTTTCGATGCCTGACATAATGACCATGAAGCCAAAACAAGTAATTTTAACGGTTAAAGACGATGGTATTTATAACATTGTAGAAGTTGTTAATCACGAAAACGAAAATGAAATAACTACTTATTTTATTAACAAATCCTCTAAAGTAGCTGATAAAATTATTCAAGTCATGCCTGCAATGCAAAATGCAGTAATGACCATTACGAAAAAATAATGCAAAATAAAATAAGTGCCGGAATGGAAATAATTTGATTTCGGCACTTATTTAAACTTAAATAAAAGCGTTTAATTATAAAAACACCTAATCCATCTTGACGATCTTGTGCTTTTCCGTTCTACCATTGTAGGCTATATCAAAGACATATAAACCGGAAGGCAAATCAGCAATATCAATTTGTGCCGTACAATTGTATAGGGTTTTTACTATGGTACCTTGTATGTTATATATACGAATGTGAACAGGCGTTTCTGTAGCGCTTAATTGTACTATACCATAAGTGGGATTGGGGGATATTGTCAAACTTTTGATATGCTTATCATCGGTGCTTACCGTCTCACAGTATTTTGCTATGTCTTCAAGGGTGCATCTGCTTGCATAGTTCTTATCTATATGAATACGATCCGGGTATTGCTTTATAGCTTTGCACATAAATAAAGACTTGCAATAATTGAGAAATCGATTTTCTATAAGCACAATCAGGTCATTAGAATAGAAATTAGTTGGATCCGGTGGTGTAGAAGCGAGCGGTGGTCTTACATTGTCTAAAAAATCAAGATTAAATAATGAGTCTGTCCACACAACGAAAAGTTGCTTATTGAGGGCTTCGAGATTAGGTAATATCTTTTTATAGTCTCTGTAGGCGAATGGGCGCAACGGTTTACCATCACTGAGCCATAGCCTGTCTAACTCCCTGATATGTATCAGTCCCTGCCCATAATCATTACCACCTCCATCATTATTAATTTCAAGGACTTTTAATTTTCTGATCGTAGATATCTGTCTGAGATCGCTATTTTCATAGCTATCTAAAGTTAGCGTTTCAAGTGAATCTAAAATCGGTAGGTAGCTCAGATCTATCCTTTTGATAATACCTGATCCGACTCTCAATCTTTTTAAATGTGCAGTCATTATTCTGTTTGACAGTACTTTAAGTGTAGTTGTGTCAACATTAGATATGCTTAAAGCGAAATTTTCACCAGTCGTAAATACGGGTGTATCTTCTTCTGTTATATGTGTACCACTCACGTCACTTATGCTCAAAGAATTTCCTATATGTTTAATATTAGGATAAGTATAAAAAGTATTGTCAATACCTAACTCATTGATCGTATCTAAAGCTAAAAACTGACCCGTAAATCTGAGTGGGTAGTAACTACTTATGTTATTCAAATATTTTAATCCTTTAAATGCTCCGATATTTATTTCCCGTCCTTGTATCTGGTTTGTAAAAAGTAGAGTGCCCGTTATACGTTCTATGGTATATAAACTGTCTAATTGTGTAATATCATTATCACTATTAGTGATAGTCAGATCCCTGACCGTAGTACAATTGCCATAGTTCTTTATAAAATTATTGATGGCTGTCTGATTGTTGAGTACGATACTGTCACACGACTGTGCCTGACCACCTAAAGAGAATAAAACAACACTAATAGTTAGAAATATAGAATGAATATTATATCGCATAATATACTTAATTTAATGCTTAATCAATAAATATCTATAAACAAGATTCTTGTACTACTTACAAGGCAATGGCAACATAGTACAATATCCACCACCCGGTATCCATGGATAAAGCAGGGATACAGTAATATGGGTTGCCCGCGTTGTTATACAAGTTGTAATTTTATAATCGGAAAGTAAAGTTCCTGTTTTATCTCCACAATGATCAATATTCGCATAGGTCATGTCATTATCAACTCCTATAACTTGCCATGGAACATTCCACGTATATAATGGTGAAAACTGCAACGTAAAACAACAACATGAATCGTCCACGATATAAGGTAAAGGCGGTACGATAACAGGTGGAATTGGCATCGGTGTTCCATCGCACCAGTCTGTAACTCTTAGCTCGGTTTTAATATTATTAAGTTTGTCATTTGTAGCCTGATCTTTTTGACATGAAGTAATCAAAAACATCACTATCAAGACTGCAACTAATGACAAGAATAAAAAATGGTAATTTTGAATTTTAATGTGCGTTTTCATAACGTTAAAGATTTAAAAAGTGAGATGTTAATTTTTTTACAAATTTATATGCCAATTATAAAAACAACAACAAATCGCAATAATTTAATAATTATTTAACAGTTTAATTTTGGAATTTAATCAGATGATTTTTATGAGTAAAATTGATAACACCCGAGTAGTTACTAATAATCTAAATCGTTATAGATAAATTATCATAAGCTGGTTGTATATGATCTGGGCTCAACAGCCTTAATTTTTCGTGTTTGCCCAATGTATGAGACAAGTGGGTAAAATACGTGTTTTTAGCACCAATCCCAAGAGCAGTCACTACAGCTTCATCGAAAGTAAAATGGGCGTGATGCTTATGAAACTGCAATGCATTCAGGATAAGTACATCTAAATTATTTAGTAAACCCATTGCTGTAGAATCTAAATTTGAAGCGTCTGTGATATAAGCAAAATTATCAATCCGGTATCCCAAAATTGGCAGATTACCATGCATTACACCAATAGTTAGCACTTCAATTCCTTGAAAAAGTTGATACCTTTTATTTTGTTCTACAACATGACACATTATACGTGGTGCACCAGGATAAGGATTTTCTTCAAAAATATAATCAAATTTTTTATGAATGTCATTGACAACCCTATTTTGTGCATACAAAGGCATAATTCCTCCTTGCATAAAATTATAAGGGCGTATATCATCTAAACCAGAAATGTGGTCATTATGCTCATGTGTAATCAAAATGGCATCTAATTTAGGCACTTTATGAGTCAACATTTGCTGTCTGAAATCAGGCCCCACATCAATAACAACATAAAAACCATCTTTTTCTACTAATACAGATGACCTAAGCCGTTTATCTCTAAGATCAAAAGAAGAACATGTTTCACATGTACAGCCAATTACCGGAATTCCTTGAGATGTGCCTGAACCTAAAACAGTAATCCGCATAGTTAATTAATATTCAAATGTAATTTTTGCATATTTTTAAAAAATTGACGAGACTTATCTGATAAAACCGTGTCATCAGTCAAAATATTTTCTAATATATCCATTAAAATTGCAACCCTGCCATCAGTATCAAAAAATTTATTTATAACAACCACCTTGTTATTCTCCACGATACAATACCCCGAATTAAAAGATCCTTTTTCATATCTAATGGTGTATTCCAGTTCTTTAAATAGCAGTTCGAGCTTCTGTAGCGTAGGTTTGGTATATTTATGCATACCTTATTAGATTTTATTAATATATTTGCAACACAAAGATAAAGCTTGTAGTTTAGATAAGCAGACATTTAACCTAAATATCTAAAATGAAATTTTTAAAACAAATCATAATATTTACAATTGGCTTCATTCTATTTGGTAATATTAATGCAAATGCACAACGTTTCAAAGCCGCAGCTGTTTTGGGTGCAAATGCCAGTCAAATAGATGGCGATTCGCTCTATGGTTTTCAAAAAATTGGATTGACTGTTGGGGGAAGACTTTCTTATACGAATGAAAAAGTCTGGGACGTTGCAATTGAAATGCTTTACAGCCAGAGAGGTTCTGTAGATGGCCTATTTAAAAAGGAAACCGACAAACAAATAAAACTAAATTATTTTGAAATACCGGTCTTGTTTAGTCTTCGTGATTGGTACATAGAATCCGATAAATATTATAAGGTACGTGCTGAAGGAGGACTTTCATATGGTTATCTTTTCCAAACGGATGCAATTGGATATAATTTAGAAGACCTAAAGACACATGATTTAAGTTGGATAATTGGAGCAGGTATAAATTTTTCAAAAATGTTTGGAATGTCATTACGCTATACTTCATCTATGTTAGATTTAAATCACAAATTGCCAGAAGGCAATAAATTCAAAAGTTATTTTATTACTTTACGCAGCGAAATTAATTTTTAAACAATTATTAATATTATGAATAAATATTTATTCCTATTCTTATTTTTGGGATTCTTTATAAATCAAGGATGCAAAACAGAAAAAAAAGAAAAGACTACTTCCAATACACCTCAAATGGAAGTTGATGAATCTTCACCATTAATTCCAGGCATCACGGAAGAAATCATGTTAAAACTTATCAATGAATGTACTTACATTGACTACATTTTTAGAGAGTTACCATTTTCTCTCAGCCAAAATGAACCTCCTAGTATCAAACAAAATATACTTTTTATAGATTTTGAAAAGCCGCTTGGAAGAATTCCTAAAAATTGTAAACCAGATGGTAGAAAATTTTTTCAGATTAAAGGTGAAATCGTATATGATGCTGATGTATATCTTTTGAATGGATGTACCTTTTATGTGTTTGTTGACAAAGCAAACAAACCGATATTTGCAAATTACATTACGAAGGAAGGTGTAAATTTTTATAACAATATCATACAACAAGCTCAGGGTATGACCAATTAATGTACCGTGTTATCTTCAATTTAAAATGTGCCATTGTGAATCTATTTAACGCAATTAATCATTGAATTCAGTAGATTACTATTCAGCAGAGTAGTTAAACTATATATAATATATTAAGTTCGAATCAATAAAACAAAAAGATTTAAAAAATCTTAAATGATATAAAAATTGTAGTTACTATCAAATTTTTAAAAGCAAAATATTTCAAACTTCAGTTGGAAGACATTGTGTATCTATGATACATACTAGATAAAATTATATATGACGTAGCCATAGAACTTAGAGTGAAAAATGATTTAAAATGTAAAATATAAATTTTATTATTGATAAATTAATTTTATAATTAAATTGGAATTTTAATTATAAATAAGTTC
>JBEBYC010000017.1:0-83804 GCA_040391315.1 Portibacter sp. | reverse complement strand
CCACCGCAATCGATACCTGTTTCAGCGCCGTTTTTGATACCATCGTTACAAGACGGGCAAGGCGGACAATTTGGTCCACCGCAATCGATACCTGATTCAGCGCCGTTTTTGATACCATCGTTACAAGACGGGGCATTATCTGAAATACAAAAAGCTTTTAGATCAGAACTTTTAAAATTGCCACCGTTAATTAATTCTTCTGACTCCTTTTTAAGTTTGTAATATCCATTGCCATAATTGCAGCAGATTCCATCACCAAAATTGTCAAAAATCTGAAAAGTATAGCAACCTTCAGGCAAGCATAAATCTGTAGTAATGATGGTATTTGTCGAATAGTATGGACCTCCGGAAACGGCAATCTTATTAGACGCATCTTTGATAATCCAAGTTGTTTCTATTGGATGATTGTCCGTTTTGATTTCGAGTTTAAGTTTGATTTGATTGCAAATTGGGTCATCATTGTCATTTCCAGGACATACAGTCAAGCACTTGGCATTGGCTACTTTTGAACGAATGACATTCCCGGGTTGGGTACCGAAGCCGTTAGCAAATTTTATACCTGTATTAGTAAGGTGACAATAAGACATTATCGTGCCTCCTACACCTAAAGGGGGAAGACCGGGATTTGAACAATTTCCTTCTACCTGATAGCATCCGTCAATTGCAGTGTTATTTCCATTCCATGTACAAGCGTGTGTATGCTGTGAACCAAAAAGATGGCCGAGTTCGTGTGTTACAACCTCAACAGTCCAGCTATACGTCGGTACTGTTAGGAAACTATTGGAGATGCCTGCATAACTCATACTATAAGCAGGATTTGATCGGCAAAGTCCATCAACGTAGGCGATTCCACCACTCGCTTTATAGGAAAGTAATTGGGCAAGATCACCATTAAATCCTTTTCTATATGTGCCAAAAGCATTCAACATTCCTGATGAACTTGTAGCATTATACGGACTGGTTTGTGTCCATATTACGATCTCGGATAAGACGGTGTTTATTTGCTCATTTGCAAATAATGTACTCACTTGATTGAACATTGCAGTTACAAATCCACTGACATTGGCTAGACTACCTTTTTCCAAATATATGTCATAATTTACTTCAAAGTAAATACGGATACAATCATTTAATCCACGAGTTCCATCAGTAACATCTCTCAATTCTTCTTTGGTATATTCTATTTGTCCATCCGGAGTTGCGCATGCTTTTTGGTTGAATGCGGCTAATTCTTTGTCATTATATACGATATAGGTATTGCTAATTTTTTCCTTACCAACAATGATATTTCCTTCAATTTCGGGACTTGAAATCATGCCGGAAACTTCGTCATTTACGATAGAAAGCGTAGCAATACTTTTTGGATTGCCTTTGATGATACCTCTGAAATGTTTTCCTTTGTCAAAAGTGACTTCACGCATTGAAGGGGCTTCTTTTATTGAAAAATCTGAAGCAAAAGGAAATACTTCCACGAATTCCAATTCTAAATCAGATTGGTCTGGCATAAGTATATTTAGATGGATAAATCCATTTTTGTTGTTTAAAACCGAATTTAAATCGGTCATATTTAACTCAAGTTTAGCATATTGATTAATACCTTTTAGCTGGTCTATTTTCGTTAAATCGGCTTTTTTGAAAAGGTTTATTTGTTTGGGTGTTGAGTGCTTTTTTGCTTCTTCAACTAGAATAGCAGGCTTTAGCGATAAGTTTTGAGCTGTTAATAGTAAGGGAAGTAATATCCAGCAAAGAAGGGTAAGTATAAGGTGTTTCATGGACTAAAAGGATTAACATGTTTTTTTACTTAATAATCAGTAAATACTTCATGGATATTCAGTTTATATGTTGTCAACGTATCAAATTGAGGTATTAAATCTTAAGCCTGAATTGATACATTTATATAATCCAATAATTGTGCCTATTTATATAAAAAATTAGTAATGTGATTTTGAAAACCATTGATAATCAGTAGGCTATATTAATATGTTATAAATATTTGTAATTTGTAATTGATTTTGTATCAGTTTTTTGTATTTTAAATGTTTGTTTGGTTGATTTGTATATTTAGTAGTATTAATAATTGCAAAGCGATTAATTTATTTGATTTATTATTTGTTTTTGCATAACAATTTTCATGAAAATGAAAAAAAGGCGTAACCGATGAATAAAATTGATATTTTCAAAAATTTGTAGGATTGTAAATTATCATCTTAGAATATTACTAAAATAAAGCTGTAATGCATTAAAATAAATCAACAGGACCAAACAACAAGATATAATATTATATGTACTATTATATGCAAAGTCTGAACAGTATATTTTACTTTTTTAGTCCTAAATAATACGCTAATTTTGCGTCCATAAAATGAATTTGTTAATGACAACTCAAGCATATACAGAAGCGCAATATCTGCATTTTTATAAAAAATTATTGTTGCCTCGAAAGGTGGAGGAGCGGATGCTTAAAGGATTGCGACAAGGAAAAATTTCAAAATGGTTTTCGGCGTGGGGGCAAGAAGCAGTTTCTGTCGGTGCGACCCTTGGTATGGATAACAATGAATACATGCTGACAATGCACCGAAATCTGGGAGTTTTTACTGCGCGGGATATTCCATTGAGAAGGCTTTTTGCTCAATTTCAAGGGAAGGAAGAAGGATTTACGAAAGGACGTGACCGATCATTCCACTTTGGTACACAGGATTATAAAATCGTGGGTATGATATCTCATTTAGGCGCGCAAATGGGTGTTGCTGATGGAATTGCGTTAGCTACCTTATTACAACAAAAAAAGCAAGCGACATTGGTATTTACTGGTGATGGGGGTGCTAGTGAAGGTGATTTTCATGAAGCCGTGAATGTCGCTGCTGTATGGCAATTGCCTGTAATCATCATCGTCGAAAATAATCAATGGGGTCTTTCAACACCATCATCCGAACAATTTAGGATGAAGTCATTTGCCGATAAGGGTATAGGTTACGGCATCGATGCTGTAACGATAGATGGCAATAATTTTTTTGAAGTGTATGAAACTGTTAAATATTGGGCAGAATCATTGCGTGAAAATCCACGGCCAGTCATCATAGAATGTATGACTTTCCGAATGCGCGGCCATGAGGAAGCTTCAGGAACAGCTTATTATCCCGAAGGTTTGGTGGATGCATGGAAAGATAAAGATCCGATCCTTCAGTTTGAAAATTGGCTTAAAGAAAAAGGAATCTTAGATGATGAGCAGATGCAGGCTTTTCATAAAACTTTGAGTGATTCTATTCTCAACGAACTAAATATTGCGGATAACTATCCGGAAATAGTTCCAGATGCTTCAAAAGAATTGAAAGATGTCTATGCGCCGTTTCAAAATGAAGTCATACCGCCTCAAACGAATGAAACGCACGAAGTACGTTTTATTGAAGCGATTTCTGAAGGTTTACACGAAGCGATGAACCGATATCCTAATCTTATCATGATGGGGCAGGATATAGCGAATTACGGGGGAGCATTTAAGGTGACAGAAGGTTTCTTTGACATTTATGGTAAAGATCGTGTCAGAAATACACCGATTTGTGAAGCGGCGATCGTGGGTGCCGGTCTCGGTCTGTCGATTTGTGGTATGAAGAGCATGATAGAAATGCAGTTTGCTGACTTTGTTTCAGAGGCCTTCAATCAAATCGTTAATAATCTGGCTAAATCACATTATCGTTGGGGACAACATGCAGATGTAGTTGTACGAATGCCTACAGGAGGTGGAACGGCAGCTGGTCCATTTCATTCCCAGTCTACTGAGGCTTGGTTTACCAAGGTACCTGGCCTGAAAGTCGTTTATCCGGCTACTCCGGAGGACGCGAAGGGTTTATTATTGCAATCTTTTGAAGACCCGAATCCTATCATGTTTTTTGAACATAAAAAGCTTTATCGTAGTATTAGAAGCCATATTCCTTCAGGTTTTTATACCCTTCCATTTGGTCAGGCTCGTTTGCACCGAAAAGGCTTGGAATTGACGATTGTTACGTATGGAATGGGAGTACATATTGCAATGAATACACTCAGCAAATACCCTGAAATCGATGCAGAAGTGATAGACCTTAGAACCTTGATTCCTTGGGACAAAGAAACGGTATTGACTTCTGTCAAGAAAACGGGAAAGGTTATCGTCTTACACGAAGATACATTGATCAATGGCTTTGGCGCAGAGATATCGGCTACGATTAGTGAAGAAGTATTTGAATATTTAGATGCGCCTGTCATAAGGGTCGCTAGTATGAATACACCGATTCCATTTAATGCTGCTTTAGAAAAACAGTTTATGCCGGATGTCGCTTTTGAGGAAAAACTTGTTGCACTTTGGAAGTATTAAAACCGTTTTTATTAAAATAGAACGATATTTGGTATTGCTTTACGCTAATATGCTTATTGCAAAATAAAGTTTAGTCAACAATTTGTAAAGTAAGCGTTCCAGGCGTATTCATCGCACCTAAACCGGATGTTTGAGTGATTATATTGTTGATAATCAAGCGCGTCCCACTTTTGACTTTGCTCAACATGTTGATCGTATTATTATCTAAGGCATCCCCTCTGGTATAGGTTGAAAATAAAAACCTACCATTTGTATCTTCTATGGCAGCATTAAATGAGATGATATTGGAAACACCAATGTTTGAATAAGACACAGGATACTTCAGGATAAGTTTTCCTGTTTGTGTTGCTTGTGCTTTAGAAATCGTCCGATCTAAATTTTCAAAAGCAATTTCAGGATTGGGCAATCTTACCGCTTTTATCGTTTTGATTTGACAAATTACTTTTTTATAATACAGTTTAACTTTAATTTCATCTTCAGGTATGTTGACGAAAATGGAATAGGTACTGTCCGTTCGCTTTGCGATGGTTCCAGATGATATTTTGATATTGACATCCTCCGGATTACAGCCTTTAAGATCAATCAATAATTGATTGTCGAAACCAATATATACCTCATCCCCAATACTTTTAATAGTAGGAATGGAACTATTTAATGATAAAAATAATATTTGAGCGATCAATATGAGTGATTGCATGAAATCAATTTTTAATAGTAAGCATAAAATCGTAAAGACATTTCCAATACAATAAACGCTTTATGAATGGAAATGTTACTATTTGAATACGAATTTACATCCACGTGACGAAACGTCAAAACTTAAATTGTAGTAAATTTCGTACTTTTTAATTTGTTTTTTAATTTGCTTTTTTAGGTGTTTATGTATATGTCATTTTGAATATCAAGTGGCAAAAGCGCAATTTATCTTTCTTTGATGCTTCTATCCGATAAAATGAAAAACGCAATAATCTAATAAATAGACTATTGCGTTTTTGTGAAGTGACCCCAGGAGGATTCGAACCCCCAACCCTCAGAGCCGAAATCTGATATTCTATCCAATTGAACTATGGAGCCCTTAAATTTTGGAATGCAAAGGTAATGAAATTTGTTGGAAATATTGGAGTAATTGAATATTGAAAATAGGGTAAATTGTAAAAAAATGGATGTGTTGTACTTCTGTCAAATTAAATTTTTTATAAAAGTTGTTTTTGAACTATCAAATACAAAATAGCTCTTAGAAACGTAATTTATTTTTTATTAAAATATGATATTTTACTATAGTAGTGACATGCTTTAACAGTTCATGTTCGATTAATTTGTGTTCTGTTGCAGTTAAATAGTTTCAAGATGGTATATTTTACAGTGACTTAAAGTAAAGTTAACTTAACCTAAACTATTTTCAATATTTCTAAAGTTAGCATTTTTATAGCGAAATAGCTTGCTGAAAATGTAAGGTTATATTTATTTTACATTTGGATTAGCGTATTCAAGGATCATTATCATTATTTGGAATTGTGCTTCATATTTTGAATAAAATAATTGAGTTTCCACATCATAAAAGCGGTCATGGAAGGATTTTCAGACAAGATATTAGATTCGATTTTAAAATTTAGTTTATTGTAAATTTTCAAAAAAATAGGTGTGAGATTGTAATATTCCAAGCGTTCGTAAAAATCTATAAGCCTCGAATGTCGAATTCGTTTTTGCTGATACAATGTCACTAAATTTTGAATAGCATTTTTTGTTTTGCTCAAAAAGACATTGTTTATTTCGAGGCCATTATGTATGACAGGATTATCAATATGCACAATTGGGATAGATTTGCGTTCGAGGTCAAAAGCATATAACATATCCTCATAACCATAACCTTTGACATTTTCATCAAATTGGTTTTCTCTAAATATTGCTTCAGGAATAAGAAAGTTATTAGAATGAAAATTTAAATAAGGGGATTTATTCCGTTTTTTAGCCGGCAAGGATTCGCGTTTACTTCCATAAGCCCAATGAAGAATTTTCTTTTTTGCTCTAGGTTTTTTGGATTGGTAGATACGACCTCCTTGTATTAGTCCATTGGAAGGTAGCCGGTCTATATAATTTTTTATAAAATTGCGATTTTTAACAACGCTATCACAATCCAAAAATAGAATATAATCAAAATAAGCAGCTTTGCCTAACCAATTCCGAATACGGCTCCTGCCCATATTTTCATTTAGTTCTGTATAATTTACATTGATTTTAAAAGCCAATTCTTTGTTCAATGCTCTAAACTTCTCTTGAGATCCATCATCAAAACAAAGTATCTGGTACGGGATGTCCAATTTGTTACATTGCTTCATAAGCGTAGCAACTAGCGGGCGTATATCATGGTTAAAAACAGGTATTACAATAGACAACATTACAAATCAATATTCCAAATCAAGCGAAAAATAGAAAGATTATTTGAATTATCCTTTTATATTGAAAAAAAACATTTTTACATCTTGATAAGTAGAAGTTATTTTAGTCCATTTATGTGTAGTAAGGTTATTTTAAAATAAAAAAATCCAGGAGTAAAAATGTGATTTCACCCTGGACTTTTTTATTCCATACTCTAGTGAAGATTATTTTTTTCTTTAGTAGGAGTTGTTTGATCACCTGAATGTTGGCTACGTTTTTTGATGTTTTTAATAACTTTTTGCTTGAATTCACGCTCTGAACTAAAAACCTTTAAGATTTTATTTGCAGGAATGACACTTTTGAATTTATTGATATAAGCACGTTGAATTTCAATTTCTTTTTGCTTCATTTTTAGCAAATTTTCTAATTGTGCTTCTGCATCTTTATCAGACAATTCTTTATTGTTTTCCAGTTTCTGTTCAGCTCTGTTCTTATGAATCTCTGCTTTGTACGCTTTATATATCGGCATAAATTTTTTGGATTCATCTTCGGTCAATTCCAATTTCTTGATCATAAAAGCCTCATTTTGCTCAGTCATTTTCTGTTTCATATCGTCTTTAGGTTGACGTTTTTGAGCAGAAAGGTTTAATGTAATTAAAGCAAGTACAATTAAAAGGGTGCTTCTAAATTTAAAAATGTGTGTGTTCATTGTGTTCTTATTTAAATGTTTATAAAAAGATAGTGTGTGTAAAAATTATTTTATTCAGTCAAAACAATGAGATCTTCTTCTTCGATCAATCCGTTTTCAATGAGTGCCATCAGGCTTATATCTTCACTATCTTGAATGATATAATCCCACATCTCGGATTCACTCAATTCTATGGTAAAAAGTGTATCCGCTTTGTCTTCTTTTAAATTCGTTTGGAATAAAATAGCAATTCCTAAAACGAATATAACCATTGCAGCAATCTTTATGATATTGTGGTGGACGATATATCTAAAAATTGTTTTTGGTTTTTTCTGATCATAGTTGAATCGTTCGATTATTTTATCCTCGATGCTATCAAAATAACCTTCTGGTACATCTAATTTTGAGGACACTTTTGCCATCGATAGGGATAATTGACTTAAAATTTGTTCTTCAACAGTTTCAAAATAGCCTTGTGGCGATTCTTGTACATTAGACTTTTGAATCTTAGCCAAAATTGGGCTTATGGATTCAAGTTCATCATTAATATGTAAATTTTCGATGTGCATATTTATTCTTTTAATATTGATTCGATCTTCTTTACAGCCAAGTGAAATGATGTTTTTAATGCATTCACATTTGTTTCTGTTATTTCGGCAATTTCTTGATAAGACATTTCATCAAAGTACCTCATGTTGAAAACCGCTCTTTGCTTTGCAGGCAAAGTTTCAATCGCTTTTGCGAGATTTAAATGGATACTATCGTAATCAATAGACGCTTCTGCTGGCCTTTCAAATTTTGTGTCGTCCAATGCTTCAAATTCCTGACGTTTAGGGTTGTTTAAAAAAGTGATGCATTCATTAGTTGCAATTTTGTAAAGCCACGTTTTCAAACTACTTTGGTGTTTAAACTTGTCAATATTTTTGAAAACTTTGATAAATGTGTTTTGAAGGATATCGTCAGCATCTTCATGATTTTTAACCATCCTTCTGATATGCCAGTACAGCGGTACTTTATAGGTAGCGATAAGCATTCGATATCCTCTTTCTGATGTCGTTTTATCAGCTAGCATTTTCATGACCTCTATGTCTATCATAATCATTGTTATCAAAATATCTTCTGTTTTAATAGACTATAATAAGATCTAAAGGTTAAGTCGCTTAATGCAATATTTTATATTTTTAACTAAATCTTAGTAAAGGTTGGGTAGATTCATTAAAGAAGTTTGAAAAATATCTCTATTTCTTAACACAACAATTTTTAAACGACGGGTTTATTGGCTGATTATTGATGAGAAATATAGTATATATCAATGGTGCTTGTATATTTCATATTCAATATAGAATTGAAGCTATTGTTCATTTTATGTTCGTGTTGTCCTATTGAGTAAATACCGATATGGAAATATTTTGATACTAAAAACAATGATGTGTTTTCAAAATTTTAAGATATGAAATTTATCATTTTCAAATTTCTAAAAAAAGGCTAACTTCGCACGCAATTAATAATGTAATTTAAACAAACAACCTTTTAACAATGGCTTATAAATCAACAACTGATTTTTCTAGAAGACATATTGGTATTAAAAATGCCGATAAGGAAGAGATGCTGAAAGTCATAGGTGTTGACACCCTTGATCAGCTCATAGATAAGACTGTGCCAGCAGGCATACGTATGTCCGGAAAACTTAATATTCCTGATTCATTATCCGAATATGAATATCTGCGTTTGGTTAAATCCATAGCTGCCAAAAATAAAGTATTCAGAAATTATATCGGACAGGGATATTACGATACCATTACTCCATCCGTGATTTTGAGAAATATTTTTGAAAATCCGGGATGGTACACACAATACACGCCTTATCAGGCCGAGATTTCACAGGGAAGATTAGAAGCGTTACTAAATTTTCAAACAATGGTGTCAGACCTCACAGGTTTACCAATTGCAAATGCTTCTCTTCTTGACGAAGGTACAGCCGCTGCTGAGGCTATGTTTATGGCTGAGTCTATTCACAATAAGAAGAAAAAAACACAGCAAGCGACAAAATTTTTCGTAGATAAAAATGTATTTAAACAAACGCTGGAAGTTGTTGTCACTCGTGCTAAGCCACTCAATTTTGAAATTGTAATAGGGGATTGGAAAACCTTTGATTTTGGGGATGACTTTTTTGGAGTTTTAATACAATATCCAGATGGATTAGGAGAAGTCAATGATTATAGAGACTTCGCGTCGAAATGTAAAGCAAAAGAAATTCAGGTAGTTGTTGCTGCGGATATTATGTCGCTTACGGTATTAGAAGCCCCAGGCAATTGGGGTGCAGATGTCGTTGTCGGCAATACTCAAAGATTTGGTGTTCCTATGGGATTTGGTGGCCCACATGCAGCTTTTTTTGCAACTAAAGAAGATAATAAGCGTTTGATCCCCGGCCGTATTATTGGTGTATCAGTTGATGCTCAAGGAAATACAGCTTTAAGGATGGCACTGCAAACACGCGAACAACATATCCGTAGAGAAAAAGCTACTTCTAATATATGTACTGCACAAGCTTTACTTGCTATTATGGCAGGTATGTATGCAGTCTACCATGGTCCAGAGGGGCTTAAAAATATTGCTACTACGATACATCATCATACCATTGCTTTAGCTGAAAGCTTGAAAAATGCCGGTTTTGAAGTGATTAATCAACACTATTTTGATACCATAACAATTAGGACTACGCCATCAGAAGTAGCTAATATCAAAGTTGAAAGTGAAAAGGCAGGCATCAATTTAAATTATTTCAATGCAGCAAGTATATCAATTTCTATTGATGAAACAACACTCAAAGAGGATTTAGATGCTTTGATAAATGTTTTCAAAACGGTTCGTGGTAAAGATATCGCAATTTCTGAAACAACACTTTCTAAATTGGGTAGTATGGAAAGAACTAGTGCTATCCTCGAACATCCAGTTTTTAGTATGTATCATACTGAAAGTCAAATGATGAGATACATCAAACGTTTGGAAAATAAGGATTTATCATTGGTGCATTCAATGATTTCTCTGGGTTCTTGTACGATGAAACTCAATGCTGCTTCTGAGATGATACCGATTACATGGCCTGAATTTTCAAGTATTCACCCATTTACTCCTGAAAATCAGACTTTAGGCTATCAACAAATTATTCAGGAATTAGAATCATATTTGGCTGAAATAACCGGTTTTGTAGCTTGTTCATTACAACCAAACTCAGGCGCTCAAGGAGAATACGCAGGTCTTTTGACGATTCGTGCCTACCATGTTGATAGAAACGATGAGCATAGGAATATTGCATTGATCCCTTCATCAGCGCACGGTACAAATCCGGCTTCAGCTGTACTTTGTGGCATGAATGTCGTCGTGGTTAATTGTGACGAAAGCGGAAATGTCGATGTAGACGATTTGAAAGCTAAAGCAGAGAAACACAAAGACAGTCTTGCATGTTTGATGATTACTTATCCGAGTACACACGGCGTATTTGAAGTATCCATCAAAGAGATTTGCCAGATTATACACGATAATGGTGGTCTTGTCTATATGGATGGTGCAAATATGAATGCACAAGTAGGTCTTACGAGTCCTGGTATTATCGGTGCAGATGTGTGTCACCTCAATCTACATAAAACCTTTGCCATCCCACATGGTGGAGGAGGTCCGGGTATGGGACCAATTTGCGTAAATGAAAAATTAGCACCTTTCTTACCTGGACACCCATTAGTTCCTACAGGTGGTGGTAAGGCGATTCATGCAGTGTCATCAGCTCCTTTCGGAAGTGCAAGTATCCTTTTGATTTCTTACGGTTATATCAGGATGCTTGGGTATGATGGACTTGTCAATGCAACAAAACATGCGATTTTAAATGCAAACTATATAAAAGCCAAGTTACAAACTGCTTTCCCAATACTTTATGCAGGTGAAAATGGTACGGCTGCACACGAGATGATTGTTGACTTACGTGATTTTAAAGTGTCAGGAGTGAGTGCCGAAGATGTAGCTAAACGATTGATGGATTATGGTTTTCACGCACCTACTCTTTCATTCCCTGTGGCAGGAACACTTATGATAGAGCCAACAGAAAGTGAAGATAAGGAAGAGTTGGATAGATTTTGTGATGCTTTATTAAATATTCGTAAGGAAATTGATGAGGTCGCCTCTGGTAAAATGGATGTACATTCCAATGTACTAACCAATGCACCTCATACGGCTATGATCGTCACTTCTGACAATTGGCCATATAGCTATTCTAGAGAAAAAGCAGCTTACCCACTTGCTTATTTAAAGAATGGGGGGAAGTTTTGGCCTAGTGTTAGCCGTATTGATAGCGCTTATGGTGATAGAAATTTAGTATGTGTATGTCCTCCGATAGAGGAGTACATGATTGAATAATTTTGAGAGTTTGTTTCAATTTTTTTAGCCTTTTAAAATGTAAATTAAAAATCCTGCACTAATCTTTCATTAGCGCAGGATTTTTTTATATTTAAAATTTCGTAGAAAACTATTTTAATATTTCAAGAGCGTCAGAAAACGGGTCTTTGTTTTAAACTATTTCCTCAAAATTGTGTGCAACATTTAATCATTTTAAATGTGTACTCTTTAATCTGTATGCGGATACTTTGTGCGTAAATGTATATACTTTGATAGATAATAAACAAATAATAACTCGTAAATTAGGTGTATTATCTTATGCATGTTTAGCCTTTTCAACAGTTAATGCATACTTCTATGTGTCTTAGTCCGATTTAAGTTGAAGAAGTATATTCTGAATAAAATGAAGTGCTTTTAATAAATTAAGATCGGAATTTGCACGAAATACCATTATTGTGTTATAGATAATTATGTGCGTTGTATAACTACAAAGTAAACTCCATTATATAGGAAACAAAAAAGCAGTACAATTTCAAATTGTACTGCTTTAAATTTATATCATTTAATGAATACTACTTCTTAACTAAGTCAGCAATTTTCTTTTCAAGTTCGAGTTCGTCACCCGGATTGTATCCATTATGAGCGTAAACGATTTCACCATTTTGGTTGATTAAAAAAGTCTGAGGAATCGTCTGGAAATTTAGCGCCCTCTGTAAGTCCTGTTTAGAATCAGCAAGGACAGTGAATTCCCAGCCTTTGCTTTTAACCATTGCAGGAACTTTAGAGAGTCCTCGTGCGTCATCTATAGTGATTGCTAAAAGCTGAATGTTGTATTTGTCCTCCCATTCACTATAAACTTCGTTAATTGCATCTAATTCTCTTTTACAAGGGGTACACCATGTTGCCCAAAAGGAAACAACCGTAATTTTGCCATTTTTGGTGAAATCGTGAATGTTTATACTTTTCCCATCTAAAGTTTTGATAGCTACAGATGGAAATGGCGTTCCATTAGCAAATAGTATAACACTGCTAAAAAATAGGCAAAAAATAGTAAATAAATTTTTTAAATTCATCATTAATTTGTTTTGATACATAGACGGTTGACTTGACCTGTAATTAATCTAAAAAGGTCGATTTAACATGATTTTAACGATTAATCAAGAGACTGATTTTCTGTTGAGGCTCTCTTAACTAATTCTTGATATTCCTTTGGAGTTAATCCATCTAGGCAATAATCTATCGGATTAACAGGATTTCCATTGATCCATACTTCATAATGTAAATGTGCACCAGTGGAAGAACCAGTATTACCTACTACACCTATTTTTTGACCTTTTTTAACGGTTTGTCCTTCTTTAACCGTAATTGTATTCATGTGCGCATACATGGACTTATATCCATAGCCATGGTCAATGATTACATTTTTACCATATCCACTGCCGGCTTTATTTACACCAACAACTTTTCCATTACCTGTAGCCTGAATATCTGTACCTTTTGGTGCTGTAAAATCGATTCCTTTGTGAAATCTTCTCAATTTATGAATCGGGTGAATTCTCAATCCAAATCCGGATAAAAATTTAACTTCCTTTTTAAGAGATGTTTCTTTAACTGGTTTAATAGAAGGAATTGCTGCCAACTTAGCCTCTTTGGATACGGCCACTTTGTAAAGGCTGTCTAGTGAGTTTTTTTGAATCTCAACTTTTAATTTTAATTCATCAATGCGTTTTAAATTCTCAATAATGAGTTCACCGGTATTTTTATAATTTTCAAGCCCTTTATATTTGCTGTGTCCACCTATACCCCCATTCCATACATCCTCATCAATTGGATTGGCACCTAAGATCATCCTGTTAATTTGATTATCTTTCATATGTAGCGTTTCTATCTTGTTTGATAGTAACTCATACTCGTCTTGTAATTGAGTTAAATAAAATTCACTTATTTCCTTTTCTTTAGCTAATAATTTTTCTTTTGGGGTAGGAAAGTAGTGATAAGCCAATACGAATATTAATACGGAAGTTATAATAACAGTTGATATAAATGCTATACTTTTTTTAACTTTCTCTTTTCTAGTGAGCTTGTGCTCTTCATATTTTAGCGAATGTGGATTATATACGTATTTTACTCGTTTCATAAAATATGGGGTTTTACCATTACTAATAACATATATTAATATGGTTTGAAATACGGAATGTCTGATAAACGCTTGCAAAAATAGTTAAATAAATATAATTTCCAAATGAATATATAATTTTTTTTGTTTTATATTCTATTTGAAAATCAAATTATAATATTTTTTAATGGCATTTGTGTTCAAAATCAATTAGCTGTTGCTTGTATTAATATCTCTTTAAAGCATCGATTATTAGTCTATTTTGGATGATTTATTACAAAAGTACTCTCAATTACATGATTTAATACTTAATACTTGTTTGGATGTAGTTTTAGTATAGTATTGAAAAAAGAAGTCACAAAATATTTTAATTTTGCGACTTCTTTTTATTTTAAATTCCTGTCTTGATTATGCGTATTTTAATCATGGCTATCCTAATTTTTGCATTATAAGTTCAAAAATATTTGTCTATATTAAATGCGATGCTTTCATAAAGTTTTTTTTGAGTTGCCAATGGTGCATTTTAAAAATCAGTATTTGATTATAAGTAATTCGTTTTCAATTTAAAATTTGTGCTTTGTTATATTCAATATACTTTCGATGAATGTTATTATTTAAATATCCAATTTACCATTCAAAAACTCATAAAGTTTATAAACAGGTATTCCCAAATTAAATCCTTGTGAACCTATTCCAGCAAAATTAACTGCGACCAAATTGCCCCATTTATCGATAACAGGGCTACCACTTGATCCACTCAATATAGGAATTGTGTACAACACATGAACACCATTGGGCTTTTGGCTGATGTTGCCTTTAGTTAACTGTGCATGGAGTCCATTTGTGTTCAAACCAATTTCTAATCCTTTATTAAATCCAATTATATAAACTTCATCATCTATACCTACGGGATTTGCTAAGTCAGATTTTATGTTTGATATAGAATTGTTTTTAATGTTGGGATTGTGTTCTGTAAAATCAAAAATCGTCCTATTAAATGTATTGGTAGGTTGATGTATTGTTTTTATTAGTGCCAAATCAACATCCTCATCTTGAGAAATTTTAATAATCCGACATTCTTGTGTATCACTATTTAAATCGTTGGATTCATTGTTTAGAATTTTAATACTATGATTAACATAAACTGGTGTTAGAAATGATGGATTGCTATCAAATAAATCTGAGAATTTTGACAAAAATTTTTCAATTTTTAATTTTGATGTGAATATTTCATTATACGAACTAATTAAATATTCGTTTAAAATGGATTTTGTAGATTCAAACAGCAAATTATTTGAAAACTTAGTAGGTAGTATTGTTTGTATGGTTTGGATA
Source organism: Portibacter sp. (assembly GCA_040391315.1). GTDB lineage: Bacteria > Bacteroidota > Bacteroidia > Chitinophagales > Saprospiraceae > OLB9. Next base: position 68,555 of record JBEBYC010000017.1, on the reverse strand, counting down.
ATGTTTGTAGGAAGTATTACCGGAATGTTGTCCTCTAAAGTATCTATTGTATTGACGATATCCTGTATAGTTTGTAATGTGTCATTTATGGAATGCAATTCGTATTCTAATCGAGCCATTAAGTTTTTAATTAATAAAAAATCATCTTTAAAATTTTCAGGATAAGGCTCTACTACATGTCGATTCGCGATCAATGTGCCTTTATTTGATATATAAAAACCAGTGCCTGAACCGAGACTTAATATATCTTCAACATTAATATCTGATGTGTAAAATAGGTTTTTTGTGCTAGGTGAATAGTAGTAAGTAGTACCATTTTTAGCTTCTACGGTATAGTAGAATTCATTTTTTACAAAGGCAACACTATTTTTGTATTTTTCATATAATTCGGCTGGTTGAGGTGGATTAATGGAGGTTGTTTGCTGATTGCAAGCGATAAAAAGTATTACGAAACCAAAAATCGGAATAAGAATTAAAATGTTTTTCATGGAGATTTGCTGTTTTTAAAATTTAAAAAAATCATCTAAGTCAATAGGTTTTCAATAAAGTAGAAAATTATAGTCCTAAATAAAGGAATTGTTTTTTGAGTTACTGCTTTTGTTGTTTCAAATTTATATCTATGCGCATATTTTTCAGTTTAATTTAAGTTTTACGTTGTATTTGTTTTTTTTGTTCTGAGTTTGTTGTGTAGCTATCAATTCAAAATGATGAGTTTTTTACTTAATTTGATATGATTGGGATTGATTTATTATCAATGTCTGATTTGTCATGTTCTTGCAGTATGATTTATTTTGAATGCTGACACTTTAGTTTAGTCGATTTCAAAAGGAATCCGATGTTGTGTTTAGATATTTTTAATATAGAGTTTATCATATCTGAATGTAAAATTTTAGAATTTGATTAATTGTCTAGTTAAAAAAAATTAACGTATGTTAATTCATTTTATTGTAATTAAATAATATTCATGTGTATTTTATAAAGAAATAATTTTTTTTTAAAAATGTAGTTTTGTTTTTCCATATTTATTTTAGTGGTTTTTGCTTTGTTTTAAAAGATTTAACTTCATTTTTTATAGAAATGTGGATCGAGATTTTATTATTTATAGTGTTTTCAAATTCATTTTTATTCACAATAATCATATAAAGTAAATATCGATTAATCAAAAAATGAAAGAACAAATATTACTTTAGGATCTTGAATTTTTCTTAAAGTTATAACATGGATGGATGAAAAAATATTATATGTATTCAATAATAAATCTTCAGTAGGGACTTTTTAGTTAGTATAATTTTATTCGTAATGCAATTATTACTTTGTTTTTGAGTATAAAACGCAGTACAAATTTGTTGTTTTTGTCATTTGTTCAATAAAGTAATACATTCATTGCAACAATACAAAAAAGGGTACGATCATTAAAATATTAATGATAGAAATAAATATTTTTATGGGTTCGAAATCGCGGAAGTTGCCCCGTGATTATGGTAATTATGGCCTATGTTTTGAAGCTGAACCAACATTTTGTCTCTAAGTTCGTAATAGTCTTCAAGGAGATGAGCAGGTAGAGGTTCTGCAGCCGGCATTTTTTCTTTCAAGTGGTTGACTTGTTTACCATTTTTCCAGAATCTAAAACATACATGCGGGCCAGTAGCAAGTCCTGTAGTCCCCACGTATCCAATGGTTTGTCCTTGTTTAACTCGAACTCCTGGTTTAATACCTTTAGCAAATTTGCTCATGTGGAGGTATTGAGTTTCGTATGTTTTGTCGTGTCTGATTTTTACAAAATTACCATTTCCACTCCCATAAGCTGCCGCAGTTACGACACCATCAGAAACGGCTTGAATTGGGGTGCCATAAGGAGCCGCATAATCCGTACCTAAATGTGGAATGGTTGTCTTTTTAATAGGGTGTAATCTCCTTAAACTAAATGCCGATGAGATTCTGCTAAATTTTACCGGTGCTTTCAGGAATGTCTTCCTTGCGGGGCGACCTTCAAAATCTAAATAACCTTCATAGTTATCGGTTTCATAAAGAATTGAATAACTTGTATTATTACCTGTTGTATAACTCGCAGCTTTTAATTTACCGAGACCGATGTATTCACCTTCGACATATTTTTTTTCGAAAATTAATTTAAATTCATCGCCTTTTTGGGTGTGATAAAAATCCACAGATGTGGACAAAGCCGTTTCCATTTTGTCAATAACTGAATTATCAACACCAATTTTACTCAATGAATGCCATAACGATGATTCAATAGTCCCATATACTGCTTCTTCACATATTTCAACATCTCTTTCTACTAAATCTACTTTTACGTCATTTCTTAAATCACAAACTAAATAAGTTAATTTGTCATGTTCATATACAAAAGCAATTGGCTTGTCATCACATTCATGATTTTTTATGATGTGGTATTTAGAACCTGCCTTTATATTTCTAAAATTAAAGATATCTTTTGCTTTATTTTCAATGGATAGAATCAGGTTTGAATTGAGTCCATTGGAATTAAGTAAGTTACTGAAAACTTCATTTTTTTTGATAACACCTTCTTCAAAATAAACAGAATCAACGGGAAATCCAAATTTTAAAACAGATTCTTTATTTGTAATATTTTCCTGATTATCTTGACTCGAATTGCCTGATTTTTTATCTAAATGGTATGCAAATATAAATAGACTCGCTATTAAAAATGACAAATAGACATCTTTGTAAGACTTCTTAATCTTACCTTGTTTGAACTGATTAAATTTCAAAACAAATAAGTTTACGGTTTATTAAATCTCGGATATTTTCTCTTTTGTCTTAGTTAAGACAGCGCAAGATAAAAGCACTTATTTAAAACACCAAATTTTAAGTGTTAATTTTTAGTTGTCAGTGGTTTTTTCGCATATGAAAAATAATTCATTGCCTTTTCTTGGCTTTGCAGAATTGTAACACATATCCATTATTTTAATGTGTAGTTTTTGTTGGAATAATTCTTTATATACTGACATCGTACCACCAAAAGGTGGACCATCATTTACAAAATGAGTAGCAAACAGAACGCCTGCAATTTTTCCATCTTTTTTTAATAGTGTATGTATTTTATCAACATATGCTTTTCTTAAATCGGGATAGATCGCACAAAAAAATGTTTGTTCCAATATCAGATCGTAGGTGTCGTTTAATTCAAAAAAATCGCCTGTAATGTATTTTACACCCGATTGGTTTCCAATTCTTTTGCTTAAACTTTCAATAGCATGAGGTACGATATCACAAACATGTATGTTTGAAAATCCGTGTAGGACTAAATAATCCAATTCAAACCCTTGTCCGGCACCGGGAATTAATATTTTAAGATTTTTATCTTTTAACTGGGAGATATATGCAATAATTGGCGGTGAAGGTATGTCGAGTTGCCAAGGTGTTTGACCACTTTTGTACTTTTCATTCCAGAATGCAAAATTTGTATCTGACATGATTGCATGACAATTGTTTAATTTAATACTAACATATTTCAGATTCTTTGGTTCGAAATGATACTTTGATGCTGTGTATATTCTTGTAACTTTGCCTGAGTTTATTTTAATTTTTTTATGAATACAACAATAAATTGCAACGGACAAATTATATCTCTTGAATATCCGATAGTTATGGGCATTATTAATATAAATAATGATTCTTTCTATGCAGGTTCGAGGTTCAACGAAATGGACAGTGTACTAAAGAATATACAACAGATGATTGAAGAAGGAGCTAAAATTATTGATATTGGGTTTATGACCAGTAAGCCAGGCTCTACTATCTCAAATCCAGATGAAGAATCAGAAAAGGTTAGTTTATATACGAAGAAGATTAAAGAAGTATTTCCAAATGTAATATTATCCATTGATACAATACATAGTCGTGTTGCAAAATCGGCTGTAATGCATGGTGCTGATATAATAAATGATATATCTGCAGGCGATTACGATAAAGCAATGATGCAAACAGTTGCGGAACTTAATGTACCTTATATAATGATGCATATGCTAGGTGTGCCTGAAAATATGCAGGAAAATCCTCTATATGAAAATGTGGTTTATGAAATCTTGGTATATCTTAAAGACAAATTGCTCGAAGCTCAAAATACTGGAATTAAAGATGTAATCATTGATCCCGGTTTTGGGTTTGGTAAAACCATAGCGCATAACTTCTCACTTTTAAAACATCTTTCTGTTTTTAACATTCTAGATGTACCTGTATTGGCAGGGTTGTCTCGTAAGTCTATGATTTGGAAGTCATTGGAAATCAAACCAGCTGACGCACTTAATGGTACTAGTGCACTTAATTTTTATGCCTTACAACAAGGTGCAAAAATACTGCGTGTGCACGATGTAAAAGAAGCCGTTGAATGTATAAAATTATTTAATGAATTAAATAGAGCCGATTAACTTCTTTGTCGAACAGTCCTTTGTTCAATTCGTTTTTCGTAATTAGAACCTTGGAAGATATGTTGCACAAAAATACCCGGAATATGTATAAAATTTGGGTCTAGAGTTCCGACAGGTACCAATTCTTCAACTTCGACTACAGTAATTTTAGCAGCACCACACATACATGGATTGAAATTTCGTGCCGTACCTTTAAAGATTAAATTGCCGGCTTCGTCACCTTTCCAAGCTTTAACTATTGCATAATCTGCTTTGAACGCTTCTTCCATAACGTACATTTTCCCATTGAATGCTCTAGTTTCCTTTCCTTCGGCGATTTCTGTTCCGTATCCTGCTGGAGTATAAAACGCAGGTATGCCTACCTGAGCTGAACGGCATCTTTCTGCAAGTGTACCTTGTGGTATTAAATCTACTTCCAATTCGCCACTTAGCATTTGTCGCTCAAATTCATCGTTTTCACCGACATAGGATGCGATCATTTTTTTTATTTGCTTTCCTTTTAACAGTAAGCCCAACCCAAAGTCATCAACACCGGCATTATTGGATATACAGGTCAAATCTTTAATGCCTTTGTCCCGTAGATAGGTAATTGAATTTTCAGGAATTCCACATAATCCAAATCCACCTAACATTAATGTCATACCATCTTTTACACCTGAAAGCGCTTCTTCAACAGAGTTTACTTTTTTGGAAATCATATTTAAAAAATTTGATGGCAAATTTAAGATTTTAAATTTATAAATCCTAATTTTTAAAGTCTACGCGTTAAATTATGAGCTGCGTGCCGATGTTTGATCATAAAAACGTAATCATGTAGATTTGATATAGTCAATTATGCTTGCCATATTTTTAATTAAAAATTATTATTTCTGTAAAGAAATGAGCTCAGTATTAAGTATTAACCAAGCATTAACAAATCTTTTTTTTAAACGATCGTTATAATAGATGTCGAATATTCGGCTTCATTTTTAAAAATTAACATAAATGGATATTTCAGATTTATTACAAGGACCTATGAAAAATATCATTATAGGACAATTAAGCAACCAATTAGGATTAGGAAATGATCAAAAAACAAGTGCTGCCGTTGATGGCGTATTTGGAACTTTACTCAACGGTATTTTAAATAATGCAAGCACACCGGAAGGGCAGCAAAGTTTAGAAAATGCTTTGGAAAAAGATCATAATGGTAGCATCTTAGATGATTTGTCAGGTTTTCTAACCGGAACAAACAAACCGGAAAATGAATCAACAACCAATGGTGCAGGGATATTAAAACATATCTTAGGTGATAAAAAAGATGATGTCGTAAATTCAATATCTAATGCAAGTGGCATAGATACAAGTAAAATTCTACAAATGATGATGACTTTAGCGCCAATTTTATTAGGCTTTTTAGGGAAAGCAAAGTCTCAAACTAATCAACAAAGTGGTGGTGGACTTTTAGATATCATTAAGGGTGCAACGCAAACGGTACAAAAATCTCCTGCTCAAAGCATCCTTGAAAGTGTTTTAGGTCAGAAAAACAGTGGTGGTATCATGGGTGAAATTACTAACGCAGCAACAAAATCTATTTTAGGTAAATTATTTGGAAAATAATTTCTTAAAATTATATCGAATATTTAGAAGGGTGAGCGTGGTTTAATGCTGACCCTTTTTTAATTATATCCTTTATAAAATTCGGATTTGCCAAAGATTTATTAGCATAAAAAGTTTTATAATTCGTTCACGCGAATCATTGATTTCAAGTATAGAATGGTTTTATTAGACCAATTGATGTTCTATATGTTTATGATTGAGATTCGATAAAAATTTGATTTTTGAGATTATTTTCTGTAAGGCTTTAAGCCAAGCTCAGTAAATATTTTTCCCAGCCGTTTACCGGATTCTACTTGTTTTAAAATGAGGAAATTGCCAAAGAATACACTTAGTTTGTATGTTAATATTGCAAAGATTGGTGCAGCGAGTACATCAATACTATAATGTACATGTTGTAGGACAACCATAACTCCCACGATACATCCTATAAGGATAATAATGCGTTTTGTCCAAATATTTTCGGAAAGTAAGCCTACTAAAATGATATTGGCTGTATGGCCTGAAAAAAATAAATCTTTAAGTAAGACTTGGCCACCATAGAATGTCAACTCTAAAAACGGATCTTTTAACGGTATGATATTACTAGGTGGTTCGAGTACAACAAAGTATAAGGATAATCCCCTGATAATGCACATAAATAAAACAGCAGATAGTGCATAAATTGTCGTTGTAGGACGTCTAAATACATTCAACAAACCAATAAATATCGCTCCATTTGTAAGTATACCTATCCAAAGACTTAAGTCTATCGGTGCAAATCTCCCAAGGATAGGATCATTAAAATTTTTTCCTAGGCGGGATTCGTTCCACATCAAGAACTTTGAGAACAATACTGTTGCTAATAAAGCCATGATAAATAAGCCGATAAATACCCAAACCTTCTTTTTTGAATCAAAAAATTTAGACCAGCAATTCACTACTATTTTTATTTTTTTGCAAAGGTAGAAATATTAAATTAAAAAAATCCTTGAAAAATTTTTAATTTTAGTTTAAATCATATTACCTTTGCAGTCGCTTAGCGAAATTGACTCATGGTGTAATCGGCAACACAGCAGATTTTGGTTCTGTTATTCTAGGTTCGAGTCCTAGTGAGTCAACTAATAAAAGCCTTTCAAAGATGATTTTGGAAGGCTTTTTTTGTTTTAATGCGCTCATTTTTAAAGGATTATTAATATGTCACAAGTATTGAATTCAAAGTGCATACAAGATGTAAATAAGCGAAGGGATGTTAAGTTGAACAGAATTTCAAAAAATGATAAACTATCTAGCGAGCTTAGTTTTTAGATTTTATTTCTATCCAATATAATCTAAATATTAATGCACCTACTATGATCATCCCACCTAAAATCGCCCAAAATCCCGGATTTTCTCCATACCCGATAAAAACCCAAACAGGATTAAGGAGTGGTTCGAGCATGCCAATAAGGGAACTTTCTAAAGCCGGTAGATATTTTTGACCATATACAAATAGTGCGTAGCCTAATCCTAACTGACCAAAGCCAAGAAGTAATAATAAAGCATGTTCGTCCATTGTAGGCAAAGCTACTTGGGTAACGTGTGGTAGTGTTAATAAACAAACGAGTATATTTCCCCAGAATACAGCTCCGGGCTGGTAGTCTGTATGATTCATTTTTTGAGAAATCAGCAAGCCCGCTAGGACTACACCACTTAATAAAGCCAGCCAGATACCCAACCAATTGTCAGGGCGTGAAAATTGTTCAACAAAAAAGAGTATCATCCCTAATATGCACAAAATGACGGTGATAATATTGATTCTTGTAAGTTTGACCTTGTTAAAGTAGGGCTCCAAGAGCAAAACAAGTGCTGGTGCCGAATATTGCAAGAAAATGGCATTGGCTGCTGTTGTCAGCTTTGTTGCGGATACAAATAAAATAAGTAACGGTGCATAAAAGAGGCAGCTAATTATGGATATTTTATTTATACGCAGGATTTTCTTTCTAAAAATAAATATAAATAATATTGCTGCATAAAGGCTTCTGTAAAACAAGATCGTAAAAGCATCTTGCGGTAGAAGTTTAATAAACAAGCCGCCTGTACTCCAAAATACCGCAGCAAAAACTGTCGCAAGTACAGCTTTACTTCTATGTATTTCCATTAAATTACACCACTAAACTGCTTTAAAAAACGGGTGTCATTTTGGAAAAGATTGCGTATATCTGTGATTTTGTGTTGTAACATGGCCTGTCGTTCTATACCCATACCAAAAGCGAAACCCGTATATTCATTAGGATCGATGCCACAATTTGATAAAACATTAGGGTCAACCATGCCACATCCTAAGATTTCGAGCCAGCCTGTACCTTTAGTGATACGGTAATCATCATCGTTTTTGAGTCCCCAATATACATCCATCTCAGCACTAGGTTCAGTAAATGGAAAGAAACTCGGTCTTAGTCGAATCTCTGTCTTAGGGCCATACATTTCACGTGCAAAATATAATAATGTTTGTTTCAAATCAGCAAAAGTGACTTTTTTATCTATATAAAGCCCTTCTACCTGATGAAATTGACAGTGTGATCTGGAAGATATGGTTTCGTTACGATAAACTCTGCCAGGTGCAATTATGCGGATTGGAAGTTCCTGCGACATCATGATGCGCGCCTGCACAGATGAGGTGTGTGTTCTGAGCAATTCATTTGTTGAATCCTTTAGATAAAAAGTATCCTGCATATCCCTCGCCGGATGATCTTCGGGAGTATTCATCGCAGTAAAATTATGCCAATCATCTTCTATTTCACGTTCTTCGGCAACAGTAAATCCGATGCGTTCGAAAATTTGAATGATTCTATTAAGAATAATGGAAACAGGATGGCGCGATCCTATTGTAACTGGTGGTGCTGGTGCCGTTAGATCTATTGATAATTCTATATCACCATCGCTATTGCTTTCAAGCTGTTCTTTATATTGGTTATATTTATCTTCAGCGGCGTTTTTGACATCATTAAGTAGCTGGCCAAATTCTTTTTTTTGATCATTGGCTACATTTTTGATTTCACTGAAAAGCGCTTTAATCTCATTTTTTGAACCTACATACTTAATTCTGAAAGCTTCTAAATCCTTAAGATCTTCAATTTTTTCTGACTGGATGTTCGCCAGTACTTGTCTTACTTTGTCAAATATTGCTGATGACATACGAATACTTTAATCATTTAGCTGGCAAAGATACAGACTTTTAGTGTCAAAAAATTATAGCAGTATATTAAATATTTATGATTTGGCAAAAATCAGTGTTTCAAAAAGTATTTTTATAAGCTATCAACGAATATACTTTAGTTTTAAGGTCGGCCTTGATTGTATTATCTTCAAAAAAGGAAGATAATATAATCAATTCGAATCAATATTTAGGTGTTTTGAATTTAAATATTGAAGCATTAAACATGCTTTCCGCATGAACGTATATATCATAAGCTTTTAAATACATTTTTTACAATCTTAGAAAAAAAGATGCCTGTCATATAATTCTTTAATTATAGACAGGCGGTTCCCATTTACGAATAAATATGACTTAAGCCATATTTCTCTTTATAGCTGCATTAAGGCTGCTTTTATTTTTTCTTTTGACATTCCGATACTTTCAATTTGTACATTGGTATCTTTACCTAATATTACATTTGTCGTGCCAAAGTAATACTTATCTTCAGAAAGTTGGCCTATAAAAATCAATTTACCTGGTAAATCTTGGTTTTCAATTCCATTAGTCGTGAAAAATTGTGATGTATAATTATTGTAATCTAATTTAAAATAGAGATTGTGTTCTACACTTACAAAATAGACCATCGAATTCGTTTTGTTGAAAGTTTTTGGCATCTCAACATAGCAAGGGTTGTCTAAAACAACTTTACGGCCTATTGATCTTCCCAATAACATCCAATCATTAACCTGATTTATCGTCAGTTTATATCCTGTAATTTCTTTACTTGGAAATACATTATCATAAATTAACCAGTCACCATACATTAATCCACTATTCAATTTCATAGAAATACTCCATTGTTTAATATTTCCTTCATTATTTAAAGTGTACACATTAAGATTTTCGGTCTCTTTTGTTGTTGGGAAATATAATGTTATGGCTTCTTTGAAATTAATTTCTTGATTATCCTGCGTAATTCTGAGGTAAATAATCTTATGACCATCTATCCAGTCTGTTGTAGTTGTAGTTTCATAACTGTTTAATAAGCCTGATCTTGGTGATGTATATTCTTTAAATTCTATTTTTACTTGACCTTTAACCGGATTATTGCCGATACTATTGACTTTATTATTTGGTAAGACCAGCCAAATGTTATTTGGTAAAGATATTACATCTTGGTTTTCGATATTTACTAGTATGGCTGTTGGTGTTCCCGTTAATTCGGCCAATAACAAGTCATTATTAATTGAATATTGTTGATTGGGTATAAATATTTCCTTGTCCTTATAACAAGATGTTGTAAGGAACAAGAATAAGCTGAGATATATTATATTTTTCAATTCAAATATTTAAGTATGTCAATATTATTACAAGATACCTCGAATGTCCGATTCGTTGCCTCGATTATAAAAACAATTTATAAATCGGTGTAAATTTATACTTTTATAAAGAATTGCAAACTAAATAGTTTTAAAATTTATACCTCAATCCTAAATTTATACCATAGGTATTGTATTTTTGGAATAGTGGATAAGTTGCAATTGTAATAGACTGTGGTTGAATTTTGGCATAAGGCTCTAACAGTAAGTCTGTATTTTCAGTAAGATGGTAGGCTACACTAAGAGATCCGTATAAACTCATTCCAAGTTGATTTTTATAAACCGTATTGCCTTCATCACTTCCGGCTTTTGTTAAAGCCACCGGTTTATGTGTTGCGTCAGAAATGATCGTCCCCTTTTCATAAGATGCAATATTAATAAATACGCCACCTACAGCAGATAGACTTAGATGTCGATTTGCCAAAATTGTATATCTTGCGAGAATAGGAATGTCTATTGTTTTGAATTTATTGTAAATAGTTAATTCAGTACTTCCTGGCACTAGAACTTCCTCTTGTTTTACGATACTGTCGACAACTTGTCCGTGCTCATAGATGTAATCTTTAACGATTACAATTCGAACTTTCGAAGATTCAGGATCTGTGTACTTAAATTTTTCATTGATTTGACTGTAATTGATTCCTGTATGAATATTCCAACGATAACCTATGTTATAACCTAAACGCAAACCTGCCGAAAATGAATACATAGGTGACTCCGTCGCTATGCGCATTTCTTTTAGTTTAGCACCGCCTGCTCTGTCAGTTAATTGTTTGTCAATATAATCAGAGGAGAAGTAAATATCTATACTTTTATCTTTGTATTCAACATTAAATGGACATGCTTTTATCGGCTCAGTTTTATTGTGATTTTTAGTCAGATTGGACTTTGCTGATAAGCTATTTAGCGATGTAGTAGATATTTGTCCAGAAGAAATATGGTCTACATGAGTGATTTCATATTGCATGGTTGAAAATGTAGCTATTTCGTCATTTGAATTTTCTGACAAGTCAATAGTTCCTATATGGTCGTTATTTAAATGTAAGCGCGTAATATTATCAGCTGAATTAAGTTTTTCAGGTAAGATTAATTCATCATCGTATAAGTCTGATTGTACGTTTTGGGAATTGTTTTTGGCTATCATTAAATTTGATGAATTGTCTTTTTTAATGATGTCAACATTTAAATTTCTTGTACTATTACCATTTAATATGCTGTTTACTGATTTGTTATTTGTAGCTTCCGTATAAATTTGAAGGTTATTTGCTAATGATGCAATAGGTTGTGGTATGTTTTCTGAATTGGTAATTGGTGATTTTTGCTCAGTTTTGGACACATCACGTATTGATTCGGTTGTTTCTTTTAAGAAATAACTTCCAACTGTTAATGTAATAAACAACAATAATACTGAAGAAATCCTAAACGCTTTTGGTTTGATTTTTCGCTCGGATTTGTCAAGCTTAGCTTCAATATTGCTCCAGATGTCATCCGGAACATCCGTGCTATAATGATTAAGTTTGTTTTTGAATATTTTATCTAATTCATTCATTATACGGCAATTGTATATAATTCATTGACTTTTGCTTGTAATATTCTGCGGGCTTTAGCTAATTGTGATCTAGAAGAGCCTTCTTCAATATTTAATAGTTCAGCGATTTCTTTATGTGAATAACCTTCGATTGCAAACAAGTTGAAAATTGCCCGGTATCCATCTGGCAATTCTGAAATTATTTTTATCAATTCAGATTCAGAAAGTGCGGAAAGTACATCTGGATCGATAGAATTTTCAGGGATATAATCCAGCCCGCTATTTTCATTGCTAAATGATTTCTTTTTTGTATGTTTGATTGCTGTATTGACTATAATACGTCTAACCCATCCTTCAAAAGAACCTTGGTTATTAAAATCTTGCAGGTTCGTATAAACCTTGATAAATCCGTCCTGTAACATGTCTTCAGCCTCCTGTTGATTTCTGGCAAAACGGCGACAAACAGCCATCATTTTTCCAGAGTACAAGTAAAACAAATCCTTCTGTGCCTGTCTGTCTCCTTTGAGGCAGGCCTTTAGGATTTCCTTTTCTGTTCGTCCGTTTACAATTAATGGTGACATGTCATATATTTAATATACCTAATCTTCAACTACAATTGCATCATCAATTTGATCATTTCCATCGCCGTCAAGGTCTTCTTGACCAGCTATTTTAGTTGGAGTTTTTTCCGTTTTTTCTAGATGTTCTGTTATGGTAATTTTTCCTTCACTAAATGCATCAAAATTACCTTTGCCAAATTGATCGGCTTTAGCAAAAAAATCATCTTTATCGCTAAGTAAACCTTCACCAGTATTCAAATCTTTTTCAGAGAAATCTTGTTTAGGCTTTTTATTCTCTGCTTCCATATAGACTTCAGCAGTTTTGACTGTTTCATCAAATTTTTCACCTATTTGATGCGCGATTTCTTTGGCTTTTTCAAAAGCAACTTCCTTAACATCATTTATTTTGTCCCATGCTTTATCAGAGTTGTCAATGACTTTCGCACCTACATGCTCAGCTATATCACCAGCTTTTTGAACCCATTCATTTTCTGCCAAGCTATTTTTTACCTGTTGTGCAGTCTCTTTTGCTTTGTCTAAAATGTCGTCTGCTTTGTCTGATACTTCATCTGCGATATCTTTGGCTTTTTCCCAAGATTGATTTGCCATATCACTCACTTTTTCTCTTGCAGTCTGCGTCTTATCAATCACAGTTTCTTTTAAACCAGCGGCTTGTTCGTTCAATTCCGTTGCTTTGTCTTTAGCATAGTCGGTTGCTTTATCCACGGCTGATTTTGCTACAGATTCAGTGGTAAAGAATAACTTCTTTAATGAACTAAAAAAACTCATTTTAATATAAAATTTGTGATAAACGAAAATTCCATGTAAAAGTATGGTTTTTATTTGATACTCAGGTTGAAAATTTGAATATTTTTTGTTAAAATTACATTAATTTTACTTTTTAGTATTGACAAAATACATATTAAAGCTAAATACTTTATTTTTGTGGCTTTGTAAGTCAGTTTTTACATTAAATTTGCTCGAGGTTCAAAAACAACCAATTATTATATTCTCAATCTGACATAAAAGCTTGAATACATTTAAATCTTTCTTCAAAGATACAGCCATTTACGGAATCGCTTCAGTACTTCCTAGGGTGATTACTATTGGGCTAGTAACGGTACATACTGCGGTATTTCGACCGGACCAGTTTTCATTTATGACGACATGGTATGTGTATGCTGCTTTTATAAATATCATACTTACGCTTGGCCTTGAAACTTCTTTTTTTAGATTTTATACTTCAGAAAAGGATAAATCTAAGGTGATATCTACTGCTTTTACGATCCTTTTAATTGGTAGTGGCTTGTTTTTAATATTAGGATATTTGTTCTCCGATCCATTAACCAGTTTTTTAAATTTTCCGGATGATCGGTTTTTACGTGCGCTGCTGTGGACGACTGCACTTGATACACTTGCGGTCATCCCTTTTTCATATTTGCGGGTTAATAACAAATCACTCAGATTTTTATTTATAAAAACGGCCAATATTTTAATTCTGGCATTAATTACGATTTTATTTTTGATATGGATTCCAAATTATTATTTGCAATCTGGATCTTGGCTGTCAAATTTTGGAGTTTCAATGTCCAATTATAAACCGGAAGTCATGCACATTTTTATAGCAAATGTGCTTGCAAGTTTGATGACTTTGGTAATGCTAATACCTGAGTTTAAGAAAATGCGCATTCAGATTGATAAAAAGATTTTCAGTAAACTGATGCATTATGGCATTCCTATTATGATTGGCGGTGTAGCATATGTAATTAATGAAAATATGGACAAGTTGATGATTCCTTGGCTTATTGGTGATACAGCCAATGGCATTTATGCGGCTTCATACAAGTTGGGTGTTTTTATGACTTTGTATATTACTGCATTTAGAATGGGGGCAGAACCCTTCTTTTTTAATCATGCACATCATACAGATGCAAAGGAAAAATACAGTAAAATCATGACCGGTTTTGTAGCATTTGGCAGTTTATTTATGGTCGTAGTAGTTGTTTTTATTGATTTTTTTGCCGGTATTATTTTAAAGCAAAATATTTATTTTGAAGGTTTGAATATTGTTCCAATAATCTTATTAGCAAATTTGTTCTCAGGAATTTATAGCAATTTAGCAGTTTGGTATAAGTTGACGGACAAAACAAAATATGGGATGTATATAAGTATATTTGGCGGAGTGTTAACCATTATCAGCCTATTGATTTTAATACCAAGTTTTGGAATACTCGGTGCTGCTTATGCAACGCTGTTTACTTACTTTTCAATGGCACTCATCTCTTGGTATTTTGGTAGAAAATTCTATACGATACCGTATGAAATTCCGAAACTAACCTTAATCCTTGTAATGTGTGCCACCATAAGCCATGTGAGTTTTTATTTTTTTAGAGGCCACCTACTTATTAATTTGATGTTGGTGTTTTTATTTGTTGGTTTTTTATGGACATTGTTAAAAAAAGATATCAAGTTGGCATTGAGATAGGATTAATTTGCAACTTGCAATGATGCCGACATTACTAAAAATGGGTTTATTGACTGATTCATATTATATTTCCTCAACTTATATATAATATAGCAATCGGATAAATGTATTCTTGTGGATTTTATTTTAATATATTAATTTATTATGAAAGTATTGAGAAAAAAATATGTTATATGGGATTTTATAATTTTTTAGTATTTTTGTACCAATAATAAATTCAAACACAAACCATTAGGAAATAAACAAACTACGGGTGTGATTTGTATTAATTATCTATTTTCTATTATGATGAGAATTTTATACAGTTTTGCTTTTTATCTAATGTTTTCATTTTCATTGAATGGACAGCAGTGGCCAATGCATACTCAATATATGCTCAATAAATATAGGGATAACCCGGCTTATGGTGGTCTTGAACGCTCACTAAGTGCTTTTGTAAGCTATCGTGACCAATATAATAACTTAAACGGGAATCCCAAAACAATTTATTTGGGGGCAGATATGCCTATATATATATGGAATGGTGCAGTGGGATTTTCAATTTACAATCAGCAAGCTGGAATCATTAATAATAGTAATGTGAAAGTTTCTTATAATTATGTAATGGGTACTCAGGTAGGCTTTTTGAGTTTCGGTGGAAGGCTAGGTGCGGATATACTCAGTGTAAATAGCACAGGTATTATAACCCCTGATGGAGATTATGAAGGTATTTTAAATCACAATGATCCATTGCTAGAAAATAATAATTTTCGGGGTTTAGGAATGAGTTGGGAAATCGGTACCTATTTTTATGGAAAGGATATTGAAGCGGGTATTACTTTGATTGATATTCCAGAACATAGATACGTAGTTGGAAGCGGGTATTATAACAAACGAATGGCAATGGCAATTTTTGGACAATATAAATATCGATGGTCTGATGAATTTAGTTTTATGCCATCCGTTATGTTGAGAATAGATAAATATGTATTGCAAGCTGATGCCGGGCTATATGTGCGATACAAGGACGATTTGCTCGCCGGATTTAATGTTCGGGGATTTAGTAATACGAGTATTGACGCAGGCGCATTTATGATAGGAACCAATATTGGTAAAAAGTATTTTATCACCTACAGCTATGATTTTGGTTTGTCGCAGTTACGTTCGTATCATCAGGGAAGCCACGAAATCATGATATCGTATAATCTTCAAAAGCTCATAGGCCTTGGACTGCCACCACGCATTATCTACAATCCAAGAGATTTGTAAACAACCAAACACGTTTTATAAGGCATTTTAGATGAAAATTTATAATGTTTGTCATTCAATTTGAATGATTAGCTATAAAATTTAAAGAAATACCTTTCCTAGTACCCTTTAAATATAAACTTATAGGGGGACAAAATTTAACTGATTTTGATACGATTTTGGACATCATTTTTGATGATTTTTATCATAGCAGATTATCTGAATTTAGATTAAAAATTAACAGTGAATTTACAAAACTTAAAATTTTAGAAAAAAAATGTGATTTTTTTTTCGCAACTTTATCCACATAATTCGCAAAAATCAAAGTATATATTAATTTCATTAATATGATTCATATACAAATTGAATAATTCAGGTATAGTAATTTACGAATATTTTAAAATTAAATTAAGTTTTGTTTTTAATTTTGTTACAATCAATATTATATAAATAAATTATACCCATAATGTTTGATGAAATTTGACAGATAAGCATTAAGTATTTGAATGTAAGTATCGGGTTTGTTTTGTTAAATTTAATAGGAGTTTAATATATAAAAGAAATAATAATCAAGCTAAAATTACGTTATAAGTTCGCTAAAGAAAGTTTTGTTGATAAAAATATTTTAAAAAACAATTTTAAAATAGTTGGTTTTTTAAAATTGTACTTTATCTTTACGCCGCTTTTGAAATAAAAGCCCAATAATATTTATAGGTTAAATCGCTAAAAGAAAATGAAAAGTTTATCAAAGTTAAGCGTATTGCTTCTTGCAATTATTATTATTTCTTCATGTGGAAAGGAGCAGACGGGCGAGCTTATAGGCGTCCAGAATCGTCCTCAATGGAATGGATTTAATCCTTTTGGAATGGTATATGTACCTTCGGGAACATTAACGATTGGTCAGAGTGACCAGGATGTACTTGGCACCTATACACAACGCCAAAAAAGCATCTCAATTTCTGGATTTTTTATGGATGACACTGAAATCACCAATAATGAGTACCGTCAGTTTGTTGAATGGGTAAGAGACTCAATTGCACATGAGATCATGGGTAATAAACGAACAGATGATTTTGATAATGAACTCATTGATTGGGAAGTCGAGTTGGATTACAGTGATGAAACACTTGGTGAAATGTTTTATCAAGGTGACATGGCTTTCGAAGGAAAAAGAGAGCTCGACTATGCTGGTTTGAAGTATAAATATCAGTGGATCGACTGGCAAAAAGCAGCACATGACAAGAATGCAACACGAGCTAATATCATTAATAAGGCAGAAGTAAATGTATTCCCTGACACCTTGTGTTGGATTAGAGACTTTACGTATTCTTATAATGAGCCGCAAACGAGAAATTATTTCTGGCACCCAGCTTTTGATGATTATCCTGTGGTAGGAGTCAATTGGAAACAAGCGACTGCATTTTGCCACTGGCGTACAAAATTATGGAATCAATTTAAATATGATGAACCGAATACTGAGGTTTTCAGACTTCCTTCTGAAGCTGAATGGGAATATGCAGCACGTGGTGGTCATGATATTTCTCCTTATCCATGGGGAGGTCCGTATATTAGAAACGCAAAAGGATGTCTTTTAGCGAACTTTAAACCAGGTCGTGGTAATTATCCTGAGGATGGTGGATTGCATACTGTAAAAGCAGACGCGTACTTCCCGAATGATTATGGTTTATATAATATGGCAGGTAATGTTGCTGAGTGGACATCATCAGCATTTTATGAGAATGCCTATAATCATGAACACGATTTGAACTCAGATATCAGATATGATGCTAAAGATACTGATCCTGAAGCGTACAAAAGAAAAGTATTGAGAGGTGGTTCTTGGAAAGATATTTCATATTACTGCCAGACAGGTACAAGAACTTGGGAGTTCCAGGATACGGCTAAATCCTATATAGGCTTTAGATGTGTCATTACATATCTTGGACGTTCAATTCATGATTTTTAATCGTACCAAGAATATTTAATTTTCTAGATAAGTATTTTAAATCTTATATTTTACTAACAATTTATTATTAACTAATCACTAAATTTAAATCAAAATGAGTTTTTTTAAATCTAATGGCTTTAAGTATTTAAAGAATTTATTAATTGGTCTGGGAGCGTCAGCGGTAATGATCGGTGCACTTGGAAAATTGAACAGTACTCCATGGGGTGGACTCTGGATTACTATTGGACTTTGCGTAGAGGCATTCTTATTTGGTATGTTGGGTGTACTCGGACCAGAAAAAGATTATTACTGGGAAAAGTTATATCCAGGATTGGATCAGCATGATTCAAATATTCAGGCTTTAACAGCAGGACCAGCTAATAGTGCTTCAGGTGCAAAACCTTTAAATGCTGAAGTTGTAGAAAACAAATTAGGAGGAATGTTGACTGAATTACAAGCTATGTCTAAAAGTTTAGGTTCATTAAAAGCACTTCAGGAAGTTGATTTTTCTAAAACAGGCGATCAATTAAAAACCATGAACAACTTTTATACTAAAATGAATGATGCAATGGCTGTATTGAATGAAAGTCTTGAAGATACTAAGCAATATAAAGCTCAAATGTCAAGCTTAAGTAAGAACCTTACATCATTGAATAGTGTATATGGTAATATCCTTTCAGCTTATAACGTTAAGGGATAATTATTAATCAAGAAATTGAGAGATAAGTAATTCGTAAAAGATTTTTTTTAATAATTTAAAATAAAAGAATATGTCAATTCCTAAGGAACCGCGGCAGTTGATGATTAACGTGATGTACATCGTACTGACTGCGCTATTGGCACTTAACGTTTCTGCTGAGATATTCAATGCATTTGATATGGTAGATAAAGGGTTGGTAAAAGCCAACGATGCTTTAGATGCTTCAAATAAAGAATTGCCTTCAGAAATCAAGAAAAGTGCTGAAAAAGGACAGCAATTTAAAACATATGCAGATAGAGTTGATCAGGTATCAGCTATTTCTAAAGAAGGAACGGAATTCATTGAAGGTATTAAAAACTTCCTAGTTGAGAAAGGTGGTGGATACGAAGAAGTAGATGGAATCCAAAGATTAAAAGCACAAAGAGATTATGACCTTACAACACGTCTTCTTGTAAATGAAGGAAAGGGTGAGGAAATGAAAGCTAAAATGCTTGAAATCAGAGATAAGTTTATCGCATTGGTAGATCAAGATGACCAAGCAGTTTTCGCTAGTAAATTACCTATCAATATCGATGATGAAACATGGAAAAAGAGCGCTAATAAAAAGGCTAATTGGGCAGACTTTACTTTTGGCCATATGCCATTAGGCGCTTGTATGCCAATTTTTTCAAAATTTGTAAATGACATTAAATCATCAGAAGCTACTGTGCTTAACTATTTAGCTGGTAAAGTTGGTTTGACTGATGAGGTCGTTTTAGATCAGTTTAGAGTTGTTTCTTCACCTGTAAAATCATATGTGATTAAAGGTGAGAAGTTTGAAACGGATGTATTCCTTTCTGCTTCAGCAGGTTCATCATCTAATACGGGTATTACATTAAGTGTAAATGGTGCAAATCTACCAGTTAGTGCAGATGGTTCTGCAAAATGGTCAACAACTGCTAATGAAATCGGTATTAGAAAATACAAAGCAGTAGCTAACGTATTTAACCCTGTTACAAAAGAAACGAAATCATATTCTGGTGAGTTCGAATTTGAAGTAGGTGAAAGATCAGTTACCATCTCAGCTGCTAAAATGAACGTATTTTATGTAGGTGTTGATAACCCGGTTGAGATTTCAGCAGCGGGTGTTCCTTCAGCACAAATCAAAGTTTCTATGGACGGTGGTTCACTTACTAGAAACAGTGATGGTACTTATAACGCAGTATGTAATTCTCCTGGTAAAGCAACCGTACGTGTTAGTGCACCTGGTATCAACTATTCTAAAGAATACAGGGTTAAAAGAATTCCTGACCCAATTCCAATGTTAGGTGGTACACTCCAAGGAGGTAGCATCGGTAATGGTACTTTCAAAGGTCACTCTGCTTTGATTCCTATCCTAAAAGATTTTGATTTTGATGCAAAATGTAACATGGCGGGATTTACATTAGTTAGAGTTGCTAAAAGACAAGATCCTGAACCAGCAGCAAACTCTGGTGCAACACTTCAGGGAAATGCTAAAACGATCCAATCAAAAGCAGCTCCTGGCGATAAGTACGTTTTCCAAGATATTAAGTGTAAGTGTCCGGGTGATGCAGCAGCTAGGAATCTTGGTCAGTTAGTATTTGACATTCAGTAAAAAATTATCATATAAGATTCAACTTGTACAACTTATATCATTAAAAAAGTGTAACAAATGAAAATATTTTTTAAATTATTTATTGTTTTATTATTTACTTCAATTGTTGCGGAAGGCAATTTGTTTGCTCAGCAGACTTTAACTCGTGACGGTAGTTTAACGGAATCTTCTATTCCAACTGAAGATGTTTTTATTGATGATATCGTGTCAAAACGATTAATCATTGAAAATAAAATCATGACGCAGCAGCCTATTCGTGAAGCTGATATCGCTTGGGAGAAAAGAATTCAGCGGGTTATTGATACAAGAGAAAAGATGAATTTGTCTTTTGTAAGTGAAGAGTTGAATCTGTTTACTGTTTTAAAGACCCTTATCATGGATGGTAAGATTGCGGGCTTTAATGATGAATGGTTTAAAAATCAGATGTCTCCGGAAGAATTGGAAGGTAAAATGATTAAAATGGATACGTCCATGTCATTAGACCCTGACACTTATGAGGAGAAAATCGTCATTGCTCGTAACGATATCAACTGGAGGGATGTTCAACAATACAGAGTGAAGGAGGTCTGGTATTTTGATAAACAAAGGTCTGTAATGGACGTACGTATATTAGGTATTGCACCTATTTATCAAAGTGCACAAGACAAAATTGCAGGTATACCTCCAGCACCAATATTCTGGGTTTATTTTCCACAATGTCGTGAACATATGTCAAGGTTTAGAGTGTTTAATGAAGAAAATGATGTTGCACCTATGACTTGGACAGATATTTTTGATACAAGAGTATTCACATCATATATCTATAAAAGATCTAACGTATTAGATTATCGTTTGAAAGACTTCTTCGCAGGCGATCCTGATGATACTGAAAATAGATCAGGTATTGATATGTTGTTGTACTCTGAAAAGATCAAGAACGAATTAATGAACTTCGAACATGACCTTTGGGAATATTAATTTTATTTAATAATATTAAAATGGGAAGTTATCTTTACGATGACTTCCCATTTTTGTTTGTTTAGCTTACAAATATTTTTTATAATGAATTGTAAAATTAAATCAGCTTTAATTTCTGTATATCATAAGGATGGTCTGGATGAAATTATAAAAATGCTTCATCAACAGGGAGTTGAAATATATTCAACTGGTGGTACACGCAGCTATATTGAATCTTTAAATGTACATGTAAATAAGGTGGAAGATTTAACGGGTTATCCATCAATTCTAGAAGGAAGAGTAAAAACATTACACCCCAAAATATTTGGTGGAATTTTAGCTATAAGGTCTGAACAGTATCTTGATGAGCTTAAACAGTTTGATATTCCTGTTTTTGATTTAGTAATTGTTGATTTATACCCTTTTGAAGATGCATGGTCGCAAGGTGTTGCACATCAGGATATGATCGAAAAAATCGATATAGGTGGTGTCTCATTAATCCGCGCAGCAGCTAAAAACTACCATGATGTCGTCGTTGTCCCTTCTAAAAATGAATATAAGATTTTAAAAGAAATCCTTGAATTACAAGATGGATACTCAACATTAGTACAGAGACAAGACTTAGCTGTTGCAGCTTTTAGCATTACATCAAGTTATGATGTAATGATAGGGAATTATTTAGCTGGGAAACCAAAGGAAGCATTGAGCTTAGTTGCAAATGGTGAAAAACAGCTAAGATATGGAGAAAATCCTCATCAACGTGCTTCGTTTTTTGGGGATTTAAATCATACATTCCAACAAATTTCAGGAAAGGAATTATCCTATAATAATTTAGTCGATATTGATGCAGCCCTTAATTTTATTAGCGAATTTGATACAAATATTCCCACTTTTGCAATTATTAAACATACCAATACTTGTGGTGCTGCCTCTAGAAAAACTATAGAAGAAGCATGGGATGCTGCACTTTTAGGTGATCCGGTATCTGCATTTGGAGGGATACTAATTTCAAATACACCAATAGATATAGTCACGGCGAAGAAAATCGACAGTATATTTTATGAAGTATTGCTTGCACCTGATTTTGAAGATGGAGTTATCAGTTTTTTAAATAAAAAACCAAATCGGATCATTTTACAAACTAAAGCTACTTTTCTGGTAGATCGTACTTATAAAAGTTTACTTAATGGTATTATTATACAGGATGCAGATCGACAGGGTGACGAGACAGTTTTTTTTGATGTAAAGACTAAAATTTCGCCTTCAGTTAATGAAATTAGTGATATGAATTTTGCAATAAAAGTTGTTAAACATCTCAAATCGAATGCTATCGTTTTAGTTAAGGATCGTCAATTGCTGGGTATGGGCTGTGGTCAAACCTCACGTGTAGATGCGTGTAAACATAGTATTGCAAAAGCGAAGCACTTTGGTTTTGACCTTCATGGTGCGGTTATGGCTTCTGATGCATTTTTTCCGTTTCCAGACTGTGTAGAAGTCGTATATAATGAAGGGATTAAGGCAGTAGTGCAACCCGGTGGCTCTGTCAAGGATCAATTGAGTATTGATTTTTGTGATACTCATGGTATGTCAATGGTTTTTACAGGTATCAGACATTTTAAGCATTAATGATTATGGATTTAATTGTTGATATAGGTAATACTAAAACGAAGCTCGCAATTGTCGACAATGATAATATCAAAGTCGTTCAAAATGATTTAATAAAGTACACTTTAAGTGGACTTCGACAGTTGATGTACAGCAATACTTTTGAAAATTGTATTGTTTCGAGTACAAGTAATTTGTCTCAAAGAATAACTGATCAGTTGTCACAAATCGGTAGATTATATTGGTTAAATTCTGCATTACCTTATCCCTTAAAGAATATGTATCAAACCAAAGATACACTTGGCAATGATCGAATAGCAGCAGCAGTTGGTGCTAGAACTAGATTTCCAGGTCAGGATTGTATGGTTATTGACATGGGTACTTGTATTACGATGGATTTTGTCAATAAAAAAGGGCATTTTCTCGGTGGAAACATCAGTCCGGGTATTCAAATGAGAATCCTTGCAATGAACAAATTTACGGATAAGCTTCCCCTGATTAAAGCAAAGATGACTAATCAGGTTTTGGGTACATCTACTGAAACAGCGCTTCAAAATGGCGCTGTGCGAGGTGCACTTTATGAAATCGAGGCAACAATTGAAGCTGTAAAAGCTGCGTATGGTGAAATAAATGTTATTTTAACAGGTGGTGATGCTGTTTTCTTTGAAAGTTGGTCAAAAAATGTGATATTTGCATTCCCAAATTTGGTTATTGAAGGGTTGAATGAAATATTGAAATACAATGTCAAAAAAAAATAAACTAATCATATTTTTCCTAATAGGATTCCTAAACTTTGCCATAGGACAGCAAAATGATAATAGCCCTTACTCACGGTTTGGTATCGGCGATTTGGCGGATGATCATTTTAATCAGACGCGTTCTATGGGTGGACTTGGTGCTTCGTATATAGATGTGTATTCTATCAATATTGTCAACCCGGCCTCTTTAGCTTTTTTGAATGCTACTGCTTTTGATGTTGGTTTATTTGTAAAAGCAACACAGCTTAAAGATGATCATAACAAAAGCAATATTTGGACAGGAAACCTTGATCACTTGTCATTGGCGTTTCCACTGACAAACCCAATCAATGCACTTTATGATGGTGTAACTAGAAAATATAAATGGGCTATGAATATAACGCTAAAACCTCATTCAAATGTTAATTATAATATTGCAAATACAGATTCATTAAGTATTGGGAAACCAGTACTTAGGAATTATTATGGTAATGGCGGTAGCTATAAATTGCTTTGGGGGAATGCTGTAAATTATAAACGGATAGCATTAGGTTTGAATTTAGGATACCTATTTGGAAATATAAATTACGAAAAAAATCTGTATTTTGATGAAGCGGAGTATGCTTATAATGATTACTTTGGAAGTAGCTATAATATCAAAGGATTTATATGGAATAGTGGTATTATTTATACTGACATTTTGAACAAAGCCGAAATTGAGAAGAATAAGGTTGCACCAGTAAATAGAATTTCAATCGGGGTACATTTTAATTCGTCAAATGCTATATCGACATTATCAAGTGTTAACCATTTTCTGGTACAAAGAATAACAGAACAAGTTCGTAATGTTGATACGATAAGTCTGGTTACTGATATTAAAGGAAATGGAAAGCTTCCCGGACAAATAGGGATAGGAGCAACGTATTTTAGTGGTGAAAAGCACGCTATAGGTGTTAATTATTCTCGAACATTTTGGTCGGGTTATTATAATGAGGCAACAGGTGATTCAAAAGACGCGTTGATGGATGTATCTCGTTATGCAATAGGTGGATATTACAGACCTGATTACAAATCTTATGATAATTATTTTAAACGAGTATATTATCGTTATGGCGTTTACTATACGACTAATCCTAAGCAATTTAATGACAAGTCTATTTCCGAATTTGGTTTGAATATGGGCTTAGGAATGCCTTTTGTATTTCAGCGTAAAGTTTCAACCCTAAATCTTGGTATAACTGCAGGTGTACGAGGGATGAACGCTCCAATTACTGAGCGATTTGCAAAATGCTCATTGAGTATTACCTTCAATGATGACGAATGGTTCTTGCAACGTAAGTACAATTAAGCGCTAAGTGTGTTAAACTAAGTTTATATCGCTTTAAAAATAGTTTTATTTTGTTTTTAAGTTGTTGAAATTCAATTTATTCAATTGAAAATGGCTTAGCTATAGCATAAGCATAATCAAATAATTTTTGAGAGAAGTAAAGCATATCCTCTCCGACTTATATACAGAAAAGTCGGATTATGGTATATGACTGTAATGGTATCGTGTATTACTTCAAACGGTTCGGGGCTTGGCGATAGTGGCGGAAATTGAAGCGGAAAGCTTCAATTTAGCACAACAGTAGCAAAAGCCATTTTCTATTTGCTAAATTTCAAAAAAGGAAATAAAAATGGCTTATGCGGTGATAGAATTACTGACGTTGAATTTAGCACTTAACCCGCCATTTCGCCAAACCCTTGTTATAGGCAGCCTTTTTAGTTGTTATTAAGTTTTAGTTTCATCATAATGTCCGTTTGTTCGTCTTCACCAAGTTTGAAAATGTGTTTGTCAAACTCAACAAAACCGTTTTTCTTATAGAAATTTATAGCTCTTGGATTTTTTCTCCAAACTCCTAACCAAACATAGTCAGCATTTTTTTGTTTCGCAATTTCGATGGCTTTGTCATAAAGGATTTGTCCAACTTTTTTTCCGTGAAACTCTTTAAGAACATAAATTCTCTCAATTTCTAGTGCTTTGTCGTTTTTAAGTTCTGTTTGGGATTGTCCGAAGTTCAGTTTTAAATATCCAATTATTTTTTCGTCAATTTTTGCAAAATAAAATTCAGAATTTTGGTCTGTAAGTTCTTCTGTCAATTTGGTTTCGGCAAAACTTTCGTCTAAATATTTTTGCATATCTTCTTCGGTGTTTGAACCTGCAAAAGTTTCATAAAAAGTTTTTCTTCCTATTTCCTGTAATTGGTCAATGTCGTTTGGTGTAACTTTCTGTACTGTTATATTTTCCATTGCTTAAATAATTAAATATTCCATTCATAATTTAGCCATTCTTTATTTTCATTTGCTCCTAATCTCTCGTAAAATCTTTGTCCTGCTTCATTCCAAGTTGCAACTGTCCATTTAATCTGCGAGCAATTATTTTCTTTTGCTTCATTTTTTAAAGCATTCATTAACTGCTCTCCGATTTTTTGCCTTCTGTAATTTTCATCTACATACAATTCTTTCATATAAATGGCAGGTTTGTTCTGGACTGTATAAGGAAGATAATAATACACCAACATTCCTGCGATTTTATAACTGTCTTCCGTAACAATGCAATGAAAATCGGGTGGATTTTTTTTAAACCCACTGTTTCTAACTATTTCCGGTGTAATGGCAAATGAATTAATATACTTTTCAAAAACTGCCAATTCTTTCATTAACTGCCAAAGTTGTTCACTGTCTTTTTCTTCTGCTTTTCGTATTGTGATATTCATTTTGTAAATTTAATTTGGTTAATTTGCAGAAACAGCTTTAAGTCCAACAATTGAACCAATTAAAGTAGTCAGAAACAGTATTCGTAAGAAGGTTGCAGGTTCTTTAAATACAAAAATTCCTACTAAAACTGTTCCTACGGCTCCGATACCTGTCCAGACAGCATAAGCTGTTCCGATTGGTAATGCTTGAGTAGCTTTAACAAGAAGTCCCATACTGATGGCAAGAGTAACTAAAAAACCTCCATACCATAAATACATTTCGTTTCCTGTTGTCCCTTTTGCTTTGCCCAAACAAAAGGCAAAAGCGACTTCAAAAAGTCCTGCTATAACTAAAATTATCCAATTCATTCCCTTGCTTTTTTTATTTGCAAAGGTCGGAAATGAAAATGAGGTAAAATTTTACAAATGATAAAAAAAACGAGCCGTTTACTTCATTTCAGCCCTAATTCTACTTAAACTGACTTGTGTAATGCCCAAATAAGAGGCGATGTGTCCTAATTGCACTCGTTGTATAATATCGGGACTGTCTTTTAATAATTCTTTGTATCGTTCCGTAGCTGTTCGGACTTGTCGGGAAATAAGCCGTTCTTCTGTTTTTATAAGTTCTTTTTCGGCAAATCTTCTTCCAAAGTTTGCTATGTGTATATCTTCTTCAAAAAGTTGTTGTAAGTTTACTGTTTTCAGTTCATACAACTCACAATTTTCCAATAGCTCTATGTTTTCATACCCTTTGAGATTTGCTATATAACTTTTCATTGAAATAATAGTATCACCCTCTTTTCCAAACCAAAAAGTAATTTCAATATTATCCTTATTCGAGTATGCTCTTGCGATACCTTTTTTGATAAAGTAGATGTTCTTTTCAATTCTGTTTGCTCGTAACAAGATATGACCTTTTGGGAAACTGACTTCCGTAATTTGCTTTTTAAGAGTCTGTTTAGACGTTTCGGGAAGCGAATATATGTTGTCAAGAATTTTCTCTATGTTCATTTGAGGGGTTTCGGTAAGGTTGCCTATAACTGAGTAATATTCGAAAGAAAAGAAAGACTTTTTCTTGCGAATTTTTACTCTTCCTCAGATGAGGCCAAAAGTTCTGATTCAATATCTTCCATAAATACATAGTCAACGGACTCTTCCACAGTAGGGATTAAGGTAAGTATTGATTCTAAGCGAGATATTTCTATAAGTTTTTTGACCGATGGACTCACCGCACCTGTGACAACAAAATTGCCGAGATTCTTCCATAGTCGATTTGCTGTCAATATAGAACTTAATCCGGATGAATCAACATATTTTACTTCAGACATGTCAAATATCAAATTTCTGACACCTTCATTGTTAAGTAATACGAACTCAGATTTTAAATCCGGCGCTATAAGTGAATTTAAATTTTCTTCATCAAGTTTGAAAATAGTATATCGTTCTGTTTTGTCAAAAGTAAACTTCATTGTGTTGGCCTTTATTCTAATAATTATTTATATTACAAGTATAAATACAACAATTGCTGTTGATTTATGTATATAGCCACAAAATTACATTAAGCAATTCAAATATTCAATACTCATTCTAAAAATAAGAATTATTTAACTGCATTCAAGCAGTGTCAAAAAAATAAATGAATAATTAAATAACTTGATTTAACTATCTTTGCATTTTTATGATATTTGACAAAAAAATTTTGTTAGCATATTTGTATATCAATTTATCAAATTAAAGTATTGAATTTTCTGGGAAGACTTGGGTTGATTGTCATAATCTTAACGTACTGGGTATCAAATGTACATGCTCAGAAAAAGATTTCTATACATAGTGAAAACAATCAAATTATAGATGCTACTTTTTTACCTGCAACCCAATACCTAAATGGGGATGTCAAAATTTATCATGCAAATACCTTTATGTATTGTGATACGGCAATTTTAAGAGGAAATTTGTTGAAAATGAGACACAATGTAGTGTTGCTACAAAATGATACGATTAAGATTTTCTCAGATTCAATGAGATATGATGGTGATTCCTTGGTAGCTTATCTCTATGGAGATGTTATTCTTGAGGATGGCCCGTCAAAAAGATTATTTACTACTTATTTGAAATATGATGTAAAGCATAAAATAGCTTGGTACACGCAAAATGCCAGATTAGAGGATAAAACATCAAGTATTGTCAGTCGACGTGGTAAATATGCCCTAAACGAAAACCAAGTTTACTTTTATGATAATGTATTAGTAACCGGGGAAGATTTTAAACTAAAATCTGATTCCTTATCCTACAATACGTTAGATAATAAAGTCTTTTTTTTAGCACCGGTTGAAATACATAAAGACACCTCACATATTTACAGTAAATCGGGATGGTTTAATTTAGAAGAAGAGCAGGGGCAATTTATAAACGATGCACAGTATGTAGCGGGTGATAAATATGCTACTGCAGATACTTTAAATTATGATGGTAAACTTAATGTTATTTCACTTATTGGCAAAGACGAAAATAGCAGGAGTATTTATGTTTCAAGCCAGGATACAGCGTATGCACAAATAATTATCTATAATGAAAAAGATCAGGAATATAGGCTGGAAAATAATGGTTATTATAAAAGTAAAACGAATGAGGTAAGCGGGGAATCTATTTTTTATAATAAGCATACCGAAAAGTTTAAAGTTTTAGGACGGTCCAAAATCATAGATGGTTCTATACATATAAAAGCAGATACATTGGATTATGACAAATCTAGACAGTTTGGCATCGCTCTGGGAAATGTCATCTGGCGGGATAC
This sequence comes from Portibacter sp., assembly GCA_040391315.1. Lineage (GTDB taxonomy): Bacteria > Bacteroidota > Bacteroidia > Chitinophagales > Saprospiraceae > OLB9. Next base: position 39,141 of record JBEBYC010000017.1, on the reverse strand, counting down.
CTCTGCAAAGACTGTATTGTATGCAGATCATGTCACTTACCATGGCAAGGATAATGATATGTTGGTATTTAACTATCAAGACAGGCCCATGATGGTTTTTGAATTGGATGGGGATTCACTTTATATGAAAGCGGATACTTTCAGATCAAACAGAGTAATCAAAGAACGCGTGCATTATTCTGACAAGAAAAATGACAGACATAAAAATAAAGCAAAAGATCCAAAAACAATGTTGACGGAAAATATGGACAATACAAATTTGGATATGTCAATGGATAGTTTGCTACAAAGTGTAGATTCTCTGAAAATAATAAATACTCGAGATACCTTATTGGCAGGCATTATCGATACCATGGACTATTTTGTAGGTGATGGTAAGGTAAGGATTTTTAAATCCAATATGCAAGCCGTCTGTGATTCTATCGTTTTTAGTAAAATGGATTCCATTTTTACATTGTATAGAGATCCGATAATGTGGTTTGACAGTACTCAGATATCAGGTGATACTATATCAATGTTAGTAAAAAATAGCAAAATAGATCAGGTAAACATCAAACAAAATGGAACCATTATCAGCAGCGAGGATATGATTTTTTATGATCAGATTCAGGGAAGAGAAATTGATGCGCATTTTGTAGATGGAAATATTTCTGATATTGAAGTCAATGGCAATGCTAGATTTGTATATTATCTTAAAGATGATGAGCAGGCCTATATCGGAGTGAATACAACCGAAGCCAGCGTATTAAAGTTTCTATTTAACGATAAGAAAGTTAAGGACATTAAAACATATACAGAGCCTATATCCAAGGTGCATTCTATGCAGAAAGCTGATCACGAAACCTTAAAAATAGAAGGCTTTAAATTGCATGATGACATAAGGCCTTTATCTAAAGAAAATCTATAGTAAACAATGGATATTAGCTTTCTATACTGAGTATTTTTAATTCTACGCGCTGGTTTTTGATACGTCCTTCTTGAGTACGGTTATCAGCTATCGGTTTTTTCTTGCCATAGCCTTTAAATTGTATTTTTTCCGGGCTTACTCCCTTGCTGACTAAGTATTCTGCAACGGACTTGGCTCTTGCAGTGCTTAACATATTGCAATAGTCATCCGTCGGGACATTATTCGTATGACCTCCAATCTCGATGACGACTTTTTTAGTGCTCATAAGAAATGAGTAAATCTCATCGAGTACTTCGTACGATGATCTTGATATGTTAGAACTGTCAGCTGGAAAGTATAAATTTTTTATTTCTATTGTTTGTCCTGCTTTGATACGATCCTTTTGAAGCTCTATTAAAATTTTTGGCTTGTGATTTGCGATGGCATCTGAACCTGCTGTGGCTTTAGAAGAAGGCTCAGCCGTATTTTTCTCTTTTATCGTAGATGTCGTTTTAGGTTTGGCTATTTTTTTATGTGGTGGATGATTTGTTGCTATTGGCTTGTCAATTAACGTCTCACCTGGACATGGAATTCGAATGATTTCTGATCCCCCATCGACCAAGAGATTACCATTGTAAGGAAAAAGGGTAGGCGTTTTATAATATGCGCTAAATGTTAGCGTTGAGATGTCGCTTTCAGGTCTAAATTCAAAAGTATATATTTGCCAACTCGTATTATTAACCGGCGAGGATTCAGCTAAAAGGACCCTTTCATTACAAAAACCAAAACCACCCCAAATCCTCAGTACGGCTGGTGTGATATAATTTGCTGTTTCCTTAGTTATTCTACTTTGGCTTACATATCGTTCTGCTCTGGCAAGATGTATTGAGAATTTATAACATTGTCCGGCTTTTAAAGGCTTGTTTAATCGTGTCGAAACAGCTTCGTAAGTTCCATTGTCTCGTACAACCATTCCGATATATGTTTTTTTATCTGAGGCTGGCAGGTTGTTTTTCCAATAACCATTAGGGTGAATGTCGGGAGGAGATTCATCAGGAAAATTTATAGTTCCACAATCAAACCATCCATTAATTCCAGTAAAATTTCTATCACCTAATTGAATTCTACCTTCAAAACTAGGGTTATCTAATCGGATCGTGTCTTGCTGCGAATAGCCAATATTATAAATTAGAAATAGCAATAAGATCCACGCGTTTTTCAACATGGTTTTAAATAATTTTATCGACATACAAATAAACGTGGGCTGATATGGGTTTTGTTTAAAATTCGTTTTTATTAACTCAATATTAACGCAATATAATCTATAACATAAATTTGCGTGCGTAAATTCAGATTTGAAAATTTTAATTATTCCTCTAGGTTAGTATTTTTAAAAAAAATAGCTCGGATGTAAGCAACATAGTCTATTTGGATAATTGAATTGATTGAGGTTATAAGTAAATAGAATGAATTTATAACCGCAATGTTTAAAAGCTATACTACGTATTTTAGATTAATATAAATTTGAATGTATAATTAAAACATTTTAAATCTTTCAAAAGCTGCTTTTTCCATTGCTTCTCGGTCATCCGGATGCGCAATGTCGATAAGTGTTTTGGCTCTTTGCCTAAGATTTTTTCCGTATAGATAGGCTATTCCATACTCTGTGACGATGTAGTGTGCATGTGCTCTTGTAGCTACGACACCGGCACCTGTTTTTAAGTAAGGTACAATTCTAGGTAAGCCTTTATTAGTTCTGGACGGTAATGCAATTATCGGTTTACCACCTTGGCTGATTGCTGCCCCTCTTAGGAAGTCCATTTGTCCCCCAACTCCACTATATTGAAAAGTACCTATAGAGTCAGAACAAATTTGGCCGGTAAAATCAATTTCAATTGCACTGTTTATTGCTATTACTTGCGGATTTCGTCTTATGACATGTGGATCATTGACATAGTCGATATCTAAGAATGAAAATGCAGGATTGTCATCTACATAGTCATATAGTTTTCTACTTCCTAAAGCAAATCCAGTAACGACCTTATTGGGATGTATTGCTTTGTATTTATTTGTAATAACGTCTTTGTCAAATAATTCAATGATACCATCCGATAGCATCTCTGTATGTATGCCAAGGTCTTTATGATTGTGAAGGCATTTCAAAACTGCATCAGGTATCGTTCCGATCCCCATTTGAAGCGTACTTCTATCATCAATAAGAGAAGCTACATTTTGGCCTATTTTAAGTTCGTCCTCTGAAGGATTACCACCAAACGTTTGCTCATACAACGGATCTTCACAATATACCATAGCATTGAATCGCGTAGTATGAATAATGCCGTCTCCATGTGTTCGTGGTACATTGGGATTGACTTGAGCTATAACATGCTTAGCTGTATTAACCGCAGATCTCGCTACATCAACCGATACACCCATAGAACAATATCCGTGGTTGTCTGGTGGTGAAACCTGAACTATGGCAACATCAATAGGAAGCACATTTCTTTTAAAGAGTTCGGGAATTTCACTCAAAAATATCGGAACGTAATCCGCAGTTCCTTCATTGACGTTTTTACGGATAGATTCGGATACAAAAAGTGAATTTAGTTTGAAGGATTGTTGATATTCAGGTTTGTTAACGTAGATGTCACTCATTATCGTGATAAACACTAATTCTACATCACGAAGTCTATCTGCTTCTAATGAGAGATGATATAGCATATTTCTTGGTGTTTGAGCACTTCCTTGAATAAAAACGCGATCGCCACTTTTAATTAAATTTAATGCTTCAGCAGGTGTTACATAAGATACAGGTAATCTCATCTTTTATAAAATATTTAATTGTAGCACAAAAAAACGACTTTATTTTCAATAGGGAAATGATTTTACTCATTACGTGTTGAAAAAGTATTTAGTTAGAATGGGTTTACATCCAACTTTTATTCGATGTTTCAGTGATATAAATAAAGCAATCGATCATATTTTTACCGATTATTAAAGGAATATATGGAATGGATACATTGCCGGAAGCTGTATATAGTTTGAGTGTACACAATTGATGTCGTCTTTGAAATGGGGATGCTTTGATTTGAATACTTTGAATTTTGTAAATTTCGAGTAAATTGGCATTGTGGCCCCATTTTCCTCCTTGGATATACAAGGTTTTTTCATTGTATCCATATCGTTTTTTGCTATATGCAAGGTATCTTACAAACATAAAATATACAACAAAAAGCCATAAAATCGGTATCGTCAAAAGTTTGTTTGCCAAGAATAGCAGTATTGTTAAAATTCCGGCAACTACAGATATGATTATGGAAAATCTCGTAAAATATTTAAAATCAATACTTTCCAATTGGATGTCTTCCGGCTTCATTTCGCCCATTACAGTTTGGATAACTTCGCGAACATGGGCGTCGCTACATCCGGGTATTTTGATGAGTTGCTTTGTACTTAATTGGCTTGAGGATGCCTGACTTAGATACAAATCTTTAAACCCAACTAGCTTTTTTAATAAATTATCACCCCATGATATAATTTGAATTTTTTGATAGGGTACAGATACCTCTTTTCTGTTGAAAAGTCCGCGAATGATTTTAAATCCGTTTTGGTTGCGCATAAATTGTAAATCAAAATATGAAAATACAACTCTGGATAAAGAAATGATCAGTGCGATTAGAACAAAAAAGATTGTAAGCGTAAATAAGATATTAGTCGACCAATTGAAGCTTTCTACTTCTTCGGAAAAACCTTCTAAATCCATGCCGGCTTCTTGTAAATTGTCAAGAATCCAATAGAAAAAAATGATGATAATCCAGAAGGATTTGATGTGATTTTCAGTAAGGCCTACTTTGAGCAATCGTACAATATCCAAAGAAATTATTGATTGGTAGGAGGATATTAAATTTGTTTTAGCTATTGTTGTAGCAGTGGAAGTAATAGTTGGGGTTTCTTTTTTATGGGTAAAAATATAATCTCTAAGCGCCTGAGCCTTTTCATTATTTATTGCATGAAAAACGAGTTCTGTTTTGTCAGAACCGGCCGTTTCAATATTTAATTGAGTTACTTCAAAGATTTGTTGAATGACGTTTTGATTAAAGGCGATGCTTTGTATTTTGTCAAAAGGTATGGTGGTCTTAACTTTGTTAAAAACACCTTTATGAACGACTAATTCATTTTCAGAAATGTAAAAATAAGTTTTATAATATTTTATGATTGAAATAATCATGGCTAAAATAACGATGGTTATAAGCGATACCAAGAGAAACAAAGGTCTTTTTAGTGAATCGCCAAAAAGGAAAACCAAAACAATCGGCAAAAGCTGAGCAAATATCATTCGAATTGTTTTCCAAAGTATCATTAAGATGGCAAAAGCAGATTGCCGCATCGGCTGGCTAAAGTCAATGTTAGGCTTCATCATCAGCAGTAATGCGTTTTGTAATCATCTCTTTAAGTAATTGTGCTTTATAGTATGGAAGACCATGTACAGCCAAATCACTACTACTGCCGCCTGCAGTATATAAAATGAGGCTACCTAAATCAAAAAGTCGCTCAATCGGGCCTTGTTTGATTTCAGAATGTTGAATTCGATTGAATGGTATGATTAGTAAAGACTGAAAAAATATACCCGATTTATGTAAAATGTCTTTATCGCGAATTACAAAACCTTCAAAATGATAACTTTTCCATACATACCAAAGGGTTAGACCAAATAATATCAGCCAAACAGTCAGAATTAATAATCCCCATATTAAAGGAATAGAAATTTCAGTCGATAATTGCCAAGCAATAATTAAAATGGCTAATACCCCAACAAAAAATAAAGAGGATGATAACAATTGTGCTTTTCGATAATTTAAATCAAGCATCTCAAATTCAATGTCGCTTATGGTCGGAATAGATTCCGACATTATTTGTTTATTAATAAATTCCATAATCCATGTTGTTTTTTTATTGAATTTTGCTGTGAAAATACTCAATTGCTTTTAACAGTTAAAATAAAAATGCATTTAAAATCATGTTAATGCGTTGATAAGTTGTTTAATGTGTTGATAATGAGCTTTATGTTGATTTGTTTGAATGTGTTTAAAATTGAACTGAAGGGATACATTGCTTGTTTATATTTAAAATATTCCGACAATGAATCATTTAATCAAATTAATTCTATTTATTGTTTTATTTTACTCAAGTTGTCAGGGACAGCCTGTATCTATAAAAAATAATGAAATGGCGAAAGAATCGTTTCCTATAAAAAAGACTGATAAGGAATGGAGGTCTATCCTTACACCAGAACAATATGTAATTCTTAGGGAAAAAGGTACAGAACGTCCCAATACAGGAAAATACAATTTGTTTTTTGATAAAGGTGTCTATCAATGCGCAGGATGTGGTCAAAAACTTTTTAACAGTGATAGTAAATTTAAAAGTAGTTGCGGTTGGCCAAGTTTTGATTCAGCGATAGAAGCAGGTCGTATCAAATATGTTGAGGATTACAGCTATGGAATGGTTCGAACAGAAATCGTATGCTCAAAATGTGGTGGACACTTGGGACATGTTTTTGAAGATGGCCCGACTGAAACAGGTCTTAGATATTGCGTTAATTCACTTTCAATTGATTTTGAAGAATCGGAGGATTAATTATTTTTCTTATTCTATTTTAACGGTAGCCAAAAATAGAATTGAGGATTTAACGTGTACTCGAATCCTTTATTATTAATAATGTTCGCTTTTATAATAGCATTTTTACCTAGTTAGCCTATTAATAATGTACCAAGTTCGACATGCATGATCATTTTATATCTCAACATTTTAAAAAAATTACATTTATATGACAAGATAAAATCGTCTATAAGTATTTGTCATTTCTACCTTTGCGGTCTAAATTTAAAATATTAAAAGTGATGAATAAGTTGTACGTATTTTTTTTAATGGTGTTTTCAATAACAACACAAGCGCAAACCTTTCAAAAAATCAGTTGTGGAGCAAGTTACAAGTTTCAAAGTTATGTAAAACTTGAAGAAGGATCTGAAAAACAAGTTTTAAATGACACGTGGGATATTGCTTTTACGGCTTTTGGAACGTCTGATGCTGGAATTTTTATAAATGAGTCATCTACAAGTTCAAATGGTGAAAATATTCCATTGACTGAATTATATGATGCTAAAACGAATGATTTTGATGCACCGATTGACATTAGTAGTGTCATTAATAATAAAACTTACAATAGTGAAGTAAGCTGGAATTATGGGGCATTTAATGAAGGGCGCAATCCTTCAGATCCATTTGATTATGGTTGGGGAAAATATAATCCGCAATTACATGGTGTTTATGGTGATAAGGTTTTTGTTTTGAAATTAAGAAATGGTCAATACAAGAAAATTCAAGTTTTCTCTTTAGCTGGCATAGTTTACAATTTTAAATATGCTGACTTGGATGGAAGCAATCTTGTAACGAAATCTATAAATAAACAAACTGAAAATTTTGATCAAAATTTGATATTCTATAGCTTTACGACTGAAAGTACGGTTGATATCTTACCTGAAGGAGGTTTTGATATGATGTATGGAAGATACATTGCATGGGCTAAAGATCCTAATGGAACAACCGAACAGTTTTATAATGTAACAGGTGTATTGACTGGTCCTGGTATCAAAACAGCTATCGCTAAAGGTGTTAATTTCGAAAATGTTGAAGAAGCGGACTATACTGATAAATATTCTAACAGAATTGATGTTATTGGTTATGATTGGAAAAACTTATTGGGTACTTCATGGAGTATTGAAGAAGGAAGAGTTCATTTCCTAAAAATGTCGGATAATGCTATATGGAAAATCGAATTTGTAGATTTTGAAGGTAGTGCAACTGGTAATGCTGTTTTCAGAAAAGAAAAATTAGGTACAACTTCAGTAAGTCAGATCGAGGGTGTAGAAGCAGGTATTTTCCCGAATCCTACAATCGATAATTTATATCTTACTTTGGATGTGACTCGTAATATTTCAAGTGTAATGGATGTCAATATTATCGATATGCTGGGTAAAGTTGTTAAATCAAACACTTTAAATGTTCAGGAAGGACTAAATGTATTTGAAGTCAATACATCAGATATTAAAGCAGGTACCTATTTGATTAGAATTAATAATGGCAAACAGTCATTGGTACAAAAGTTTGTGAAAAAATAAGCATACATTTTTTTAGTTTTAAGCTAATTAGTTAGTAAGAGAAACGCAGTTTTCAATGGGAATTAAGTATTTTGAAGCAGTTATTGCAATTACATTGTTTTGGTTATTACCTACAAACTTAATTTATGCACAAGTAGATACAGTTGATTATGACCATACACTAGATCAGGTTGTAATAACTGCTCAATTTACTCCTACTGAAAGCCGCCAAACCGTAAATTCAGTAAAGGTTTTAACAAGCAAAACCATTGAACAAAGGTCTTTGGTTAGCTTGCAAGAATTATTGCAAACAGAGACAAATATTCGTGTTTCTCAGGATCCGATTTTAGGTAGCGTCTTGAGTGTAAATGGTCTTAAAGGTGAAAATCTCAAAATATTAATTGATGGTGTTCCTGTATTAGGTAGGCAAAATGGAAGCGTGGATGCAGGGCAGTTACCTCTAAATAATATTTTAAGGGTTGAAATTATTGAAGGCGCACAGTCTTTATTATATGGTTCTGATGCATCCGGAGGAGTAATCAACATTATTACTAAAAAAAGCCAAGCTAAGAAGATAGATTCTGAAGTCACTGGCCAATATGAAAATAATGGTTTCCACCAGGCAACTGCTTCTTTAGGATATGCAATGGATAAATGGATTTTTCAGGCAAGTGGTAATTTACAGCATTTTGAACCAACGACGGACCCTTCCATGGGAAGAGATCAGCTTTGGAATCCTAAAAAGCAAAAGTCCGCTCGAGCAATGGTGCGCTTTATGCCTCATGAGAAAACCGATTTGCGAATAACAAGCCAGCTTTTAACCGAACAAGTTGATAACCTTGGGGATAAAAAACGACTTCAATTTGAACCGTATGCCTTTGATGATTATTATTTTACGGATAAGTTTGACGTAAGTTTTCAGGGTGAAAAGTGGATTAAAAATGACAATCTACTACAAGGTACCATTGGGTATAATACCTTTAATAGAATCAAAAATTCGTACAGACATGATTTTGATAAAAATTATGATGAGCTGTTGGAGGGTCTTCAAGATACATCAACCATCGGTGGATTCCTTACTCGTTTTACAATAGCTAGGGACAAGGGAACAGAAAAGTTGGCATATTTACTTGGTGTTGAAAACTATTATGAAACTGCAACCGGCACTAGATTAAATGATACTACGATCACTACACGTGGAAAAGCATATTCCGATGATTTTGCACTTTTTGGAAGTGGTAAATGGCGTATGAATAATCATTGGACTTTACAGTCTGGGGTTCGGTGGACATATAATATGCGTTATAAATCCGCTCTTACACCATCAACATGGTTACATTGGCACCCAAATTTTCCTATAGAATGGAAATTTTCTTGGGCGTATGGATTTAGATCACCTGCTATTAAAGAACTGTTCTTCTCATTTATAGATATTAATCATTATGTCACAGGAAATCCGGATTTGCAACCTGAAAAATCCCTTAATCTTAGAAGTGAATTAAATTGGGATCTTTTTAAAAATAAGCAATGGAAATTTCAAGCTGGAATCACAGGGTTTTATAATAATATAAATCAACGCATTATTCTGACAGCTTTAGGGCCGGTACATTACGAATATCGAAATGTCGATAAATTTATAACTGTTGGTGGTGGGTTGAAGGCTGAAATCAAGTACAAAGATAGGCTGAAATTTAAGTCTGAATGGGTAAAAACAGGTTTTAATAATACGAATGAAGATATAGATCTTGAAGATGATGTATTATATTGGTCTATAGATATGACAAATGATTTATCTATTGGCTTTTTTGATAATAAACTTACTTGGAGTATTTGGCACAAATTAACCGGTAAAACCCCATATTTTTATAATCAGGACGGTAAAACCCTACAAGGAAGTACGGATAAATGGAATCTATTGAGTACAGGTATATCAACGCATTTTTTTAATAATAAAATTCGCTTGAATGCTGGTGTTAAGAATATCCTCAATGTTCGTAAGTTACAACTCAATAATATCAACGGTATCCATATAGAATCAAGCAACCAACAAGGACTTCACTGGGGTAGAACTTTTTATGCCGGGTTCTCATTTAAAATTTAATTGTTACCCTTTTTACTTGACGACAAATGTTGAATAAGTTGTCCTTTTCTTATTAGTGTTAGCTTTTAAGGTTTGATTTATGTAAGTCTAGTTATTTAATCGGTTTTATATATATGTAAAAATCTATATGTCTGTTGTGTCGCAATTAAATAAAAAGATTAATACATCTGATTGCTGATTTTTACTGACATTTTGTCACGTGGTTAATATAAAAAATCGTAATTTTGCACTCTTTCTAACAAATTAGTAATAAGATGGAGTTGTATGACGACAACGTGACCCTTTCAGGGTTAAATAAAACGCATGACGAAGGCAGGCAGGGAGAAGCGCTTTTCTATGAGTGTGCGGATACCGGCCAAAAAAGATTTTATATAGAATCTTACGGTTGTGCAATGAATTTTAGTGATTCAGAGATAGTTGCATCTATACTTGGTAAGGCGGGCTTTGGTCCGACAAAAGATATGGAAGCCGCTGAACTAATTCTGATAAATACCTGCTCGATTCGCGAAAAAGCAGAAGATACTGTTCGAAACAGACTCAAAATATTTAATAATCTTAAAGCGAAAAAGCCTGAATTGTTAATCGGGGTTCTTGGTTGTATGGCCGAACGGCTTAAATCAAAATTACTCGAAGAAGAAAAACTCGTGGATCTCGTAGTCGGCCCTGATGCATATCGGGATTTGCCAAACCTCTTGGATAAAGTTGAAGATGGTGAAAAAGGAATCAATGTCTTACTTTCAAGAGAGGAAACCTATGCCGATATTTCACCTTTGAGATTAGATAGCAATGGCATTGTAGGTTTTATTTCTATCATGCGTGGATGTGATAATATGTGTACCTTTTGTGTGGTACCATTTACACGAGGTAGAGAACGTAGCAGAGATCCGTATAGTATCGTTGCAGAAGCTACAGACTTGTATAACCGAGGTTTTAGAGATGTAACCTTATTAGGACAAAATGTGGACTCATACAAGTGGACTTCACCTGACGAATCAGAAAAAGTGAATTTTGCTGCATTACTTGAACGCGTGGCACAAGTACACCCTGATCTCCGGGTAAGATTTTCAACTTCGCATCCTAAAGATATTACGGATGAAGTCCTTTATACTATAGCCAGACACGATAATATTTGTAAATACATTCACTTACCGGTTCAGTCTGGCAATAGTCGAATACTAAAACTCATGAATAGAACCTATGACCGTGAATGGTATATGGACAGAGTTAATGCAATTTATAGGATAATTCCGGATTGTGCCATTTCTTCAGATATGATTGCTGGATTTTGTACGGAGACTGAAGCAGAACATCAAGACACATTGAGCATGATGGAGTATGTAAAATATAGTATGTCCTACATGTTTTTTTACTCTGAGCGACCTGGTACACCGGCTGCAAAGAAACTAGTCGATGATGTTCCTGAAGAAATTAAAAAACGCAGACTTCAGGAGATTATTGATCTTCAGAATAAAATATCAACTGAAATAAATGCTAAAGATGTAGGTAAAGTATATAAGGTATTGATTGAAGGGGATTCAAAACGATCAAATGAAGAATTTAAAGGGAGAAATAGCCAAAATAAAATGATAAATTTCCCCAAATTGGAAGGACTTAAAGCTGGTGATTATACATGGGTGAAAGTAACGGATGCTACATCTGCTTCTTTAAGAGGTGTGATTGTCGATAATCCATCAGAAAATAATTAATTTGATAGTAAATCATTCATTAAAATCATAAGAACTTGAATCTACAACCTGTAAAACAAAGATTTGGAATTATTGGACGCTCACCATTGTTGGAAAGGGCGCTTCAGACAGCAGTTCGTGTTGCAGGTACAGATTTAACTGTCCTCGTTCAAGGAGAGAGTGGAGTTGGTAAGGAAGTGTTTAGCAGGATAATTCATGAAATGTCCCTGCGCAAACACAATAACTTTATAGCCATCAACTGTGGGGCTATTCCGCCAGGGACTATCAATTCAGAACTCTTTGGCCATGAAAAGGGCTCATTTACAGGTGCAGTCGGTGAACGCAAAGGGTATTTTGAAACGGTTAACGGTGGAACAATTTTTCTAGATGAAATTGCTGAACTCCCTTTAGATACACAAGCATTCTTACTCCGTGTACTTGAAAATGGCGAATTTCTACGCGTAGGTTCATCAAAGGTAATGACGACTGACGTAAGAATTGTTGCTGCTACCAATGTCAATCTTGAAGCAAGAATAGAGTCCGGAAAGTTTAGGGAAGATTTGTACTATAGATTAAATACAGTTCCTATAAAAGTTCCTGCACTGCACGAAAGAAGGGAAGATATTTATATGCTGTTTAGGAAGTTTGCCGGAGATTTTGCTGATAAATATCGGACGGATTCAATATCATTGACATCAGAGGCTAGAGCAATTTTGGAAAATTACAGATGGCCTGGAAATATCAGAGAACTTAAAAATATCGTAGAACAGTTAAGTGTATTGGCTGAAATTAAGGAATTAGATGCAGAAAGTTTGATAGATTTAGTACCCCAGATCAAAGAGCGATATTTGCCTACAAAAAACAATCTTTTTAATGGTACAGCTGAAGGCGGATTTCAAGAACGCGAAATAATTTTCAAATTTCTTTTAGAAATGAAAAGCGATTTGAGTGATTTGAAATCTTTATTTTATGAATTGGTACGTACGAATAACTTGACACTCCCTGATATTTCAAAACTTAAAGGGAAAGCAGGGGCATCTTTTGGAGTTGATTTTTTTGCTTCTAAGGGGTTTGATGAACCACCAACGGAATCAAATATTCCTTTATACAGTGATGGTAAGCCGATTATCATACATAGTAAGGATACCAGTGGATATCACGATTCTGAAGATGTAGAAGAAATCTTATCATTGGAAGAAATGGAAAAGGATATGATCAGGAAAGCATTGAAGAAATTTAATAATAGAAGAAAAGATGCTGCTGAAGAATTGGGTATTTCTGAACGAACATTATATCGTAAAATTAAGGAATATAATATCATGGAATAAGGCTCGAAGAAGATACCGTATTTATAAAAATGAAATATTTATCGTTTAATTCGAAGTTTTAGTCGTTTATTTTAAAATTGTATAACTAATATTAAAAAGTTCTTGTTTTCTCAATATCAAAAAAATAAAAAATATGTGGATTTTATTAGGAATTTTACTCGTTTTAGGATTTTGGGTGATATCACTTTATAATAAATTAGTATCACTTAAAAACAGAGTGGAAGAAGGATGGTCAGGTATTGATGTGCAGTTAAAACGTCGATATGATTTGATACCAAATTTAGTAAATACTGTAAAAGGGTACGCTGCACATGAAAGTGGTACACTTGAAAAAGTTATACAAGCGCGCAATATGGCAATGGCAGCAAGTGCAGGAGGAGATGTCAACGCACAAGCTCAAGCCGAAAATGCACTTTCAGGTACATTGAAATCTTTGTTTGCATTATCTGAAAATTATCCAGATTTAAAAGCCAATACAAGTTTCCTCCAATTACAAAATACATTGGGCGAAATTGAAGAAAGCCTAAGCAATGCACGTCGTTATTACAATGCTTTAGTTAGAGATAATAATACAGCTGTCGAAGCTTTTCCATCTAATTTGATCGCAAATCAATTTAATTTTGGAAAATTTGAATTTTTTGAAATTGATAATGATTCAGAAAGAAATACACCTGTTGTACAGTTCTAGACCGATATTGGATTCGTTTATACAGTTGTTTTAATTAATTTATTGTAGATGTTAAGAGCCAGATATATATTACTTTGGTTAGTATTATTATTGCCTGTAATGATACATGCAGAATACTATGTTATAAATGACTATAAAGTAGATATACGTATCAAAGGTGCTCAAGGCATTTTTGAAGTTGATGAAACAATAACTGTAGCATATAGTGAACCTAGACATGGTATATTTAGATTTATTCCTATTGTATATCGAATTGATGGTAAAGAAACAGCTATAAAGATTTACGATGTAAAAGTCGAAGGGTATTCCTTTAAAACCATTAATCAAGGAAATAACTTAATCATTAAAATAGGAAGTGCCCGTGAATTTGTCGATGGAATCCGTACATACAAGATTTCTTATAAGGTGAAGAAAGGTTTTATGTTTTTGGAAAACTGGACAGAATTTTATTGGAACCTTACGGGAAATGATAGTGAAGTGCCTATCGGGAAATTAAGTTATTCTATTGAATTGGATAAGTCTATGCCGATGGATACAACCGATTATTTTGTTGTAACTGGGGCTTTTGGTGTAAGAGGAAAAGATGCAACAATTTCATATTACTTAAATAAGTTAACCGGTGCTACAACCCGTAGCCTTAATCCACGCGAAGGCGTATCCATAGGTATAAAATTGCCGATTGATTATGTAAAACGACCGTCCAAATGGGAGATGTTAATGGAGCAGTATGGCTTGATGGGTTTGGCAGGATTGATTTTTTTGTTTATTTCGGGTATGTTTTATCGGTTGTGGTCAAAATATGGTAAGGATTATCCAATCATTAAGGCGGTGGAGTTTCAACCTCCTAAAGAAATAACACCTTCTGAGGCAGGAGTCATTATTGATGAAAAAGCAGATAATGTAGATGTTTTGGTGCTTTTGCCTTATTGGGCACAAAAAGGAAAGATTACAATTGAAAGAATTCGAAAAAAAGGTTGGTTAAGTAAAGATGATCACATCCTTACAAAGGTGAGCGATTTAGATGAAAATGCATCACCATATGAACATATTATTTTCGATGGCTTATTTAAAGGGGGAACTTCTGTTTCTACGTCTTCTTTAGAAAATACTTTTTACGAATATTTTCGATTAGCCAAAACCTCACTCAAAACACATGTTCAAAATATGGGCGTATATTATCCCATATCAATAAGCATGCAGATATATGTGACTATCGCTTCAGTAATTTTAGGTATTCTAGCCATAGTATTGGGATTAATGTTCGCTTCTTTCGCATTGACTGTCGGATTAGGCTTAAGTGCTGTTGTCGGAATTTTAACTGCTTCAAACATGCTTAAAAAGAATGAGAAAGGCGTAAAACTCTATCAACAAGTGCTCGGATTTAAAATGTTTGTAAAATCAGCAGAGAAAGACAGAATCGAGCGTTTGCTAAAGGAAGACCCAGATTATTTCGAAAAAACATTGCCTTATGCAATGATTTTTGGATACGCAAAAGAGTGGAGCAGCAAATTTGATGGTTTGTTATTAGAGCCGCCTAAATGGTATGTGACACACGGTGGTTATATACCAGGTCAAGCATTTATGCCTTCAGAATTTGGTCAAATGTTTGACAGTGGAATCAGAGATATCCAAAGTGCATTTTCAAGTGTTCCTTCGCCGTCAGGTGATGGTGGTGGCTTTAGCGGCGGTGGCGGAGGTTTTTCCGGTGGCGGCTTTGGTGGTGGTGGTACAGGAAGCTGGTAGGTTTTATATTTTTATAAATTTAGGATTTATCGTTTAATACATATTTTTACTATTGGTTGAATTTTCAATCCTTATTATTCATTTCTAGCAATTCCACTATAAAAAAGGCTATATAATTGTATTAAGAAGTATTCAAAAAATCTGCATGGTTGATTTTTATTACAAAAAAAGCATAATGGTTTAACGAATTGCAAATGCTTTCTCGCGTTGATTAACAACAAGATACATATTGTGAAATAAAATTATATGAAAAATAATCAAAAACATATTAAAAATATTTGTAATATGTAAAATACACAATATCTTTGCGGGGTGATATAGTCTAGTATTATTTCACAAATCCCTTAAACAGTAATTAATCGTTTTATTTCTCAAAGTAAAAAAATTAATTATGTCGATTTTACAAAAATTAGAAACCAACAGACCACAATGCAAACGATGGATGCTAGGTATGTTTTTAATGTATCTGTTTATGATTATACCAGGAATAGTCAATGCACAGGACAGATATGTAAGTACAACAGGTACAAATGCTGGGGATTGTTCTAATCCAGGCTCTCCTTGTCTTACGATTTCATATGCTATCGGACAAGCGGTATCTTCTGACAATATTCATGTTGAAGCGGGTACATACAATGAAAATGTACAAATTAACAAATCAGTCAATTTGTTAGGCGCACCAGGCACAATTGTAGTAGGAAGTCCGGGAGCCTTAGGTACATTCTGGATAAATTCAAATACGAATGATGTTTCTATCAATGGATTTGAACTAATCGGGTATGATAGTGCGAGTCCAGGCATTGAAAATGCTGCATTGTATATTAGAGGAACAAATAATAATATTACTATTGAGAATTGTATCATAACTGCGGATGGCGAAGCTGCGCTTTTGACAGAGTATGGATATAATTCAACGAATTTAGTCATTAACAATAATACGTTTAATGGAAAAACATTTGTTGGCACTTATCCGGCTGATTGTGGTTCTGCTAATCAATTTACGGTCTTAAATGTACCAAGACAATTAATAGCGATACATCCGACCGCTTCAAATGTTACTTTTACTAATAATACGATCAGTGGTATTTCAGGTGGTGAGGCGGATCCTTCAGCACCATGTACGGAACAAGGTAATGTTTTAGTAACCATAGATTCAGAAAATAATACGATTTCCGGAAATACTTTTAATGGGGTAACTTCTAGAAATAATCCAATGTTAAGAACAAGAGGTACAGGCAATAGTATCTCTGGCAATATTTTTGACGGATCAAATCTTTTTCCAGGTAGTTATTTCCACTATTATAATCCAAATGCTTTAGTAGGTGGAACACCGGATAATATTCAGGATTTGATTGATGCGAATACATTTAGTCCTGCATTTAGCTATTATATTGATGCAAGTGGAAATACACAAATTCTACTTTGTTTGAATCCAGTTACAAATTTAGAGATTATAGCGGATCCAAATGGTAATGTTTGTCTTGGAGCTCAAGATATTCAGTATTCTTTAAGTTACGATTATGCTGGTGACCCATCTGCATTAACCTTTGAATGGTGTGCTTATAATAATGAAACTGGAAGTGGACCATGTTTTGGCGATTTTAGTCCTTCGGACGATGTAGAAAACCCAACGAGATCATGGGGATCAACTACTGGTCTCAAGTCTGTAAGTGTTAAAATTACTCAACTTGGTTGTGATAGCGTTACAGCTTTGTATGCTTTTGAAGTTATTGATTTGCCAGTAAGACCTATAGTAGCATCTTCTTCTCATGACATTAATGAAAATGTGTGTGAAGGGACAGAAGTATGGGCAGAGATTACGCCGGGTACGGATGGAGTTGGTACTTGTAATGATGAGATTAGATATTCTGTTGATAACGGTGCGAACTGGTATCCTTACGTATCAGGATCAAATTTGACCGTAGGTACAGAAAGAGTGATAATTGAATCAAGACGTGTATGTGATGGTTATGGATGTGATGGTGCAGCTTCTGATTTTGAAGAAATCATTTATTGGAATGCGCTTTCTACCCCAAAAGTTTCTATAGATCCTATAGACAATGATGTTTGTAGAAATACAGATGTTGAAATTGCTTATTCCGTTACGGATGGAAGTGATACCATAACACTTGTTTGGAGTGGAACTGGTGCGGCATATTATGTTGATCAATATTTTAATAGCCCGGATTATGGAAGCTATAATTTGATACTTACAGCGACTGATGAAAATGGTTGTGAAGGAAGTGATGAAATAACAATCCATGTACGTGATTTAGTAAGACCTACGATAATATGTCCTGCGGATTTATTTATTGATTTACCACAAGGCAAATGTGATACAATATTAACATTTGAACCAATAGCTTTAGACAATTGTGATGGTGTTTCAGTACACTATTCATCTACTTTAGGGAGTGAATCTGTGTTTCCGATAGGTGTACATACGGTTTCTGTATATGCTCAGGATGATGCTGGAAATTACTCTGATACTTGTTCATTTACAGTAACAGTGATTGACTATTTAAACCCAAGCTTAGGATGTAAGCCAGTTCAGCTTTCTTTAGGTGAAGATTGTGCGGATTCCATTTTGATAACACAAGCACTTACCGGTTGGAATAATGGTGGTAGTGAACCTGATTTAGGATGTCCTGGTGCTTTTTCTATTGATGTTACTGCACCGAACGGTTCAAGTTTAGGAAACTATATTACGGGAGAATATGTCGGTCAAACTTTAGAGTTTGCTGTTTATCATGTGGGTAGATTTCTATGTCATAGCACGGTTACAGTAGAAGATAAAGCAGCACCAACCGTTGTGTGTAGAGATACAATCGTTCATTGTTTGACTGATTTGAATACATTAGAATTAGCATATGCAAATGACAATTGCGGTGCCGTTGTAGAATTGGTTAATGAAAAAATCTTTAATCTCCCATGTGACCCGGATTATGTATGTAAAGTTGAGCGTACTTTTAAAGCAGTTGATAACTCAGGAAATGAAAGTGAGCTTTGTACTGCAACAATATATTTGTTGAGACCGAGCAGAGATGGTATAGTAGCGCCTAAGGCAAATGACACTTTAGAATGTTCGACCAACTTCAAAAAGGATGAAAATGGTAATCCTCATCCGGATGTAACAGGTGTTCCTTCATTTGACGGTAGACAATTATGGCCACAAAATGAATTGGATTTATTGTATTGTAATTCTTTGATTGATTATAAAGACGATGTGGTTATCGCTACTGCATGTAAAACGAGAATATTAAGAACATGGACGATTACAGAATGGTGGTGTAGTTCTGCAGTAGAATTGTTAGTAGCTGTTCAGGTAATTGACATTTTGGATACAACACCGCCAGTTATTCCACAGGAAGATGGTTTTACAGTAACAACAAGACCATTGAGTTGCTCTGCTATCGTTAATTTACCACAGTTAAATATTACAGATAATTGTAATGAGATTAAAAAAGTGGTTATTAATGTGACAACAGATGGACAACCAAATGGTGTGATAAACAATAATGGAGGTAGCTTGGATTTAGAAGTAGGTACACATTTAATTACATATACAGCAATAGACCAGTGTCTAAATCAAAGTGACATGTCATTTGAAGTTGTCGTAAGAGACAATACGGATCCTGTTGCGATTTGTGACCAATTTAATACGGTAAGTATTAGAGAAGACGGACAATCTTTTATAACTGCTCAATCTATAGATGATGGTAGTTATGATGCTTGTGGAGATGTTACATTGAAAATAAGAAGAATGTCAGATCCTTGTAATACAGGTCAGGATTTAGATTGGTTTGACAGTGTTGATTTCTGTTGTTTAGATGCAAATACGCAGCCTATGATCGCATTATTAGTAACAGATAAAGGTGGTAATACCAATATCTGTATGGTCAGTGTAAATGTACAGGATAAAATTAATCCTACGATTGCATGTCCTGCTGACACAATAATAAGAGACTGCTTATTTACGTTTGACCCATCTGAAAGTGGAGCAAATCATGCCTTTGGTGCACCGGTTATTACGGATAACTGCCCTTCAAATGTACTGGTTTTTCACGAACTTCAGGACAATCGTTCTCAGTGTGGTACTGGTGAAGTAGTCAGAACGATGGGTGTTGTATTAAATGGAGCAACTACACAGACTTGTACTCAAACGATTACATTCTTGAATGAAGAGCCATTCTATATTAATGAATATGATTCAAATGACCCTTTTGATGATGTAGTTTGGCCGCTTGATTATACAGCAGTTGGTCAATGTTCATTAGATGGATTGGCACCTGAAGGACTTCCAGCTGAATATGGTTACCCTGTAATTACAGAAGATGCATGTGATATGGTAGGTGTAAGATATGATGATGTTGTTTATCCATTTACAACAAATGGTGCTTGTTATAAAATAATTAGAACATGGACCATCATTGACTGGTGTCAGGAAAACAGAACATGGACATTTGAGCAAGAAATTAAAGTAATGGACAATGATGCGCCTATATTTGACAACTTGCCTACAGAACCTATTGTTTTCGAAATTATTAGTTGTGAAACTAGAGATATTACAATCGGTGCTGAAGCGCATGACTGTACGCCATCGGATGAGTTACAATGGACGTATGTTATTACTAAAGATGGAGATTATTACGGAGCAGGTAATGGTAATGTTATTACAAGCAAATTTGAAGTAGGGGACTATAACGTTGAGTTTACAGTAGGAGACAGATGCGGTAATTTAGCTAAAGCAGATTACGATTTCAAAGTAATAACTACTAAACCAGCAGTAGCGGTGTGCATTGAAGGACTTTCATCTTCAGTTGTCTTGATGGATACAGATGGTGATGGAAATGGAGATACTCCTCAGGTGATGGTTAATCCTGGTATTTTTAATAATAAGAGTTACCACCCATGTGGATATGATTTTGTGATGAGCTTCTCAAATGATGTTACAGATACTTTAAGAACTTTCACTTGTGAAGATCTTGGTGAACAGCCTATTGAATTGTGGGTGACAGATGAAAATGGAAATACTTCTTACTGTGCTACATTTATTGACATTCAGGATACAGATAATATTTGTCCACCTACAGGACCACTTGTATCTACAATTTCTGGTCGTGTGATAAAAGAAGATAATCAGCCTATTGAGGAAGTAAATGTTGAATTAGTAGGTGTTGAGAGTGATCTAACTTTAACAAATGATGCTGGTTCTTATGCTTTCAGTAATGTTAGAAATAATAGAAATTATAACATTATACCTGGAAAGGATGGCGATGATATAAACGGAGTGAGTACATTTGACTTAGTGTTGATTCAAAGACATATTTTAGGTCTAGAACCGATTACTTCTCCATATAGATTGATCGCTGCAGACGTAAATAACAACCAGTCAATCACTGCTTCAGACTTGACAGAATTGAGAAAATTAATTCTTGGAGTTTACGAAGCGTTACCGAATAATTCAAGCTGGAGATTTGTAGATGCCAATCACAGATTTGCAGACCCAACGGACCCTTGGACATCATATGTACCAGAAACATATAATCTTAGCAATTTGAGAAATAATATGGATATTAATTTCATAGGATTGAAGGTGGGTGATGTTAATGGTGATGCAATCGCGTCTAAATTTGATGAAAATCAAGTACAAACAAGAACCTCATATAGTGTAGCTATTAATGACAAAAAGGTTTATAAAGGAGAAATTGTTAGAATGCCGGTAATTGCAAATCAATCAGGAACTTTACTAGGTTTACAAGCTCAGTTTCAAGCAAATGGCCTTGTGATAAGAGGTGTATATGGCAAGGCATTGAAAGTATCATCTGCTGATTATGCGTTATTTACGGATAATAATCTTAAGTTCGCATTAGCTATAGGTGAAGGTATACATGTACATACAGGTCAGACCATGTTTGAGATTGAAGTTGAAGCAACTAAATCAGGAATGTTGAGTGAAATGTTACAGCTTGGTAATGCAATGCATTCTGAAATGTATTCTGTGGAAAACAAAATAACAAACTTTGGTATTAATTGGAGAAATGTAGAGATTGTAGAACCAGTACTTTCAACAATATCACCGAATCCATGGAGTGTAAATACTGAAATTACTTTTGACATGCCTAAAGATGGTATGGTTACATTCAAAGTGAAAGATTATACCGGTAAAAAATTGATAACGACAATAGATCATTATCAAGCTGGTCAAAATTTCATTAAATTAAATAGAAGTGACATTCCTCAATCTGGTGTTTATTTCTATGAAATCAGAACCGAAAATAAGATTATGACCGGTAAGATGATTGTAATTGAATAAATAGTTTTTTTATACTAAAATTAAGAGCGGTTTGTCAGCGTTGAGCTGGCAAGCCGCTCTTTTTTATAATAATTTAACTTATAGTCGAATTTGTCTAAAATAAAGTCAGTATATCTGCAATGCCTTCAAAAAAATAAAAATTTGGATCTGTAATGGTTACATCTACTTGTTCGTGTATCCACGTACTGTGAAAAGGGATATGAATGGCTACTGAACCATTGGCAAGAACCGGTAATATATCGGATTTTAATGAGTTGCCGATCATTGCAAATTCATGTGGCTGTATCTCTAGTAACTTCATTATTTTTAGATAGGCTTCCGGCGTTTTTTCAGAGACGACTTCAATGTGTTGAAAATAATCTAGAAGACCTGATTTTTGAAGTTTACGTTCTTGGTCTAGAAGGTCCCCTTTTGTGATGACAATAAGTTTGTATTTCTGTGATAAGGTTTCAAGTACAATGCTTGTGTTTTGAAGCAATGCTACCGGCTTATTGAGTTGATGTCTGCCAAGTTCAATAATCTGTCCAACCGTCTCGATAGGTAATTTGTTACCTGCAACACTGAGCGCTGTTTCTAACATGGACAATACAAATGCCTTCACACCGTAACCATACAATTCAAGATTGGCAATTTCTGAGGTGAGTAATTCATTGGCTAGGTCATCTTTGGATGTAAAGTCGGATAGTAATTGATAAAATTCATTTTCTGACGCTCTAAAATAGGTTTCATTTTCCCAGAGGGTGTCATCCGCATCAAAGCCAATGACTTTTATATCTTTAAGTTGCATACGTTATAAAATTCAGCACAAAACTAGTAGTTAAATTTTTTTTGTCATTATAATTTAGTGGAAATTTGATTTTAATTATTCGAAATCAATGCTAAAAATATTAAATAAAACTTCAATTTCAAATTCTAAATTGTATTTATATATTCGCGTCAGAATGAATCATTATCCAGCGTCGAATCGTTCGGTCATCGCTTGCAGAAATGAGGGTTTGATATTTCTTAGACCATAATAGTTTGTTGACAGAATTGATATGTCCTCCTTTTTGAACATCAATTTTTTGAATGGGTTGTAAAGTGTCCCTATCCCATAAACGAATTGTTTTATCCCTTGATCCGGATGCTATCAAACCTTTATCTTGCAAATCTACTATACTATTGACAGTGAACCAATGCGCCGGTAATGATTGAAGGAGTCGGATCGGATTGGTTAATTGCCATTCTTTTATATGTGCATCTCGCCCACCTGTTATTAAAGCTTCGTCATCTAATTGTAATATGCTAAATACACTGTTTTCGTGGGCACATTCTATCGTTTTGACGACTGATTTGTTGTTTAATGAAAATACAAATACATGATGATCGCTTCCGCCGAGATAGAGCACGGATCCACACTGGTCAGATTCGATACAGCGCAGTCCTTTATGATTGATTTGATAAGAATATTTAGGATGCCTATTTTCGATATTCCAAAAACAGATATATCCGTCCTTGCTGACGGTAACTACTTCAGTTTCTGAAATTTGATATATATCGAAAATGGCCGCTTTATGTCCTTTGACAATAGCACAAATTGCTCTTTTTTTAATATCTAACCAATAAAGTGTTCCAAGCATATCGCCGGCCAACAATGTATTTTTATCTTTAAGTATACAAATGCTAAAAAGTTTCGTTTCTGTCTTGGCGATTAAACATCCATCGATTTTGTTACCTGACAGATCCCATTGTACGATCCATCCGTCACCACCAGCACTATAAAAATAATGTTCGTCATCGGATGTAAGGTCATAAATAGATCCGGTATGCCCTTTTAATGTTTTAGATATTTGTACTTGCCTTGCATCCATTGATATACAATTTTGAAATATTTGATCTTCGCTTTATAGTTAACAAATAAAAAGCTGGAAATGGTTTTGAATGGCTGTCATGAATTATGTTTTGACAGATTTTTTTTACTTAAAACCGAAATCAATTGTCAATTTTAAACCAAATTTAAAAAATATACGTATCATTTCAACTTATTGATTTTTTTAGAAGTAGAATCACTTTTCATACATTATTTTATCGATATCACATATGCAAATTTTGGTCTTTCTTTTGCATCAAATAAGCGTATATCATAAGTTAAAGTTGATAAGGTGTTCATAATTAATCATGTTATCATATTAGTTTTTGAAATCAGGTTAGTTATAGCGAAATAAATCAATTAAGTTTCTCTCATTTAAGCGATAGGTTTGCTTATCTCACATACACAACATTGCATCTTCATTATAACAAATAGCAAGAATATTAGTAAAAAATAGAGTATAAGTTACATTAAAAAACGTTTGCCTAAATCAAATTAGACAAACGCTTTTTAAGTATATAATACCTATTTGTAGTACGCTATTACATTTTGTCAAAGACATCCATTACACTTTTAACAGAAGCTGCGGATTCATTAAGCAAAGCCATTTCATCATTGTTGAGTTTAATTTCAATGATGTCTTCAATACCATTTTTACCTAATTTTACGGGTACTCCTACGAATACTTCATTTAGTCCATATTCTCCAGTAAGCTTAGCACAAACAGGGAAAATTCTGTTTTCATCTTTAACGATAGCTTCTACCATTTGAGCTGCAGCAGCTCCAGGTGCATACCAAGCAGATGTACCCATAAGTTTAACTAATTCGCCGCCGCCTACTTTTGTTCTTTCTACGATAGCGTCGAGTTTATCTTTGTCGATAAGTTCAGTTACTGGAATACCAGCTACAGTTGTATAACGCGGAAGCGGAACCATTGTGTCACCGTGGCCACCCATCAGTAAAGCTTGGATATCTTTTGGAGATACATTTAATTCAGTTGCTAAAAATGCACGGTATCTAGCTGTATCCAGAATTCCGGCCATACCAAAAACACGGTTTTTGTCCAATCCTGAAGCTTTAAGTGCTGCATAGGTCATTACATCCAAAGGATTAGAAACGACAATTATGATTGGGTTTTTAGAATATTCCAAGATGGATTTAACAACTGAAGTAACGATATTGGCATTTGTAGAAATCAAATCGTCTCTGCTCATGCCCGGTTTACGCGGAATACCAGCAGTGATAACTACAATATCCGAATTGGCTGTTTCTTTATAGTCGCTTGTTCCTATAACAGATGTACTATAGTAGTCAATTGGTGCCTGCTGCCAAGTATCTAATCCTTTACCTTTGGCCATATCACCTACTATATCAACTAAAACGATCTCTTTAACTATGTCCTTATGGGCTAAGACGTTGGCCACAGTAGAGCCAACATTGCCAGCACCGATGACGGTAACTTTACTCATTTATATTAGTGTTTAAAAATTTAAAAAAAATTGCAGGAAGCTTGACCTCCTAAAAAATTAACACAAAAATACAAATAGTGTTGTAGAAAACATCAAATACTTCATCAAATATGGCACTAAAATAATTCAAAAAATAGTTTTGTTTATTAAAAATATTTTAATTGTCTTGATTTATTGTTAAAAATAGTTTATTCTTATAAAAATCTGAATAAATAAATTTAACTTTGAGTTTAGATTTTTAAAAACCACTGATTATGGCAAAATATGTTTGTATGGATACACTCCGTTTTTTGTTGTACAATGTACACGATGCGGAAAGGTTGCTACAATATGAACGGTTTAATGATTTTAATAAGGAGGCTCTGGATATAATTTTAGACAGTGCCAAAGCATGGGCAGATCAACGTTTTTATCCTGTTTATAGAGAGATGGATACAGATCCGGCATATTATAAGGACGGAAAAGTTCATGCTCATCCTGCTGTTGGAAAAGTTTTTGAAGAAGCCGGTGAAAACGGTTGGCTGGGTATGTATTTAGACAAAGCGGATGGAGGCATGCAGTTGCCATATACGTTCTCTAATGCTGCATTTCATATACTTGAAGCTGCAAATAATCACTTGCCCGGATATTTGGGATTGACAAC
This sequence comes from Portibacter sp., assembly GCA_040391315.1. Classification (GTDB taxonomy): domain Bacteria; phylum Bacteroidota; class Bacteroidia; order Chitinophagales; family Saprospiraceae; genus OLB9. The sequence goes on along the minus strand of JBEBYC010000017.1, from coordinate 13,276 downwards.
TGGGTCGGCGCATTTAATAACTTCTTTTGGCAGCGAATATCTAAAGCAAACGTATGTGCCGCAAATGCTAGCAGGTAAATGGGCAGGTACGATGGCATTAACCGAACCTCAAAGTGGAAGTTCGCTTTCAGACATAACAACTTCAGCAACTTTGCTAGACGATGGTGTTTACAGTATAATAGGTCAGAAAATATTTATTTCAGGTGGCGATCACGAATGTGTTGAAAATTTTATTCATCTAACTTTAGCGAGAATTGAAGGTGCGCCTCCAGGAACAAAAGGAATTTCACTATTTGTTGTTCCACAATATAGAGTAGAAGCAGGAGGTAGATTAGATTACAATCATGTAAAAGCGATAGCTGACTTCCAAAAGATGGGGCAACGAGGCTATAGCACCGTACATCTTGTCTATGGTGAGGAAGCTACTTGCAAAGGCTACTTAGTAGGCGAAGCAAATCAGGGACTAAAATATATGTTTAAGATGATGAATGGTGCACGGATTGATGTCGGTTTGACGGCGGCATCTATTGCTACCGCGGCCTATTATGCATCATTACAATATGCTAATGAACGACAACAAGGAAGAAATATCATCAATTCAGGTAAAAAAGATGTAACAGCAGCCCAAACAATGATTATCAATCATCCGGATGTTCGCCGAATGTTACTATTGCAAAAAGCCGTGGTCGAGGGTGCTTTGTCGCTGTTGCTGGAAAGTTCGATTTATAACGATTTGTCACTTTGTGATAATACGGAAATAGGTAGGAATAGTCATTTGCTAGCTGAAATTTTGACACCAATGGCCAAAACCTATCCAGCAGAGATGGGCTATAAGGCTGTAAATAATGGCTTACAGATTCTCGGAGGTTATGGGTTTTGTATGGATTTTATTTTACAGCAGTACTTGCGAGATATACGTATCATGTCAATTTATGAGGGAACAACCGGAATTCAGTCTCTTGACTTATTAGGAAGGAAAATACCTATGGAAAACGGGAAAGCTATCCGGTTGCTTTCAACACAGATGATGGCAACGATGCAGGAAGTATCCAAGTTTGATAATCTGTTACCATATGCGGATTTTTTTGGTCAACATATGACTAAGCTACAACAAGCTTTAGAATATTTGTCTACGTATGCTATTAAAGGTGATTTTGAAAATTATCTGGCTGATGCCAATGTATTTATGGAGCTTGCGTCAACGGTTGTTATCGGTCATCAGTGGTTAAAAATTGCTATGGCCGCCCAAAAGGCACTTGATAATGGTGATACAACATATTCCGATGTATTTTATAAAGCTAAAATACATACTATGCGATATTACTTTAAATATGAAATGCCTAAAACATCGGCTTGTCTTGAAACTTTAATGAGCAAAGATAAGTTGACTTTAGTAGATGGAAATGATGCAATGATTTTTTAATTTTTTAATACATTAAATACAAATTTAGAATGAATTTTGAAACCATATTAACAGCTGTTACAGCACAAGCTGCGAATGTTGCACCATTTGGAGCAAAACTAAAATTTGTCCTTGGCGAGGATGTAATCTTGATAGATGGTACAGGTGATAGTAATGTTGTATCTACCGAGGATACAGATGCTGCTTGTTCAATTATCACAGATACGGATACGTTTGTGAAATTAAAAAATGGTGAACTAAACCCAATGATGGCTGTGATGACAGGAAAGGTAAAGATAAAAGGCGATATGGGACTTGCTATGAAATTACAGTCTCTTATCCAATAAAATCGGATGATTTAAGGATTCATAGATAAGAGCAAGTGCTTTTTAGTACTTGCTTTTTTTTGTAAATTCATATTTGTTATATGTTTTTATCAAAAGCTTCACTTTTGACGATTTTTTTTCCGTGATAATAAGCGAAATTCAATTTTTGGTGCAAGTGTTTTAAATTTTGATAGGTAATTTTTCCTGCGGCAATTATATTTATTTCAGGTAATGCGATTTGATGCATAGCGATTAAAGTTTTCAAGCCTTCTATTGCGGTATCTTTACCACCAGATGATAGTATTGTTGTAACATTGGGTATCGTTTTTAAAGCAGGAATTTCAGATAATGGATCTGTACAAAGGTCAATTGCTTTGTGAATAGTTACGGGAAGAGGCATAGCTGCCGCAGCAATGATTTTTATGGAAATCATATCCAAATGAATTTGTTTAACCTCATCTTTGATTGTTGCACCAAAAACAAAACCTGAAATAGGTAGTTTTTTTAAACGAATAACATGGTCCGTCATTTCTTTTATTTCAGTTTTTGAATATTGAAAATCACCACCGCGGCTTCTAATCATAACCTTGACAGGGATTTTGACTTTTTCCAAAACTTCTAAAATTGTTTCTTCAGATGGTGTCAAGCCGTCAGAAGCTAAATCTGCACATAGTTCCAGTTGGTCAGCACCGGAATTAGCAGCTAAAATGGCTTCTTTTACAGTTTCTACACAAGATTCTTTTATCATGAGCTCGTATTGTAAATTTATTTTAATTGCCCAAAGTTACTTTAAAAAGTGTGATATTTGCGGTTTGAATCGTTTTATAACCGCTTATGATACCTATCAAAGTTCAATCAGACTACTTCATATATAAGGAAGACCATAAATACCAGATATTTTATACATTGTACACACCCGAAACCAAACCAGTCATTGGTACTATGTTAGTTATACATGGGATGCAGGAACACTCTGGTAGATATGAAGGATTCGCTTTATATTTTGCAAATCGGGGATTTGCTGTATTGGCGTATGACCATCCAGGCCATGGGAAAACTGCCACTGATGCGGACTCAATTGGCTATTTTCGGCTAGAAAATCCACACGGATTACTTATATCTGTCGCTGATGAGATAAAAGATTTATTGGCAATTCGATATCCGGACGTGCCTCATTTTATATTGGGACATTCGATGGGATCATTTGTAACGCGCTGTCTCTTACAACAGTCAGGCGATGCTTTTAGCGGTGCAATTATCGTTGGTACAGGTGGATCAATGGTTGGAATTGGTATGATTAAAAGTTTTTTTAAGATAGCGAATCGATTGAATCCACATCGAAAACCGAGTTTTAATAACCTTTTACATAAAAATAGTAATATCCGTTTTAGCCGGGACAAGGATTTTAGTCCGATTGGCTGGTTGAGTTTAAATCCTGAAAATAGAGAGAAATATTTAAAAGATCCATTATGCGGTATTCCGTTTACCAATAATGCGTTTTTGGGTTTGTTTATGTTGTATAGTCAAGCCACCAAAAAAGGTTGGACCTCGGGTATTCCTAAGACACTACCTATTTTGTTTATTAGTGGAAAAGATGATCCAATAGGTGGATTTGGTCATGGTGTGCAGAAGTCTGCGGAAGCGCTGTTGCAAGATGGCTTTGAACAAGTTGAAGTGAAGTTGTACGAACATATGCGTCACGAAATATTGAATGAATCCATAAATCAGGAAGTTTTTAAAGAAATTTATGAATGGATTGCCCGCTGGTTATAAGTGTAGATAACTATCATGCATTAACGTTTTACCACATTTTAACTCTGTAAATTGCAAAGAATTTTGGCGTTATTTTTGGATTATAATTGGTTTATTTCATATAATTATTTAGCTTTGTTACTTTAATTTATTCATTATGCATTCCCAAACTAAATTGAGCATTTTTCTCGCATTTTTTATATTTATGCCGATTTTGTTGCAATCCCAGGACGATGATGCGGTCATGATTCGTAAGATTTATGATGAAGCATTAACAAATGGAAAAGCATTTGACTGGCTAGATAATTTATGTAAGAAATTTCCGGGAAGGATAGCGGGATCCGATATTTATGTCGATGCAGCTAAACATATGGAAAAACAGATCGCAAGTGTTCCAGGAGTACAGAGTTATCTTCAGGATTGTGATGCTGAATATTGGCATCGTGGACAAAAGGAAGAAGCATGGATTGTTGCACTTAATGGAAAAAAGATAGACATCAATGTACTAGCATTGGGCAATTCCATCGCTACACCACAACAAGGTATTCAGGCAGATATTATTGAAGTACATTCGCTAGATGAATTGGAAGAATTGGGAAGGAATAAGCTAGCAGGTAAGATCGTGTTTTTTAACAGACCGATGGATTCTAAAAAAGTGCGTACTTTTCATGCCTATGGAGGTGCTGTTGACCAACGGGCATGGGGGCCTACAAGGGCAGCAGAATATGAAGCAATCGGCGCATTTGTGCGGTCAATGACAACATTACATGATGACATACCTCATACGGGTGTGACGATTTATAAAGATTCTTTGCATTGTATTCCAGCACTTGCGGTTAGTACAAAGGATGCTGATATGATTAGTGATTTGCTTAAAAAAGGGAAAGTAACCGGTTTTTACAGAGCAGATTGCAAGTCGATGGGTATGCGTTACGCACCTTCTGTAATAGGTGAAATTAAAGGAAGTGAATATCCTGATGAAATCATTTTAGTAGGTGGGCATTTAGATAGTTGGGATATATCAGAAGGAGCACATGACGACGGCGCAGGTTGCGTACAGTCTGTTGAAGTATTGAGGATATTGACAACATTGGGCTATAAACCAAAACGTACAATTCGCTGTGTACTTTTTTCCAATGAAGAAAATGGATCGGCAGGTGGAAAGAAGTATGCTGAGGTATCCAATAAAAATAATGAGTTTCACCTAGCGGCAATAGAGTCGGATGCCGGAGGTTTTACACCTCGTGGATTTAGTTTTGAGGCGGATACGTCCGTTTTTAAAGTGTATTACAAAAAAGTAAACGAATGGCTACCTATATTGGAAAGTTATGATTTGCAATTTGTAAAAGGTGGTTCAGGTGCAGACGTTATTCATTTGAAATCTCAAAAAGGTCTTTTAATTGGGTTAAGGCCGGATTCTCAACGGTATTTTGATATTCATCATTCTGTAGAGGATAATATGAGTAAGATAAATCAAAGAGAACTCGAATTGGGTGCGGCTGCTATGACAAGTTTGGTCTATTTAATTGATAATTACGGTTTAAAATAAGGTATGGGTAAAGATAAGATAGTCCATGTTGACGATTTGACTTTTGTGCGTTACATCCGGGCATCGGAAATTAATCAAAAAATTGATGAAATCGCGGATGCCATTCGTGAAGATTATCATGATAAATATCCAATGTTACTAGTCGTGATGAATGGCGCATTTATTTATGCTGCGGATTTGATTCGAAAGCTGGATTTTCCATGTGAATTGAACTTTATACGAATTAAGTCGTATCACGGTACGGAAAGTACAGGAAAAGTTGATATTTATATGCCACCTAATATTGAATTTAAAGACAGGCATATCATCATCCTTGAAGATATAATTGATACAGGAACTACCATGACGGCATTCCTTCCCAAATTGGAAAGTTGTCAACCCGCAAGTGTAGCCATTTCTTCGATTTTGGTTAAACCTGAAGCCCACCTGCATGAATTGGAAGTGAAATACCCCGGATTTACAATTCCCAATAAATTTGTAGTAGGCTATGGCCTAGACTATAATGGGAAAGGCAGAAATCTTAGTGACATTTATCAACTTTATAAAGAATGACTCCCGAAGTAAAAGCTCAACGCATAGCACAAATTATGATGCTTGAGAAGGATGGATTTTCTCAATGGCTGGGTATAGAAATCCTAGCGATAAGGCCGGGAAGTTGTACTTTAAAAGCTGCCATTCGCTCCGAAATGCTCAATGGTTTTAATATCGCTCACGGTGGAATAGCTTATGCAGTTGCGGATAGTGCGCTTGCATTTGCCAGTAATTGTCATGGATTAAAAGCCGTATCTATAGAAACTTCAATATCTCATACAAAACCGGTTTTTGACGGGGATATTATTTTTGCACAAGCAGTAGAAAAAAATCTGACGCGACATTTTGGAATTTATGAAATAACCCTTACAAATCAACATGGTCAGACAGTCGCCTTGTTTAAAGGAACTGTATATAGAAATGGCGATGAGTGGGACATTTGTAAATAATCCCACAAAGAATCCAATCAAAAAATTGTTATTTGCCCATTTTTTTGTATCAAATGATATTAAAATAGAATGAAAAGTATACTTTAAAATTGAAATAATCAGTTAAAACTCATTTTTAGGACACAAAATAAATCCCGAATTGCACAACGTTTCAAATTACAAAATTACGATTGCACTAAGCAATGGATTTCTAAATGATTTTATTGGGATATTTAGATATATTATTGGGCAAAATGATTAAATGAATATAAATCGCATCATTATTATTAGTTAATTACATCAAAAAGAAAAAAAATACAATAAAAGACTAAAGTGGTTATTTTTTTTAAATAATATAAATTTAGCATGTTTGTATTTATTAACTTAAAAAAACATTATATTCGTACGAAAAATATCAAAGGACTGTTTTTTTTAATAAGTTGTTAGATTGAATTGCGATTTTATTAAAAAGTAAATATAAATAAAAGCAACTTTTTCGTTCAGAAACATGGCTAAGCACTATTCAATTTATTCAATTGAAATTTGATAAACAATAAAGCGGTGGCTTTGAAAATGCCTAATACTTATAAAATTTGAATGTACAATTTCAAAATTCATTTAATTGTTTATTATTCATATAATTTTTCCAAAATTTATTTCGAAGCGTAGTTTTTAATACCGGTTGAACACAGGAAATGAATATTTGTTATATTTTTATAGCTTTCTAAATTATTTGAAAATAAAATTTTTAAAAATGGTTAAAAAGGTAGGTATAGCCTTATTTGTTATATTGAATACGGTACTTATACAAGCACAGGGCATTCAGTTTTTTGATGGAAAATGGAAGGATGCACTTGAAAAGGCTAAAGCAGAGGATAAATTATTGTTTGTTGATGCTTATGCTAAATGGTGTGGGCCATGTAAGGCAATGGCAAAAAATGTATTTCCACAAAAGGAGGTAGGGGATTTTTATAATGCAAATTTTATAAATTTGCAATTAGATATGGAGGAAGAGGACGGTATTACTTTTGGCCATAAATATCCTGTTTCTGCATATCCAACGTTGTTTTTTTTAGACTCAGATGGCAAAGTGGTTAAAACCGTAAGAGGTGGCCAACAAGCTGCTGGGTTAATTGCAATCGGTAAGGATGCAAATATGAAAAAGGACAGAACGTCTAAATATGAGCAGAAATATCAAGAAGGTGATAGAGATTACGACCTCGTTTATAATTATGTCAAAGCATTGAATAACTCTGGTAAACCAAGTTTAAAGATTTCAAATGACTATCTCAATTCTAACCCAAATATTACTGAAAATCAAAAACTTCAATTTATACTCGAAGCAGCAACAGAAGCCGACTCGAAGCTATTTGATCAAGTAATCGCAAATGAAAAGAAGATTAAAAAAATTGTTGGTGATGAAGAATTTGAAGCAAAGTGTAAAGCAGCTTGTGCAAAATCTGTAAATAAATCCATTGAATATGAGATGGAATCCCTTTTGTTAGAGAGTATTCGCAAAGCAGAAAAAACATTTCCTGATGATGCGGCTGAATTTGCAGCAAACTCGAAGATGAAGTATTACAAAGCCTTTATCAATAAGGAAAAATATACGGAAGCATACAAAGCATTGGCGAAAATGTCCAAAAAAGATCCGGAAACCATGAAGCCTGTAATTACAGATATAATTAAGAATTTTTATGATGATCCAAAAATGATGGATGATGCTGAAACCTATGCAATGAATATTTATGCGCATAAACCGGATATGGAATCTCTTAACTCGTTGTGTGTCGTTTTGATCAATAAGAATGAGCGACAGAAAGCCATCAATATTGTTGAAAAAGCCATCGAAAAAGGAAAAAAAGCAAATAAAGATAAACGAGAAATTGAAGGATATGAGGCTTTATTGAGATTTTTGAAAGGCGGAAAATAAATAATTGGTGACAAATCATTATATTTTTCGTCTAATAGTTGTTGTGATTTTTTAATTTTAAAAAAATATATAATGAAGAAATTTTATTCAATGATGGTTACTATTTTATTGTTTACAGGTACGTTATTAGCTCAAGACGCAATAGAGCGAAACATCTCTATGAGCTTGGGCGCACAAAATAGTTTTTTTGTAGAGATTCCGGGTGCTGATGCAAAATTAGCAGAAAAGACTTTTTATGAGTTTGTTAAAGAGTATGGTAAGATGAAAGAAAATAAAAAAGCCCGTGAACATTTTATGATGGCAACAAAAATTCCTATGATCAATGGTGCTTCTCCAGTTGATATGTATGCTAAGTTTGAAAATGGTAAAGGCCTTGCCACTGCTTACTTGTGGGTGGATTTAGGAGGTGCATTTATAAATTCATCTGCATATCCAAAACAAACTGAATCCATTAGACAATTTATGTTTGATTATTTTATAGCTGTTAGGAAAAAAGTAGTCGCTGAGGAACTAAAAGCAGAAGAAAAGAAATTTGATAACCTAAATAAAGATTTGAAAAAACTAAAAGACAAAAATAGCGATTACCATAAGGAAATCGAGAAGGCAAAGCAAAAAATTGCTGAAGCAGAAATGAATATAGAAAAAAATCTTGTTGATCAGGATAATAAATCTATGGAAATTGATGCGCAAAAAGCAATAGTAGAACAAGTGATCGATAAGCTTAATAACTTAGGAAAGAGAGATTAATACATTGATTAATATTGATATAAATAAAAGGGATAAAGACATTCGTTTTTATCCCTTTTGAATTTATAATAGTATTTTATACGATATTTCATTAAGATAATCGTATATAAAATTTTGTTTAATAGAAGTTATATCGTACTTTTGACTCTATATTTTTTGAATATTATGCAGAGATTGAATTTTACAGAAAAAAAATCAGGTTTTTGGAAAGGTGTTTTGTCGTTTTGTTTTATTACGGCGATATTTAGTTTAAATGCTCAGACATCATTTCACCGTTTGTATCCACCTCAAAAGGAAAAGAGCGTTGCGACCATAAGTTCAATTCAGATTAAAGACGGTCATTATGTAACTTTGCATATTGAGGTTGACTCTCCTGAAGATAATCCGACCGTTTATGGTGATACGCTAATCATCACTAGTTTTAAGGGAAAGGGAGATATGGAATGGTCAAAATACATTGCGCTTGGCGATTCATTCGACAACGTTTTTCATGCACAATCTTCAATAGTAGAAGGAAGTAATGATTCAATTTATTTCTCAGTTGTTGCCATGAAAGGTGAAAATATTGTGAATATTATCGGTTCTTTGAATAAAAATGGAAATGCTGGATTCTTAAAATCAACTCGCCTCAATGATGATTTCAATAGATTAGATGGCAACACGAGTTTGCTCGCTAATTATAAAAATTCAATAGTCAATGCATATACAGTAAATACTTTAAGCAAAAAGGAATCTTATTTCTCTCTTTTAAATTATAATGGGGATACATTATGGACAAGATCTTATGTTGTTCAAGGTGCAAATCATGAGCATAAAACACTGCACTCGATCAATGTAGCTAAAGATGATTTTATAGCTACAGGAACACTCAATCTACCTGGAGAAAGGCCATATATCTTAGTAATCGATTCACTCGGTAATCCAATTTTGAGTAAATCCTATATAGATGCATTGTCTAATACATCAACACTTACTGGTTTTGATGTGCGCAGGTTGGCTGACTCAACATTCGTGTTAATAGGTAATATAACGGATAATGCAGGAGATAATACAACCAATGGATTTGTTATTAAAACGGACAAATACGGCAATGTATCTTGGTCAAAAAAAGTAGCTTTCCCAAGCGTTTCATTTACGACATTAAATTATTGTACGATCAATAGAAATAATGATATTATCCTTGGTGGAATCACACCAGATCCGTCAGGTACCGATAATAATTATTTTATGATTCGCATGACTACAGACGGAAATATCGTGTGGCAAAAGCGATACGTTCAGGCGGTACAATCTGAAAATCTTATGGGCGGATCTATGTATGAAGACAAAGACTGGGGCATTGTATATATGGCTACTGGTGTAAACGATAAAGGAAGAGTATGTCCATCATTTGTCAAAACGGATACCGATGGTGCTACTGGTTGCGAAAAAGATATTATGGAAGAAATCGTATCAAATCATACATTTAATGCAGATACAATCCTCTGGAGTGTAAACGAAATTCACAACGTTTTATCTGAAGAAGAAACTTCTAAGCAAGATAATTATATATTTGAAATTCCGGTCATAGGCCTCGATCTTAAAACTTTTTGTCCAAATGAGCCGATAGATTGGACATTTAATGCGGCTATTAATGAAATAGCAACGTACGAGTGGAGTGATGGTTCTACCGAAAGTACATTGAGGGTCTTTGATGAGGGAGAGTATTCTGTGACTGTAACGATAAATGACAACGTTTGTTATATGCTATGTGATACTGCAAAATTAGATAGGTATAGCCTTCCTATGGCCTCTATTGAATTATCTTTAGGTAATTTCTGTATGAATGGATTACAAACATTGACGATGAATTATGGTCCCGGACATCAATCATTTAAATCCATAAATTGGTCAACAGGCGAATCAAATATTCCTTTCATTGAAATTCCAACAATGGGTACGTATTCTGTTACCGTAGTAGACAATTGTGATGAAATAGCAGAAGCATTTATCGAAGTGGGTAGTTTTCCGAAACCGCTTACTGATGCCAGTATTGAAGATTATATCAATGTAGATTGTGCATATGGCGACTTAAGCGGATCTTTAATAGCTAGCGGCAATTCTGAAGGATTAGAAAATAAGTATTTTTGGAATACTGGATTTGAAGGTGAAAAACTAATCGTCGAATCTACTAAGACATTATTGTATGAAGTTACTGTAACGGATCAATGTGGAAACACAGCTATAGCTCAAAAGACATATGAAATCAAAGGTGAGAGTAACCTCAAACTTGATATTGGCGTAATTGAAGATAGAAAATGTACCGAAGGGATCATTGGTTTAAATGCTTATTTAGGTACGCAATCAGATAAGATTTTATATCAATGGAATTATCAAAATGCAAATACTCCTTATATCGAGGTAAAAGAACCAGGGACTTATGCTGTGACGATTACGGATGCTTGTCAAAATACACAATCAAAATCAATTTATGTTGATTTTAAAGGTCCTTTGGATTTAAAAGTAGAAGCTGATGTAGATTATGAGGAATTATGTCTTAACGGGGAAACATTATTATCTTTATCCGTTAGCCCTCCAGGGTCGTATTCGTATGCTTGGTCAACAGGCGAAACATCGCGGAACATTAATGTTTCGACTGGAAATTTTGTGGTAACCATTTCTGACCATTGTGATAATCATTTCCGATTTCCTTTCGAAATAGACTTTGACGATTTGAAATATGCAAACATATTTTTTCCTGATGGAACATTTTCACCTAATACACAATTAGATACAATGGTAATAAATTCAGCTATGTATAAAAACGCTGAACAATATAACCGTTCTTTTGGACCGATTAATCTAAAAGGTCAATGTTTCAATAATATAAAAGATTATGAATTATATATCTTTAATAGATGGGGACAAGAAGTATTTGTAAGTAAGGATATCATCGAAGAGTGGGATGGAAATTTTAAAGGAGAACCTGCACCTTCTGATGCTTATTTATGGATAGTGAAATATAAACATTTTGATGTCCCTAAAGAAGCAAAAGGTAGTGTAACACTTATTAGGTTATAAAGCAAATATTAGCTTTGATGTAGTATTCAAGTTTAAATATTGACAGTTTCTTTTGTAAAACATATTTCAAAAATTGATATCAAAAATTGAACATATTGGCATCGCTGTTAAAGATTTAGACAGCGCAGAGGCATTGTACGAAAAGCTTTTAGGTATTGAACCATATAAGCGAGAGGAGGTTATATCCGAACATGTAGTTACATCATTTTTTTATAATGGGCCAAATAAGATAGAATTACTAGTAGCTACGGATCAAAATAGCGCCATTCACAAGTTTATAGAGAAAAAAGGAGAAGGCATCCATCACATAGCTTTTGCAGTGGATGATATCCATACTGAGATGGAACGACTCAAAGCAGAAGGGTTTACCTTGCTAAATGAAACACCAAAACTAGGAGCAGATAATAAATTAGTCTGTTTTGTGCATCCAAAATCAACAAATGGTGTCCTCGTTGAGTTATGCCAAGAGATTTCATTGGATTAAGTTTCGTCCTTTTTATCGAGTTTAAGGAATTTAATATTGCGCATAAAACCTTTATATTTTGTCCGTTTGACAGGAGTACCAAAAAATACTTTGTCAAATTTTGCTTCTGTCATTTCGGGCCATTCGTTTTTAGGGAAATCAAGTAATTCAGAATTAGGGTAAAAGCTAGGTTCCCCATGAGGTGTCGAAAATTTATTCCATGGACATACCTGTTGACATATATCACAACCAAAAGCCCAGCCTTCCATCTTTTCGTTAAATGATTCCGGAATTGCATCCCGTAATTCGATTGTTAGATATGAAATACATTTACTGGCATTGATAGAATAGCCCTCTTTTGGAATGGCATCAGTAGGGCATGCATCAATACATCGCGTACAAGTACCACAGTAATCACGTATAGGGACATCATATAGTAATTCTAAATCTAAGATGAGCTCACCTAAAAAAAAATAGGAACCTTTCTTTGGATGGATAAGCATCGTGTTTTTTCCAATCCACCCTAAGCCACTTCGATTTGCCCAGCTTTTTTCCAAAACAGGTGCAGAATCTACAAATGTACGGCCATGAATGTCACCGCTCAATGTGCGAATATAATCAAATAGATGTACTAATTTTTTTTTGACCACCTTATGATAATCGCGACCATAAGCATACATGGATATTTTAGGTGCTTCGGTATTGAGGGATTCGTTTGAGTTGTAATAATTATATACAAGGGAAATGACGCTTTTTGCATCCGGAACTAATTTTGAAGGGTCAGTTCGCATATCAAAATAGTTGTTTAGATAATTCATTTCACCATTGTATCCATTGTTGAGCCAAGACTCGAGCCATCTAGCTTCCTGATTTAAAAATTCAGCTTTGGAAATACCACACATCATAAAACCAAGTTCATAAGCTTTATTTTTTATCATAGATGAAAGTTCGGATTTAGATGGCATTTTCTTTGTTATTTTAAGAAGGCAATATTAATCAATTTTTTTTAAAATAATCGTATTGATTTGTGAAAAGGAATACAAGCATTTAGTTATCGTAAAAAAGATTAGTATATAAAATTTATA
>JBEBYC010000016.1:0-84145 GCA_040391315.1 Portibacter sp. | reverse complement strand
TAATATAATAAAAAATCAACTATTTTTAAAAATTACAATATCTAATACGGCTAAGATCGATTTTATACCCATTTAAAAAAAATCATAATCATCATTTTAACAGATTATCAAAATTAAGTTTGTCAGCACCATCTATACTTTTTACAAAAAATATGTATAATTTTTTTTAACTCTGAATTAAAAAACATACAAACAAAAAAATAACGATATCCTATCTATTTCAATCATTAAAATGAGCATTGAAGCGCGATTAACCTCATTATTTTCAAATTTATTTGTAAGTATACATAATCAGATTCATTGTAAAAAAACATTGTCTTCCCATTAAATCAACTAAAACATTACAATCTAAACGTTTACTTTAATACTTTGGGTAAAAAAAAGTTGGATTACAATTAATTTCTTACTTCAATACCCTAAATTCGCACTTTTAATCGGCTTGTCAATTTATAAAGATATCCGTCTGCTTTAAAGAATATTATGATTAGTTATTATTTTTTCAAAATATTTGTTTCGATTTTTGGTCTACTTCCATTTAAAATCGTTTACTTTATTTCTGATTTTTTAAGTTGGTTTTTATATAATGTGATAAGATACCGAAGAAAAGTCGTTGAAATACAGCTAAAATCATGTTTTCCTGATAAAAGTGACACAGAAATCAATAAAATCGCAAAAGGTTTTTATAAAAATCTAAGCGATATCCTGGTCGAAAGTATCAAAGGATTTAGTATGACAGAAGACGATTTCAAGAAAAGATATGTTTATACCAATCCGGAGCTAGCAAATCACAAATCACTAGAGGGCAAAAATGTGTTATTTGCTTCAAGCCATTTAAATAATTGGGAATGGGGCGTTATTGCTATTCCTTTATGGTTTACTAATCCCTCCATAGGGTTTTACAAACCCCTTTCCAATAAGTATTTAGAAGCTTACGCAAAAAAAATTAGAAGTAGATATGGATTCATGCCTGTACCAATTGGTGAAACCTCTAAGACTATCGAAAAATATAAAGGAAAATCATCCAACTTGCTTTTTATTTCTGATCAGAATACATGGTCAAAAAATGCTCTTTGGGTAAATTTTTTAGGTCAAGAGACTATCTGTGCTCAAGGCATAGAGAAATATACCACAATGTTGAAAGCGCCAGTCTTCTATTTGCAAATCAATCGAGTAGGCAGAGGACATTATGTGACTACACTTATTCCATTAACTGATGGGAACGAAAATTTATCGTATGGTGAAATAACAAAAAGATTTATGCTACATCTGGAAGCAGATATCAAAAGGAACCCTGAAAGCTGGCTATGGTCTCATAAAAGATGGAAGAGAAAGCGCGAACAAGATGAGACAATCTATTCCTAATTTTTAATTTTATTAAGAATAAACCACCGATTAACAACACTTTTTATATTAACATTAATTACAATGTGTTAAAGTTTTAGTAATTTTGCAAAGTTTTAGAGCATTGCCCTTGACACATAATAAAAATTACCATACTTTTATTGCAAATTTTAACCCATGATCATATTCACAATTGCCTTAATGATATTTATCATGTTTGGGGATAGAATCCTTAAAGAGGCCTAAAACGAGTAAAAGCAGATTTTAACCCCCAAAAAATCTGCTTTTTTTATTGAATTGTGAATTTTAAACAACGCGAATAGTAAGCGTAATTATAAAAATTTATATTTTGTGTTTTTAAATCAATTTATATAGTAAGTTTAATTTAATTACTTGAATTATCGTTAAAGTATTGAGTATAAAGATATTTAATAAAATTCGGCATAATTTTAGTAATATTTTATCCGATAGGCAGGAAATATCTGATAATTAAAATAATATCCTTTTTTATTATTAAATAAAAAAATTGTAAAACATGCAGAGGCTTTTAGGAATCGTCGTTTTAGTATGTGTTTCAAATTGGGTACTTGCCCAAGATTTAAAGTGGATTTATAATGGTGGTGGTAATCAATCGGATTATGGTAGTGCGATAACGGTTGATCCTAGGCAAAATATATATGATGCATTAGTATTTAAGGATTCTATTGCTATCAATTTTAACGAAAAGCTATATTCCAAGGGCGAAGAAAATGTTATTTTGCGAAAAAGTACAATTCTTGGTATTCGACAGTGGTTTTACCTATTAGCAAGTAATGGCCAGGTAATAGTCAACGATATTATTACGGACAAAGAAGATAATGTTTACGTTGCCGGGTATTATAAGGATTCCCTTTTCTTTAGAAATAACTTAATCATAGAAGGTGATTCCATTATTCCTTCCGCCTTTATAATGAAACTGACGGAAGACGGTAATTTTTTATGGATTAAAAGTTATTCGACCAGCAATGCTATTCAAATTAAAAGTCTAAGTGTCGACATAGATAACCATATCGTTTTTAGTGGTATATTTATGGACGATGCAGATTTTGGCAATGGTTTTACAAGTACAAGTCCAGGCAATTACGATGTATTTATTAGCTGGATTGATGAGGAAGGCAACACTTTGTCCATTAAGACATTTGGTGGTATCGATAACGATTTTATAAACCAACAAGTCAGTGATAATAACGGAAACATTTACCTAACGGGTGAATTTAGAAGTAATATCCTTTTACAATTAAATGGAAATGATACGATTATACAGCCTGCCGGGATGACAGATATTTATTTAATGAAGATGAACAAGTCCGGTGAAATTGTCTATGTAAAAACCTATGGCAGTGCAGGAATTGACAGCGGTTCAAGTTTGACAATAGATAGTAAAGGGCATATTATTCTTACTGGAAAATTCGCTCAAACTGTATCTTTTGGTGATCCTGGATTTACACTTCAATCAAAAGGTGGAACTGATATCTTTCTGGTAAAATTAGACTCATTAGGCAATACTGTCTGGGCCAACAGTTTTGGAAATGACCAAAATGATGCAGGTGCTAAAGTCATTGTAAATAGAAGAGACGTCATTTTTCTAACTGGAACATTTAGGGGTAAAGTAGATTTTAATCCATCGACCTCATACAATAATAGTAGTGAATCTAAAGGCAATTCGGATATTTTTTATGCAGTTTACAATCAAGATGGAACTTATAACCAGCATTTTTCAATAGGTGGAATGGCTGACGAACAGGTAAATGATCTCGCTTTGTTAATTAATGGCGATTTAATTTCTACTGGTGGTTTTGGTGCCAATGTTGATTTTGACCCATCTTCTGACGATTTAACCTTATTTAGCAATGGCGGCTTAGATGCTTTTTTTTATAGCGTTTTTATTTGTGTCAATCCTTATCTAAAAACTGTTAAAGTTCAGAAAAACATTATTTGCCCAAGCGAAACAGTATTGATACAAATTGAAGAAGGTTATCTAAATTCTGCAACACAATGGTCATGGCAAAGAAACAGTTGTAATAGCAACACCTTTGCAAGTGGTGATTTCATAAATATACCGATAGATACAAGTACGAGTTTCTATCTAAAGGGAGCAGGTGGTTGTATCGTTGAAGACCTATGTACAAAAATTGATATTAAAATATTTAGCGACAGTATCGTCACCCAAAATATTGATTTGTGCGATGGTGAAGTTGTTACTGTCGGCAATAACACCTACGCTACACCGGGCACGTTTATAGACACTCTACTTTCATCAGGAGGTTGTGATAGTATTATCATTACAAACGTAAATGTATATCACAAATATTTTATAACCCAAAACTTAGAAATTTGTAATGGGGATTCTGTCAAAGTAGGTCCTCATGTCTATAAATTATCGGGCAGCTATACAGATCCACTACAAACCATCAATGGATGTGACAGTATCATTGTTACACATTTGAATATTCTTCCTGCTGTTATTGAAAATGCAGAAGCCATCATTTGTAAAGGGGATACGGTCAAGGTACGTGAAGTGGATTATACAAAAGGAGGCATTTATATCCAATCTTGGCCTAATCCAAGTGGATGTATGGACATGCTCATTGTCAATATTATTGAATTAGAAACCGAGTTTCCTCAATCAGTTTCACTATGTGATGGTGAGCATATAACCGTAGCTGGAAATACTTATTCAACAACAGGCATTTATATCGACAGCCTTGTATCTTCTTTTGGATGTGATAGCATTATTACTACTCAACTAACCGTAATCCAACACAATGAAACGGTCAATTCGTTTACAATATGCCCAGGCGACAGTATTACGATTAATGGTGTTGTGTACTCAGAAAGAGATTATTTTATTGATACATTGCAAAACATAAATGGATGCGACAGTATCGTCTATACTAGTATAGATATGTATATCGTAAAATCACCCGTAATTCAAGACACAATATTATGCGAAGGCCAAGTCTTAAACGTTGGACCTTATATACATTCCGAACCAGGATTTTATACAGATACTTTAAACACTATAAACGGATGTGATAGTATCATTCTTACAACGCTTAACTTCATACCACGTGACTATATACAGACACAAACGATATGTAATGGAGAAACCTTAACAATCGGGGATCAAGCTTATAGTGAATCAGGAACTTATGATATCCATTTGACAAATATCTTGGGTTGCGACAGTATCATTCATTTGACATTAAATGTAATACCAATATTAGAAACTTCTGTAAATTATCATATTTGTCCTGGGGAAACCATTCAAATCGGCAATCATACCTACAGTACTCCTGGCATATATATGGATACTCTGAGCGCTGTTTCAGGGTGTGACAGTATTCATATTTCGAATATAAAATTTAATCACGTTACCCGAAATTTATCCTATAATGTTTGTGCCGGTGAAAGTATCACTGTAAATAATATAAAATATAATCAAACGGGTACTTACGTTGATTCGCTCAAAACAGAAAGCGGTTGTGACAGTATTCTAGTCATTCAAATTGCGGTACATCCAAAACATGTTATCGATACACTATTTGAAATCTGTAAAGGCGATCAAATCAAAGTAGGCAACGGAACTTATCTAAACGCGGGTAAATACCAGCAATTCCTGACAAACCGATATGGATGCGACAGTATCATTAATTTTGAAATTGTTATCAATTTCTTTGAACCATCCATAGCCGTAACAAATGACACTTTATATACGATTGAAATTCCAGATGTTAAATACCAATGGTATGTATGTCGCGATAATGAACAAATCCCAATCTTAGGAGCTACCGGGCCTACTTATAAATTTTCCATAACAGGTAATTATTCGATAGCGGTAACCTATAAAGGCTGTACATATTTCAGCAACTGTTTATTTGTGTCAACGTCTTCGACAGATAAAACCATTACTGATGCACGGCCATATAAAATGTATCCAAATCCGGTATATGACCATTTGACATTCCAAACTATTGAACAAGGAAAGCTAAAATTGATTTCGTCATCTGGAATTGTATTAAAAGAATTGAATTTAACAAGTGGCGAACATATTATTGAAACACATTCCTTATCACCGGGTATATATTTTACTGAATGGAGGCTTGAAAGTACTGGCAAGGTTTATCATAATAGGTTTGTTAAAATCACAAATTAGAAGAAATTAAATAGTTAAGCATATATACATATTTTCCACCTTAATTCGTATTTCGATGGAAAAACCATTCCGGTTTAAGCATTTTGATATCTATCAGGATGCTTGTGCCATGAAAATTAATACCGACGGAGTTTTATTAGGTGCTTGGTCTTCCATAACAGAAAAACAAAATGCTTTGGATATCGGCACTGGTACTGGGCTTATAGCGCTAATGCTTGCCCAACGCAATTCAAAACTGAAGGTTGATGCAGTTGAAATTGACAATGCGGCATTTGTTCAAGCCTTTGAAAATTTTCGAAATAGCACTTTTACCGACAGATTGCAAATATTTCATACGCCGATACAAGATTATGCTCGAGTATGTTTAAAAAAATACGATTTAATCATAAGCAATCCACCATTCTTTAAAGCTGGAACATTAGCTCGTAACCATCGAAAAGCACAAGTTCGCCATACCATCCAACTTCCACACGATGAATTGTTACAATCGGTTGATACCTTACTTGCGCCAAATGGTCATTTTGATATCATCCTTCCATACACGGAAGGCAATCAATTTATTGACGAAGCCATACATTATAGGCTCTTTCCATCTAAAATCACGGAAGTATATACTAAAGAAAATAAACCTATTGAAAGAATTCTTATCAGTTTTAGCAAAAAAAACAATATTCAAACAACCAATCAATTGATCATTCACAATAGTTATGCCCCCAAAGACTATACAGAAGCTTTTAGAACACTCACCAAAGATTTTTATATCTTCATGTAAAAACTATTTAGTTACTACGCTACAGATAGGACAATTTTCCGGATTATGACCGCGTGCAGGACAATACTCCCTACCAAAAAAAATGATTTGTAAATGTAATTTATTCCATGAATCTCTAGGAAAAAGTCTTTTTAAATCCTTTTCAGTTTGCACTACATTTTTACCTTTTGTCAATCCCCATCTATGTGCAAGTCTGTCAATATGTGTATCTACCGGAAAAGCAGGTACACCAAATGCCTGAGACATAACTACAGATGCTGTTTTATGTCCTACACCAGGTAAGGCTTCAAGTTCAACAAAAGTCTGCGGAACATTACCACCATGTTTTTCAATAATAATCTCCGAAAGGCCTTTAATCGCTTTAGATTTTTTAGGTGACAAGCCACACGGTTTTATGATATGCTCGATAATTTCCACATCCTGAGAAGCCATGTCTTTTGGATTGTCTGCTAATGCAAAGAGTGCAGGCGTTATCTTATTTACCCGCTCATCTGTACATTGCGCTGAGAGCAAGACCGCAACTAAAAGCGTATATGGATCCTTATGCACGAGAGGAATCGGTGTTTCCGGATAGAGTTCTTCTAATTTTGAAGATATAAAAGCTATTTTATCCTTAATTTTCAAAATTCAAAATTCGTATTATGAAATAAAAAGATTTCATTATCCCCCAATGAATAAGAGGATTCCAACTTGCCTGCAACTTGAGGTGCCGAGATTCCTTCGTTCAGTATTTTTTTAGTATTGATCACAAAAGCTTCGTGCCACAAACCAGCTTCAATAAAAGAAATTAACACCTTTGAACCACCTTCTATAATGACAGAAGTCAATCCCAAATTAAAGAGCCTTTTCATGATTAAACTTAAATCACTTGTATCCATTTTGATATGGCATATATTATCCACCATTTTATCTACCTGCAAATTTACAATCCATGTTTTTACATTTCCATCATATAAATGATGCGTTTCAGGAACAGCTTGAAAACGATCCAATAAAATCCTTATCGGTTTTTTATCAGAATAAAAACGTGCATCTAAAATCGGATTATCCATTAATGCGGTATTTTTTCCGATTAAAACACCATCAAAACGACTTCTATATTTATGAGTCATCATGCGAACATACGCGTTAGACAACCAGATTTGCTTTCCGTCTATTCCCATGAAGCCATCTTTGGATTGCGCCCATTTTAATTGTATGTACGGAAGTCCTGATAAGTTAACTTTAAATTTTCTTAACATTGCTTCGCAAGAAGCTTTCATCGTGCTCATGACTACCTCAACACCATTTTTCTTAAGGTAATCAATTCCACTCCCAGCTACTTTTGGATTAGGGTCTATCGTGCCAACGACAACTTTGTGAATACGTTCATTTACGATGCGAAGAGCGCATGGAGGTGTTTTTCCTGTATGCGAACACGGTTCTAAAGTGACATACATTGTACTATACGGTAATAATGGTTTATCAACATCAGAAACTGAGGACAACGCATTAATCTCAGCATGAGGTTCACCATACTTTTCGTGAAATCCTTCACCTATAATGCGATCATTGAAAACAATAACAGCGCCTACCATCGGATTTATTTGCGTTGTTGCAAAACCGCGGATAGCCAAGTCTAAAGCCCGTTGCATAAAAGCTTCATCTTTTGTAAACGGCTTCAATTTTGCCATATCAATTGACTACATTAAGCGCCGTGACAATGCTTGTATTTTTTACCACTTCCACATGGGCAAAGATCATTTCTACCAACTTTCTGTTCTGTCCGTTTAAAGGTTTCAGGTTTTTCCTGATTTTGAGAAACGGATTCTGCTGCTTTTCGAATTGCCTCTTCCTCTCTGTTTATTCTCGTATTGGACAAGTCCGTTTTTTGAACTTTAGCTTCTTGAACTTCGCGCTGCAACAACAATTTTCCATTTAGTAGATACGCGCTTACATCTTTATTGACCTTATTAATGAGTTCTTCAAAAAGATTATACGCTTCAATCTTATATTTTACCAATGGATCTTTTTGTTCGAATGAAGCAGATTGAACAGCATCTTTAAGTTCGTCCATATTTCGAAGATGCTCCTTCCAATGGTCATCGATGATAGCCAAAGTAATGGTTTTTTCAATATCGCGCATAATACTAGCGCCATTGGTATCAACTGCCAATTTTAGGTCCGCAGCTATAGGTAGTGGAGTATTACGACCATCTGTAAAAGGTATAGCAATACGTTTATATCTGTGGCCTTCATTTTCATAGACCTGTTTGATCGTAGGAAGCAAGATATCCGTAATATTCTGATTTTTAGCTTGATATTGACTCATCACCTGGTTCAACAATTTATTAACCAGTACATCACTCTGCGTTGTCTTAAATTCATCCTCTGTAATTTCGGTATCGATACCTAAAGAAGTCAGACATTCATAAATAAAGTTGATATAGTTTAATGGATTCTTATTTGAAATAACAATGTATTCTACGGACCCGATAAACATATTAAATATGTCAACAGCTAATCTGTCACCATGTAAAGCATTATCTCGTTTTTTATAGATTGCCTCACGTTGAATATTCATCACATCATCATATTCAAGTAAGCGTTTACGAATCCCGAAATTATTTTCTTCAACTTTCTTCTGCGCTCTTTCTATGGATTTCGTAACCATACTATGTTGGATAACTTCCCCGTCTTTATGCCCCATTTTATCCATCAAGCCGGCAATCCGTTCAGATTGAAAAAGTCGCATTAAGTTGTCTTCAAGTGACACGTAAAATTGTGATGATCCCGGATCACCTTGACGACCTGCACGACCTCTAAGCTGTCTGTCCACACGTCTTGAATCGTGCCTTTCTGTTGCTATAATGGCAAGACCACCCGCTTTTTTAACTTCATCAGACAACTTGATATCCGTACCACGACCGGCCATATTGGTAGCGATTGTAACTGCAGCAGATTTTCCGGCTTCAGCTACGATTTCAGCTTCACGCTGGTGTAGTTTAGCGTTTAGAACATTATGTTTGATATTTCTCAAATTCAACATTCTACTCAACAATTCAGATGTTTCTACGGATGTAGTACCGACCAAAACCGGCCTACCCTGCTCTGTAAGTTTGGAAATTTCGTCAATAACCGCATTGAATTTTTCTCTTGAAGTTTTATAAACCAAGTCTTCCTTATCCGCTCTTATAATTGGTTTATTTGTTGGAATTGTCACCACATCAAGTTTATAGATTTCCCACAGTTCACCAGCTTCTGTTTCAGCGGTACCGGTCATACCGGCCAATTTATGGTACATTCTAAAATAATTTTGAAGGGTAATGGTCGCATAGGTCTGCGTGATTTCACCGATTTTTACTCCTTCCTTTGCTTCGAGTGCTTGGTGTAAACCGTCTGAGTACCTTCGACCTTCCATCATACGACCTGTCTGCTCATCAACAATTTTTACTTCTTCGTTGATCACTACGTATTCTTGATCTTTTTCAAAGAGCGTATAAGCCTTTAACAACTGGCTAACTGCGTGTAAACGACGGGATTTAACAGCATAATCTTGGATTAATGCTTCTCTTTCTTCTGTAAGCTTAATACCTTCCTTTTGTTCTCTAGCTGTTAAATCCTGGATTTGCTGAGTGATATCCGGCAATATAAAGAAATTAGGATCATTCTCACCTCTTGAAAGATATTCAATACCTTTATCTGTTAATTCGACATTTCGATTTTTCTCGTCAATAGTAAAAAACAAAGGTTCGTCAGCTACATGCATGTGTTTACTTTGTTCCTGCATGTAGTAGTTTTCCGTTTTTTGTAAAATAACTTTAACCCCTTCCTCACTCAGAAATTTAATTAATGGTCTATTTTTTGGTAATGACCTGTAGGCTCTAAACAATGCCAAACCACCTTCGCCTTCATTATAGCCGGTAATTCCATCTTTGAAAGCTTTTTTCGCGAAAGTAAGAAATTCAGTTGCTTGCTGTTTTTGAACATTAAAAAGTTTTTCGATTTTCGGTTTTAGCTCAGCGTATTCCTGTTCTTCCAATCCTTGTGGTACAGGACCTGAAATAATCAGCGGCGTCCTTGCATCATCGATCAATACCGAGTCCACCTCATCGACCATTGCATAATGGTGCTTTCTCTGAACCAATTCGTCCACATCACGCACCATGTTATCTCTTAGATAGTCAAAACCAAATTCATTATTGGTACCATAAGTAATATCGCATTTGTATGCCGCAATTCTTTCAGGAGAATGTGGTTTGTGTTTATCAATACAATCTACCGTCAAAAATAAGAATTCAAATATTGGACCTACCCATTCACTGTCCCTTCTTGCCAAATAATCGTTGACTGTAATGATATGAACTCCTTCACCAGAGATTCCATTAAGATAGGCAGGAAGTGTTGCAACTAATGTTTTACCTTCACCGGTTGCCATTTCAGCAATTTTACCGTCATGTAAAACCATACCACCAATCAATTGGACATCGTAGTGCAACATATCCCAAGTGACTTCATTTCCAGCAGCGACCCATGCGTTTTTCCAAATTGCATTTTCGCCTTCAATTTTAACATAATCCTTTTTAACCGCCAACATTCTGTCATGATCTGTTGCCATTACTGTCAATGTTGGATTTTCCTTAAATCGACGTGCTGTCTCCTTAACCACCGCAAAACCTTCCGGTAAAATTTGTTTTAAGATGACTTCAAGGTGTTTATTTCTTTCTTTCCTTACGCTATCTATTTCATTATAAATTTTCTCTTTTTCAAGAAAATCCGTTTCATTATTTACTTTATCATTTAGTGCCTCAAGATCAACGTCTATTGCAGCTAGGCCTTCTTTTATTCTGGCTTGGAACTCACGGGTTTTGTTTCTCAGCTCATCGTTAGATAGATTTTGATATGACGCATAAAATTCATTTGTCTTTTCGACCAATCCATTGTAAGCTTTTACATCTTTTTCCTGCTTATTACCAAATACGTTTTTTAAAAAATTCAGCATTGTACCTGTTATATTTTTATTTAAAATGATTTTAATAGTTTCTGCTGCTTCAATACCAGATAACAAATTATCTGTAGGAATCAAGCCATTTAATAATTAATAAAAACAATAATATTTTTGTTTTAGGTTGCAAAGATAACAAATATGACAATATTACATTCGCAATGATTGATTAAGCACAATTATCAAAATAATCACGAAATAATATGATATTTAATCGTGTCCAAAATTATACCAGCTATTTCAAACATGTCATTTTGTCAACTCAAATGGGGTATATTTATATAAATAGTGTGCATTGAGATTGATTGAATATTAAGATCATAATCCGTAGCCTACTTTTTACATAAAACAATTAAAATCAACATAGTACAATACAATAAACGAAGTAGAAAACATAATATGATTCATTTAATACCTCTACACTATTTCAAATGCTTCCTAGCATGCTCGATTATCATTAATAAAACCAACTCCATAAATTCAACTTCGAACAAGTTCGTTTGACATAATTTTATCATTTTTTCGAAAGTAAGCTTATCCGTTATAATCAAAAGTGTTTTTTAACAAACTTTAACACTACAAAATTGTCCACGATAATGCTACAAAGAAAATACAAAGTATTTACAATCTATATACTTCAATGCATCATGCTGATAATCTTTTCATATTAATTGTACATATTTAAACTTCTAAATAAATTAATATATCCTATTAATATTCATTGTAAGATACGAGTTTAAAACAATGGTTCAAATGGGCTATTACAAAAAATAATATATTTGAATTTTACCTATTAATAAAAATGAATTAACTTTGTCAAAAACAATGTTATGCTGGACTTTTTTCTTAATGACAATGGTAATTTTGTTAATTACGGCCTTGAGCATGCGATTGCTTTTACGCTATGCATTATCTTCATAGTAGGTGTATTATATTTAGGTAAAAATTATTGGAATTTAAGTCAAAAGTATCGATTTATCATTATTTTATGTGCATTGGGTGCGGCATCTCAACTTTTTAAAGTATTTTATAAAATGTACATCGGTGTTTTTCATACAGCTGAAGATTTACCCCTACATTTATGCAACCAAATGACACTACTTATGCCTTTTATTTTCATATTCAGATGGAAGATTCTTTGGGGCATTACATTTTTTTGGATTGTCGCGGGCTGTGCACAATCCATTTTTACTCCTACATTAACGGAATCAATGCCACACTACGAAGCGATAAGATATTGGTTAGTGCATGCTGTGATAATATTGGGTGCATTTTATGGACTTGTCGTTCTGGGTTGGAAAATCACTTGGAAAGATAGCCTTAGGTCAATTTTAGGTTTGAATATACTGGCCGCAGTCATTTATCCAACTAATGTCTTGCTAGATGCGAATTATATGTACCTCAATGCAAAGCCTCCAGGAACGACTTTTTATGATCTTTTAGGACCTTGGCCGGATTATATGTTGGCTATGGAATTAATAGTGATCGCATTATTTCTCACGATGTTGATACCATTTTATTGGACACCCATAAAGCAATATATTGTTACCAAATTAAAATCAAAAACTGTCTAATTTGATTATAATTCATTGAATATCACTTTAATATCTATACGTAACTTACAAAAAAGAAATCCTTACTTTTTTAGGTAAATCGGGCAGAAAATATCCATTGGATAAAAATGCAGTTACAAATTGTTTTTTACATTTTTAAATGATCTTATTTCTAATTCGTAAATAGTTATAAGAAACCTAATCGTAAAATAAAAATTTCAACTGTTGTATTACCAATCTCATATAATATACTAATAACATCATTATTAATTTTTCAGGTCAAAAGATAAAATTAATTAAAAAAAGTACTATTTACAATTCCCAATACAGCATTGGGTCAAATTTCAAAACGAATCCATACAATGTACAATATATTTGTTCATTCATAACTTACTTTGGTTTTACACATTTCCTAACCCACACTAACAAAAAGTTAACACTTACATATTACTACTATTTAATATCTTTGCGGTCATTTTATAACCGACAGGTTTGTAATAGAAAAATAATAGAAATGAGAGCTCACAATTTGACGATATATAACAGTTTGACCCGCCAAAAAGAAAAGTTTACACCTTTGCATGAAGGATTTGTAGGTATGTATGTTTGTGGTCCAACTGTATATAACGATGTGCATCTTGGCAACTGCCGTACTTTTGTAAGTTTTGACATTATCTATAGATATCTTACTTTTCTTGGATATCAAGTAAGGTATGTACGCAATATCACTGATGTAGGACACTTGCTTGATGATGGCGAAGACCGAATGTCTAAAGGAGCACGATTAAATAATCTTGAACCAATGGAAGTCGCACAAAAATATACCTTAGGATTTCATCAGGTAATGGGACTTTTTAATACTTTATCACCGAGCATAGAACCACGAGCTACCGGTCATATCATTGAACAGATAGAGATGGTGAAAAATATTCTCGACAATGGTTATGCTTATGTTGTAAATGGTTCTGTGTATTTTGACACGATAAAGTTTGCACAGGAAACAGGCGAATATGGCAAATTGTCAGGACGTGTAATAGAAGAATTGTTGTCTGAAACACGTGACAACCTGAAAAATCAAGATGAAAAGCGAAATCCCGCTGACTTTGCAATATGGATGAAAGCTTCAGAAGAGCATATTATGCGTTGGCCGTCACCATGGTCTGTAGGCTTTCCTGGCTGGCACTTAGAGTGTAGTGCTATGAGTACTAAATACTTAGGCAAAGAATTTGATATACACGGAGGTGGAAATGACTTAAAATTCCCACACCATGAAAACGAAATCGCTCAAAACATAGGTGCATGTAAGACACACCCTGCAAAATACTGGTTGCATACCAATATGTTGCTTATGAATGGCAAAAAAATGTCCAAAAGTGATGGAAATACGATTTCTCCATATGAATTAATTTCAGGTGAAAGTGTCCATGTGTCTAAAGGTTATCATCCGATGGTGGTGCGTTTCTTTATGTTGCAATCCCACTATCGATCAACAAATGACCTTACCGACGACGCACTTCAAGCAGCGGAAAAAGGGTATCGACGTTTGATGGATGCCTTTAAAGCCTTAGAAACCCTATCTATTCCAACATCAGAAAAAACAAAGCTGGACAGCAAAATCGATGCAACCATCCAAAGTGCATATGAAGATATGGATGATGACTTCAATACACCGAGGACAATTGCTAAATTATTCGAACTCGTTACCATTATCAATTCACTTAAAGATGGACAAACACCACTATCCGAAATTTCTCAAAGTGGAATTATAGCTTTAAAAGATGCTTTTAGCACAATAATTTTTGATATTTTAGGGTTAAAAGATGAAAATGCAACCAATGATGGTGCTGTTGATGGACTGATGCAATTGATAATTGAATTAAGACAGATTGCTAGGACGAATAAAGACTGGTCTACAGCAGACAAAATCAGAGATAGTCTCAATGAGTTACAAATACAAATCAAAGACGGGAAAGATGGTTCTTCCTGGACTTATTCCTAACAAATTTACTTGAAAAGTTATACTTGATATTGATTTAAAAATCAATAGTCTGAATTTTATTAACAATTTAATTTAATATAAAAATGACAAAAAATTTATTTTTAGTAATCGTTGCATTTTTCACAATGCAAACTATAACAAACGCACAGGAAATCAATGAAAAAAGCTGGACTTTGATTCATGAGCGTTTTGCTACTTGGTGTCCGTATTGTGGTACATGGGGTTGGGATTTAAAAGAACAGATACTTGAAGAATTTAAAAATGACAATGTCATCTTTATGTCTGTGGATTATAGTGGTGATTTGACCAATCCAACAGCTAAAGCATTTGACAGCAATTTTGGTGGAAGTGGCCAACCAATATTTTTTGTAGATGGAGTTAATATCAATGCAACGTCTAACAATGGTGCGACTAAAATACTAGAAACCAGATTTGAAGTGGACTTCAAAAAAGAATTACCACCATATATAGGTTTAGGTGTATTACCTGTTTTAAACGAATCTGGCGAACTAACTGCAACAACTAAAATGAAATTTTTACAAGATGTAGAAGGTGGTTACTATTTTATAGGCATGTATCTTCTAGAAGACGTCCTTGCAAATCAGGCGAGCAAATCAGGTTTACAATTGCACAAAAATGTACTTAGAGCAAGCCTATTACCTGAAGTATTTAATAATCCTGTAGTTAACGGTCCGGTGACAAAAGATACAGAATTTGAAATGACAGGTTCATTATCAAACATAAATGGCGATATTGAAAAATATAAAGTACTTTCAGTTATTTGGACTTATTATCCTGCAAATAATAATTTCAGATTCCACAACGCGATTATATCACCGGTCCAAAAAGCAACTTCTACTAATGATGCTACAAGTGAAAATAACTTATTTACTGCTTATCAGGCAGAAAGTGGAAAAATTGTTATCGCTTTAGATAAAAATTTACGCGTATCGCCTAAAACAGAAATAATCGTAAGTGATTTATCCGGTAAAATCATCAATCAATATTCAGGTAACATTATTCATAACGGAACTGCACAGATAGAAACGAATTATATTCCGGGGTTACATATCATTAGCTTAAAAAATGATGGTAAAGTTACCTCACAAAAAGTGATGTTATATTAATTTATTTTACTCATTTAGAAAAAAAAGGAATATACGAAACATGGTGTATTCCTTTTTTTATGTAGATATGTGACTTTTTAAAAGTCATCTACAAATTCTGATAAAATAAAATTAAAAAAATATTGGCTATTACGTAAATTAATCATACCTTTGTGCTCATTTTTAAATAATTAAATTAATTCATTTATGATTGCAATCGTAACAATAGCTGGTCAGCAATTTAAAGTGACAGAAGGTCAAGAAATCTTCGTCCACCAGTTAGAAGCCGAAGCAGGATCATCCATATCTTTCGATCAAGTATTGATGTTGGATAATAACGGTTCTGTAACTGTAGGCACGCCGGTAATTAGCAGCGCTAAAGTAAATGCCACTGTCATTGGCAACCAAAAGGGTGACAAGGTGATTATCTTCAAAAAGAAAAGAAGAAAGGGTTACCAAAAGAAAACAGGTCATAGACAATGTTTTACAAAAATTAAAATTGATTCTATCTCTGCGTAACTTTTGAGTTGGCAGGTTATTATTTTTAACATTAAAAATTAAAGAAAAATGGCTCATAAAAAAGGTGTCGGTAGTTCGGATAACGGACGGGATAGTAAAAGTAAAAGACTTGGAGTTAAACTTTTCGGTGGTCAGACAGCAAAAGCCGGAAATATTCTAATCAGACAGCGTGGTACTAAATTTCATGCTGGTGAAAACACTTACTTAGGTAAAGATTTCACTATTCACGCAAAAGTTGATGGTACTGTTGCTTTCCAAAAAGGTAAGCTCAACAGAACATGGATAAAAATCATTCCATCGCTTCAAGAAGCTTAAAATGTCGCTATCATAAACGGTAGCTCTGACAAATAAAAATTCATATGGATGGATTTTGGAAATACAAACTGATAAAAATCAGTTCAATTTTAAAATCAGCTTCCATTAAAAAAGAAAGGAATTTCCATAATTGGGAATTCCTTTCTTTTTTCGAATTATGCTCATTTGAGTAAAAGAGCAACACTAATACAACTAGACAACTAAAGCAATCGAAATTTTTCTAACAATTTTGCATTTAAAAAGAATCATAGAAATGAGCAATTTCATATTAATTCTTGTAAAATCATGATTGCAATTATTTACTTACAATATTTATGTATTTATTTACACAAATAAGAGACCATCGGCATATATAATTCCTATATATCAACAAATGGTGTTATTTCATGTAATTCGCGTATTAAACTATATTAATGAGAAACGTTTACGGATTCAAGATCTTTGGCTTTTAGTCCCTTATCATTAAATAAGAAAATAAAGAATACACCAATGATGAATGAATACACCGCAAACGCTATCCAAATCTCTTTCCACTGAAGGCTATTGTCTGGATTGGTATAAAATTTTTGAATTGCCCATCCGCTTATCATACTGCCCAATATCGCACCTACACCATTGGTCATCATCATAAACACTCCTTGCGCACTAGCTCTAATTTTAGGGCTCGTTTGTGTCTCTAAGAAAAGCGAACCAGAGATATTGAAAAAGTCAAAAGCCATTCCATATACGATACAACTCAATACAATCATCCACAAGCCACCTGCAGGATCGCCATACGCAAACAGACCAAATCTTAATACCCAAGCAAACATACTCATCAGCATCACATTTTTAATCCCAAAACGCTTCATAAAGAATGGAATCGCCAAGATAAATAAAGTCTCAGAAATTTGAGAAATGGACATAATAATGGCCGGATATTCAACAGCTAAAGTATGTTCAAATTCGGGAATTTTAGCAAAATCATGCAAGAAAGTATCTCCGTAAGCATTCGTTAATTGCAAAGCAGCACCTAACAACATTGAAAAAATAAAAAAAATGGCTATTCGACTTTGTTTGAATAGTGAAAATGCATTTAATCCTAAGGATTCGATCATAGAAGTGCTTTGAGAAGCCTTTCCTTCCGGTGGACACTTGGGTAAAGTAAATGCGTATAAACCTAATACAAAAGCTGCTGCAGATGCCAAATAAAACTGTCCAGCCGTTTTTTCAATTTGCATTAAACTCACAGTCCACATCGCAGCGATAAAACCAATAGTTCCCCAAACTCTAATCGGCGGATATTCCTTTATTACATCTAAACCCGCTTTTTTAAGAGAGGAATACCCAACGGTAATAGCGAGTGAAATGGTCGGCATATAAAAAGCCATATTGGCTAGTAACACCCAAAACATGGTTGTAGGATTATCTATCGTCGGCAAAATAAACAAACATACGGCACCTGCTAAATGACTTAACCCGAGTAAACGCTCTGCATTGATCCATTTATCGGCGATAATCCCTAATAAAGACGGCATCACCAAAGCTGCCCAACCCATCGTTGAGAACAAAGCACCAAATGCCGTTCCCGTCCATTGCTGATCCGGATATAATACCGGTAATGTTTGAAACCAATAGGCTCCAATCGTAATCAGCCAAGATCCCCAAATAAAAAACTGGAGGAAATTCATTATAATGAGTCGTATCTTTAATTGCTTCATTTTGCTCCTTTATGGTGATATTTTTTTAATCGGACAAATATATATTTTTACATTGAAATAAAAAAAATAAATATTTGAAGTTCAAGCGTTTTTATGGTCTTAGAATCAAATACATTTCAACCATATAAATCACAAACGCATAGGCTTGGCATTTGGATAACATAGCTGGGATAGGAACTATCAAAATGATGATTGCATTAAATTATTTATCTTTATATGGCTAGTAGGTACTATAAAATGCCTCAAAACCATTTACAATAAATAACAACTTTAGCTATAAATAAAAAAAAGTGACTCATTTCCAAATTGGAATTGAGTCACTACATTTATGCACATTTAAAATGAATCCGCTTTATTATCCGCATTTGCTGGAACCACAAGCCTTACATACGAGACAGCCTTCCTGATAGACGACTTCATTGCTGCCACATTCTGTACATTTTTGGTCAATAGCTTCTGTGCCGTCTGGCAAATATCGCTTTAAGGCACGTGCAACACCGGCTTTCCAGTTGTTGATAGACTCATTGTCTAACTCTAATCTATTAATCAAACCAATGACATTTTCTAAAGGCATTCCAAATCTTAACGTTCCAGAAATCAACTTCGCATAATTCCAGAAAACTGGGTTAAATTTATGGGAAAGTCCTTCTATCGTCGTCTTATATCCTTTAAGATTTTTGAATTGGAAGTCATATCGGGTATTCCCTTTTTCATCTTTATTTCGGATAATAAAACCTTCATTTACCCATCGAGGCAGTAGGATTCCTTCTTCATCATCAGCCATACCTGTAAATATCTCATAAGGTCGACCTTCTAATAATCCGACAAAGGCAATCCATTTTTCTTTATTATTTTGAAATCTCACCACATCAGCTTCTAATATTTGTGGCCGTTTCGTTGGAAAAGGTAGTATTTGATTTTTAGCTTCCGGGCTCTCTTCTTTTTTGGGCTCTGTAGAAACCAATACACCGGCACGCGATCCATCTCTATAAACGGTCACACCTTTGCAGCCTACTTCCCATGCTTTGAGATATAGGTTGTTGACGAGTTCTTCTGATGCATCATTCGGGATATTAATCGTTACGGAGATGGAATGATCTACCCATTTTTGGATAGCTCCTTGCATTTGAACCTTACTCAACCAATCCACATCATTGGAAGTCGCTTTGTAATACGGAGACATTTTAACCAGTTTGTCCAATTCTTCCTGCGTGTATTTTTTGGTAGTGTCATACCCATTAACTTCCATCCACGTCTTAAAGTGATGATGAAATACGATATATTCTTCCCAAGAATCGCCAACTTCATCTACAAAATCAACTCTAACATCTTTATCATTTGGATTTACCTTGCGTCTGCGCTTATAAACGGGCAAAAACACAGGTTCGATGCCCGAAGTCGTTTGAGACATAATCGAAGTACTTCCAGTAGGTGCAATCGTCAACAAAGCGATATTTCTTCTACCGTATTTAATCATTTCCTCATAAAGTGCCTGATCGTTTTTTCTGATGCGCTGAATAAATGGATTTTGTGCTTCTAACACATTGTCATAAATTTCAAATGGACCACGCTCTTTTGCCAAATGTACAGACGCTCTATAAGCAGCTAATGCCAATGTTTTGTGCAAATCCTCTGAGAATTTATTTGCTTCTTCACTACCATATCTCAAACCCAAGGCTGCTAACATATCGCCTTCTGCTGTGATACCGATCCCAGTCCGTCGACCTTGAAGGGTTTTCGTCTTGATCTTATTCCAAAGGTTTTTCTCCGTTGCTTTGATTTCATCTGTTTCTGGATCTAAGTCAATTTTATGTAGGATGGTGTCAATTTTTTCTATTTCAAGATCGATAATATCATCCATGATGCGTTGCGCTAAAGCAACGTGTTGTTTAAACAAGTCAAAATCAAATTTTGCTTCTGCAGTATATGGATGATTAACATAGGAATAAAGATTAATCGCCAATAATCGGCAAGAGTCATATGGACACAATGGAATTTCTCCACATGGATTGGTAGATGTCGTTTTGAAGCCCTGTTCTGCATAGCAATCCGGCACAGATTCTCCGATGATTGTATCCCAAAACAGAATTCCCGGCTCAGCTGATTTCCATGCATTGTGCACGATTTTTTGCCATAAAGCACGGGCATTTACTTTTTTTGTGACTATAGGATTACGGCTATAAATCGGATATTTTTGAACGTACTCAGTGTCATTTTTGACAGCTTCCATAAAATCGTCATCGATTCGCACTGAAATATTGGCACCTGTTATTTTACCTATAGTAAGTTTAGCGTCGATAAAATCCTCAGCATCCGGATGATTGATAGATACAGACAACATCAATGCACCTCTTCTTCCATCCTGAGCTACCTCGCGGGTTGTATTAGAATACCGCTCCATAAATGGAACCAAACCTGTAGATGTTAATGCGGAATTTTTAACAGGTGAGCCCACTGGACGAATAAAAGATAGGTCATGCCCTACTCCGCCGCGGCGTTTCATCAACTGCACTTGCTCTTCGTCGATTTTCATAATACTACCGTACGAATCGCTGTTTTCGCCATTACCGATCACAAAACAATTTGACAATGAAGCGATCTGAAAGTTATTGCCAATTCCTGTCATCGGGCTCCCTTGCGGAATGATGTATTTAAATTCTTTGATTAAGTCATACACTTCCTGTGAACTTAGTGGATTAGGGTATTGCTTTTCAACCCGACCAATCTCATTTGCAATTCGCCAGTGCATATCATCCGGAGTGGCTTCATATATATTGCCATCAGAATCCTTTAATGCGTATTTACTCACCCAAACTCTTGCTGCTAAATCATCACCTTTAAAATATTCAAGTGATTTTTTGATAGCTTCATCATGTGATATTTTTTTTACAATTTCCGCTAACTGTACGTTCCCCATATTCAATATTTTTCACTATTCTATATATTTACAAAATCTTCTCACGCTGTAAAGTTCACAACTTTTGCAAATCAACACATTAATTTTCAATCATTTGCAAAATTTTTGAAATGAAATTGTTCGCAAAATTAGCACAATTTTAATTATATTATAAAAAAAATTAAATTATTTTTTTCTATAATTTAATTTTACTTTTTAAAAATATTTTCATACGTATGACTTATAATACATTAGACAATTGTGTAATGTGATATTTTGTAATTCTTACTTAGTTCAGATATATTAAAATCGGTAATTATTTGTATCGAACGTACATTAATTGTATATTAGGAATAGTTTTGTACATTTGTGTAAATGTGGACAACACAGATAATCAATAAACAAATGACTGAAGAAAATACTTTACCGACGATAGCATTCGAAACGATGGATGCATTTGAAACTTGGCTTGATACACATCACGACAATACACGTGGAATTTGGCTAAAATTATTTAAAAAAGGCACAGGCATACAAACCATCACTTATGCCGAAGCGCTTGATGTTGCTTTATGTTATGGCTGGATTGATAGTCAAAAGAAAACTTTTGATGAAGTAGCTTGGGTTCAAAAATTTTGTCCCAGAACAGCCAAAAGCACTTGGTCCAAAATAAATGTTGGTCATGTAGAAAGATTATTGAAAGGAAATCGAATGAAACCAGCTGGTTTAAAAGCCGTCGAACTGGCTAAAGCGGATGGCAGATGGGCTAAAGCGTACGAACCACCAAGTAAAATGACCTTACCTGAAGAATTTCTGCTAGAGCTCAGTAAAAACAAAAGCGCTGAAACCTTTTTTAAAACCCTCAATAAAACCAACCTTTTTGCGATTGGATTTCGGCTTCATTCGGCAAAACGACCAGAGACAAGGGTAAAACGCATGAAGGATATTATTGAAAAGTTGGCAAAAAGCGAAAAATTTTATTAATCAAATAGACGAAATAGCTTCCATTGCATTAACAATGCACGGATCGAACAAGGAGAAATATATACTTACTAAGCAGAACACTTATAAATAAACAACTACAACTTTGTAATATAGACATTCAATTTTACGAATACGCCCCAAATGCTAACGACGATATGTTTGTATCATTCAAAGCAAAAAGGTTGTCGTTAGACAAATACAATTTAAGCAGAAACAGATATTCAACCACATTCAAGAAGAAAAATATCAGTGAAAATTCAAAACGAAGAAGTATTTGCAATAATTGCATGAACAAACTATGACGGAATGAAGAAATAACTTTAAGAAAAATCAGTATAAGTGAACACCATAAAACTTACATTCACACACATTCGCAAAGCCTTACATACCCACCATACAGCCTGACCGGACATCACCTAAAATTATTAGAAAATTTTTTGCTTACAGCTTTACAAAATCTTAATAATTTTATGATTACTTTTGTTGTATTAAATCTTTGAACGTTGAAATTTTATAATACAAGAAAATTACCTACCAAAACACAATACTTTTTATGTGTAATTTTTGTATTTGCTATTTCATCAATTTGCTTTGTTTTTAGCGATTTTGTAGGCTACCGAACAGTAGCGATGATATTGTTGATGTTGGTTTCAGTTATCGCAATGCTTTTTGAAATCTTACCTGTTTTATTAGCGGCCATATTGAGTGCACTTATTTGGAATTTCTTTTTCATTTCGCCGTTATTCACATTTAAAATTGCTAATACTGAAGACTTCCTAATGTTTCTTTTGTACTTTGTAGTGGCATTGGTAAATGCGGTGCTTACATCAAAAATACGTGAAGCAGAAAAAAAAGCAAGAGACAAAGAAGAAAAAGGAAAAGAACTTAAATTGTACAACACATTACTCAATTCGCTTTCTCACGAATTGCGAATTCCCATTGCAACCATTCTTGGTTCTGTTGACATTTTAAAAGAAAGTAAAGACAAACTTACGATCACAAACCAGAACGAATTACTAGACGAAATTACGATCGCAGGAAACAGACTGAACAGGCAAATTGAAAACATTTTAAATATGAGTCGTTTAGAAAGTGGAATGTTGAAGCCAAAAATCGATTGGTGCGATATGGATGAACTTGTTAATTTTGTTATTCAAAAAATAGCCGTGAAAAACGAACATAAAATTATTTTTCAACATCATGAAAATCTACCGTTGTTCAAGTTAGACAGTGGATTGACAGAAGAAATTTTATACAATCTTTTACATAATTCCATTCAACATACACCTGCAAACACGATAATACATATAAACGTCAAACACGAAAATGAAAATTGCTTAATCATAATTTCGGACAATGGTAAAGGATTTCCTGAAAATGAAATGGCACGGGCATTTGACAAATTTTATCGTTTACCGAACACAAAAATAGGAGGTAGCGGGTTAGGACTATCAATAGTTAAAGGTTTTACAGAAGCACAGAATGGAATAGTAAAATTAGAAAACAATATAGATAGTGGAGCAAAATTTACGATTGAAATTCCTGCAGAAACAACCTATATAAACATCTTAAAAAATGAATAAGACAGAAATTTTAATCATAGATGACGAACCACAAATCCGCAAATTGCTTGAAATAATATTAGAAAGTAACGATTACAAAGTATTACAAGCAGAAACAGGAAAAGAAGGTTTGGTTAAAGCCGCTAATCACCCTCCAGAATTAATATTATTAGACATCGGTTTACCTGACTCTAGCGGACAGGAAATTTTAAAAGCATTACGACAATGGTATAGCAAGGCTATCATTATTCTTTCGGTTCAAAACAATGAAAACGACATTGTAACTGCTTTGGACAATGGAGCAACTGACTATCTTGCAAAACCATTTCGAACTGCCGAATTGTTAGCACGTATTCGTTCAGCTATTAGGCGAAACCAAACAACAGACAATACGAGTGTTGTTGAAATCGGAAATTTACAAATTGATTTGGTTGCCCGAACTGTAAAAAAAGAAAATGCATTATTAAAACTCACATCAACGGAGTTTAATCTCATTGCGCTTTTTGCAAAAAATGAAGGACGTGTTTTAAGACATCAATTTATTTTAAAAGAAATTTGGGGTATTACTTACCAAACCGAAACTCAATATTTGCGTGTATTTGTAGGCACACTTCGAAAAAAAATTGAAGATAACCCAAACCAACCCAAACACATCATAACAGAAAGTGGTGTAGGATATAGATTTCAGTAATCTTTATATTTTCTTTATATAAACGCATCATAGTTTTACATTTTGCCAATAACAAGCGCAATACCTTTGTATTTTAAAATTATGCCCAATGGGAACTGAAAAAAATGGCTTAGGCAATAATGTAACAACAGGAACACTTTTAATAGCTCTTGGAATTATATATGGCGACATCGGAACGAGTCCATTGTATGTGTTAAAAGCAATCATAAGCAATCATCCTATTTCAGAAATGTTGGTTTATGGAAGTATTTCCTGTGTATTTTGGACTATTACTTTTTTAACCACTTTCAAATACATTTATTTAACATTGAGAGCCGACAATCATGGAGAAGGTGGTGTTTTTTCCCTATACGCATTGGTTCGTAAATATGGTAAATATTTGGTTTTGCCAACAGTGATTGGTGCTTCAACCTTATTGGCTGACGGTATTATTACACCGCCTATATCTGTGATGTCAGCCGTTGAGGGATTAAAAAATGTGAAAGGACTAGCACAAATGCCTACCATGCCTATAGTCATCATCATTCTATCTGTTTTATTTTTCTTTCAGCGTTTCGGATCAAATAAAGTAGGTGGTGTATTTGGTCCTGCAATGTTGGTTTGGTTTACAATGCTATCTACTTTAGGCCTAGTACAAATTGCCCAACATCCATCAATTTTAAAAGCACTCAATCCTATTTATGCGTTACAATTTCTTACGGAATATCCCAAAGGTTTTATATTGTTGGGTGGTGTTTTTCTGGCCACTACGGGAGCTGAAGCGCTATATTCTGACCTTGGACATTGTGGACGAAAAAATATCCGTATCACATGGGCAGGTGTTAAAGTGGCTTTGTTGCTCAACTATTTGGGACAAGCCGCTTGGATAATGAATTTGGGCGAAAATGCGGAATTGGGTGGTCGAAATCCATTTTTTGAAATCATGCCACATTGGTTCTTAATCATTGGGATTATCATTGCAACAATAGCTACCATTATTGCTTCACAAGCGATGATTACTGGAAGTTACACGTTAGTAAACGAAGCCATGAACTTAAATTTTTGGCCTCGAGTAGTAGTTCACCAGCCGTCAGATATCAAAGGTCAGATTTACATTCCTAGTGTAAATATTATGCTTTGGGCTGGGTGTATTTTTATGGTATTGTTTTTTCGCAATTCTTCTGCTATGGAAGCAGCTTATGGATTGGCAATTACCATTACAATGATTGTAACAACATACTTACTCGCTTTCTTTTTGATTTATATTTTAAAATGGAAAAAAATAGGGGTTTTAGGTTTGTTATTGTTGTTTGGAAGTATAGAATTTACTTTCTTTTTTGCTAATATCCATAAGTTTCCCGAAGGCGGTTATATTACTTTGTTAATTTCAGTTTTCTTCATTTTAATCATGTATTCGATATACTATGGGCGAAAAATTACAAATCGTTTTACAAAATTTACAGATTTGGGCAAATATGCACCGCTTTTAAAAGAATTGAGTGAAGACCAAAATATCTCACAATATGCAACGCATTTAATTTACTTAACCAAAGCCAATAAACGACACAATATAGAAGAAAAAATCATCAAATCTATTTTTGCTAAAAAGCCAAAACGAGCCGATGTTTATTGGTTTTTGCACATACATCGCACCGAAGAACCTTATACACTAACTTACGATGTTTCGGAATTAGTTGATGATAAAGTCATTAAAGTTAATATAAATATAGGTTTTCGCATTCATCCACGAACAGAACTTTACTTCAAAAAAATCATACAGGAACTTATTGAAAACAAAGAATTGAATTTACATACACGACCTGATGGTTCAACGAAATATAACAGCGAACCAGATTTTAAATTTGTGATAATAGAAAAATTTCTTTCCGTTGAAAATGAATTTTCTTTGAAAGACGGCATAATTTTAAATGCGTATTTCTTCCTAAAGCGAATTGCGCTAAATGATGAAAAGGCATTTGGCTTGGATAAAAGTGATGTTGTCGTGGAAGATATACCATTGTTGGTCTATCAATCAAAAAAAAGTATTGCGTTGACACGACTTAAAAACAATTAGAAATGGATACAAATAAAAAAATGGAGCAACCAAAATTCAGAACTAGGAAAATAACGGTTTAAATCGAAAAGCTTAAAAAGCACATTGTAACAGAGGAAAGCACCAAATAGGCTTTAGTTTTACCATTCATCAACATATTAGGATTTGACA
The DNA here is from genome assembly GCA_040391315.1 of Portibacter sp. Taxonomy (GTDB): domain Bacteria; phylum Bacteroidota; class Bacteroidia; order Chitinophagales; family Saprospiraceae; genus OLB9. Next base: position 57,325 of record JBEBYC010000016.1, on the reverse strand, counting down.
CTTTCAATCCGATTGAGGTAGTTCCCAAATTTACTGCAGACATCGGACTAAAAAAAGAGAAAAAGTTGATTACGCTATCTTTCAAAATGGAAACCCTATTTTAATTATTGAGTGTAAACATTGGAATTATGAATTAAATATTCACAATTTTTCTCAACTTTTCAGATATTTTCATACCACCAACACAAGGTTTGCTCTATTAACTAACGGTATAATTTACAAATTTTATACAGACTTAGTTGAGCCAAACAAAATGGACGAAAAACCGTTTCTCGAATTTGATATTACTAAACTTAAAGACAGTACAATTCGAGAAATTGAAAAATTTCACAAATCAAATTTCGATGCAAGTTTAATCATTGGAAATGCGAGTGTTTTAAAATACACCAGTGAATTGAAAAATATTATTGAAAACGAAATCAAAAATCCAAGTAACAAATTTGTGAAACTTTTTGCAAGTCAAATTTATTCAGGAAGAATAACGGCAAATGTTTTGAAGAATTTAGAGATTTTACACAAAAAGCATTTAATCAATACATTAGCGAACGCGTTAATGACAGACTAAATTCAGCGTTAAACAAAGAGCAAGAAAAACAGAAAGAACAAGAAGCTCAAACCCAAAATATTGAAGAAACAAAAATTATCACGACAGAAGATGAAATAGAAGGATACAATATTATTGTTGCTATTTTGAGACGGAAAATTTCAAAAAACAGAATAGTATATCGTGACACTCAATCTTATTTTGGAGTTTTACTTGATGATAACAATAGGAAACCTATTACAAGACTTCATTTAAACGGTGGAACAAAGTACATAAGTGTTTTCGATAAAAACAAAAAAGAAATATAAGAAAAAATAGATAGTGTTGATGACATTTACAAATTTGAAAAACAACTTTTAGATGTAATTGACTTCTATGACGGTGAATTAAAAACAGTAGTACATATAGGTTTTTGCATAATGGTGGACTCATATAATTATATGATCTCTCACCACAAGTTCAGTGCAATTTTAAACATTGTTACTATAAATTATAAAGATCTTCAAGCTTCAAAACGTTTTGTTCTTTATATGACAACCTGCTATTCAAAGACAATTTAAAAAAATAAAGAAAAAATATCAACTTCTATTAGCATTACTTTTGACCTACTGCTTTCATACAACGTTTGCTCAATCTCTGTTCTACTTCGATAACAAATCATTCGATGGAAAACCTTTTGCAGAATAGAACTTTATGACTTTTAGTTTATGTCTGAATTTAAATTTACATCTATCAAATGGATAATATACAAATTGAAAGAAACTCAGAATATAACTTCCATATCAAAAGGACTTTTTAAGATTTCCTCTCCTATTTACACAAGAAAATTGGTTATAATTGATCAATCAGAGTTTCTTAAAGTATGATACTAAATTGTCCTAGCAACAAACCGTATTGAAAGTAGCGTTTAACTTAGTATTTAACGGATACAAGTACTAAATAAATACCAAAAAATGCAATTTTTTTAATTACTTATGTGCAAGTTTCGCTTTTTACAAAATCGAACAATGGTATTTTTAACGCTCATTATACAAACGAGCGTATATTTCAAGCGCATATCGGCATATCTCCTAAGCAATATTTAAAAATCGTACGGTTTCAAAATGCAATATTTATCAAACAAAATTCAAAAGCAATAACCTTAACCGATTTGGCTTACGAAGCAGGATATTATGACCAATCTCATTTCATCAAAGAAATAAAAGATTTAGCAGGAAAAACACCCAAAAAACTATTTGAAAGTGAAGAAATTATATCACACTTATTTTATTAAAAAAGCATCCTTTCATACTACTGCCGTTTGACATAAAGTCAGTAAATGTATAAATTCTAATATGACTCTTATTAATTCACTACAAAAGAAGTACCACTGATATTTACTTCCAAGTATGCTCCAAAAGCTATCAAAAAAAATAGTCCATTTGCTAATTTGTAGTAAAAGAAGGTAAATCCAAGCATTTTCAAAATTTTTGTGTAACTTTGTCAATCTTATAATTGAATGCATGCATTAATTTAGGACAACAATTCTCATAATAATGTGATAACTAAAAAGGAAAATTCTATATCAACCAACTTAAAAATTTGACATTTAGCAAATGAAGTTAAACAAATTGAAACCCAAAAAGGCACTAAACAAAGCCTTTTTAAAAGTAAAACCTAATAGAACTGAAATTGAGCGTTTCAAGACCAATCTCATTACTTTACTCGACAGGACAAATGACATAGAAAGTGAAGAGTTTCATAAAAATTTAGTTTCCGACTTTTTAAAGAAAACTTATTACGACCCAAACCATTTTATAAATACCAAAGGTCGAAATGACCTTGTAATTCACAACGGCAACAAAGCAAAAAGTACAGTTGGTGTTATTCTCGAAGCAAAAAAGCCAACAAATAAAAGCGAAATGGTGACAGCAGAAAAACTGAATACTAAAGCTTTTCAAGAATTGGTACTATACTACCTTAGAGAACGAATCACACATAAAAATCTCGAAGTTAAACATTTGATTATCACTAATATAAATGAATGGTTCATTTTTGACGCTACCCTATTCGACAGACTTTTTGCCCAAAACAAAAATCTTGTAAAACAATTCAACGACTTTGAAGCGGAACGTTTGGCAGACACCAAAACGGACTTTTTCTATAAGCAAGTTGCCGAGCCATTTATTGAAAGCATCACTTCTGAAATTGAATTTACTTACTTCAACATTCAGGACTTTCAAAAACCGTTACGCAATACTGACAAAGCAGACGATACTTCGCTGATTGCTTTATTCAAACTTTTATCGCCAGAGCATCTTTTAAAACTACCGTTTACCAACGACAGCAACAGCCTTGACAAACGTTTTTACAGTGAGTTATTGCACATTATCGGCTTGACCGAAACCAAAGATGGGAGCAAAAAACTAATTGAGCGAAATAAAGCAGGAGAAAGAAACACAGGAACAATCCTTGAAGATGCTATCATTCAACTTGACAGCTTAGATAAACTGAGCCGAATAAAAAAGCCAAGTCAATACGGAAACACAACACAAGAAAGACTTTTTAATGTTGCCCTTGAACTTTCCATCACGTGGATAAATAGAATTTTGTTTTTGAAGTTGTTGGAAGCCCAACTCATCATTTACCACAAAGGAGACAAATCTTATTCATTTCTCAACCTTGACAAAATCAAGAACTATGACGACCTGAACAGTTTGTTTTTTCAAGTGTTGGCACGCAAGTATGACGAGCGAAATGAAGATGTAAAAAAGGCGTTTGAAAAAACGCCTTATCTCAACTCTTCGCTTTTCGAGCCAACCGATATTGAGCAGGTTACTTTGTTTATCAGCAATCTGAAAGACGATAAAACAATTCCAATTTTTTCGCAAACCGTGCTGAAAGACCAGCAAGGCAAAAAACGGACAGGCAATATTTCCACGCTTCAATATTTGTTTGAGTTTTTAGATGCTTACGACTTTGGAGCAGAAGGTGGAGAAGAAATTCAGGAAGACAACAAAACGCTGATTAACGCTTCGGTTCTCGGATTGATTTTCGAGAAAATAAACGGCTACAAAGACGGTTCTTTTTTCACTCCCGGTTTCATCACAATGTATATGTGCCGTGAAACCATTCGCAAAGCCGTTGTGCAGAAATTCAACAAAACCAAAAAATGGAATTGCACAACGCTTGAAGAACTTTACGACAAAATTGAAGACCGAAAAGAAGCCAACAAGATTGTAAACAGCATCAAAATTTGCGACCCTGCCGTTGGTTCAGGACACTTTTTGGTTTCGGCACTCAATGAAATGATTGCCGTTAAAAACGACTTGAAAATTCTGCAAGACCGTGACGGAAAACGCCTGAAAGAATATCAGGTGGAAGTGGTAAATGATGAATTGATTGTAACAGACGAAGAAGGAGAACTTTTTGAATACAACCCAAGCAACAAAGAAAGTCAGCGAATACAAGAAACGCTTTTCCACGAAAAGCAAACCATTATTGAAAACTGCCTTTTCGGTGTGGACATCAATTCCAACTCCGTAAAAATTTGCCGTTTGCGTTTGTGGATTGAGCTTTTGAAAAATGCTTATTACAAGAACGCAACAGAATTAGAAACACTTCCGAATATTGACATCAACATCAAATGCGGAAACTCTTTGGTGAGCCGTTTTGCCATTGATGCTGACTTGAAACAAGCCTTAAAAAAAAGCAAGTGGACGATTGACAGCTACCGAATAGCCGTTGACACTTACAGAAACGCTGAAAGCAAGGAACAGAAAAGAGAAATGGAAAGACTGATTGCCGACATTAAATCGGATTTCAGGAGTGAAATAGAAACTCCATTTATCAAAAAAATTAGCGAAGCTAGAGGAAAAGCTGAAAATCTAACTACCAAGATTCTTAACCTGAAATCTTTTGGGGAAAAACTTGACAAAAAAATAATTGATGAACACAAAAAAGCGGTAGAAAAACTGAATAAACTTGAAAAAGAAAGAGAGGATATAAAAGCCAACAAGATTTTTGAAAACGCTTTTGAATGGCGTTTTGAATTTCCCGAAGTGCTAAATGATGACGGTGATTTTTTGGGATTTGATGTGGTGATTGGGAATCCGCCTTACATACCGTTGGAAGCATTTGAAATAAATGAGCGGAAGTTTTTTAATAGCAAATACACTCAATTAGAGAGAAAGTATGAAACTTCTGTTCCGTTTATTTTGGAAGGTTTAAAAATCTTAAACAATAAAGGTCTTTTGGCTTATATCGCACCAGTAACTTGGCAAACGGGTGAGAACTATTCTAAATTTAGAAACCACTTTTTTGAGCAATACGGACTTTTAAAATTGATAAATCTACCCTTCAATATCTTTGAAGATGCATATGTTGATACTGCACTTTACTTTGTTTCTAAAGAAGCTAAAGCCGAATATTTAATTTATGCTTTTGATAAGAAAGCAAGTATTGAAACATTAGAAAATTTAGAATACAACAAGTTCAAAGTTTCGGAAATCAAAGCACCTGATTATAAAGTAATCATAGACAAAACAGCACATCAATTCTCAAGGTTTGATTCGGAATACTTTGTTCCATTTGGTTCAATTACTAAATCAACACAAGGTTTATCAGGCAGTAATTTTCCAGAAACAAATACCATAGAAAGTGAATTTATATTTCCCTTTCTATCTAAGGGAAATGTTTACAATTTTTCATTGGTCAAAGACAGTGTTTATAATACGGATTTAGCCGACAAAAAAAATCTTGTTCAATTCTATCAAGCGGAACCAAAAATTCTAATACGAAGAATTATTAGTCGCCAAGACCGCCTTTCAGTTACTTATTGTGAAGAAAAAATAGTTTTTAAAAAAGACATCAATCCATTTATTCCAATAGACAAAAATTTTGATTGTTATTTCCTTACAGGAATCATAGCAAGCAAATTAATATCCTTCATTTACTTGAACTCATCCTCTATTGCTACTAAAGACGATTTTAGACAAACTACATTATCTGAATTAAGAAAACTGCCAATCCCAAATATTGACATAAATAAACAGAAACCAATAAGTGATATTGTCAAGGAGATTTTACGATTAAAATCAGAAAGCAGTAATTCCGATACTACCAATTTAGAAAACCAAATAGACCAATTGGTTTATCAGCTTTACGAGTTGACGGAAGAAGAAATTAAAATTATTGAAGGAAATACGCAAAGCCCCAGCGGGGCAACATCATAATAGAAACAGGTACAACACACGAACCAAGCCCCGTAGGGGCGATATAAATTACAAAACAAAATAAATGATAAAACGAATTGAATGGATTGAACAATATCGCTCCTATGGAGCTGAAAAAATGGTCATACAACCGTTCTATTATGATTATGCTCCTACGGAGCATAAATTTGATTTTGAAAACCAAATAGACCAATTAATTTACCAACTTTACGAGTTGACGGAAGAAGAAATTAAAATTATTGAAGGAAATATGCAAAGCCCCAGCGGGGCAACATGATAATAGAAAAAAATAAAACACAAATCAAGTCCCTTAGGGGCGATATAAATTCAGAAACGAACACAAAATGGCAAACACCTATACCCAAATATATTTACACATCGTGTTTTCGGTAAAAGGGCGACAAAACCTAATTCAAAAAAAATGGAAAGTCGAATTACACAAATACATTTGTGGTATTGTAAACGGAAAAGAACAAAAAGTATATGCCATTGGGGGAATGTCGGACCATATACATATTCTTGTTAGCATTAAACCAAACATTGCTATTTCAAATCTAGTCAGAGATATTAAGGCAAATTCATCAAAGTGGATAAATGAGAAAGGATATATAATCAGTAAATTTCAGTGGCAAGAAGGTTTTGGTGCATTTTCATACGCTCAATCACAATTAGATACTGTAATTGCCTACATTAACAATCAAGAACAACACCATCAAAAGAAAACATTTAAGGATGAATATTTGGAACTGTTACAAAAATTTAATGTTGAATATGATGAAAAATATCTTTTTGAATGGATTGAATAATGTCGTTCCTACGGAGCTGAATAAATCGTTCGTTCAATTGTTCTATTATGATATTGATCCTACGGAGCATAAATTCGTATTGGCAAACCAAATCGACCAATTAGTTTACCAACTATACGAGTTGACAGCAGAAGAAATAAAAATTGTTGAAGGAAATTAGGTTTATGGCATTAACTCAAACAGGAAATTATAGGGAAGAAATTGACAAACTTTTGGGTCAATACGTGGATGCTATAAAAAGGCAAACAGCAAATAATTTAAACAGCGAAGCTGTTACTGCAGAAGGCTTTTTTCGCAACTTTCTAAATTTACTCTTTGGAATAAACCTTTCAAAAGACAAAATCGGAAGTCCAACTTATGAAACGATTGACTTACACGATACGGAAAGAAAAATTTGTTTTCAGGTAACAGCAAACAATACAAGCACAAAAGTTAATAGCACTTTAAAAACCTTTGTAGAAACAAAGAAATATGAAAACTATAATGAGTTACACTTTTTAATTATTGATAGAAAAAAAGATTTCAATTTCGATGAAAATAAATTAAACGAACACGGTGTAAAAATTAAATTTCATGACTGCACCACAATTTTAGGAGAACTGATAACTAATTTTGATTCAGCTACAAAAATAAAACCTGTTTGGGAGTTTGTTTTATTAGAACTTGACCCTGAAAAGGCAAAAAAAATAATAAATACAGCAACGACAACAGTAAAAAAGAATTCATTTATACCGAATACAGAGCTTCATCTTGTTGACCAAATTTTAGAATATTTAAAGCTCTTTAAAGGATTCAATTTTATCCACCCAAGAACAATTTCCAGACTTCCAATTTTTAACAGTAAAGAAAGTTTTCACGATTCATATTCGCACTTCTGCCTCAAAACAAGCAATAAAGCTATTCACGAACTTTTGCAAAAAGTAAAAGTTGAAAACACAGTTGTTACAATTAGCGATGAATCGTTAAAACCGTATGAAGAAAAATTAAAAGAAATTTTCCTCATTCTCAACAACTGTTTAATTCAATGTATTTGTTACAGAGAAAAATACACAGAAATTGAACATCATAAAATCAATGTCAAACATTACGATAGTAACTGTAATTGCTTGTCTTGTCAATTTCACAAGTTTAGAATAAAAACACTTATCACAGACCTTAAAGGCAAAGCGATTGCACATTCGGAAAATCTTGACGAAGCATTAGCCGAAGGCTATTATTTGTGTAAACTTGGCGAACACGTAAAGGGTTGGCAAATTTTAAATAGCGTTGCTGAAAAAAGTAAAAATCAAAATAATTCTGCCATTCATTTTTTGTCGCTTTACAACATAAAACAGATTCGCAGTTTTATTGATTCCCCTTGGTGGGAAAGCGAAAACAAGCAAATACTTCCGAAAATAGATGATATTGACTTACATAATACAATCAATAATTTTTCAATTCCTGTTGAATTAAGAGACGAATTAATTAAGGTAAAAGAAAAACATTATTTGCATTGTAGTCGTGAAATTATTGATGAGCAATTTGAAAGTATTTTAAGCACAAATAAACTCTATGCAAATGGCGGGACAAGTTGGGGGACAAATGCAATCAACTTGTTGTTGGAAGAACTTCGTATTCTATATGCTTTTTATTCAGCTAATCATATTGTTACAGATGATTTTTACACGTTTAGACAAGCGATAACTAAAGGGATTGAAGGTGTTCTAATCAGTTTTACTACTGATAAAAGTTATGAATACAGATTTAAAGAATTTGACAGCTTGCTTTTATCATTTATGTTCTTCTTTGTTGAAGAAAAGAAGTTGGAAAAACTTTTCAATGAGTATAAAATTCAAAGTATTCCAATTATTGATAGTGAAAAGCAAAGTTTCATTAGCACAATTACAAATTTCTTTACATTTCAATATACGACAGGTATTTGGGATAGCATTAATTTTAATGATGATATTTTAAAACAAGATTACTTTTCATCTTATCGCCAGTCGCTTCGTTCTATTTTCAATAAGATAATGCTGTTACTTTCAAAAGCAGAACTATCAGATGAAGAATTAAAACCGATAACAGAACCATTTATAAATTATTTACGAGTTGCAGAAGACTTTAATCACAATAATTGGACTTATGCTATTAAATTTTTTAAAGCAAAGATGCAGATATTTTCATCGAAGCAAATCAAAAAAATTATTGAACTGACATTTGACGATAAACATCACTATTCAGGTGATGATGTTCTTGAATCAATTAGTGATATAGCATTTAAGAAGGCTAATTTTGTTTTGACAGAAGATGACAAAGCATTTTTTGAAAAATTGTTCAGCAATGTTACAACAGCTTGTAAAAAATGTAACATAGTGCACGACACAAAGCAAATATTTGCTTCGTGGAATATTGCTAATGAAACTGGAAAACAAGTAATCAAACAAAAAGCCGTTGAATATTTAGAAAGTAAATTTGATGCTGACTTTTATATGAATGCAGCATTTAAAGGCGTTTTAACTAAAGACGAAAACCCAGACCTTTTAAAAAGATTCATTGAAAGTGTGGTTGAAAGTTGTTCACCATACGACATTAAACAAGATAACGGAAAATGGAAGTTTCAAAATTTTACAGGTTTCAATTTCATTAATTGCCTTGCTTACTTAAATGTGGACTTTAAACAAGAAAGCATTCAAGATATTTCAAAAAAATCAGACTATTATAATTGGTTAATCAATTACGAGACTTACGACTATACAGCCTTTGACTTAAAATGGCTAACAGAACTGTTTATTCCGTATTACATTAAAGAGAAACTAAAACATATAGAACCGCTAAAAGAAAAAGTAACTAACGAAATAAAATACAACTATGACAGCATACTTGCAGAATTTTACACTAAAAACTTAATCAATTAATAACCACCACTTCACTGCCACACACATTTCAATTATACACCAACGCACCCTACTACAAAAGCCTAGTCTATAGTGTTTCTGTACCTCAACAGTCAGGACGACAGATAGTACACTAACTGTCAAAAGCGGTTTTATACAAAAGAAGTACCACTGATATTTACTTCCTAGTATGCTCTAAAAGCTATCAAAAAAATAGTCCATTTGCTAATTTGTAGTAAAACAAGGTAAATCCAAGCATTTTCGAAATTTTTGTGTAACTTTGTTGTACCTTAAAACGTGTAATCAATTATATTGTATAACACTAAAAAACGTACGAAAATGAAGCAAATTTTTATTCTTTTTACATTATTAACTCTTATTAGTTGTGGGAGTTATAAATATGGTGCGAATGCTGAACCTACGCAAAAAAGCAACTTAACATTTGGTGTCGTAAAATCAAAAATTCAAAAAGGTGAAACTACTCAAGATGAAATTCTTCAAATTTTTGGTTCCCCAAACCTTATTACAAAAAACAAATCCAACGATGAAGTGTGGAGTTATAACAAAATGAGTGTTCAAGAAAAAGCTGGGCGTACTCATTTTTTTGTTGGACAAAAAGCAAGTGAATCTACTAGTAGCCAATCGTTTGATTTAATTTTAACATTTGATGATAAAGATGTCGTTAAAGATTATTCTGTTATCTCTTCAAGTTTCTAATTTTATAATTTTTTATCCATATTAAAATGAAACCAATTTTCAAGACATTTGCAGTTATAACATTAATCATAACCATTTCTTCTTGTGCGACTAAAATGATTACAAAATCACCTCAAGAAGTAAAAGCGATGACAACGAAACAATATGAAATCAATAAAAACTTGGTGTTCAAATCAGCAATTTCTTTACTTCAATCTGAAAGTTATTTAATCGAAGATGCTAATGAAACAACAGGTTTGATTCGTGCTAGTAAACGAATAGAAAACAAAAATGCCGTAATGCAAAGACTATGGTTGGGGACTTCTAAGGATGCCAACACTTCAAAAGTTAGTATCTATATTGAAGATTTCAACCCGGAATTAACCGAAGTAAAAATAACCTTATACGAAGGTTCAGAATCCACAACATTAAGTAAATGGGGAAATAGTAACAAATATAATAACGAAAGTATGGTTTATGAACCTGAAATTTATAACAACTGGTTTAATAGTTTACGTGCCGAAATCGAAAGAAGAAAAGCACTAACTCAATAAATAAAACCATTCTAGTAATTTTTAAATTAAGAGTTGAAGCAGTTTGTTTCAGCTCTTTATTTTTCAAAAACATTTTTTTTGACAAAATCATATTGTTTATAAGTCAATTCGTACGGCTTCAAAATAAAAGGATTTTATAAACAAAACCATATCAAAACAACGAAACTTTAGACCGCATTTTAAGCTTTCCTCACATTTACATTTTGACAATACTAAATTTACATGAAAACACGAGAAAACTTAAACCAATATTTTTTTAAATTATTTGAACAACAATCTTTTGCTGAAAATGAATTGGATTATTCCATTCTCGAAAAACACAAACCACAACTTGAAAAAATAGCACAGATTGGAAACTCAATCGTAAGTGTACTAGATATTTTTAAGAAAAAACACGTTTTTTATTCGTCCAATTTTGGAGCTATTTTAGGTTATAGTTCGCAAGAAGTCGAGGCTTATGGGGATCATTTTATGTATGCCAAAATCCATCCTGAAGATTTTCTAAACATTACAAAAAATGGCCTAACCGGTTTCAAACTTTTTTTTGAAATGTCTGAAAATGAAAAGTTGAATCACAAGCTCATTAATGAGTTTAGGATGTTGAATGCCGAGAACCAGTATGTACGAGTTATCGAACAACATCAAGCATTAGAATTGGATAAATTTGGCAACCTTTGGCTCGCTTTATCTATTTTGGATATTTCCCCCAATCAAAATCCTAATGAAGCTTTAAAAAGTCAAGTACTCAATTTTAGAACAGGCAAGTTTATTTCACTAACACTCAACGATTCAGAAATTTCAGTTTCGCTAACACAGCGCGAAATAGAAATCTTAAAGTTAGTCCATGAGGGCCTTTTAAGTAAAGAAATATCTGACCATTTATCTATCAGTATTCATACTGTAAATACACATCGCCAACGAGTGCTAAAAAAACTAGGTGCAAATAACTCAATGGAAGCCATTATTCTGTCTTCAAAATTAGGTTTATTGTAATAGTTCATACTGATAAATCAGTATTGTTCAAATTAGTAAAATGAAAGACATTTGCATCGTTTTAAAAAAAAATAAATATGATGAATATAGTTCGAAGATTATCTAATGTTTTTTTTTTGTTGTTATCAATTCAATTATTTGCACAACAACCCACGCAAATCATTCGTGGAATAGTGATGGATGAAGGATCTAATATGCCATTGGCTTATGCTTCCGTTGAATTGCAAAACACCTCGATCGGCACATTAACAGACAGCTTGGGCCATTTTACACTAAAAGATATTGCTATCGGAAGATATGATCTTATTGTCTCACTATTTGGATACGAACCTATAGTTATTAAAGAAATTCAAATCACATCTGCCAAAGAAGTATTTCTAAATTTAACCATGGTAGAAAATGCCACTGCATTAAATGAAATTGTGATCAGGCCTAAAGTTAATAAAGAACAACCCATTAATTCTATGGCTACGTTAAGTGCTAGAATGTTGAGCGTAGAAGAAGCGAAACGCTATGCAGGTGGTTTTGACGATCCTGCAAGATTAGTTTCTGCATTTGCAGGTGTATCCAGCAATGTAGGTAATAATGCTATAGTGGTGCGAGGAAATAGCCCACAATCATTGCAATGGAAATTAGAAGGCGTAGAAATTTCTAATCCAAACCACTTTGCAGATTTGGGCGCATTTGGTGGTGGTGGAATTACCGCATTAAGCACACAAGTGCTTGCCAATTCCGATTTCTTTTCTGGAGCGATGCCAGCTGAATACAGCAATGCTTTATCAGGTGTTTTTGACATTTTTATGCGAAATGGTAACAACCAAAAACACGAACATACTTTCCAGCTTGGAGCTATCGGTATTGATGTGGCTTCCGAAGGACCATTTAAAAAAGGTAAAAGAGCTTCTTACATTTTTAACTACCGATATTCTACCTTGGGCCTACTGGCACCTATTCTTCCCGATAATGCTGCTGGAACAACCTATCAAGACCTTTCTTTTAAACTAAATTTCCCTACTAAAAAAGCCGGAACATTTTCAATTTGGGGATTGGGCTTGCTGGACCATTCCGATGCCAAAGCAAAAGACAAAATCAGCGAATGGAAATATGATTTAGATAGAGAAAATCAAGATGCTAAACAGTTTATGGGTTCGTCAGGAATCAGCCATAGAATTTTACTAAACGACAAACAATTCTTAAAATCAACTTTTGCAGTAACAACCAATGGAATTGATATGTACACGAATCGTTTAGATAGTAGTCTTCAGGTTTTACCTAAAAATGTGATAAACAATTCATTTTACAATCTAGTTTTAACCTCAGCTCTCAATACTAAATTTAGTGCTAAGCATACCAATAAATCCGGTTTTGTTATCACAAATATGCATTACAATATGTTGCTGGAAGATGTAACAACGGAAACATCCAACTTAAAAACATTGGTGGACGAAAGTGGAAACAGCTCATTGATTTCGGCTTACAGTAATTCTATGTTGCATATCAACGACAAAATAAGTTTAAATGTAGGCGTCAACGGTCAATGGTTTACCTATAACAATGCTTGGTCAATAGAACCGAGAGCGGGCATAAAATACAAATTCGCACCTACACAAACTTTAAGTTTTGCTTATGGCCTTCATAGCCGATTAGAACGATTGAATTACTATTTTATTAAAGATCGTTTTAACCAATACATCAACAAAGATTTGGGTTTTACACGAGCGCATCACCTGGTATTGGGATATGGCATCAATACTTCAGAATATACCCATCTGAAAGTAGAAACTTATTTCCAACATTTGTTTGACGTGCCAGTAATGGAGGGAAATTCATTTTCCTTGATCAATCAACATAACGATTGGTTTTTTGATGGAAAACTTCTAAATACAGGTCATGGTAGAAATTATGGTATGGATATTACTTTTGAAAAATACCTATCCAAAGGATATTATTATATGTTAACGGCCTCATTATTTAACTCAGCATATAAGGGTGATGACCAAGTGTGGCGCGATACCCGCTACAACCGTAATTTTGCTTTCAATTTCCTAGCTGGTAAAGAGTGGTTGATGGGCAAAAACAAAAATAAAATAGTAAGTGTAAACGGAAGGATAAGTTATCAAGGTGGTGACCATTATTCTCCGATAAATTCCTCTGCTTCAATAGCCAATCAAAGCGTTGTTTTTGATGAAACAAATGCTTTTTCCCAACAATATCCATTCGGTTTTACAAGTCATTTCACGGCAAGTTACAAACTCAACAAAAAGAAAACCGCACACGAATTTGCACTCAAAATTATCAACCTCACACAGTATAAAGAATATTTGGGCTTTCAATACAATTATCAAACGCAAACCGTGGATACAGAACGTGAAGCCATTTTTATCCCGAACATAAGTTACAAAATTGAATTTTAAATTAAAACGCATTTTTTCGTTTACCAAATAATATCCAAATATAAATACAGATTCTAATAAAATGAAACGGCTTAAATATGAATGATAAAAATTCCCATTGACCATCAAATAATTTCAATCTCCATGTACTGGTCAATGGGAATTTAAACGAAACGAAACCGTTGGTTGGCTGATGGTACGACATTCAAATACAAGCAATTGGATATTGAAACACAAGCGTTTTCGAAAAAAGCTATTAAGCGACTGATTGCAAAAGGTGATTTCAAAAGGGATTCGACCGGTATGATTTACAAACCCAATAAAATCGATATTGGAAAACTGAAATCAATAGCATGGATCTTAAAACCATAACCCCATCACTTAAACCATACCCATTTGGAAATAACAAAATCTACACTTTACCAAAACTTGCAAAAAACGTATGACATTACAGCACAAATAGGCAAACGAAAATTAAGCACAAATGTCCTAAAAGACGTTCATAAGCACACAAGCTTACTTTTTCAAATGAAATTATTTCTGGTCTTTCCAGTCCGAAAGCGAAGTTCAAAACATTAGAAATATTTATTTTGATAATATTTATAAAATTGTAATTTTGTAAAAAAATATTGATGAATTTTATTACAAATTTATTCGGATTACATCAAGGAGAGGAAAAACCTGAGAAAGTAAGAGAAAGTGTTTTAGCTAATATTTCTTTTAGAGGTGCTAATCTTTGGATTTTAGCATGTGCCATTTTAGTAGCATCCGTTGGACTTAATGTAAATTCAACAGCTGTGATTATTGGTGCCATGCTTATTTCGCCGCTGATGGGTCCTATTGTAGGTGGTGGATTTGCTTTGGCAACTTATGATATAAATTTATTAAAAAGGTCTATTAAAAATCTTTTTATTGCTACTTTAGTAGGTTTCATCGTATCAGCTATATACTTTTATCTCAGTCCTTTTAAAGAAATTCAATCCGAATTATTAGCGAGAACCTCACCCACTATCTATGATGTCCTAATAGCATTTTTTGGTGGTATCGTTGGGGCTATTTCAATAACTCGAGTGGATAAAGGAAACCCAATTCCTGGTGTCGCCATAGCTACAGCTCTAATGCCGCCACTATGTACAGCGGGTTTTGGATTAGCAACCTTAAATTTTAAATTTATAGTTGGAGCTTTATATCTGTATTCCATCAACTGTTTTTTTATTGGAATATCAACTTTTTTAATTCTTAAATTCCTTAAATACAAACCTGTACAAACGGAAGATAAAATTTTTGACAAAAAAGTTAAAACAACTATTTATGTGTTGATGGATTTGCTGATTATTCCAAGCTTTTATCTCGCTTATAGTTTATTACAAGAGCGGAAATATGCTCAAAACACAGATCGATTCCTAAATAACGAGTTTATTGAAAAAGGATATACGATTATCTATAAAAATATTGATTATAATTGTAACCCAAAAAAAATAGAATTGGCATTTCTGACGAAAAAATTTGATAGCATTGAAATTAAAACACTTAAAGATAGAATGTTTGACTATAATTTGAACAATACAATATTAGAAATCAAACAAAACGATTCGGATTTGAACAAAGATTTATTAGAAGAACTTAAAAAAAATAACAATTATATATTGCAAAAAGATTTGCAAATCAATAATTTGTCGAATGAAATAAACACGTATAAAGTTGGTGATTTACAATTAAATAATGAAGTAAAAATCCTATTTCCCGAAATCAATGATATATATTTTGGAAAAGTTAATGAATATGTTTACACGGATAGTATTTACACTAAAACCGTAATTATATATAGAAGTGAAAATCCTGTAGATGAAACGAAACTTCAAAACTGGCTCAGTACAAAACTAAATGATTTGGATTTAATTGTTATAAAATTGCATTAAGAATCTATTCCATAGGGTAATGTATATTATCGGTTTAAGCTTAGGATTACAGGCTTCGTCCTTCTATGTTGTAAAATATGACCACGAACAGAAAACGAAGGAAACAATAGATAAATAAACAGTTATCATGGAAATATTATAAGCTAAGTTCAATAACTTCGCATGGATATTTTTGCTTTTTCAACATTTGTCCTACGATAGAAGTTTATTATTTAAATCACCGCCTTTGCAAAGCAGTAAAACCGATCATTCCCAAATTTAACATAACGTATATCTATGAAAATAAAAAAGACATATTTTATCACTTTTTTATTCGTATGTAACATTGCATTCGGACAAAAAGAGCCGACAATCAATATCACCTATTCAAAATTATTGGCTACTTATGATTTTGTACAAAAGTTATCAGAAAAATATCCTGATAATGAGTATAAAAAATTGTTTTATTCTTCAGATTTTAACACACAACATTACATAGATTTATACAATCAACTTGACAGGTTAAATATTTACGAATCTTATGATTTTCAAGATTATCCTATTACTCAAAAGGTGCCTGTTATGACAACTTCACTTATCGAAAGAAACCTAATCAACGCAATAACTATTAAACAATTCAAACAACAAACTTTTGGCATCATTCCAAACGCAGAATTACTCGCTTTTTCAAATATTATATCTGAATTTGAGCCTGTTTAAGATCGTCTGATTTATAGTTTAAACAAATATGTATTTGAAAAACAACTTACTGAGCTCAAAGATTTTGTTCAAGTATCGAATCTTTCATATTTTTTTCAAAAAGGCTTAACTTTTTATGGAACTCAATGGGACAATTCTATTCCTATTGACATTGCAGTTATACCATCGATCAGCAAAGGAGGGTTTAAAGCAAAAGCATTTTTAAATAATGCAGTGATTGAAGTGCCTCTAAAATTCAAACAAAAGGACGTATTATTTAGTGTTTTAATGCACGAGATTTACCACACTATATATCATGCGCAGTCTTTAGAATTGAAATTAAATATACAAGCTTGGTTTGAAAACAATCCTTCAAAAAACAGTCAATATGCATATTTATTACTGAATGAAGCCCTTGCAACTGCTTTAGGAAACGGATATGCTTTTGAGCAATTAAACGGAATTGTGGATAAGGATGATTGGTATTTTAATAAATACATCAATTTAATGGCTAAAGAAATTTATCCGCTTGTAAAAGATTATCTGACACAAAACAAGCAAATTGACAAAGCATTTGTGGATATGTATATCGCTCTTTATGACAACAATTTTACCGATTGGACAAACGAATTAGATAATTTGTTTGCCAATCGGTATGTAATAACCGACAATTCGGACGACTTAAATTATTTTCATAAAAACTATCGGCATTCGAGTTATTATTCTTCTCAAACACCTATCACCCAAAGTGCATTGGTACGAATGAAAGAAACACCCATGACAAAAGTAATTATAGTATCGTCTGACAATAATAGCAAATTGAACTTAATAAAATTAACGTTTCCAGAATTGAAAAATTGGAAGTTCAAATCTCAAAATGAGTTTGTTTATACCGTAAATTTGCAAGATAAAACGAAATTGATAATTATTAATAAACACACAACTACGCTTGACAAATTATTTGATGACAACTTTAAAAATAAAAAAATTGAATAAATACAGCACTCTACTTCGTATGGTCGAATGGTCAGTTTAAATAAAAATTAAAAATTTGCGCTATATTATTGAATAATTAAAGTAAAAAAGATAAAATATTATCATATGCATACTCATAAAACATACAAAATAACAAATAATTAAATTTATGAATTTTAAAAATAAACATACAAAAAGATTTGTTTACTAAAAATATTTGTATAAATTTGTTGAATGGTTTTTAAAATAGAAATAAATTTTAAAAAAAACGTAAAATTTAAAAACCAAGAATAGATTAAGCAAAAATATTTAAAAACAAAAAAATGAAATCAACACTAAAAGCAATTTCTATTTTTATGGCAGCAACTGTTTTATTTTCCAGTTGCAACAGTACGACACTACTTCAGAGTAATCCATCAGGTGCGGATGTTTACATTAATAGTCAGAACAAAGGAAAAACTCCCTATAGTTATAGTGACACGAAAATTGTTGGCTCATCAACAAATATTACACTAAAAAAAGAAGGTTACCAAGACTTTAATGTGACGCTTGTTCGGAACGAGCGCGCTGACGTTGGTGCAATCATTGGTGGATGCTTTTTTCTTGTTCCTTTTCTGTGGACAATGCAATATGATCCCACTCATAATTATGAATTGACTGCCATATCTAATCAAAATACAGCAACGAATACTTTAACTAATCAAAATCCTAACTCGACAAATGAATTGGTGAGATTTCAAACTTTACTTGAACAAAATGCCATAACGAAGGACGACTTTACAACATTAAAAGTAAAAATCCTTAATAACGAATATGATTATAACAATTCCATAGCTGAGCAAATTTCAAAATTGAAAACATTATTAGATAATAACTTACTTACACAAGAAGAGTATAAATCACAAAAAGACAAAATTGTGAATAGTAAGTAACAAAACATAATAAAAACACTGTATATCTTCTAACACTTGTGTCAAAATTACTTAAACAATAAAGATTAAATTAACGACTGTATCAGAGGAAAGTTCACATAAAGGGAAACTTTCACAACTACAACATAGTGACCATTTTTGTTCAAACAAATAAAACAATATAAACGAAACATTAGATATAAGTATAGAAAATCAAGTTATTTTATATAATTTGAATTAAACTATATACGGTATTTCTTTACTAAGAAAGTCTGTAAAAAAAAACGGTTGAGAACAATCATATAACAGTTTTGAACTTGGATTTTTATTGATCATGTGCGTGACTATATATAGTTACTAAACCCTGACAAGCGCAATCCACCATAACTTTAGCGAATTTTTAAAAAACTTATAAAAATGATGATAAGTCACATAAACAAAAAAGAAATCCCAAAAGGTGAAGAAGTTAAAGGTATAGACATAAGAGAAGGGGTTTTTAATTTTATTAAATCCCAATATCCTGACTTTGACTTTGATTATTTTATTTCTTTAACGGAACTAAACCAGTTAAGACGACTTTACCTTACATCGCTCATTATTGAAGAAAAGGGAGAATTGGCAATCATTGATAGAGATGTAATGGATGCAATCAAACATAATTCCATCCTTTCAGAAAACATTCAAGATGAAATTGAAACTGAACTTACTTTTGGTCAAAAAATTGCAGACAATGTTGCTTCATTTGGCGGAAGTTGGACATTTATCATCACTTTTTTTTCATTCATTATTATTTGGATGTTCGTTAACGTTTGGCTTATAGCAACAAAACCATTTGACCCTTATCCATTTATATTACTCAACTTGTTACTTTCTTGCTTGGCTGCGATTCAAGCGCCTATAATTATGATGAGCCAGAATAGACAAGAACAAAAAGATAGACAAAGAAGCGAACAAGATTATAAAATCAACCTAAAATCCGAACTTGAAATCAAATTATTAGGCGAAAAAATAGACCATTTACTTGTTCATCAAAACAAAAAAATATTGGAAATCCAAGAAGTTCAGATCGACTACCTTGAAGACTTGTTGAAAGCATTGAAAAAAAAATAAAATTTGATTAACCGTATAGAATAGCGAACTATCTAAATAAATCAACCACTTTCATGTGTTTGCACTGGGTAAATTTTTGATTATTAAATGTTTTACCTAATTTTGTAGTAATATGTCCATTATACATAGAAGAATGTATAAAAAAATTAAATACTATAATATATGTCAACGATCAGAATCAAACGAACTGATGAATACATCAATCGAATGAGAACTTACATGATTCTTATTGACGGACAACAAGTCGGAACTATAGCAAATGGTGAAACCAAAGACTTTACTACGACTGCAGGGCAACATACTGTAACAGCAAAAATTGATTGGTGTAGTAGTCCAGTCGTCTTAGTGGATATGAATGACCATCAAATTGAAAGCTTTAAAGTAGGTGGTTTTAAAAATAGTCAATTACTAATGCCTATAGGTTTGGGTCTTATCGTATTGCATTTTATTTTATCCCAATTTGCAGATTTTGAATACACCATATTATTGGTTGCACCATTTTTGCTCTCGTTAGCTTACTATTTGACTATAGGTAGTAAAAAATATTTGACATTAGAAAAAACAAATGTCATCTAAATAAACTCGACAACATTATACCGAGTCCCAAAACCAAACATCACCTAAAGCAAATAATAAGCAATAATATTTGCTTTTATCTTTTTATGACAACTGCCATTACATTCCCAATCTCAGATCCACTTAATTATCAACAGTTCACAAAACAATAAATGTACTTCTATTGATTTTTAAAAATAAATCCCACACTAAGCTAACAAGTATAGATATATTTGTGTAACTTTGTCATACATATATGTGCAGTCATACCATAAAGTAAGAAAAGCATCCTCCAAAATAAGATGACAGCTATCAAAGTGGAATAGTCCACGACGGTTGTTGCTGACGGTACAGCACAGACAAAATGCTTAGGATTATGAAAGCATCGAATGATTATTCAGATCGGCAAAGCGTGGGACAGCTAACACGCCACAATTAAAAATAGCAGTACTGAAAAGGCAAAAAAAACTGAACTACCTGAGTAAGTATTATTTTTATGCGTTCAGAAAAATGCTTAAACAATTCAAATTTTTATACAATGAAAAATTTAAAATTATTATTAATTTTCACATTAATAACCTTGACTACTTTATTTACATACTCTTGTCAAAAATATAGCAATAATACCAACAGTTCGGAAATAGAAACCACTAATTTACGTAACATAGAAACGGCATTATTTACATCATTCAATTTGCCGTTTCCTATTGGAACCGAATTTGAGCTAAATGAAAATGAACTAAAATTTACCCTTCCTGAGCCATATTACATATTAGGTATAAGTGCAGAAGGTAATCTATATAGATCTGTATCCGGCGGTAGCGGAGGCATAACATGTAATTGTACAAAAGGAAGTGGATGTGACCCAATAAAAAGCGGTGGAGACTACGGATGTTTAATGAAAGATGGATGCGATTCATGTAATAAATCAACATCTTCAATATCTGGCTTGGATGTAGAACTTGTTGAAATGATCATTATGAATCCTGAATATGGAATTGGAATTGATAGTTTTTCTCAATTGAACAACAAATCTTTATTGCCAGAACGTTTTATGAAAGCAGAAGAAATCGTTGATTTAATTACAGGTTTAAATTCCTTGATGAATAATCCTACTACCCATGAAAAAAAGGTAGTACTATTAAATGCATTTGGTTATATTTTACCTCTTGAGATACCATCTGATTTGGATAATACTTCTATATACTTTAGAAGTAATAGCGGTGGTGATACTGGAGCAGGTGTTTCTTGTTCATGTAACATTGCTGGAAAGTCATGTCCTAAGGAAAGCAAATTTGGAGTAGTATGGTGTAATTCAAACAATTGCACAAGTTGTTCAATGTCTGGAAGATTAGTGGATAAAAATGGAATTGAAAAAATAATGAAAGTCTCAAATGGACGAATCGTGATTGAGTAAATAATCAGTCTTTAATATCCTATATTCAAAAAATATAAGGTTGAAAAAACTGAACTACCCGAGTAAGTATTATTTTTATGCGTTCAGAAAAATGCTTAAACAATTCAAATTTTTATACAATGAAAAATTTGAAATTATTATTTTTCACTTTAGTAACGAATCCTCTTAGCGCGTATTGTGGTGTCTCTTGTGGTCCTAAATAATGTTATAGGAGCATGCAAAATGTATCTGCCTTTTTTTAATTATAATATAAAATCTAATACGATGAATAAAATCATATTTTTTTGGGGGTGTTAATATTTACAAATACCTCTTATTTGAAAGCACAAGATTTTTCTCCTTTTACTTTTGAAGATTATTTTACCAAAATGTTCGCATTATACAATGGCGGATAGTTTGTCTATTTCAACACAGGGTTATGCACTCGAGGGAAAACCCCTTTTAAAAAATGGCTATCTCTATTTATTACATAATATTACAAATATCGCACCAAATCAAGGGCGTATTACAGAGAAAATAGATAAGAAGACGGGTATTTTAGAATGGAGTAATTGGAAATATTTTAATCAAAAAAACACAAGAGAAATTGCTTCAAATCTAAAATTTGATGGCGAAAATATTAGTATTATTACCAACAAAGAAATCAATACAAATCCATTTTTGGAATTAAGTTTATGGTTTTCTTCTTACTTAGGTATTAGAAGTTACTCTGATCAATCTGGAATCATGGTATATAGCTATTTAACAAATACTAATGACTCATTGAATAAAAATGTACCTTTACCAATAAGTAAATTGGGGTCAGTAAGAAAATACTTTGCAAATGAAAAAGGTTAGAAACGTATTTCACTTAGTCCAAATTCTATGCAATTGCTTAATATTAATGTGTTAGGCCATCATCTTGATTCAGTTCAATTTCTCTTAAATAATTTGCCTTATTCAAAAGGAATATGGGAAGGTGATATTAGTGAAGATAAAATAATATTTATTTCACACATTAAACTGTCTGGTGAATCAAAAGAAGATCAACAAATAAAATTATATATTATTGACCATGATTTAAATATCATTCACCAAAAAGTTATTACATCTTTGTTGCCAAAAAATGGAGAAGAGTATGTACTTACAGCTTATAATGATAAATATTTTCATATTAAAAGTTATGAAAACCCATTTAATGTTTTTCAAAATATTACTTTAACTAGTTTTGATATTGAAGGTAATTTAATTGAAAAAATTACAATATATAATGTACTTAAAAATGATATGATTAGCGAAAGCATATCATCAGATGGAACCATGTTAATAGCTAATTCAAAAGATGAGATTGGGATTTCTAATATTAACATTTATAAATCTGATGGCAATGGAAATATAGCGTTAAAAAAACATTTGAAACCAATATTATCAGATGATTTATTGTTAATAGACAAAATGTATTGTACAAAAGATAACGATATATTATTTTCTTTTTTACACATAGATAGAAAATTACTAAACCTTCAAATTGTACCAAAATGGAGGAATTGGACATTAATTGATGGCAAAGATTTAGGACTTACAACATCAGCTTATTCCTACGAAATAGCTCGTCCGATCTACTACAAAATTTCCATCAGTAACCATGTGCCCTATTGCCCTGCCAACAAATAAAAGTCAATGAAAGCTATGTGGTAAGCGTACATTAACTCAATAAAATAATATTTAGTAAACAAATAATATTCTAAGACTTACAAGACTAAAATTAAACAGTATTACAAAAAATGAAAACGGTCAATCCAGAAAGGATTGTAGAAATTTATTGCAGATTATTGAATAAAATAAAATATCAGTACAAATTCGCAATAAAATTTCTGATGCTATTATTGCTGATTATGATGTCTATGAAAGTGGCAAAAACGGACTGTTTGCTTATTGCGTTGTATGTAAAGTTTATGAGCATAGTTAGCAACCTATTAACTTAGATGCAATTATTATCCCATATCAAAAATACCGTATAGAAACTGCAAAAGGTAAAATGACAGGTTGTATATCTGATACTTGAGCAAAAATTTGGAACACATATCCTAATTGAAAACATGGATTTGATTTTGAGGTTTATAATGAAAGAAGCTTCGACAGTAACAACGCAGTAAATTGCTGTATCTTTCATTCTTTAATATATTAAAAATAAAAACGCACACATCAAATACTAACAAGTGATAAGGATTAATGCCGTATCAAAGTATATATAAAGTATATATAAAGTATATATAAAGTCTATACAATATTAAGGGTTACCATTACAAAACCACCAAACATATACACACTATAGTACAAAATAATTACTAAGCAAACAATGACCGATAAAAAATTTGTGAATAAAAACGACACTAAGTCAACCAATATAAAAATATTTGTATAATTTTGTCGTTTGTACAAAAGACCTACATGTAAGCCAATAAAAAACGACAGCATGAAAGAAACGAAAAAATATGCTAACACTACTGCAAAAACAAAAGAACTACATCTCACCGCGAAAAGCCAACGCTTTGCACCACATTTGCTTTTGAGTCAAGCGTATCTTCCACCACCCAAATTGAATGACTTTTTAGCTAAAAATTTTGGAAAACAAAAAACTTTGGCTAAATTTGACACTTATAGTCAATAGGATGTATGTCAACAGAAACAACAATAAACGAAAAACTTAGACAACTACGAGAAGACAAAAAATTGCCTTTACGTATAGTTTCAGCATATCTTGATATTGACCCAACTATTTTAAGCAAGATAAAACGTGATGAACGTATGCCGACAAGAGAACAGGTAAATGCACTTTCCGACTTTTACAAAGAGCAGAAAAAAGACGTAATTATTGCGTGGCTGTCAGACAAATTGGCTTATGAAGTGCAAGACGAAGAATTAGCTTTGGAAGCAATGAAAGTGGCGGAGGAAAAAGTAAAATATATCACTAAAAATAAAAATAAATGATTTTAAGAAAAGCAATAATAAGTAATTACCGAGGAATTAACGGTTCTATCACCGTCAATTTTGACTTATTTAATTGCATCGTAGGACAAAATGATGCTGGTAAATCTACCATTCTTAAAGCTATTGACGCTTCACTTAATGATAACAATCCTGCTCGCTCTGATTATAACGTACAATCAACCGAAAATATGATTTCAGTTGAACTTTTCTTTGATTGTCAAAATGCACAATATTTACTTGGCGAGGAAATACCAACTACTATTGAAACCGAAGAATTGATAAATGATGAAGGATTATTAGTCTGGAAAAAAGTTTGGAATGTAACTGAAACAAATGTAGCAAAGCCAAAAACTTCTATTATAAGAAAGAAATATGATGGAGCAAATGATTTTATATTCAAAACAGAGCAACAACTAATTGCTCAATGTACTGCAAATGCAATAGCAACCGCAAAAGGAAATGGTGATGCTTTTAATAATGTCGAAAAAAGAGAAAAGCTAAGAGAGTTTAACCAACAAAATAATATTGCTTTTACATACGAATACGAAGAAATACCAAGTTCGGGAACAACAAAATTAAAGGCTATTGGAGATGCTTTAAAAAAAGCGTTGCCATCTTTCCAATATTTCAAAGCAGATACTTCTCTTTCTGATACGGATGCTACTATTCAGAAATATTTCAAGGATATGGCTTTCAAGCTAATCCAAAATGAAGTTAATACAGACGAAATAGAAGACACTATTAAGGTTCAACTTGGTGGTGTTCTTCAAAAAGTAACAGATAAAATCAATGATGTATTAAAATCAACTGAAAAAGTTGAGCCAAAAGTTGAGTTTGATTGGAGTAAATTGATTTCAACATCATTTGTAAGTACAGCAAGTGGCAACAACATTCCGCTAAGTTCAAGAGGCGATGGATTTAGACGAATAACAATGATGTCTTACTTTGAGTACTTAGCCGAAACTCAAAGAACAGATGAAACACAACAAATAATTTTTGGATTTGAAGAACCTGAAACTTTTTTACATCCATCAGCACAAGATAGTTTATTTGAAAAATTAAATTTACTGGTTGAAAATGGTTATCAGGTAATAACTTCAACACATTCGCCAACCATTGTTGGTAATACAAAACGAAATAATATTATTCATATTTCTAAACCTGAAAATGTTTACACTATAAATCAAACAGCTATTGATTACAAAAAACTTGCTAAAGATTTAGGAATAAAACCCGACAATACTTTTACACCACTATTTTCAACATCAAGGCTTTTGTTTCTTGTAGAAGGCATTGACGATGCTAACGCTATGCATCATAAAGCCAATCTATACAAACAAAACGGTTTAATTCCGCATACTTTCGATGAATTAAGTATCAATATTATTCCCATTGGCGGTTGTGGTGGTGTAAAACATTGGGTAAATCTTGACCTCTTCACAAAACTTGAAAAGCCATTTTTTATATTTCTTGATAGCGACAAAGTAAGCCCTGCTACAATCTCGCCTAATGAAACATACCTTACAAATTATGGATTGACGAGAGGCACACACTTCACTTGCTCAAATAGAAGAGAACTTGAAAACTATATCTCAACAACAGCCTTAAACAGGCTTATTCCTGGTTCTGTTTACGCCTATACAGAATTTGACGATGTGAAGAAACTTGTACACAAAAAAGTATCTGAAAAATACTATTGCAATCAAACTTTTGATGAATTACGCACAACTTGGTTTGACGGAACAAACGATGAATTTATAGATTTATATAACACGATAATAGCTAAATTGAATTAACGATATGCCAACACTCCATTTCAAAGGAAAAACATTTGTGCAAAACCACCATTTGGCGGTAAAGTATCACCAACTTGTGCCAAAGGCAGAATTGAGCCTTACCGACAAAGTTTCTTTGCACGATAACCTGATTGTACAAGGCGACAACCTGAAAGCATTAAAAGCACTTTTGCCTACTTACGCAGGAAAAGTAAAGTGCATTTATATAGACCCACCGTACAATACAGGAAACGAAAATTGGGTGTATAACGATAACGTAAACAGTCCGATGATAAAAGAATGGTTGGGCAGTGTGGTGGACAAAGAGGATATGACACGCCACGACAAATGGCTTTGCCTGATGATGCCACGCTTAAAATTATTGCGTGAATTATTGAGCGAAGACGGTGCTATTTTTATTTCTTGTGATGATAACGAACAACATAATTTAAGAGTATTACTTGATGAGATTTTTGGGCAACAAAATTTCATTCAAAACATTATTTGGCAGAAAAAATATACGCAAAGTAATGATGCAAAATATTTTTCTGATACACACGATTTTATTATCTGTTATGCAAAAAACAAAATTGAAGGAGAAATAAAAACAGGATTTGAGTTAAACTTACTTTCAAGAACTGACGAACAAAATGAACGATATACAAATCAGGACAATGACCCAAGAGGTGAATGGATGACCCAACCTTTACACGCTAAAAGTGGAACAGACACAACATACACTTTTAAATTTAATAATGGTGTTGAATGGCAACCACCATCTGGTACTTTCCCAAGATACTCTATTGAAACCTTAAAAAAGGCAGACCAAGAAAATAGAATTTGGTTCGGAGCAAAAGGCGATGCTGTCCCAAGGATGAAGAAATTTCTTACAGAAATGAAAGAAGGTGTTACGCCAAAATCAATTTGGTTATACAATGAAGTAGGAAGTAATGATGATGCAAAGAAGCCGATTAAAGAATTGTTTGGAGATAATTTATTTGCAACACCCAAACCTGTTGAGTTAATTAAAAGAATAATCACTTTATCAACGAACGATAACGACATTATCCTCGACAGTTTCGCAGGTTCAGGCACAACAGCTCACGCAGTTTTAGAACTCAACAAAGAAGACGGAGGAAACCGCAAATTTATTTTGGTGGAGCAGGAAGATTATGCCAATACCATTACAGCCGAGAGAGTTCGCCGAGTAATCAAAGGTGTACCAACTGCCAAAAGTGAATTACTAAAAAAAGGAACAGACGGTTCGTTCAGTTACTTTGAATTGGGCGACACTATCGAAATGGAAAGTTTGTTGAGAGGCGAAAACCTGCCGTCTTTCATAGAGTTTGCACGTTATCTTTTCTATACCGCCACAGGCGAAGAGTTTAACGAGAAAAATATTGACACCAAAACAGGTTTTATAGGCGAAAGCAAAAACTATGAAGTGTATCTGTTTTACAAAGATGATATTGAGTGGTTGAAACAAAATGCTTTGACATTAGACCGTTGCAAGACTTTACCAAAATTCAAAGGAAAGCAACGTTTGGTGTTTGCACCTGCCAAGTATGTGGACGATTATACATTGCTTGAATACAGAATTGATTTTTGCCAATTACCTTACGAAATTTATAGAATACAGAAATAATGAGATTAAAGCACTATCAGGATAAGGTTTTAAAGGAACTCAAATATTATTTGGGTGCTTTGGCTGATGCGAAAAAAGAGTTTGAAGAAATTGCCGAACTCAAACCGCATTTGGCAAAACATATCAATTTCCCGAAAGAGGCTTGGGAAAAATCGACAGGTCGTATTGTTTACAGTTCTAAAACAAACGGCTTGGACGAGCCTATGCCCGACATTTATCTGAAAGTGCCGACAGGTGGCGGTAAAACTTTGTTGGCTTGCCACGCCATTGACAATATTCAAAAAACATATCTCAAAAAGCAAACAGGATTGGTACTTTGGGTGGTGCCGTCCACACAGATTTATCGTCAAACTATTTCGGCATTAAAAAATCGAGAGCATCCGTACCGACAAGTTTTGGATATTTCAAGCGGTGGCAGAACATTGATAAAAGAGAAAACAGAAATGTTTAACCGACTTGATGTGGAAGAACATTTGGTCGTATTACTTTTGATGTTGCCGTCTGCAAACCGTCAAAACAAAGAAACACTGAAAGTATTCCGTGACCAAGGCGGATTTACCGACTTTTTCCCAAGAGAAGATGATTTTGAAGGGCATAAAAAACTAAAAGAATTACTTCCAAATTTGGATTGTTTCACAACCGAAATGGAAGTGTTTGGCACACAAATAAAAACTTCGTTGGGCAATACGTTGAAAGTTTTGCGTCCGCTTGTTGTAATTGATGAGGGACACCGTGCTTATGGCGAAAATGCAAGGAATACGATACGCAATTTTAATCCGTCATTTATACTTGAACTTTCGGCAACACCACCGCCAAACAGCAATGAGTTGGTAAAAATTACAGGTCGTGAATTGCACGAAGAAGAAATGATAAAGTTGGATATTCACTTAACCAACAAAACAAGTTTGGATTGGCAGGACACACTTTTGGCAAGTTTTGAAAAGCGAAACGATTTAGAGAAAAAAGCCAAAGAGTACGAAGCCAATACAGGCGAATATATTCGTCCGATTTGTTTGATACAAGTTGAACGAACAGGGAAAGACCAACGGGATAAAAAATTTATTCACGCAGAAGATGCGAAAGAATATTTAATCAAAAAATGCAACGTTCCCGAAAGTCATATCGCAATTAAGTCAAGCGAAAAAGACGATATTGAAGGACTTGATTTG
The DNA here is from genome assembly GCA_040391315.1 of Portibacter sp. Taxonomy (GTDB): domain Bacteria; phylum Bacteroidota; class Bacteroidia; order Chitinophagales; family Saprospiraceae; genus OLB9. The sequence continues at coordinate 28,129 of JBEBYC010000016.1, read as the reverse complement.
TTTGCCAATGATTGCGACATTCGCTATATTATTACTAAACAAGCCTTGCAAGAGGGTTGGGATTGTTCGTTTGCGTATGTGCTAACCGTGCTTACAAATCCAAGTTCTGCAACAGGAATAACGCAATTAGTTGGTCGTATTTTGCGACAACCTTTTGCACGAAAAACCAAAATACAGGATTTGGACGAATGTTATGTTTTTACATTCCGACAAAATGCAAAATCGTTGGTTAGCGACATCAAAAAAGGATTAGAAGATGAAGGATTGGGCGACATTGCAGGAAGAATTGTAAGCGATGAGGCAGGAACAGACACAGGCGGTTTGAAAGAGCGTGAAATGCACTATCGTTCGGGCTTTAAAAAGTTTGAGGGGAAAATATATTTACCAAAATTCGTTGTTCAAGAAACGGAAAGTTGGCGAAACTTAAATTTTGAAATTGATATTTTAAGCGAAATTGATTGGGAAGACATCAACATTGATGAAATTCAAAATCTTTCGTTGCAAAACAAGTTGAGCAAAGAACAAGAAATTGTTTTGGGTTTGAGCAACGAAGAACAGGAATTGCTAAGAGAAACAGGTAGAGCCGAAAAAACAGGAACATTAGAAATAGACGAAGTTTTTCTAACAAGGCAGATAACTGAAATAGTTCCTAATCCTTGGTATTGTTTCCAGATTGGAAAAAAAGCGATTGATTTATTACAAACAAAATACGACCGAGAAACGGTTGCAACCAATTTTGTTTTCATCATAGAAGAACTGAAAAAGATTTTGGACAAAGAGCGTAACCGATTATCTGAACAGGTTTTCAGAAAGATGATTACCGACAAAAAACTTTGTTTTTTCTTGATTGAAAACAAAGGCGGTTTTGTGTTGCCGTCAAGAATAAAAGTAAAAAGCAACAAACAGTTAGTTCGTAATGACAATACGCCAATTCAAAAATCCTTGTTTGATTACGTTCCCGAAGAAAACATCAATGACCTTGAAAAATCAGTTGCTATTTATCTTGACGAACAGGAAAAACTATTGTGGTGGTATCGTAATATGAGCCGACAAGATTATCATATTCAAGGTTGGAAACGGAACAAAATTTATCCCGACTTTCTTCTTGCAGACAAACAAGAAAGTAAGGACGACTATGGAACGGTTTATGTTTTGGAAACAAAAGGTATTCATCTAAAAAATGAGGACACAAAATACAAACAAGACGTGTTTGCGTTGTGCAACGAATTGGGAGCTAAAAAGGCTTGGAAAGAATTGTTTGACGAATTTCCCGACCACGACTTTCAATTTCAAGTAGTGTTTGAGGACGAATGGCAAACTAAAATCAATGAACTAATGGCATAACAGCCCACGCTTTTGGTGGCACATTTGCATTTCAAACAGCCCCACAAAACATAGACCTAAAATTGCTAAAGGGCTTGATTTGAAAAAATATAGAAAAATTGGTTTTATAAATCCCCTACCCTTCAAATTATAAAAAATCACCAAAACAATACCTGACAAAAGCAGATGATGACACGATAACTTAATTTTACATAACATACAGCCACACATCTGACAGACCGCCAGCAACCTATAAAAAACACCAATTTTAAAAAATAATGTACACTGGTATTCAAAAATCCGACTTACTCAGGAAGTTTATTGATTTAATCAATTTCAAATTCTTTAGGATATTCTACAACGCCTTTTACATTTTGTAAGGCATTTTCAATCAATTCTATTGCCATACAGTTAGCTTCAGGAACATCAAATGGCATCTGTATTCCAAATTGCTTTGTAGGCCTATATCCAAATCTTGGATAATAGTTTTCGTGTCCCAATAATATCACTGATCCAAATCCTAAATCTCTAGCCTTTTTATGCGCAAATTCAATTAACTTGCCCCCAATTCCTTGGCCTTGAAACGCTTGTAATACGGCAACAGGTGCTAATGCGAGAGCAGTATAACTACTTGAATTGACATCTATAATATTGATTTTTGTAAGTAATATATAACCGACGATTTGATTATCTACTTCGGCAATGATCGATAATTCGGGAACGAACACTTCTGAATTCATTAATCGTTGTACCAAATAATGTTCTTTATGGTCGCTGAACACTTCGTTTTCAAAAGCATTTTTTATCAAAGCAAATACCGGCTTAAAATCTTCCGCTTGCGCTGTGCTTATATGCACATTCATAATATTACAAAAATATATAAACCTGCATTCTTGAGCAAGGAATTAAACATTAATTAATCAAAAAAATTATCAATACGCATCAAACCTTGATAAATATGAATGATATTCGTACAAACAACGATAAAACAACGCTCATTAGGCCATTTCAATGTATAATAACCATATTTTTTTAAATGTATTGGTTCCTATCCCCATTCCCTACCACAGCATTATCCCACTATCTACGCCGATCAGAAACTAAAGTTCTTATCCACTTATACTTACCCAATCCGCACTGTCCAAATGGATATTTTTTGTATATATTTGAATTAATGCGTAATTTTGCGTGTTAGCATTTATTAAAATAAGACTGCTCAATTGACAACAGATAATCAAAAGATGACATTGAAACTTCATACGGGCAATATCATTGATATTTTTTCGGCTGACACCGAAACTGAGCTTGCATTGCCGTTTGTGGACGATGGTATTTCCGCTGGTTTTCCTTCGCCGGCATTGGACTTTGTAGATTTAAGCATTGACCTCAACAAACATCTTATCAAAAACCCTTCCGCTACTTTTTACGGTAAGGTGAAAGGCGACAGTTTAAAAAATGCCGGTATTCACGATGGCGATTTGTTGATTATCGACCGAAGTATCGAACCTATAAACGGTAAAATTGCGGTTTGTTTTATAGACGGTGAATTTACAGCAAAGCGTATCAAAATTTCTAAAGAGGAGGTTTTGCTCATCCCCGAAAATGAAAATTATGAACCGATTAAAGTTACCGCCGATAACGATTTTTTAATTTGGGGTATCGTTACGCACGTTATCAAAAACGTTTAGACAATGTTTGCGCTTATTGACTGTAATAATTTTTACGCTTCGTGCGAACGCGTTTTCCGTCCTGATTTAAACGGCAAACCAATTGTCGTACTATCCAATAACGACGGTTGTGTGATCGCAAGAAGCAATGAAGCCAAAGCCGTCGGCATTCCTATGGGCGCTCCTGCATTTGAATTCGAAAAACTTTTTAAAGCGCATCAGGTACACGTTTTCTCGGCTAATTTTGCTTTGTACGGCGATATGTCAAATCGCGTTATGTCCATTCTTTCCGAATATGCACCCGAAATGGAAATTTACAGCATCGACGAATGTTTTTTAAAACTAACCGGTTTTGAACTTTTCGATTTACAGGCGCATGGCGAACAAATGCGTTACAAAGTAAGTAAATGGACAGGCATTCCCATTTCAGTAGGCATCGCTCCCACTAAAGCCCTCGCTAAATTGGCCAATCGAATAGCTAAAAAATATCCTGACAAAACAAACGGCTGTTACATTATTGATACCGATGAAAAACGCATTAAAGCCTTAAAATGGCTAAAAATCGAAGACGTTTGGGGCATTGGCAGACAACACACTAAGCAGTTGAAAGCACACAACGTTTTTACGGCTTATGACTTTACACAGCTTACTGACGAATGGGTTAAAAAGCATATGGCCATCGTCGGCGTGCGTTTAAAACACGATTTACAAGGCATTCCGACACTCGATCTGGAAGCCGTTCAGCCCAAAAAGAACATTGCCACGACAAGAAGTTTTGAAAGAAATTACACAAAGTTTGAGGAATTGGCAGAGCGCGTCAGCACCTTTGCAAGTTCCTGTGCCGAAAAATTGCGTAAACAAAAATCGTGTTGCAATTCCCTAATGGTTTTCATCCACACCAACGGACATCGCAAAGATCTACCGCAATACAGCCGAAATATCGTCGTTAAATTGCCGTATGCGACCAACTCAACCATTGAATTATCGGGTTTTGCAATTCAAGCTTTGAAGAAAATTTATAAAAATGGTTATGCTTACAAAAAGGCTGGTGTAATCGTTCAGGACTTCACCCCGGAAAACGTCGTTCAAAAAACGCTTTTTGAAAACCGTAACGAACGACATATTCCACTCATGCAAACCATTGACAAATTGAATGCACAATTCGGTCAACAAAAAATTCGCCTTGCCGCACAAGATACCAAAAGAGTTTGGAAAATGAAACAAGAAAAATTGTCTCCTCGTTATACTACCAATCTCAATGATATCATAACCATTAAAGTATAAATATGTGTTTCCACAGCAAACAAAGCAAATCCGCACAAGAATTAAAACAGCGTTTCAATGCAAAATTTGAAAATGAAGCTTCCTTTTCCCCAGCCATATTCAACGGCTTTCAATATCCAAAAACTCCTGTAATCACCAACAAACAAACGGATCTCATCCAACTTTTCCATTGGGGATTGATCCCATTTTGGGCAAAAGATGACAACATAAAAAAGATGACGTTAAATTGTAAAATCGAAACGGCACACGAAAAACCAAGTTTCCGCAATGTAATCCATAATCGTTGCCTGGTGCTCGCAGACGGGTTTTACGAATGGCAATGGCTGGACGCGAAAGGAAAGGAAAAACAAAAATACGAACTGACCTTGCCCGACAATGCAGCTTTTGCTTTTGCTGGACTTTACAGCGAATGGCTGGACAAATCCACCGGCGAACTGCGCAATACATACACGATTTTGACAACAGAAGCCAACGAGCTCATGAGCAAAATTCACAACACTAAAAAACGCATGCCAATCATTCTGGCTCCTGACAATGAACAAAATTGGCTACATGGTGACCCATTGAAAATGCAAAATGAAAGACTTTTGGCAACACCTATATAAATACTATCTATCCGCATTTGTACTATATTTGAACGGTTAATCCCCCAAAAGTATAAGTTCATAATCCGCCATTTTGCAAAACCAAACATAAAAAAAGCAAAAAGATTATTTTATCCATTTTATGAACCATCGCGTAAATTTGCACGTTGAAACAATATCAGGCATTTGCTATATCAAACGAAAGTGTCAAAATTTAATGGCCGTACCATTCAACACATATGCCTACCATTCGGCAACATTACAAAGCGGTGCAAAACCATGTGTATTGTCCTTCGCCAGCATTCGCCAACCTAAAGAACATGCATCAAAAAGGTATCAAATGATCAAAAAAAGTATTATCTTTGCACCGTGAAAAGAGTAATCGCCATATCATTATTATTTCTCTTTCTGACATCGAACACCACATTCAGTCAGTTGTTGCGCTTGCCTACATTAATACATCACTATTTGGAACACGTCGAGTGGGACAATTATACGCTAATTGAATTCCTAAACGAACACTACGCTTCGACCATCAACCACCCAGATGACCAACATAATGACCATGAAAATCTCCCATTCAAAACGCTCGACTGCCAGACAATCCAAGTGCTCACACTTGCACCGCAATCCACATTTTGCATTGTTCAAATTATACACGAAGCGGTAAAAACCGAAAATATCATCCGCGACCAACAGCCCTATTCAAACGCTTACCTCAATAATATCTGGCAACCGCCGCGTTTTAGCTAATCATTTTATAACATCTTATTTTTGACAAAAAGCAAACATGTTTTTTGTTTCGTTGGACGTGTTGCACAATCAACATGCCCCATAAGGTTTAATGATTAACTAAAAAAATATGCTAAATAAAATCATTGCGTTCTCTATAAAGAACAAACTCATCGTCGGGCTTTTTGTAATTGCCCTTATCGGGTATGGAATTTACGAAGTAAAACATTTGCCGATTGATGCCGTTCCTGACATCACCAATAATCAGGTACAAGTTATTACCGTTGCCCCAGCGTTGGGTGCTACTGATGTAGAACGTTTAATTACGTTTCCCATCGAACAAGCCAACAGTAATATTCCGCACTTAAAAGAATTGCGCAGTTATTCAAGTTTTGGATTATCGGTCATCACCATTGTTTTTGATGATGATGTGGATGTGTATTGGGCAAGACAACAAATCACCGAGCGCTTACAACTAGTACAGGACGAAATTCCCAAAGGTTTTGGCACGCCTTTTCTGGCGCCTGTCACCACCGGCCTAGGTGAAATTTATCAATATGCCGTCCTTCCCAAGAAAGGCTATGAAGACAAATACGACGCCATGGAATTACGCACCATTCAGGACTGGATCGTGCGCAAACAATTACTAGGTGTTAAAGGCGTTGCTGATGTAAGTAGTTTTGGAGGTTTACTCAAACAATACGAAATAGCCGTCGAACCCGAAAAACTAATGGCATACAACTTATCTATTGCGGATGTATTTTCTGCGCTTGAAAAAAACAATCAAAATACCGGTGGTTCGTACATTGAAAAAGGTGCCACCGCTTTGTTTATCCGAAGCGAAGGCCTGGTCGGCAACATCAATGACATTGAAAATATCGTCGTAAAAAATTTGCCTAACGGCATACCACTTTTAATCCGCGATGTCGCTGAAGTCCGATTTGGAAACGCTACGCGCTACGGTGCTTTGACATACAATGGCCAACAACAGGTTTCCGGTGCCATCGTCATGATGTTGAAAGGTGCCAATAGCAACGAAGTCATTACAAGTATCAAAAATCGCATTGAGGAAATTAAAAATACATTGCCCGAAGGCGTAACCATTGAGCCGTTTATAGACCGGACCAAAATGGTAAACAATTCCATCAACACTGTTACTAAAAATTTATTGGAAGGTGCGTTGATTGTCATTTTTGTATTGGTGTTGTTTTTAGGTAACTTTCGCGCTGGCTTCTTAGTTGCTTCTGTGATTCCACTTTCAATGTTATTTGCCATTATTATGATGAATATATTTGGCGTAAGCGGTAACCTTATGAGTCTCGGCGCATTGGATTTTGGTTTGATTGTGGACGGTGCAGTCATCATCGTAGAAGCTGTAATGCATAAGCTGCACAGCAACCGATTTAGCAAAATCAACAAATTGTCTCAGGCTAAAATGGACAGCGAAGTAAAAGAATCCGCTTCAAGAATGATGAATAGCGCGGTTTTCGGACAGATCATTATTCTGATTGTTTACTTACCGATTTTTACATTGCAAGGCATTGAAGGTAAAATGTTCAAACCCATGGCGCAAACGGTAGCTTTTGCTTTGATCGGTGCGTTCATACTTTCCTTGACCTATATACCGATGATGAGCAGTTTGGTTTTAAGTAAAACCATATCGCATAAACTGACTTTATCTGACAAGATCATGCTTCGATTGGAACATTTCTATCAAACGTATTTACTCAAAGCTTTACGTCATCAAAAAAAGATTTTAACGGCTGTACTCACCTTATTTGGTATTTCAGTTTTTATTTTGTCGCGATTAGGTGGCGAGTTTATTCCTGCTTTGCCTGAAGGCGATTTTGCTGTAGAAACAAGGGTTTTAGCAGGCAGTAATCTCAATACTTCTATTGATGCTATTTCTAAAGCATCCAAAATCTTGTTGGAAAAATTTCCAGAAGTAGAACGAGTTGTTACTAAAACAGGAACAAGCGAAGTGCCATCAGAACCTTTACCCATTGATGTTTCGGATATGATTATTGTTTTGAAAAATCGTAGTGAATGGACTTCTGCTACAACATATCAAGAATTGGAAACAAAAATGAGTGAAGCTGTTGCTGCTGTTCCAGGCGTAACGTTTAGTTTTCAATATCCTGTTGCTATGCGATTCAACGAATTGATTTCTGGTGCAAGACAAGATGTAGTTTGCAAAATTTTTGGCGATAATTTAGATACACTTGCATTTTATGCCAACAAATTGGGCAAAATTTGCAACACGGTCGAAGGCAGTAGCGGGATTTATGTAGAAGCCGTTGCTGGTCTTCCTCAAATAACCATTCAATATAACCGAGCAGCCATAGCGCAATATGGCTTAAACATCCGTGACATCAACAATGTGGTAAATACCGCATTTGCAGGCGAAACAAGCGGTACCGTTTACGAAGGCGAAAAGCGCTTTGATTTGGTTGTTCGTTTAAAAAATGAAAAAAGAAAAGATTTATCAGACGTTCAAAATCTTTTGATTGCAACGCCCAAAGGCACACAAATACCATTAAACACTGTTGCACAAGTAGAAATTGTTGAAGGACCCAATCAAATTCAGCGTGAAAACTCGCAACGTAGAATCATCGTCGGCTTTAATGTTCGCGGACGTGATGTGCAAAGTATGGTACACGAATTACAAGAAAAAGTCGGGCAACAAATGAAATTACCAGCAGGCTATTACATCACTTATGGCGGTGCATTCGAAAATCTGGAAGCTGCAAAAGCGCGTTTATACATAGCCGTACCCGTTTCTCTGGCTTTGATATTCTTATTGCTTTACTTTGCGTTTGGTTCCGTAAAACAAGGATTGCTTATTTACTCGGCGATACCACTTTCCGCAATGGGCGGGATATTCGCCTTAGTCATACGAGACATTTCATTTAGTATCAGTGCAGGTGTAGGCTTCATTGCTTTGTTTGGAGTAGCGGTACTCAATGGTATTGTATTGATTGCCGAATTTAATCGTTTGAAAAATGAAGGATACACCAATTTAAAGCGTATCGTGATTCAAGGTACAAAAACCCGATTGCGACCGGTACTGATGACTGCTTTTGTTGCTTCGCTCGGTTTCCTACCGATGGCTGTAAGTATGGGCGAAGGCGCTGAAGTTCAACGACCATTGGCAACGGTTGTCATTGGTGGATTGCTTATCGCAACCTTCTTAACGTTATTTGTGCTGCCGATTTTGTACATTATTTTTCACCCAAAAATATTAATCCCTAAAAAGATGGTTTCCTTGTTATTCGTATTTGTTTTCATTGCTTTTCAAGGTTTAAATGCACAAACTCCTATTACCTTACCACAAGCTATTGATATGGCTTTGGCCAATAACCTTACGGTAAAAATTGAGCGTTTGAAAAGTGATTACCAACAGCAGCTCATCAAGACGAGCACCACCATACCCTCGACAAATATCGTCGGAGAATATGGACAAATCAATAGTTTCTATACGGACGCGCGCCTAGGTATTTCGCAAACCATTCATTTTCCTTTGGTTTATTCACGTCAAAAAACATTGCTCAGCGAAACATGGAAACTTAGCGTGTTGAATGTTGGTCTGCAAGAAGCCCTTTTAAAAAAGCAAGTTACGGAAGTGTTTTATTCGCTTGTCGCTTTACAACAAAAAAAAGCTTTACTTCATGCTAACGACAGCATTTATTCAGCATTTCTACACAAAGCAACCCTTCGATTTGAACAAGGTGAAAGCAATATTTTAGAGAAAATAACCGCCGAAAATCAGCGTGGACAAATCTTTTTGCAGTTAATGCAATTAGAACAGGATCTCGAATTATTACAATTACATTTTCAATTATTGCTCAATACCGAAACGAGGTTCATCCCTGAAGGGCTAAATTCAGATAGCCATTCGAATTTGCTTTATAAACTGGCCGCTGTGGAAGCAACGCTTTTGCCATCCCACCCTGCTATGCAGTATTGGAAACAACAAGCACAAATAGCTGAAGCTACCACAAAACTAGAACGTGCAAAATTGGCTCCAGATATCACCTTTAACTACAATATTATGGGTATGCGAGGCGCCGGTGCCGACAACAAGGATTACGACGGAGCGCTGCGTTTTCATTCTGGACAAATCGGCTTAGGCATTCCGATATTTGCCGGAAGTCAACGTACTAAAATCAACGCTTCAAAAGCAAATGAAATCATTGCTAACCATGCATATGAAACGAATTTGCAACATTTTGAAAATGCTTATTTAACAGCAATCGCACAATATCAAAAGTACGAAGAAACCGTCGAGTATTACGAAAATACAGCTTTAAATTTAGCTAATTCCATTACATCAACCGCCAATCAACAATTTTTGAGTGGCGATATCAATTATTTGGAATGGGTACTTTTGATTAATCAGGCGACTACCATCCAAAGCGATTACATTGATGCTGTAAAAAACAGAAACAATGCCATTGCAGAATTAAATTTTTATTCCAACCATTAAAATTCAAAAAATGAAAAATATTCTTTCAATAATTAGTCTTGCTACTTTGCTGCTAGCTTGTGGTAGCGAACAAAATCCGGAACAAATTTTCATCGAGGATACACCTGACAACTTGGTAACGCTCTCCGACGAACAATCCAAAATTGCTGGAATCGAAACTGGAACTTTAACTTCGAAAATCATTTCTGCCACCTTGAAGCTTAACGGAAAAGTTGATGTTCCGCCTCAAAGTATGATTTCTATTAGTGTGCCGATGGGAGGTTATTTAAAATCTACAAAGTTGATGAACGGTATGCACGTCAGAAGAGGTGAAGTATTGGCCGAAATGGAAGATGCGCAATACGTGCAGTTACAACAAGATTATTTGACAGCAAAAGCACAATTTACCTTACTGGAAAGTGAATACAACCGGCAGACCGCACTGAACCAAAGCAAAGCCACAAGCGACAAAGTATATGAGCAGGCATTTGCCAATTATCAGACGCAATGGATATTAATCAAATCGCTGGAAGAGAAGTTAAAACTTATCGGGATAAATCCACAAAAACTTACCGCTGACAATATGTCTAAAAGCATCCATATTTACTCGCCTATCTCCGGCTTTGTATCGGCTGTAAACGTCAATATAGGCAAATACGTTATGCCCAGCGATGTTCTTTTTGAATTGGTTAATCCTGACAACATTCATTTGTCTTTGACTGTATTTGAAAAAGATGTCAACAAACTTTCAAGCGGGCAAATAATATATGCCTACTCAAATACGAATCCCGAAAAAAAACACCCTTGCAAAATCAAATTGATAAGTAAGCATCTAGAAAATAACAACGCTACAGAAGTGCTCTGTGTTTTCGACCAATACGACAAAAATTTACTTCCAGGTATGTTCATGAATGCAGATATTGAACTGACCTCTAATACTACAACCGCCTTGCCTGAAGAAGCCGTAGTCCGTTTTGAAAACAAACAATACATTTTCATAGCTAAAGAAAGTAATCAATATGAAATGGTTGAAGTTCAAACTGGCAACACCGAAAATGGCTTTATCGAAATCCCTAACGACCAGCTAACCGACCAAACGATTGTTATAAAAGGCGCGTACAATCTGCTCATGGCCATAAAAAACAAACATGATGAATAGGTAATCCAGTGTTATTACATGGCATAGATTACAGCATTATAACAACAAATACGTCTTTAAAACCGCGAGATTTTTACTAAATCTCGTGGTTTTTTATGTTTTTGATTTGAATCAATACAAAATGAAAAAAAACTTGTTTTCAAAAGCTATAAACAGTAAACTATTTAACTTCTAATTATTATTTTTGTAATTTTGATCTTTAAAGATTTTTACTAAAAACTACTATTTGTAATGACAGACCACGCATATCTTCAACAACTCAGAATCCCTACAAATGAAAATCCGCTTAGAATACTCATGAGTGCTTGTTTGGTAGGTATTACTTGTGGCTGGGATGGAACTGCTTATGGCGAATTTCCTACCGCTCTAAAAATCCTCCAATACGACACCGCTAAAGTTGTAAATTTTTGTCCGGAAGACTTTTCCTTCGGATCGCCTAGAGCAATGTGCGATATTCATGGAGGAACAGGTTTTGATGTATTAGATGGGAAAGCTAAGTTATTATCTGATAGCGGTAAAGATTGGTCTGAAGGAATTATCAAAGCTTCTAAAAAAATGCTTGAAATCGCTCAAAAAGAGCATGTAGAATTAGCCATTTTAATGGACATTAGCGCAGCCTGTGGTAGTCAGGTTATTTATAATGGCAGTAGATTTGCCGATAACAAAGTCTATCAAATCGGTGTCGGTGTTGCAGCTGCTCAGTTGATAAGACATGGATTTAAAGTCATAAGCCAAAGAGATTTTGCTTCCCTTGAAATGGTGTATGCGAAACTCGACCCCAATTACCAAATAGACTCGACAAAGCTTGACCACCACGAAAACGAATGGTATAAAAATTATTTCAATATCACTTAACGGAAATGATAAATTACTTTATATTTATACCAATATCTCTAATTGGATTTGTCAAAAATTAAAATCTTATTTGACAAATATCTATATTATCATTTAAATTTGTGATTGATTGTACCATTACAGTCCGGTAAAAAAATTTAAAATCAAGAAAAAATGTCCATTACAAAATACGAAGAACTTATCGGCATGCAAAAAGTGAGTGAGGCAGTAGCTTATACGCTTAAAGAAATGCGCAAGTACGCAAAACCAGGCATATCAACTAAACAATTAGACAGCTACGGTGCAAAAATACTTTCTGACTTTAGTGCAAATTCAGCACCATTTATATCGTATGGCTTTCCGGGTTGGTCGTGTATTAGTGTCAACAATGAATTTTGTCACGGGATTCCGTCTGACAGCTGCATATTAAAAGAAGGTGATTTGATTAATATTGATGTTTCTGCAGAGCTCAATGGGTTTTGGTCAGACAATGGATGTTCTTTTGTACTCGGTGAAGACGTGCATCAACATCAAAAACTTGTTGACACATCTAAGGAGATTTTACTAAAAGCCATCACGCAAATTAAACACGGCGTAAAAATATCAGCAATCGGACACCTCATCGATACTGAAGCGAAAAACAACGGATTTAAAGTAATTAAAAATCTTGGTGGCCACGGGATAGGAAGAAGTTTACACGAACAGCCCGATGAGATCATGAACTATAAAAATCATTTTGACCAAAGACGTTTTAAAAAGAATATGGTTGTTGCCATAGAAACTTTTATTTCGACGACATCATCATTTGCCATTGTATTAAATGACGGCTGGACCATGGTCGGCAACAAAGGAGGTTTTATGGCGCAACACGAACATACGATTGTCGTTTCAGAAGGCCAACCTTTAATACTCACCGAAATGAATGAAATTTGGAATTGATTTCAGTTTCTGAAAGTATGCTAGGTTTCATGACTTATTCTAATAATTACCCAAAACGCACTTTACGCATTTCTTTTATTTACAAAAAAATTAACTATATGATTGAATTAGAATACTTTGAGCACCATTTAAGATCAATACCTACAAAAGAATGAAACAAACTATTTTCGCTACTTACATTATTGGAAGATACAAATAAGTCGTTACTTGATAAATCTGATGATGCACTTGCTAATTATTCAGCATTTTCATATAACGTTTATCAATGCATCCACGCATTAAATATTGTACCTGTTTTTGATTGGACAAGTTGGGATGAAGGAAAAACTATACTAAATAGCAATGATTACAATTACGCTACGCTTGATAATGTTACATTGTGTAAACTTCTAACGATTATCGTTCGTAACGATAGATTTATTGAAGGATATTTTGAAATGAACTTTGAAAATGGCGTTATACCCAAAATCATCCAGGCCATAAAAACGAACATTATGAAACGGAGTACCATCACTTTACGTAAAATAAAATCAGCACTATATGGTGTGTGCGTTGCTGATGCCTTAGGCGTTCCAGTAGAATTCAATAGTAGACAAATGATAAGCAATAATCCTGTAAAGGATATGATTGGATACGGAACTTACAATTTACCTCCGGGTACTTGGTCAGATGACAGTTCACTTACATTTTGTCTGGCCGAAGCTTTAACACAGGATTTTGATTTAAATGTCATCGGTCAAAACTTCGTAAAATGGTATGTGGAAAAATACTGGACGCCTTATGGTCACGTTTTTGATATAGGCATAGCTACTAGTCAGGCTATCTCGCGAATCAAAATGGGTGAAAAACCCGAAAAAGCAGGCGGTTTTGGTGAAGGAGACAATGGAAATGGCTCACTTATGCGCATTTTACCTTTACTTTTTTATTTAGTTGACAAACCAGTTCAAGCACGCTTCGAAATCACCAAAAGCGTTTCGTCAATTACCCACGGACATATACGATCCGTCATTGCCTGCTTCTACTATCTGGAATTTGCAATGCATCTATTAACCGGCAAAGACAAGTTTGAAATTTATAAAATCCTACAAACTGACATTTCAAATCACCTGATTAACTTTGGAATTAATCCGATTGAAATTGAAAAATTTGACAGCTTGCTTAAGCATGATATTTCAAAACTGCACGTTGACGAAATACAAAGCAGTGGTTACGTTTTACATACACTCGAGGCCAGTATTTGGTGTTTGCTGACAACAAAAAATTATAAAGATGCCGTATTGAAAGCAGTGAATTTAGGTAGTGATACAGACACCACAGCTGCGGTTACGGGCGGTCTGGCAGGGCTACTTTATGGTCTGGACGGCATCCCTAAAAAATGGTTATTGCAAATAATAAAATTTGAGGAGATTGAAAATCTAGCCGATCGACTTTACAATAAAATGGCCATCCAATAAATCGCGATTTGCGATGGTCAACTGTGCTAAAAATTTAATATTTCGATTTTGCGTGGTATAAAGTAAATTTTAAAATAGTACGTTTTACCTTTTCATCAGCATACCGTTTCTTAAACTCAATTTACGCTATAGATTTATTCAATGTTACACGATATTCAAAATAAATTCATTAACTTTGTGATTGTAATCTATGGTTTGAATTTTACTATGAAGCCGCTATTTTAATCATTTTAAATTTCAAACGTTAAGACTCAAATACATTATAAAACGAATGATAAATCAACTCGCCATGATGAGGATATTTTCGATTTTTCTGATTATAATTTTTGCCACAATTTCAGTTTCGGCACAAGACATTAATGGACAATGGAACGGAATACTAGAAGTGCAAGGAATGAAATTAAGACTTTCATTTAATGTTAACAAAACGGAATTTGATATCAATTCAACCATGGATAGTCCTGATCAAGGGGTATTTGGAATACAAACGACCGCTACGAGTTTTGAAAACTCCATTTTAAAAATCTCCCTTTCCAGTGCACAAATTGAATATGAAGGCACACTCGGTAATGATGATGTTATTGTAGGCACTTTCAAACAATTTGGTCAGGCATTCCCTATGAACTTATCAAAGGCAAAAATCGAAAAAGAAGTACTTATAAGACCACAAGAACCCAAAAAACCTTATCCCATACCTTGCAGAAGAGATCATTTTTGACAATGAATCCTCCGGTATAAAATTAGCAGGTACTTTGACGATCCCTACAAAAGATGGAATTTATCCAGCCGTTATATTAATTAGTGGCAGTGGTCCACAAAACAGAGATGAGGAATTATTTGGTCATAAACCTTTCCTTGTTATCGCTGACTTTTTGACTAGAAACGGGATTGCTGTTTTGCGCTATGACGACCGAGGCACAGCTATGTCAACTGGTGATTTTAATACTGCCACTACAGATGATTTCGCAACTGACGTTCAAAGCGCCATTCGGTATTTAAAAACACGGAAAGAAATCGACAAATCCAATATCGGACTAATCGGTCATAGTGAAGGCGGAATAATAGCCCCAATAGTTGCCAGTAAAACAAATGATGTTGCCTTTATCGTCTTACTAGCTGGCACCGGATTACGAGGTGATCAAATCCTTTTATTACAGCAAAAATTAATAGGTAAAGCCTCAGGAATTAGCGATGAAATGTTACAAAAAAATGAGTTGAATAATAAAAAAGCTTTTGAAATTGTACTTAATTCAACATCAACAGAACAGCTCAGAACTGAATTAACAACGTACTTAAAGCAAATCTTAATGGATGATCCTAATCCATTAAAACCGAAAGGTATGTCAGATGAAGAATTTGTACAAACTCAAGTCGATCAAATTGTGAATCCATGGATGCAACATTTTTTAAAGTACGATCCTGTGCCAACTTTGATGCAGGTAAAATGTCCCGTATTAGCGATAATTGGCGAAAAAGATTTACAAGTTCCAGCAAGAGAAAATCTTGAGGCTATTCATACAGCTTTGACAAAGGGTGGCAATAAAAATGTTACCGTAAAATCTTTGCCCAACTTAAATCATTTATTTCAGGAATGTGAAACAGGAGCACCTTTCGAATATCCTAATATAGAACAAACCATTGCCCCAATTGCTTTGGATGAAATATTATATTGGTTACAAAAACAGATCAAATCGTAGTTATGAATTATTCTCAGGCTTTGTCCATTCGACTCAGAGAAGTATTGCTTGACGGCAAATGGATCGCCAATACAAACTTTAAAGCCCAAATTACAAATGTTACCTGGCAACAAGCAACATTTAGAGTCGGTAACCTCAATACGATTGCATTGTTGACTTTCCATATAAATTATTATCTGCAAGGGCTCAACGATGCTTTTGAAAGCGGTAAACTTGAGATTCGAGATAAATATAGTTTTAATGCTACACCAATAAATTCAGAAGAAGATTGGCAAAACCTTATCGACTCATTTATAACTAACGCTGAGCGCTTCATTAAGCAAGTTGCTAAATTGGACGAAACAAAGCTTGACGAACCTTTTATTGATCCAATGTATGGTGACTATCATCGCAACATCGAAGGCATGATCGAACATACATATTACCATCTAGGGCAAATTTCGTTAATTAGGAAATTGATTGAAGGTTAAAATGGTTTTTATCTTTTACCTATTAATACTTTTTTTGTTGAATAAACTTACAAATATACATAAAAGGTTTCTGTTTAAATTGTGTGAAAAATATATTAGAAATACTTAGTATTGCACTCTAAAAATAGAAACCGCAAAAAATGGTATTAAACAAATTTATTAAATTCGCTATAGCTGTCAAATAATTCAGTAGCGGGACATAAAATATGAATTGAATTATAAGCCCAAATCAAAAAATAGCAAATATTCATTTAAAGAATTCACGACCTAAAAAGATGACAAATACCAAATGCCTGAATTGCGATCATGAATTAAACGGCAAATATTGTTCAAACTGTGGGCAAAAGGCAGATACGCGCCGGATTACATTTCAAAATTTCATATATCAAGATTTACTTCATGGTACTTTTCATATTGAAAAAGGGATGATTTTTACAGCCAAAGAATCGTTATTAAATCCTGGAAGAGCGGCATTAGATTACATTTCCGGAAAAAGAAAGCGTTATTACAATGTGTTTCTTTTGATCTTGATTACTTTTGGTGTAATGATGTTTATTCGCCATGTCGATTTATTTGGTTACTTCAATCCAAAAATACCTAAGGAAACAGTGTATATAAACGAAGCAAGTGAAAAACTTGATAAAATTATAACTCAAAAAATCTTTATTTTTTTATTTGTTCCGCTTTCAGCTATAAATAGCTTTATCTTATTCAAAAGAAAACAGTTGAATCTAAGTGAGCACTTTATCATTTCTGGAATGATAATTTTGGGGATTTTAATAATTGGCACTTTTTTCAATTTTTTTTCCCAGCTTAATCTGATTTTTCAATTTGACGAAAAGTATATAAATTGGTTTACAACCTTAATTATCTTTTTATATGCAGGGTATGGATACTATTATACTTTTAGCAGTGATTATACTCGATTCGAAATGATTACAAGACTTATAACATTTTTTGTTTTCCTTTTAATAGAAGTGACCTTATTGATATTCATTATCTTTGGCTTTATAACAAATTGGAAGTTTGGCCAACTGATACTTTCGCCATTTGGATAACAAGTTCCATTAATTAGCAATAATCCACTATCGCTTATTACGAAGTGTGTAAATCCGAAGCTAACGATATATTATTATTATTCGTTTAAACAATAATGACTGATTAATACGTACATGAAGAATTTGTATTTTATTCATTTCAAAATTGAGTAATATCGTAAAAACTTAGTTAAAAAAAAACTATAAATGAAGCAAAAAGAACCAAAGATAGGATTACATCGGAATCAGCATAGCTTTACAAGTTGCAACACATAACAGCTAATGATCGGTAGTACAAAATGGGTTGATTCCTAGTATATTCAGATTTAATTTGATTGCGAATATAAAATAAGTAGTTTTGCAATTTTTTAAAATGTTTACGATTATTGCTTGATTAAATCATGATTCCAAACATTATAAATCAAAATCCAAAGCATGGCGTGGGAATATTTTTTAGTTTTTCTAGGTTCTTTATTATTTGATATCGTTCCTTTTCCATTTTTACCGGCATTTACCATAATGGTTTTCTTACAAATTACGTTTAACTTAAATATATGGTTGGTATTAATAATAGGAGTTATGGGTTCGGTCTTAGGCAGATATATACTTACTTTATACACCCCTTACATTGCCAATAAGTACATAAATAAATCAAAAAATGAAGACGTTGAGTTTTTGGGATCCAAAATGAAAGAAAATATTTGGAAGGGTCAGCTTTTTGTGCTGGCTTATTCCCTTTTACCTATACCTACTACTCCTTTGTTTTTGGCTGCTGGTATGTCCAGATTAAATGCTAAGTATATCATTCCCGCTTTTTTCATCGGTAAATTTACAAGTGATGCACTGGCTTTACTTGCTGGAAAATATGCCTCAGAAAGCATTGATCTAATAATGGATAATTTATTATCATGGAAGTCCATCCTTAGTTTTGCCTTTGGCATATTCCTCATATGCTGTATATTTTTTATTGACTGGCGTTCATTACTTCAAAAAAACAAATTGGTGTGGAATTTCAATATATTCAATAAAAAGAATAAACATGCTTAAACTGCATATAAATAAATGTAAATTTGATTGTTATCTAATATAAATACCGCACCTTTGCAAAGCAAATACTGACTGATAATCCAGATATGCTGATTTAAGTAATGAAAATCAATAAATGAAGACCATATTTGACAAACAAACTCAAACGGAATTAATACATCGAATAAATTTATTAGATGAAAATAGCCAACGAAAATGGGGCACAATGAATGTTTTTCAAATGCTTAAACACAATACGCATTGGAATGGATGGGTACTTGGATATGATAATCCTATCTATAAACAGGCTTTTATTGGCAAATTAGTAGGTAAAATGGTCTTGAAAAGTATTCTAAAAGACGAAAAACCATTGGATAAAAACATACCTACATCCGAGCAGTTCAAAGTAAAAACATCAAATGGAGATCTGGAAGCTGAAAAAGCCAATTGGATTGGTTTGATTCAAGCTTATGCGCACTTTAGCAATCCTAATTTCATTCATGATTTTTTTGGAAGAATGTCCAAAGCCGAAATCGGCATCTTAGTTTACAAACATACTGACCATCATTTGAGACAATTTGGCGTATAATAAAATTGTTGATTTGTATAGAATTTTTGTAAAAAATAGTACTTTTAAATCACAGTATTTATTACAATAATCGACCTCTAACCCAAATTATATTCATCGATAAATATCAAACTCAATAAAAATATGCAAAACCAAGACAATAAAATCAAACCAATCATCAATCTCGACAAAGTATTTTGCCCAAAATGCAACACAGAGCAACCAACATTAAAATTAGCTGATAACCTCAGACAAATCATCAAAGGTGGATGGACCTGTAATCAATGTGGTTGTGAAATGGATCGGTTTGGTAAAGAAATCGTTTAAGGCAATCATGTTTAACAGCTGTTAGATTTACTTGGTAATTTTAAAATATAAGTGTAGTACTTTAGCACTATTTGCTACAAAATCCAAGCAGCTAGCCAATACCAAAATAGAAAATTATGCGTCTATAACCCCATTAAAAGGTTATAAAATCTTGTAGTTAAAAAGTTATGCAAATATTATACTTATATTTTAATATGTTAAGTATATTTGCGTCTTCAGGAAAGGCCTTAATGGCAAACCCTTGTTACACATTCGCATTTGTCATGAGTTTAATCACTGATAAAACCTCGAAAAATGGAATAATTTTATTGGCAAAATCATTTGTGTGGGACGATTCAAACATAAAACAGACATAATGGAAAAGGAAAAGTATTCAAAATTATACCGAATTCTTCACTGGGCGATAGCGATTTCATTTCTCCTATTGTTACTTACGATTTTCCTGAGATTGACATGGCTCAATCGGACGAATGTAGCATCGATCATTCAAGATTACTTAGGTACTACCGACCAAATGTTATCTAAAGACCAACTCACTGTGCTCGCTAAAAAAATAAGGCAACCCATGTGGATCTGGCATATATACATAGGCTATGTGCTTGTAGGTTTATTTACGATTCGTTTTATGCTTCCGGCATTTGGACATATGAAATTTCAAAATCCATTGGTCAAAGGCCTTACGTTAAAGGAAAAAGTACAGAAATGGTCCTATATCATTTTTTATATATGTGTGGTTATTTCCCTTGTAACAGGATTAATCATCGAATTAGGTCCAAAAGTATATAAAAAACCGATGGAAGCCGTTCACGAACTCAGTATTTATTACTTGATCGCTTTTATCGTCTTGCACTTGGGTGGTGTGTTACTCGCAGAATTTTCTGACCAGAAAGGAATAATTTCACGCATCATTAGCGGCGATAAAGACAAAGCATAAATTTCAACGTCATACAAATTATCGGTTTATTCTCTTCGTTCATTGCGCACTATATTTCCCATGACTTTCTTTACATAGAAGGTCTATCAGCTAAGCTTTTCGTGCATGTTCTTAGCAATAATTATAACGTAAGATCATGTTCAGCTTTTTTAATTTATTAATCTGGTTAGAATTCGTAATAAACACATTTTCTTTTTAGCAAATAGAAAAGATTTTTTAAGAAATTTCACCTATAACAGTCTGCGCATTCATATAAAAAGTACACATTTGAAAAAATATTTACAAATATTATTTTGCATTATGTGATTTGATGTGTAAATTTGCTAGTTAGCTGTATTTTAAGTAAAGTTTTTTAACAAATAAAAAGTCTGCTTGCAAAAATTAGAAAATAACCATTAAAAAAACATTAAAATGAAACTTTCTTTTCCACCATGTTTTTAAGGCGCTCGATGTGATATATTAATGGATATAGTAGTGATTTCTATGGCTATAATTTTGCAGTTATTATGGTATTCATTTAATAAAGTAAAGCATGAGCGCAACTATCTACTACAGAAAAAAATACAGTTGACGATGTTTATCATTTTGTTTTTTGTTGTCATTCTTTTTGAAATCGACATGCAACAAAATGGTGGAATTTTTGAAATGGAAAAGGATTCCGCTTATGCAGGAACATTTTTCTTAAATTTTACGATTTACTTCCACATATTTCTTTCCATCACCACTTCTATCATTTGGATTTATCTGATTATTGCCTCACTAATGAAGTTTGGTAAAAATCCTAAGCCGGGAAGTTTTAGTAAAACCCACAAATTATGAGGCAAAATCGGTATGTGGGATATGGCGTTGACCTGTATTACTGGATTGATACTTTACATATTCGGCTTCATCCTTTAAAAACAGCACCAAATATTAAATAGCATTTAATAAGATAGACTTTAACTTTTAGCTATATGGAACATCAACGGATAGAGATATGTATCGTTTTACCAGTATTTAACCAGAATTTTATACGTTAGGGAAAATCTATTTGCCACATTTCAGAAATCAACATTTGAGATCTACACGATCATATTTATTGCATATTTCCATACAACTTTAAATACGCTAAATAACGATTCATTTTAGCTTAAATAGATAAACTTTCTTTAGATTTTAGGATGAATTTGGCAAAGAAAGTTATAATAATCTATCTTTGCGCTCATATAAAAGGATTGAATTTGACTGAAGAAATAAATTTATTAAAATTAATATGTTTAATTTAGTTCACAAATTGTGCCTTAGTTTATTATAATAATGGAAAAACAAAACTTCGGCTGTGGACTACTTTAGCACCAATGAAACAACCATGTCATGTGCATAAATCATACCACCTATTCACACCAGAAATAAGGTAAATTTAGTCCTGAATAAAAAAACACCATACCTGCTACATAACATGATTAAGTCAAGAGGATACCTATTCATGTGTACTCAATTCCCTACCCAACTACGATATTTCTATACTTGATCTTACGAATTATACGCCATATGGAATCCAGATGTTTTTAATCTCTGTGGCATTTCGTAAAAAGTCATGACCTTGGCCTTGCTTGTCATCGTACCAATCTCTGTATTTACCATAATTGACCCAGGTGCGTTTGAGGTTACCTATGGAGACGGTTTCTATATGACGACTTCCTTCCGAAGTTCCAAAATACCACATTCCATCTAGGTTGTCATGATTTGCAAGTACATCTGTCAATTCATCTTTTAATCCGGTAATGATATTGACAGTACCAGCCGGAACATCAGAAGTTTCTAGGATTTGATAAAAATCAGTAGCTATGATTGGATGTTTTTCTGATGGGACGACAACGAGATTATTACCCATAGTGAGTGCTGGTATGCATGTCGATATAAACCCGAGCAACGATAATTCTTCAGGGCAAACTATACCTAAGACACCCACTCGTTCGGGCATAGCCAATGTCACATTGCGAAGTGTAGTATGGTGCACATGGCCATCATATTTGTCAGCCCAAGCCGCATAATAATAAATGCGTTCTATAGATTTAGCTACTTCTTTAGCGGCTTCTGCTTGACTTACATTGGTTGTTGCTACAATCCTGTCAGTAAATTCTTTTTCGCGAATAGCGAGATTTTCTGCGATATAAAACAATACCTGAGCTCGCGCGTGACCAGTCATACCTGCCCAAGATGTGCCTGCATGTGCTGCTTCAACAGCATTGCGTATGTCTTTGCGATTGCCTTTAGGAACTTCACCTATATGGTTTCCGTAATTATCATTTATAATGAGGCTATTACCACCATCGGGACGAACCTGTTTGCCGCCAATATATAACTTTGGTGTTCTATCGATGCTAGGAAATTGGGGTTTAACATTTTTCGACGACGGTTCTATTGTCTTAATTTTTGCTGGTACGGATTTGAATTCACTTTCCACTTTGAGTTTGACATACCCATACAAACCTTCCTTACCACCTTCTCTACCGAAACCGGATTCTCTGTATCCTCCAAAACCAGATGCCGCATCAAAAATATTTGAACTATTAATCCATATCGTTCCTGCTTTAATTTTTGGCGCAATATCTAAGGCGAGATTTATATCTTCCGTCCAGATACTGGCTGCTAATCCATAACGCGTATTATTAGCCAGTTTGACGGCTTCGTTGTGAGATCTAAATGTCATAGCCACAAGCACCGGCCCAAATATCTCTTCTTGTGCAATCACCGATGCCGGAGAAACATTGGTAAATAATGTCGGAGGATAGAAATAACCTTCAACTGGACAAGCCCAAGATGGCTGCCAGCAAACATTACCCTCTTCTTTACCTTGGCGAACGAGGTCTTCAATCGTTTTAAGTTGAACATCTGCAACGATAGCTCCGATATCCACAGATTTATCTAATGAATTGCCCACGCGAAGGGTTTCCATTCGAGCAATAATTTTACTATATAATTTTTCAGCAATACTTTCCTGAACCAATAATCGAGAACCGGCACAACAAACCTGCCCTTGATTAAACCAAATTGCATCAACAATTCCTTCAACAACACTGTCTAAATCTGCATCTTCAAATACGATAAATGGAGATTTACCGCCCAATTCAAGTGATAGCTTTTTGCCAGATCCGGCAGTTGCTTTACGGATTATCTTGCCGACTTCCGTCGAACCCGTAAACGCAATTTTGGCAATATCTGGATGGTTTACGATCTGTGCACCCGTATTTCCATGACCGGTCAGAATATTAACGACTCCTTCTGGCAATCCTATCTGATGACAAATTTCTGCAAAAAGCAAAGCCGTCAAAGAAGTGTATTCAGCTGGTTTTAATACGACTGTATTACCCATAGCCAATGCAGGTGCTATCTTCCACGCTAACATCAAAAGAGGGAAATTCCATGGTATAATTTGCCCTACTACCCCCAATGGTTTATAATCTGAAAGTTCGGTTTCCATCAATTGTGCCCAACCTGCATGATGGTAAAAATGTCTCGCTACCAAAGGAATATCTATATCCCGTGATTCGCGTATAGGCTTACCATTGTCCATAGTTTCTAGTACCGCAAACAAACGCGCATGTTTTTGGATTTGTCTAGCGATTGCATATAAATACCTTGCTCTACCATGACCACCGAGGGCTGCCCAGTCTTTGAGTGCTTTTTTGGCGGATTTGACAGCATTATCTACGTCTATTTCACCGGCTTCAGCAATTTTAGCAAGGTGTTCGCCTGTAGCTGGATTGATGGTATCAAAATAAGTATCAGATGTTGGTTTCGTCCATTTGCCATTGATATAAAGGGAAAATTGTCGCTTATGCGCTTCTAAAAAAGCAATGCTTTCTTTATTACTTTCCGGTGCAGGACCGTATTCCATGGTATTGTATATTTCCAAAACGTTCATGTATTATATTATTTGGATGCTATTTTTTAAAATAAAATGATCGGATAAACCCTAAACCGTTAGGACATTGGATGACGATAATCTGCTGAGTATCTGCCCGTAACGTAATGCTCTAGTTGACGTTCGATATCACCTAAAAGACTACTTGCCCCAAATCTAAACAAATCCGGTTCGAGCCATTCATTTCCTAACTCTTCTTTCATCAGGATAAGATAATTGAGGGCATCTTTTGCCTTTGAAATACCACCAGCAGGCTTATACCCAACTTTAAAACCTGTAAGTTCAAAGTAGGTTCTAATCATCCTTACCATTACTAATGTAACCAGCAAAGTCGCATTGACTGATTCCTTACCAGTACTTGTCTTTATAAAATCAGAACCTGCCATCATGGCGACCATACTTGCTTTGGCCACTTTCGTTAATGTTGGAATTTCACCGGTTGCCAATATTGTTTTCATATGAGCATCACCACAAGCTTTCCTACAAGCAGCGATTTCATCATATAAGGCTTTCCAGTCAGCGTTGATCACCAATGCTCTACTGATAACGATGTCTATCTCTTTTGCACCAGCGGCTACCGATCCTTCTATTTCTTTTAATTTTTGCTCTAGAGTAATTTGTCCAGCTGGAAATCCTGTAGAAACAGCTGCGACCGGAATACCACTGCCTTCTAAAGCTTCTACAGCATAGGGAATAAGGTTGTGATAAACACAAACCGCTCCTGTTGTGAGATTCAAACGATCCGCTCCTAATGCTCCAAGGATGTCTTTCCTAACCGGCTTCATCGCTTTGGCGCAAAGCCTAACCACATTGCCTTTCGTATCATCACCTGCTAGTGTCGTCAAGTCTATGCATGATATCGCTTTCAACAACCAAGCTGCCTGATATGCTTTTTTGACAGAACGACGGGTTCCAATCGTTGCAGCTCTGCGCTCTACGGCACTCTTGTTTATCTTAATATTTTCAAACCACGATGCATCATAAGGAACGCCATTATTGCGCTCATGAGGTATTGGTTTTGTCCGTGACGGTGTTTCCACGGATTTATTTTTAGTCACTATCATTATTACCTTAAATTAATATTTATTGAACTACTTTATAAATTAACGGGAAAGGTGCCGGCTTGGTTGTACCAACGACAAAAGCATCGTCGAGATAGTCTGCTGCTTTCGCAAAAAGGGTGGCATCCTTAGCATATAAAACCGCCAAAGTATCTCCGATAGCAACCTGATCGCCCATTTTCTTTTTCAATACAATACCAGCACCTAAGTCGATTGGACTCGTTTTTGTTTCCCTACCTGCTCCGAGTTTTACAGAAGCCAATCCAATGTCCATCGCTTTTAATTGTGTTACATAACCTGACTTTGACGCTTTATATTCGTAAACTAAAGGCGAAAGGGCTAATTTATCAGGGATCTCGATATAGGAAGCATCACCACCTTGTGATATGACCAATTCGACAAACTTCTCAAAAGCTTTACCATTATCTATCAGACTTTTCAAAAGGTTCTTTCCTGCATCTAAGGTAGTAACTTTTTCTGCCAACATCAACATATAACTACCTAAATTTAAACACAATTCCGTTAAATCTTTAGGACCATGTCCACGTAAAGTGTCTATCGCTTCCCGAACTTCTAGTGCATTACCGATATTATTTCCAAGCGGTTGTTCCATACCACTAATGACAGCGAAGAGTTTTCTATTCATCTTTTGTGCGGTATTAATCATAATTTTAGCCAGTTTTTCCGCATCATCGATCGTTTTGATAAATGCTCCATCGCCTACTTTAAGATCTATGAGAATGGCATTAGCGCCACATGCCAATTTTTTACTCATCACACTTGACGCAATCAGGGAAATATTATCCACTGTACCGGTAACATCTCTCAAGGCGTATAACTTTTTATCAGCAGGAACTAATTTTTCATTTTGACTACAGATGGCTATATGATGCTTTTTTACTTGTTCGATAAAAGCGTCCGTGGTCATATCCGTTGTAAATCCGGGAATAGCATCTAATTTATCTAATGTACCGCCTGTATGACCGAGACCGCGCCCTGACATCTTAGGCACATAAACATTGGCAGCAGCGACCAATGGCGCAAGTACGAGCGTCGTCTTGTCGCCTACTCCACCAGTACTATGTTTGTCCACTTTTATACCGGGGATGGATGAAAGGTCAATCAAATCGCCTGATCGCATAATTGCATCTGTTAAAACAGCCGTTTCCATATCATTCAACCCATTGAAAAAAACAGCCATAAGCCATGCTGCAATTTGATAATCCGGAATATCACCATGTACAAAACCATTAATGATCATTCTGATTTCGTCATCTGTCAACGTTAATCCGTCCCGCTTTTTCTTTATTAACTCTACCAAGATATCTTTATTTTAGTCGCTTTCTATTCTACCTTTTTTTAATTACAAAGGCAGCTTTCTGATATTGTCTCAAAATCTATGCCTAAAACGTCTGCAACGGTCGCTGCCACACAAGTAAAACTATCCATTGTAGTAAAGTTTCGTGATATAATTCCATGGTGATAAATTAGAATCGGAATATATTCACGGGTATGATCACTTCCTGTCCAAGTTGGGTCATTGCCGTGATCGGCTGTAATTATTAGTAAATCATCGGATTTTAATGCACTTAACAATTCAGGAATATTACGATCAAATGCTTCCAAACACTTTGCATATCCCGATACATCCCGCCTATGACCATACATCATGTCAAAGTCCACTAAATTAGTAAATATCAATCCATCCCCACCTTTCTTTATTGCTTCTATCGTTTTGAGTATGCCTTCTGTATTATCAGCAGTTTTGACGTATCTACTTATACTCTTTCCTGCGAAAATATCATTAATCTTTCCAATGGCATACACTTCCTTTCCAGCATGGATGACTGCCGTCAACACATTGTCTGGTGGCAAAGTAGCAAAGTCTTTGCGTCGGGAAGTCCTTGTATAATTACCTGATGTTCCGACAAATGGTCGAGCAATAACCCTACCCACTTCCATATCACCTTGTAACATTGCACGAGCTATCGTGCAGATTTCATATTGCCTTTCTATCGGAATAACCTCCTCATGCATAGCAATCTGAAAAACACTATCCGCCGAAGTATAAACGATAGGGCGACCTGTTTTTACATGTTCATCCCCAAGCTCATCAATGATGACTGTACCGGATGCGGCATAATTTCCAATAATTTTAGTCCCAATAGCATGTTCAAAATCTTCGATAAAAGACGATGGGAAGCCTTCATAAAAAACAGGGAACGGCTTTTTTATCACGGATCCAGCTATCTCCCAATGTCCGGTCGTGGTATCTTTACCCGAAGACATTTCTGCTGCTTTACCATAAACGGCTATCGGCGCATCGGTCTTTTCAAGCGCATTCGACATATCTATATTGCCTAATCCCATACGTATTAAATTGGGAATATGAATACCAGGATAGCTTTCAGCGATATGCCCCAAAGTATTACTTCCTTCATCACCGTATTGATGGGCATCAGGCAGAAATCCGATACCCACACTATCCAACACGATTAGTATTACTCGCCTCATGGATGATTTCATTTATAACATTTTTTTCTTTTCTAAACTTCGACAAATATAGCGTTTTGTTCATTTATTGTGATTAAAAAACAAGGTTAATATCATTAATGAATATCAAATTCATATTAATAATACTTTTCTAAATGTCAAATAGTA
>JBEBYC010000015.1:0-85774 GCA_040391315.1 Portibacter sp. | reverse complement strand
TCCTTTAGTTTATCGTTATAATATATGTAATACTGATACATCAATGTGAATTGAAATGTATTTGCAATCTATAAATTTATATTAATTTGAAAATAAATTTAACATAAAATGCATATTTTTATGCAATATATATATATAATTAAAATATAATATGTATTTTTGCACTTGAACTCAAATTCCGATATATCATGTTAGTAAGGGCTTCACTTATTGCCATTGTATTTTTATTATCAACTTTTACAAGTAAAGCAAATGACAATTATGCATTATGCAGGGTAAAACCAGGAGAAAACATTGAAACACTCCTTAAAAGATATTTGCTTACACCTCATGTTTGCAACATCAATACCTTTATCGAAATCAATAATCTTAAGAATAAGGATAAAATATACAGTGGAAAATTGTATAAATTACCTTTAGCCATTAGAGATTATAATGGAATTAATATCAGATCATCGATTGGTATTTCTGATTTTGAAACGGCAAAAAAAATTGAAAAATTAAATTTGGATTTGTTAGATGCCGGAATCCGTGACCAGAATTTTAAAAACAATAAAAAGATCTGGGTGCCTATCAGTGAGTTTGATTGTAAGGATAACAATACTACAAATAATGTAATGGATAATACTGGTGTAAATTCAAATAATACAGTTGATTCAGTATCGAATTCAAGTGAATCAGCAGCTTATACACCAACTGGGACACAACTTAAACGAACAGGTATTAAAACCATTAATGTACCGTTGATGGGGGCGGGATATGATGTTGTCCATATTGAGGATTTTAGCCTTGCCGGTCAGGTGTTTTATATAATAGGTGGCCATGGCGGTCCAGATCCAGGAGCGGTTTACAAAGGAAATAATATGCAATTGTGTGAAGATGAATACGCTTATGATGTTGCTTTGAGATTAGCCAGAAATCTGATGCAACATGGTGCAATTGTAGAGATTATCATTCAGGATTTGAATGACGGAATCCGAGATGATGCAATTTTGATGTGCGATACAGATGAATTAACTTTAGGAACACATACGATTCCTTTAAATCAAAAAACGCGCTTAAGAGAAAGAGTAGCCGTGGTAAATAAATTATACGATAAGTATAAGAAACAAGGTTATAAAGTCCATAAAGCGATTGAGATTCATGTGGATTCGAGAAGCAGACATATGCGTCAAGATGTGTTTTTTTATTACAATCAACACAATCCAGCTAGTAAGACTTTAGCAGAAAATATTCAGAATGTATTTGCCGCAAAATACGATAAACACCAAAAGAATCGGGGCTATCATGGCCACGTTGAGGATCGCGGGATATACATGGTAAGAAATATTAAGCCGGATATGGTATTTGTAGAATTAGCAAATATTACCAATGAGGCTGATCAAAAAAGACTTCTTATTAATACCAATCGTCAAGCATTAGCCAATTGGCTATTTGAAGGGTTGAGAAAATAGTTTGAATTATTCTATTAAGTCGTTTGATTTTTTATACATGACGAAGGTATTTTGATTGTCCTTGCTATACCAAATGAGTGTATTATTATCAAGGATTTATTTTTCATTTGCTTTGTTAATATAAGTATCTGAATTCGGTATTTTATCATATTCGTACCATTTTAAGTTGTCCGTAAATCTAGCTTTGATACCAGTGCGCGTTTCAACGATATAAACCTTTTTGTCTAAATTTTGAACGGCCCATGTACCTTCTAATTTTGTGGCAGAAATATCATTAAGGGATGATTGATGATCTGTCGTGTGAACTGATTTGATTTTCATTTCTTTATCGTCTGGTCCTTTGATAAGCCCATTGTTATTCCTGTCATCATTTATACTTGAAAAGTTATTAGATTGATAGGTTTTTTGAGGCGATTTTGGGTGATTTTGCCATTCTGCCAGCGGTATAAATGTCAATTTTGCCTTTTTATTGCGCGCTTTATATATGAGTATATCTTTTTTAAGTTGGATCGTATTGCCTTTTACATCTTTAAAAGTTGAATTTCCTTTCCTTTTAAACCAGGTGACTTGATTTATTTGGTGCAATCCTTTGACATGTATCCCGTTATTATAATATTCTGCATAAATGGTTATACCCGTATATGGGTTATACCAAGCCTCCTTTTGTCCTGCAATTAGGGATGCAAATGAAAATAATGTAAAAATAATAGGTAGAAAAAGATGTATTTTGGTTTTCATGGCGCATTTATTTATATTTACAAGACTAAAATTCTATGAATAATGTTGTTAATTATCTTTTAACTTCCTTTAAAAATTGCATTAAAATTTAATCCTCTATTTTATAATTTATGCTAGTAATTATAATGAAGTGCCTAAATAGAAGCATTATAATCAAACTTTTATGAGGAACTAAAAAAAATGTAACCTATTAAGATGTTAAATGGGTCTGTAATTATTCTTTTTTGAAAGTGTTTTGTGTACCAAACGATCGACAAATTTATCAGGAAGCCATTTGGTAAGAATGCTAAACATAAAAGGCTTTTTATGAACGAGATACCTGGTTTTTGGATTGTTTGATTTCAATATCTTATTGATGATGTCAGTTATCCTATTTACTGGCAAGGCATGTTTATCTGAATTAGCAATCATTTTGTCCGCCGATGCTAAAATATCACCATAAGGTGTATCAAGGAATTTGTCAAGTTTGCCTAAATTCTTACGCCAGATTTCTGTTTTTATTGGTCCCGGTTCGATGGCGGATATCTTTATATTAAACTGATACAATTCCCGTCTATAAACATCTATCATACTTTCCAAAGCGTGTTTAGAAATACAGTATAATCCATTAAATGGAGCATTAAACAAGCCTGATACGGAGGACATAAAAATTATCTTGCCTGGATTAAATTTTGTGTTCGTACCGAGAAAGGGTAGTAGTAGATTTGTAACTCTTCTCACTGCGCGTACATTGACATCTAATTGATATGCAAAATCATCTTCGCTCAAGTATTCCAATGGTCCTGGAACGGCTATTCCTGCATTGTTAATCAAACAGGCAAGTCCATTTTTTTCCAAGATTGGATAGATACTTTCAATCTGTTCTTTTGTAGTATTCTGATCGGTAACATCCATAATAAGGATGTGTACTTTATCACCAAACGATAATTTGAGTTTAATAGCATCTTCTTTTTTGCGGACGGTTCCTATTACAAAATAATTTTGAGAAAGTACCTGTAATGCTCCGTAGCCTATTCCTGTTGATACGCCGGTGATAAAGACAGTTTGCATCGTAATGATTTTAAATATTAAAAGTAATCTACATCAATTTGGTATGCATCATTCATAAGGAAATCTAAACCGCGCATAATGTCAAATCCTTCAAAAATAACTTTGTGTAAGACCGTAACGATAGGTAGATCTAATTTTTCATTTTTGGCGAGTTGATTGATAATTTTGAGTGTACGCACTCCTTCCACTACTTCTGTTGAAGTGGAAAGGATATGTTCATATGACTCACCATTGGCAAAACGAATTCCAAAGTTATAATTTCGGCTGTCATCACTCGTCGCAGTAGCAATAAGATCTCCAATACCGGCAACGCCCATATAGGCCACCCCACTTGTTCCCATCGCAGTACCAAAATAGATCATTTCTCTAAGTCCACGCGTGATAAGTAAGGATTGCATATTTTTGCCCATGCCCAGTCCAGCGAGAATTCCGGATGCAACTGCGATAATGTTTTTAAATGATCCTGCAATTTCAGCAGCTTTTATATCATGTGAACCGAAAGCAAAGAATATTTTTGATGCTAAAACGGTTTGTCCCAAGTGGATAACTTCGTCAAATTCAGAAGCGATAACTGTAGCAGCAGGTTGACCAGATAGAATTTCTTTTGCAAGATTTGGACCCGAAATACAACCTACACGAATGACGTTGCTTTCTTGGCGAATTACTTCGGACATCGTACAAATATCCTTTTTACTAAAGTTTAATTGAGTCCAGTCATCATCTGAGATTCTACTAGCATCTAATCCTTTAGTACCGTGAATGATGATATGTGAAGGTTTTAGGTAAGGACAGAAATCCTTTACCATATTTCTAAAATTTGATGACGGTACTACGGCAAAAAGTAAATCACAAGATGTGGTGATCTCAGCAATATCATTAGTGGCCCTTGCTTTTTCACTTATAATTTGTCCATTATAAAAATGGTTATTGATTGCATCGACATTCTCTTGCTTACGGGTATAGACGATTACATCTACATTGCGCGTAAGGATTTTGATTAATGTGATGCCGAAACTACCGGCACCAATGATACCGACTGTTTTTTGTTTAACCATTTTTAACGGTATAAGTAATATTACTTCTTTTTCTTCTGATCTTTCAGGGCTTGTTGCTGTTTCATAGCCTCCTCCAAGCGCTCCTGAAAGGTCGATTTTTTCTTAGGTTTGGCCTTTTCGCGCATGAGTTCAGCCCGTATCTTACTTTCATCAAATACGTATTTTTTAGTAACTACGGTCTGCATGATATTAAACAAGTTACTGAAAAACATGTAACATGTAAGACCGGAAGCATAATTGTTAAAGAAACCTAAGAACATAATCGGCATGATATATTGTACATATTTCATTGCAGGATTTGCAGACATGTCCATGTTTTGCAAATTGTAATACGTGTATATGATGGTTGAAGCAGTCCACAACAACGTAAACAAACTGACATGTTCGCCAAAAAATGGAATATTAAATCCTAAATAAAAAAATACATCAAATGAAGATAGATCATGCGCCCAAAGGAATGGTTCTTGCCTGAATGTTATAGAGGCTGGGAAAAACCTGAATAACGCATACCAAATCGGCATCTGTAATATCATAGGAAGGCAACCACCAAATGGGCTCACACCATGTTCTCTATATATTTTCATGGTTTCCATTTGCTGTGCCTGCATGTCATCTTTGTGTTTTTTCTTAATACCTTCGATTTCAGGTTTTAATGCACTCATTTTAGCCTGAGAATGAAGCATCTTATACATCAATGGATAAAGTGCCATTTTAATAAGGAAGATCAATAAAATGATTACAAGTCCCTTGCTGCTAATATATTGTGACAAGAAATCAAAAAACGGTCGAATAACCCATTTATTTATCGTTCCAAAAATGCTGGTTCCAAAAGGTATAATATTTTCTAATTCGACATCAAATGAACGTAGTTTTGTAAACTCGTTTGGTCCGATATACATGGTCATATCAAACTGTCCATTGTCCCAATTGTCCATTGGTACATCAACGATAGAAGATGTGATTTTTGTATATGGACTTGTCTCAAGGTCAGTCATTTTAGTAGACATTATTCCATTTGCAAAATATTTGTCATTATTTGCAATAATTGAAGTATTGAAAAACTGATTAGAATGGGACATCCATTGGATATCTTTTTCTTTTAACTCTTCGGTATCATCTTTAACGCAACTACAATAATCAGACTTTTTGGCCTTTTCTTTATAATATACTGTTGAATAATTTTGTTCGAAGCTTTCACCTTTTTCGTACTTATTCAGGTGATTAATCCATGTAAGTTTTAACGCTTTTGAATTTGGCGCTACAATTTTACCCAGATTTTTTGTCTGAATAGTATAATTTAGATTGTATTCCGTTGGATCAAGTGTATATTTTTGTTCAAAATAGCCACCATTGTCTGTTTGGGCCTTAAATGTTATACTATTACCTTGTTTTTCAGTTTGGAAATAAATATCTGCTGTATTAATGTTTTTTCCAAGTGCGTCATTTACTGGTATATCAAAATCAAAGCGGTTACTAGGCTGATTAAGCATTTTGATGAGTTCCTTAGTGTCGTTTTTGGAACTATCCGTTACAGTCATGAAATGCTTTTTAAGTAAGACTTCCTTGATTTTTCCACCCTTATTGGTAAAGGTAATTTTAATATTATCATTTTCTAATACAGGAAAGTCTTCTGTACCTTGTGCGGAAACGCTAAATGCACCAAACCGAATTTTGTTTTCAGTATTTACTGTAGAATCACCGGCAACAGTAGTAACGATTTCAGAAATCAACGTATCTGCATTGGTTTGTTGCTGTGTTCTTGTCGTGTCTTGTTCAGTTAATTCGCGTGCTTCTTTTGCTTTTTTAAATTCCTCCTCGCTTGGTTTCATGAAATATGTCCATGCAAAAAGTAACGCCATTATCACTAAAATTCCCGTAAATTGTTTCCGGTCCATGCCTAATCTTTTGTAAAATTCGGCGCAAATGTACACTTTTTAATCCATTTTTAATATTAAGTGTGTATAACAAATTGCACTTTTAATAATGTTTTATCATTTCAGCTATTCATGGATGCTTGAAGTAATTAATTTTAAAAAATTGGCTTTTCATACCACTATCAAAATAGAGTTATGTTTGGTTTTATTATTTAATATTATAGAAATAATTGTTTGTTGGCACATATGAATTTATAAGTTGATATTGTTTTTGTTGAATACAATCAATGATATTGGATTAAGATATAATAGTTTTTCTAAAGCAAACGGTTTGATTTCTTTACACATTTTATATTATGATCACATAGAATTTTTGAATTTTTAAAAGTAGCATTATGTCAGCTTGTAGTAAAGTTATAATATTTTATCTACTTAAATCCCCGATTAGAAAGTCTTTAATCTTACCTTTGCAATTCTAAAAATAGAATTTTGGGAAAGGATGTTTTTGCTTTTGTCAGATTATTGATAACTAAAGGTATCGCATTTTGTGTGTATCGCTATCCTGATACCGAAAATATAAAATTAGCAATATCTGAAGAATTAAGACCTCAAGCCAATCATAAAACCTTTTGGATTGCACCATTTACTGGTCAAACTTCTACGCAAGAATTGATTTTATCAGTTTTTGAAAATGATGTTGACTTACAAAAATATTCAATGATTCTTAATAATCTTCCGGATAAGGTTGTTTTAAGTCATGACTTACCAAATGAAACAGACAAATCTTCCTATATTGAACAGTTTGAAAAGATTAAGCAAAATATTAATGCAGGTTATATAAGTAAGGCAATACTTTCAAGGGTCAAAAAGGTAAAAAGACCGATAGACTTTGATGAAGTATCTTTTTTCGAAACCCTTTGTAATGGATACAAAAATGCTTTTACTTACCTTTTTTATCATCCCGTTGCCGGAATGTGGGCAGGTGCAACACCCGAATTGTTAATAAATAAATATGGCGATATGATTCAAATTATGGCTGTTGCAGGTACTCAGCCTATAAAAGAAGGTGTGTATACATGGCGGCCTAAAGAAGATGAAGAACATGCTATCGTAGGTAGACATATTGAAGCAGTTTGCGAAAAATATCGTTGTTCATTGAATGAGAAAAAAGGACCATATACTGTAGAAGCCGGTCGTGTCGCCCATTTGCGTACAGATTATACATTTGGAAATGTCGCTTCAATACCATTGAAATCATTTATCTTTGATTTACATCCAACACCTGCAATAGGAGGATTTCCAATCAAAAAATCCGTGGAAATGATATTGGATATCGAGCCGTATGATAGGAAATATTATTGTGGTTTTTTAGGTGAAACGGATTTTGAAAAGGAAGCAAAGCTTTTTGTAAATTTGCGCTGTATGCAGATAGGACAAAAGTCAATAGCCTTGTATTCAGGTGGTGGTATTACAGCTGATTCGGATGTTGAAGAAGAATGGGTAGAAACCGAAATGAAAATTAGGACGATGGCAGATAAATTGATAACAGCGTAGTATATGAGTAAAATGAAATTATCGGCAAAAGCTGGAATTAGGCAAATTGTTGAGACGTTAGCTGCATTGGGTCTTAGAGAAGTTATCCTATGTCCCGGATCGCGGAATGCACCCCTAGTGATTTCATTTAATCGCCATAAGGATTTTAGATGTACCAGTATCAGAGATGAACGAAGTGCAGCTTTTTTTGCAATGGGTATGGCTTTAGAATTAAATCAACCTGTTGCTGTTGTATGTACAAGTGGTTCTGCTGCACTAAATTTTGCTCCAGCAATTTCTGAAGCGTATTATCAAGGGATACCATTGATGGTGATTACTGCAGACCGACTTAAAGAATGGACTGATCAAGGCGATGGTCAAACAATTAATCAAACAAATGTTTATCAAAATTACATCCGAAAAAGTTTCGAATTAAGAGGTGATGCGATCACTGAATCTGATAAGTGGTATAATAACCGATGTCTTAATGAGGGCTGGAATATCGCAACAGTTTCTAATAAAGGTCCTGTTCATTTTAATATTCCACTTAGCGAACCATTGTATCAGATTGAAGAGGTAACCACTGAAAGTGTTCGAATTTTTTCTGAAATTAGCGTTGATAGCTATCTTCCGGAAACGACATTGAAACACTTTCATGAAGTGTTTAAGTCAGCTAAAAAAGTAATGCTGCTCATCGGGCAACAAGCAAAAGATAATGATTTAGCATCTGAGATAATGCACTTTGCTGGTTTTCAAAATGTGGTTGTGCTCACCGAATCTACGGCTAATATTCACCATCCGGATTTTGTCGAGCATATTGACAGGTGTATTACTACACTTAATGATGAAGAAGCAGTTGTCTTGATGCCGGATTTGTTGATTACAATCGGAGGTGCCATCGTATCTAAACGTATTAAAGCCATGTTGCGCAAATTCACCCCAAAACATCATTGGCTCATTAATCAGGATCATGGTTTTATGGATACTTATCAGTGTCTTACTAAGATTATCCCTATGCATCCAAAAGCTTTTTTTAGTCAATTTAACAAGGACTTAGACGGTATAGATTCTAACTATCGCGAAACTTGGATGTTGAGAAAAAATCAATTAGAAAAGCTTCATAATCAGTTTAATATTAAGTGTGTATATAGCGATTTTAGCGTTTTTAATCAGATTTTTAATAATATATCAGATGATATCCATTTGCATTTAGCAAATAGTTCGCCGATTCGATATGCTCAGTTATTTGATAATGGTCAAGTAGCAAGTACGTGGTGTAATCGTGGTACAAGTGGCATCGACGGATGTATGAGTACAGTAATGGGAACAGCGTATGCCGCTCCTGATAAAAGGTTTTTACTCATCATCGGGGATGTTTCTTTTAATTATGATATCAATGCATTTTGGCACGACTACAAGATCGAAAATCTCAATATTATTGTTATAAATAATGGTGGTGGTGGTATCTTTAGAATTATTTCTGGGCCGGATTCCATCGAGGAAATGGAACCTTTTTTTGAAACCTCCATGAATGCCGATCATCATCACGTTGCGGAGAGATTTGATTGGCAATACCTTACGGCAAATGATCACATTTCTTTATATAAAGCATTAGAAAAAATTATGCTTCCTGAAACCAAAAAGTGTATTTTAGAAATATTTACTGAACCCGAAATCAATCCTGTTGTTTTGAAACAATATTGGGACTTTCTAAAAAATGAATATAAATAATGAATCAAGAAATAAATTGGACAACAATAAAGGAATATGAAGACATAACCTTTAAATATTGTGATGGAGTAGCGCGTATTGCATTTAATAGACCTGAAGTCAGAAACGCTTTTAGACCTGAGACCGTATCAGCACTTTTAGAAGCTTTGATTTTTGCGCATGAATCCCAAGAGATTGGTGTTGTGCTCTTAAGTGGTGAAGGCCCTTCACCTAAGGATGGTATATGGTCATTTTGTTCGGGTGGTGACCAACGGGTGCGATCTGCTACCGGTTATAAAGGTGGAGACGGAATCAATAGGTTTAATATTTTAGATGTACAACGTGAAATCCGTTTTATGAATAAAGTAGTCATTGCAGTTGTTCCTGGTTGGGCAGTTGGTGGAGGACACAGTTTACACGTCGTATGTGATTTGACATTGGCAAGTAAAGAACATGCTATTTTTAAACAAACGGATGTTAACGTTGCCAGTATTGACGGTGGTTTTGGATCTGCATATTTAGCACGTCAAGTTGGACAAAAGCGCGCAAGAGAAATTTTCTTTTTAGGCAGGTCGTATTCAGCGCAGGAAGCATATGAAATGGGTATGGTTAATGCGGTTGTTCCTCACGACGAGCTCGAAGCTACTGCTTTTCAATGGGCACAAGAAATACTTACTAAAAGCCCTACTGCAGTAAAAATGGCCAAATTTGCTTTTAACCTTATTGATGATGGTTTAGTTGGGCAACAGGTTTATGCCGGTGAGGCGACACGCTTACTATATATGACAAAGGAAGCCAATGAAGGCAGGGATGCATTTTTAGAAAAGCGTAATCCGAATTTTACACAATTTCCTAAGTTTCCATAATGATGGGTTCATTTTCAGCTTGGATAGTGGCTTTTAGGCTACGTACTTTGCCGTTGGCCCTTTCGTCAATTATCTTAGGTAGCTTTTTAGCCGCATATCGTGGGAACTTTAATTGGGCTATTGCCATTTTAGCTGGACTTACTACACTCTTTTTACAGATATTAAGTAATCTAGCAAATGACTATGGTGATACAGTTAGTGGAGTGGATAATGAAGAAAGAATAGGTCCCAAACGTGCGCTTCAAGAAGGAAGGATTACATTGAGTCATATGAAAACGGCGATTATCATATTTATTAGCCTTTCATTGATTTCTGGGATTAGCTTGTTGATTTTGAGTTCGGCCATTTTAGATACAGCTGCTTTCGTCTGGATGCTGGTATTGGGGATTGGTGCTATTATTGCTGCTATCAAATATACAATGGGAAAAAATCCCTATGGTTACGCCGGATTTGGTGATGTTTTTGTTTTTATTTTTTTTGGATTAGTTGGTGTTATGGGAACGTATTTCCTCCATACAGGAAGTATATCAAAGTTGGAATGGCTTCCGGCATCTACCATTGGTCTGTTTAGTACTGGAGTTCTAAATCTCAATAATATGCGTGACCGTGCAAATGATGCGGCTTTTGGAAAGAAAACTTTGGCTGTTAAGTTAGGTGACCATCGCATTAAAATTTATCATTTGATCATCCTATTTGTCGGAATGGTTCTTGCTGTGATTTATAGCTTGTGTAGTAATGTATCCTGGATTAAATGGTTATATTTGCCGTCCTTTTTTATGATTGTTAAAAATATGTTGGTCGTCGTTAAGAACGAGCATCCTACTGATTTAGATCCTGAATTAAAACGAATAGCTATTGGAACATTGATGTTTAGTGTGTTATTTGGGCTTGGTTTGGTTTTGTAGCGATTTTATTTGCATCATATTAAATCATATTTATTTTTAACTCCGTTTTTATAACTCAAACGATAAAAAATTACAAAGTCTAACGATATACATAGCACATATAGATGATTTAAATCGGATTTGATACACTTCGTTATTATGGAGTTTTACTAATATTTTATATCTTTATAATGTACTAATTAGTTTTGTGGTCGGGACAATCGATACGCAAATCAGCAATGTGTAGGTTTTGATTTAGTAATTTACAAAAGTGGTTTTGACCATCATCAGAGGATTGGTAGTAAGTACAAGTCATACACATTCTTTGTATGGTTATTACTTCAGACTTGTTTAAGTGTCGAATAATGTTAAGTAAATTTATAAGTAAATTTTCTTTGTCCTCTTGATGAAGCGTATCAATTGGTGCACGGATTTCCTTTGAAAATAAAGATGTAATATTTGCAAAATCTTCACCTTTTGGTGTCAGATTAATGATATAACTTCTTGTGTCGTAAGGTTCATATGTTTTTATTATAAGATTTTTTTGTTCTAAAGTTTTTACAGTTTCACTTATAGTTGCTTTAGTCATATTGAATTCGTCGGCTAGATAGCTAATTTTCCTTTTTTCTTCACTATGATGTAGCAAAAAAATTATTACCTGAATTTGTATAGGCGTTAAACCATGATTCTTACTTTCCTGCCAAAGTAATACACGAAAAGCTTGTGCAATTCTTTCAAGCGATGCAACGATTTTACTCTCTATATTTTGGTTTTGATGTGTTAAATCAAAGTCAGATTTAGCCATTAATCACAATTTCATTTCGTAAATGTAATAGCCTTTTTTGAGAATTTCATTTTTCCATTGTGGTTTGATCATTTCTATATGACAAAATCGACATTCATTTGAAGTTAGAGGTTGGCCTTCTTGACCTTTTGCATTAAGGTATGCTTTGCCATAATTTAAAATAATATCTGTGTCTCGTATTTCATGAGGTACTATTATGTCAAAATGCATGATTGTACCGTTTTTTTTAGTAACATAGGTGTCCCATATCGCTACTTGCATATTTTATATTTTTTATTGGTTTAATTTTTTGATAAATTAACTTAGTAGGTTTTTAATTAAAGCGCACTATTTAATAACCTCAAATAATTAAAATGGCCTCACAAAGGTAGTTATCCTAACAATGTGAGGCAATTTTTTTTAACCTTTTACATCAGCCAAAGTTGCTCCAAAGTTAATGTGCAATACATTTCCGTTTGGTGTAACTAAAGCCGGGACAGAATTCACACCAGCTTTTTCAGCTTCGTTAATTCTATCTCGTGCTTCTCCGATGTGCACAATTTCAACATTTTCTGCTCCGATCAGATTAATGATATCATGCTCTGCACTTACACATACTGGACAACCTGCGTGATAAAAAATTGATTTTGACATTGTAATTTAAG
The DNA here is from genome assembly GCA_040391315.1 of Portibacter sp. Classification (GTDB taxonomy): domain Bacteria; phylum Bacteroidota; class Bacteroidia; order Chitinophagales; family Saprospiraceae; genus OLB9. Next base: position 73,161 of record JBEBYC010000015.1, on the reverse strand, counting down.
TTTAATTATAGAAAATTATAAATATCAGCACAAATATAGTTAGGAATCCTAATAATAAATAGTAATTGATGATTTATTTTCAAATTTTGTATTATTTTGTATTATTGTAAATGAAATGTAATGATTATAATGAATAATTGAGAAATATTAATCACCGATACATTAGAAATAAATTTACATAAAATGATATAACATTTTGATGTTTTTAACATACAATTGGATATTGTGGGATTAAATTTTTAAACAAATAGGATTGGAATATCGACATTTGCCATCGCAAAAGAACTTTAGAATGGGGATAAATTGAACTATCTTTTAAATTATTTAGATAGTCTTTGTATGGAAATCAACATGTCACTATAGGAGATGTCTATAAAATCTTCGGGTTTAAGCCCAAAATATGTTGCATATAAATCACATTGCGCTTTTAGCGTTTCAAGGCTTTTCAAATTATTATCGTCAATGGCTTCTACTTCGATAAATTCACCGAGTTGACTTACATTATCAAAATGAAATTTAACATTATCGATAAAATATATTTTTCTACACTTTTCTACTATGGTTTTAATGCCAAATTGTTTGATAAGAATCGATTTTAAGGCTTCGTTAGGTGTATGTTTATAAAGTATAATTTGAGCCGCTTTGGCACCAGCAATATTTTCTCTATCGTATTGAATAAGTGCATTTTCGATATTACCTTCTCTTAACTTTAACCTTCCGTTCGGTACATTAAAATAGGTGTCTATTTGATGATCGATTCCTTTAAATTCTGGATTTAATTTGAGTAATTTTTCTTCAAATCTTTCGAATTGATCTACGCGTGCCTTAAATTCAAAATTTTTAATATCCATCGTAAACCCTCGTATAAAAATTAACCTATAAATTATCGCAGATTAAGGTTGATAATCCCAATCCTATTTTCATTCTTAAAATTTTAAGCGCTCATTAAATGCAATAAATGTAAGCATGCAAATAAAATTTATTTAAGACCTCTTCTTCTTAACTCTTTATTAATCATCTGTAATTCACGTCCCATATCACCAGTAACAGAAGCATTTTCTTCTGTACGACGAATCAAATATGGAATGACATCTTTAATGGGGCCATAGACGACGTATTTGCCTGCATTATAACCCGCATTCGCTAAGTTAAAAGTAATATTATCACTCATACCGTAAAGTTGACAGAAGTGACAATGTTGGTCATCATTTGGAATTCCTTTATTATGCATGAGTTTGGCCATCAACAAATTACTTTCTGCGTTATGTGATGCACAGCATGTTGATATGGTGTCATGGTTTTCGATACAATAGCGAATACCTTCATTATAGCAATTGTCCGTTGAAGCCTTGTCTGGATGGATAGGGGATGGGTATCCCATTTCTTGGGCACGTTCACGTTCTTTATCCATATAGGCTCCTCGTACTAGTTTAGCCCCGAATTTAACACCTTTTTCCAAACATCTTTTATGGTCGCGTTTGATATGATCAAGTTTGTGGATATTGTACAATTGGTAAGTATTATATACAATGACGTTTTCTGTGTTATATTTCTCCATCATTTGCATGACCAATTCGTCAATAGGATCCTGAAGCCAACTTTCTTCAGCATCAACAAAGATAGAAATGTTGTGCTTTTGGGCATTTTCACAAATTTCATCTAGGCGTTCTACTAAGTGTTGGTAATTTCTTTGTTCGCCTTCAGTGCGTACTTCTTTAGCATGCATTTTAGCCAACACTTTTTTATCTATAAGTCCGGTTAACTTTGTACTGACTACAGGGACAGAATTATTGGAAGCAGCCATTTCAATTGCCCGGATAGTTTCCTCCATTGTTCTGTCTAACTCATCTTCATCAGATTTGCCTTCAGAACCAAAATCCAAGATGGTCATTACATCATATTCGTATAATTTGTCGATGACAGGCTGACTATCGAGTAAACTTTCACCACCACAAAACTGAGGAAATATAGTTTTTCTAATAATGGTTTCTGTAAAAGGGAATTTTAAGTTAATGCCCCAAAGTGCTAATTTAGATCCGACTTTGACAAGGTTTGCATTGTTCATCATGCGGAATAACCATTCGGTCTTTTTAAGTTCCTTGTCTGATTTATTAGAAAACGCTATTTCTGAATTACTAAAGTCCAGATTAAGCCCGGGTTCTGAATCGTTCATATAGAGTTGGTTATATTTCTTTTGAATTCCAAATATTCCAGGCATATTCTGCCTGTACGGTTAGCATTTCTGAGCCGTTTTTTATTTTGCACCCATATGCTAAACCATCGCCCAAAAATACGGTTATTTTCGGATTGTATATCAAATCATATAGAAATATTTTGTCATTTAACAAATTATATGGCAATTTTGGTTTTTTTTCCTGCCATGGTGACATTCCGAGAGGTGTTGTATTAATGATTAATTGACTATTTTCAAAGATTTCTGTAGGTAAATTATCGTAGGTGAAATCGGCACCCGGATTTCGACTGATAACATAAAAAGGAAGGTCATTTTTACTTAAAACATAGCAAACAGCTTTGGAAGCGCCACCGCTACCCAAGACTAACGCCCGACTTATTTCGGATAAATCAGGAATCCAATTGAGTAGGGATTGTTCAAATCCATATATGTCGGTATTATAACCATACGTTTGACCATTTTTAAAAGCAATTGTATTGACGGCACCGACCTTTTGAGCACTTTCATCAATGAAATCTAGATATGGAATAATAGCTTCTTTATATGGAATCGTTACATTCATTCCGGAAAATGTAATCCGGCTTATTAATTCAGGGAAATCAGCTATAGATTGCATTGGATAGGCTGAATATTCGGCTTTAAGTCCAGAATTTTTAAATTTTTTATTGAAATATTCTGGTGAGAAGGAATGACCTAATGGATAGCCTATAATACCAAAGTGTAACATAACATGATTATTTAATGGTTGACATAATTATGTGACATATGTTTTATTTCGACAAAAAATTGACCAAAATAATGTTCAATGGTGTCATAATTTTCAATGAGATCATCATATGCTTTGGAAAAATGATTGGCAAATTTTGCTCTGTTGGCTATCCGCTGAAATGTTTTCCTGAGTCGTTCCTCATTTTCACAGGCTAAGAGAAAATTGTCCCGGATCATGATGGGCGTTAATGTTTTGAGGTTGTCGGGAAACAAGTCTATATACTTATTTAAAACTTTGTAAACTTCCTGTATATAATCGGTTAATTGATTTTCTGAATAGTCAAACCATTTTTTAATAAGAAAATGATCGAAGTATATGTCGGATACGACTGGTGAATATTTGCCCTGAGATGGTCGGATAAGGTCATTTACCTGACTTACCAATGGATGATTGTCCGTAAAGTCATCAATTTTGTGATGTAACGCAATGCCTTTTTGAATGCCTTCATTATATTTAGATCTGTCTTTATTCGTGATGAAATCCGAAATAAAATTGCCTATCAGGATTTCTTCATTTTCAAAAGATAAATAAACATGCGCCAAATAATTCATAATATGGTTAGTTTAAACTTTCCATAATGGGTTCGTGCTTATGGGATCTGAAATCTACTGCACTAACGGCGGAAACTCCTGGCTCAGACATGTAAATTCCATATAGAATATTGACCTCTGCCATTGTAGATTTATTGTGCGTAACGATAATAAACTGTGATTCTTTACTGAATTTTTGAATGATCTTATTGAATTTTTGAATATTTGCATCATCGAGTGGGGCATCCACTTCATCAAAAATACAGAATGGTGCAGGTTTTAAGAGATAGAGTGCAAATAACAATGCCGTTGCGGTAAGTGTTTTTTCACCTCCGGATAGCTGACTAATAGATCTTGGCTTTTTACCTTTAGGTCTTGCAATGATTTCAATCTCGGATTCAAGTGGATTGTTTGGATCCAAAAGGATAAGATCACACGTGTCGTCTAGTGTAAATAGGCTTCTGAAAACTTCTATGAAATTTGTACGAATGGCCGAGAAGGACTCCATAAATTGTGTAGTGGCGGTCTTTTCGATTTCTTTCATTGTATCCATTAAGCTATTTTTTGCATCCAAAATATCTTTCCTTTGAATTTGGATCGTGTCATTTCGCTCTTTAAGTTCGTTGTATGCTTCGACCGCCAATGGATTGACATCGCCATAGGAATGAAGTTTGGTCTTCATTTTTACCAGTTCTTCTTCCATTTTTTTATAATCTGTTTCAGGATTTATTTCCTTATTAATGAATTCATTGATAGATTCATTAAACTCTATTTTGAGTCGTTCAGCGATACTTTGTATCTGGAATTTTTGTTCAGAAAACTGATCTTTGAGATTCTGAATATTAAACTGTAACTGATTTTGTGATTTAGTTAGCGTTTTTATCGTGTCTTCAAGTTCAACAATCAACGAACGCGCTTTTAGAAAATCTTGTTCAGCTTCACTTAAATTTGATTGGAAAGCCTTTTTTTCTATGTATAATTCTTTAAGTTCTTTTTCTATGGTGATGAGTTGGTCTTCAATATCAATACGATCGCGATCTAGTGACATTAACCGTTGACTGGCATTGGTTTGGTTTGTAGTAAGCTCAGAAAGCTTTAATTCCTTAAATTCCTTGTCTTTGACGAGATTTGTGATGAGGTTTTGCTGTCGTATCTGGGCAATATTACTAGCATTATATTGTTCTGATGCTTGAGACATTTTTAAATATAATCCTTCGATATCCTGATTGCCTGTATCTTTAGGCTTTTCAAGTTCAGTAATCCGTTTTGACCATCGTTGAACTTCTTCGTTGCGTATTGCTTTTTTAGAAGTTAATTCTTGAATCTGTGCTTGGGCCTGTTCAATCTTTTTTTGATTGTCAGTTTTAGCTTGCTCATAAGATATGGTTTGTTGTTGTAGTCTTACGCGTTCTTGTTCTACTAATTGTATTTCTCGTTTGAGTTTGTCGATAAAGTTTATGTAATTCTCTGATTTTAGATCAGATAACTGTTTTTTAATGGTCGTTAAATCATCTGTCAACTTCGTTTTATCTTGTGTTAAAACTTCAAGCGTTTTGCTAAGTTTTTCTAGGTTTTTCTTTCTGCCGAGTTTTTTTCCTTCAAAAAGGCCTACAGATCCACCGGAAATGGTATGTTGTTGTTTTAAAAATGTACCATTTATCGAAATGATTGTAATGTCATGCTGTACATCATCAAGATCATCGATATTGCCTGGATATATATAAACGCTTGCAAGTAAATGTTGCAGCAGAGGTATATATTTTTCGTCACTACTCACCACTTCAAGGGCAGGTACAATACCACTTATTTTTTTCTGCTGAATATCCGCCTTAGGCAATTGATCAATGATAAAAAAATTAGCCTTTCCTTTTTGGGCGTTTTTTAGTAATTTAATTCCTTGAATGGCTTCATTTATGTCTTGAGCTATAAAGTGATTAAGTTGGTTTTCGAGATAAAGCTCAATGGCAGATTTATAATTTTCTTGAACATCAATAATATCAGACAGCAGCGGAAGTTTGTTTTTCCATTGTTCGCTCAAAAACTTGATAGATTCCGGAAAACCTTCAAAATTGTCAATCATGCTCTTGAGCAAATCATGTTCATTTTGTTTAGAGTCAATGTTCCGGTTTACTACATTGAGTTTCTCTTGAAGTTCGTCTCTTTTTGTTTCAGCTTCACCAATGAGGGATTTTCTTTTTTCCTCATTTTGAACAAGTTCAGATAACTTTTCTGTTTTAGCAGTAATATCTTGATTTATGCCTTGCAGCTTTTGATGTATATGACTAAAATTTTGCTCGGCTGTTGCTATAGAAGATGCGATACGTTCATTTTCACGACTTAAATTATCGATAGAATTGTCACATATAGCAATTTCTTTATCTAAATTAAATATTTTTCGTTCTAATTCCTGAATTTCTTTCTGGCGAATGTCAAAACTGATTTTTGCATTACTATATTCCGTTTTTATTTGCTCGTATTGCGCTTTGAAATTATCTAGATTTGTATTAATCGTAGAAAAATTGGTGTTTTCAGATATCAGCCTTTCTTCAAGATGCTGTATTTCTGATTTGATTTTTACATGTTCAGAAGTAAAATTAGCAATATCTTTTTGAAGTTGCTCTTTACTTTGTTTGTTAAAACCCAATTTTTGTTGTTGAAGGCCACGCTCATTTTCACGCGTACGGATTTGATAAACGAGTTCATTGAGTTTTCGTTGTTGACCAGAAAGGGCTGTTTCCTGATCTAGGCTTTCCTTTTTTTCTTTTTCTAATAGAGCTTGTTTTTGTAATAAAGTAGTGTCATTAGCCCTATATTCGTCCTGCATTTTTAGCAGTTGTTCCGAAATGCCTTTATATTTTTGTTTGAGATGATGAACGGAATATACAGCGTAGTCAATACTGAGTTTTTTGTATTCAGCTTTTAAATCCAGATATTTTTGTGCACGTTTTGCCTGCTTTTCTAAATTTTTGAGATTACCTTCAATTTCAAAAAGAAGATCGTCGATACGGGCGAGATCCTCGGTAGCGCTTTTAAGCTTGATGAGTGTTTCTCTTTTTCTGATTTTATATTTGGATATACCCGCTGCTTGCTCAAACATTCGCCTTCTTGAGTGGTCTTTATCGTCAAGGATGTCATCAACCATTCCCAAGGCAATGATCGCATAAGAATTAGAACCTATGCCGGTATCAATTAAAAGGGAAGTAATATCTTTCAATCTACATACTACATTGTTTAGCCGGTATTCTGATTCGCCTGAGCGATATAATGTACGTGAGATGGTAATGGTTTGATACTCTGTCGGTAAGATGTTTTTATTGTTTTCAAAAGTTAGAGCTACTGTAGCGGAAGCGGATTCTTTTTTAGTTTTAGTACCATTGAAAATAATGTCAGACATGGATTCCAATCGTAGTTCTCTGCTTTTTTGCTCACCCAAAACCCATCTGATCGCATCTACAACATTTGATTTGCCCGAACCATTGGGGCCAACGATTCCTATCACATCCTCGTTAAAATTTAGGATGGTATCATTGGCAAAACTTTTAAATCCTTTGATATGAAGGCTTTTTAATCTCATAAGGTGCAAAGATATGGATAAATTTTTATCTGATTAAATTCCCTAAATTGAATCGTAATTATTTTTTAATTAATTATCGAGTTATAACTGTTTTTTTGATGTGTTATGTATTGAACGACAAACGTAAAATGACTAAAAAAAAGACGATAAAGTTAAATTATTTTTATTGTTTTGAACTTTTTTTTGCAAATTGAAATTAATGCTCTAATATTGCGGGATTTTTATAAAAAAAATAGATGAATATGGCAGACTCAATGAATGTAACTTCCAGATATAGTGATGAAGATCTTAAAGAGTTTAAAGCAATTATAGATACAAAACTCGAAAAGGCAGTTAATCAATATAATAGCTTGAAAGAACAACTTAAAGATATTACTGAAAACAATACGGATGACTTCGCAAAAGACATAACCGACTTTTCTACAATTCAAACAGAAGTAGAGATGTTAAATAACATGGTCAATCATCAAAGAAAGTATATTAAGGATTTAGAGAATGCCCTCATACGCATCAATAATAAGTCTTATGGCATCTGTGTCGTAACCGGTGAATTAATTGATAAGAAACGATTGATCGCTGTTCCTACTACAACTAAATCTATAGGTGCTAAAACGAATTCTGAAATGAAAGATGTCCAAATCCCAAAAGAAAGTCTCAAAGGTTTTGACGATTTCGAAGAAATGGACGATGAAAAAGCTAGTAAAAAAACAGCTTCTAGCAAACCAACGATAATTTCAAAAGTAGTGTCAAAACCAACATCTAAACCCAAATCGACCAGTCTTTTGGATGATGATGATGATTTTGACAAAATCTTTTCTGAGTTGGATGTTATTAAGGAATTGGATGAATCAGAAATTAGTATTTCAGAGGATGTTGACGAATTTAATGACGAAGACCTTGATTTAATCGTTGATGAAGATACAGAAGACTATGATGACGAAGATGATGATTATGGTGACGAAGATTAATCATTGAATCTATTTCAATATTCTATAGTTTTTACAAATTAAGTTAAGCAATCAATTTGGTTAGGGATAAGTGATATTGAGCGTATTCGCTTTTTTTTTTAATGTAAAATTTTTGTGTTCTGGATTTGAAATGACCTAAAATAGTTCGAAGGATTTTATAAGTTGTATTCTAATCCCTTTTTTCTCATGCTTTTACAATAAATGGATCCATTATTGATCGTCTAATCGATTACGAATTGCTAGATTAATAGCTATTCTATGATCGGTTTTATAAGCCTATTCGCTTAAAAGCAGCGTGTTTTGTTTTAAAACTATATCACAAAAAAGTTCAAATTCTTATTGACTTACCAAATATTTAATAGACTTAGTTTACACAACAGTACATGTCGAATTTTTAATGTAGAAAATGAAAAGCATTTTTATAATTTAGCACATGAGATTATAAAAATTATCAACTCGTGTTATGGGGAATTACTTTGTATTCTAATATTGAATAAATCTGTATTTACGATGAATTTTCCCTATGTATTCCTCAATTTGTACCAATAACAAAACATTAAATTTTCTGTTTATTTGTTCAAATGTTATACCTTTGCATGGTGACGGCCACTTCCTTATTACGTTATATCTTGTAAATTTTAGTTATGCGATATTGGATTGTCATTTTATGGTTGCTGATGGGAATGTTTGTTCAAGCTCAGTGTGGGTTGGACAAGACATATACTATATTAGACAAGGATAACAATCAGGCCGATACAACGGATATCAAAATTTTGGTAAATGGTGCCAAATTTAATGATTTATCCAGAACGCAGCAAGGTGTTTGTGGTGTACAGTTAAGGTTTCGTCATCCTTTTATGAAGGAATTATTTATTGAGTTGATATCCCCTGCCGGACAGAAAATCACATTGGTCGGTGGAGATATTTTTCCTACAAATACGCAATTAATAACCTGGGATGTTTTCTTTGTACCTTGTAATTCCTCGGCAGCTCCTGATTTTGGCTTTCAGCCTGTTTGGGAAAATAATCAGGCCTGGCAAAATCTGACGACTTACAGAGGTCAATATTACCCTCATATGGGTTGTTTTGAAGACTTAAATATGGGTACTGTGGATGGTGTATGGACAATCCGTTGTATAGATTATAGTGATGGTGGGCAAGGTGTTTTACAAGATGCAAAACTCGTGTTTTGTGAAGATGAAGGTGTTGTGTGTGGACAATGTCAACTCAATCCAGGTACAATTACTAATGATAATCTGGAAGCCTGTATGGGTAGTAGTGCTTTGATTTTTAATATAGAAAAGACATTACCTCAAGATAGTTATGATACGACGAACTATGTATATACCAATGTTCTATTTAGTAGTGATACACTGTTGCAGTATGTAAATAATCCGGACTTGACGGGATATCCACCTGGTAACTATACGATTTGCGGACTACAAATCGCTAAATTTCAACAATCTGTTTTACCTGAAGAAGGTAGTATTATAGATCGAGCAAGTCTGAATGAATTTTTTGCGGAATCTGGTGCTTGTGCATTAATTTCGGATGATTGCATGGAAATTACGATAAACGAACCGCATCCGGTTCAAATCATCACCCATAATATCTGTAAAGGTGACTCTGTCGTTATAAATGGGCAGACATATCGTGAAAGCGGACACTACGATATCATAATTAAGCAATATCCGTGCGATTCACTGATCACGCTTGTGTTAAATGTAGTGGATCTTTTTGCTGTAATTGATGCTGAAAAAGATTCAATTGGTTGTGGTAATAGTTTTTTGCTTCTTGAAGGCAGTGCCTTGACTACTTTTGATGGCGAACTTTCGTATTATTGGTTTACGTACGATGGAATGTTTAGTGGAAGTAATGATTTTGAAGAAGTTGAGGTGGTTTCTATCGGTAGATATTTTTTAGAAGTTACCCTAAAATCACAGGATTATACTTGTAAGGATACCACTTCAATTCTTATAAAAGAAGATGAAAGCTATCCGCTTATAGATTTCCAATCTGATACCATACTTAATTGTTTAAATAGCAATCTTGACGTTGAAATCGAACTTTCAACTCCAGTTGAAACAGTTGTTTGGACCTCAGCAGAGGGAAACGCATTTCAGCAATTGGGTCGAGATATTAGAGTGAGCGAACCAGGTAAATATTACGTTGAGGTTGTTACAGCGGCAGGGTGTATTGGAAAGGATTCAATCTTGATTTATGAAGACAGGGGTATACCACAACTGCAATTTGATTATGGATTGATTAATTGTAAGGATACAGTTATCACCATTAATACGACTACCATGGATAATCGTCGTTATTTATTTGAATGGTCAAATGTCGATCCATTATTTAAAAATGCCCAGAATCCCGAAGTAAACCGTGGTGGAAGTTATAATGTAACCGTTACTAATTTAGAAAATGGATGTGCTTCAATAGAAACGATCGAAGTGGTTGAGGACAAATCACCTCCTATCATTAGTAACGTGGTGGTGGATACGCTCAATTGTAAGTTGAATACTGTTAATCCAAAAGTACTGCCGGGTAATGATATTAGTGCTTTTTTATGGACTGGTAATGGTTTGAATTCTATGGAAATATCCCCTTCGATATCCATTGCAGGTACTTACACCGTTGAAATAACGTCATCTATAAGTTTTTGTAAGCAAGTGGCTGATTTTGAAGTGACAGGTGATTATATGGTTCCTTCCATTTTTATTACGACGGATTCTATTACATGCCTTGTGGATTCAGTTCGTTTGTTGACAATGGGGGATAGACCATTATTTAACATTAACTGGACTGGGCCAACGTTTACTCTTAGTGGTATTTTGTCACCATTTGTCCACAGAGCCGGAATTTACACGATAGAAGCGGAAGCTAGTAATGGTTGTAAAGCAACTGCAAGTGTAGAGGTTTTAAATTCTAAATATAAGCCTGAAATTATTATAGAAAATGATAGTATTCGTTGTGATGAGGATTTTATAGTCTTATCTGTTAGTCCAGATCTTCCAGACAGAAGCTATGTGTGGTCCGGCCCCGGAATTTTAAATAATGATGTAGTAAATCCATCCGTAAGCCTCCCTGGTTTGTATGAAGTTACTGTGACAAATACGATTACAGGTTGCACTTTTGAAACGGATATATTGATTGGTGATGCACGTATTTTTTCTAAACCAATGATAAGGGTTGGCCAAATAGATTGTGCACATGATAGTGTTCGCGTTATGTTGGATAATAAAGATATTTTATCTGTCTATTTTTTTGGAAATGGTTTCTCATCTACAGATGAAACACCCTATATCAAAGAGCCCGGAAAGTATTATGTTCAATTGACCAATATTCATCATTGCGTTTCTTTGGATAGTTTTGAAGTTAAAAAAAATATCCAAAAACCCGTAGTAAGTGCTGATTTTAAATTTTTACAATGTGGTCAGGATTCGGTGTTACTGCAAGGGAAATCCAATATTTCTAGAACCAGATTTGTATGGTCTGGTCCAGAAGGTTTTAATAAATCAGGCCAAAATGTCTATGGTTACGTCGGCGGTAATTATCGAGTGACAGGCACTGCACCAAATGGCTGTACTATGGATTATGATTTTGAAATTGGTTATGATACTGTTAGACCGATTTTTAGGATATTGCCTGCTGATACGCTCACCTGTATGCGTCCCGAGATTGTGTTGCAAACGGATTTTGATACTTCAAATGGAAAGGTGGAATGGGAGATTAATGGTTTTGACCAAAATACCTTGTTTGTTCAGCAACCCGATGTTTATAAAGTCGCGGTTACAGGATTGAATAATTGCGTAAGTGAGGATTCTATACAGGTTTTTGAAAATAAAAATTTCCCGTCATTTGAAGTAAGTTCGACGATCATTAATTGTAGAAACTTAGTCGCAATGATTGAAGTTACGCCACGTACTGAATTTACAGAAATATTTTGGGATAATGTTAGCAATCCGGACGTTATCGATGACGGAAAATTATTTGTTTGGACTTCTTTTCCCGGAATTTATAATTTTACTGTTTTTAATAAAGAAGGTTGTTTGACTACTGGTGAAATTGAAGTTGTTGCAGACAATATGCCACCTGAAGTTATAGAAATATTTTTGGATACGATCAATTGTAATAATCCAAGTGTCGATATCGGTGTAAGTGTAGAAGGGGAAGTTATTGAGTATCTTTGGAATAGTAACGAGGTTTTTGACCAAGTTACGCCGTCAGGAATGCTAAGAACTTCTACGCCGGGGATGTATTATCTCAAGATCACGGGAAGTAATTTCTGTGTTGAAAATGTCCTTTTTGATATTGTTAAGGATGATGATTTGCCCAAATATACTATATTTGGGGATACTCTAACCTGTAATAAAGGAAAAGTGAGAATAGGCGTGTTAAGTGAGGACGAAAACCTTGTTTATAATTGGAAAGGTCCTGATAATTTTGAAAGTACAGAAAAACAACCAATCGTTTTTAATGCAGGTTTATATTTAGTCGAAATTGAAGGTAATAATGGATGTAAAGTCACCGATTCTGTTTTTGTTCAAGAAATTAATTTTATACCCCAAATTGCAATTGTTTCAGATACCTTTTTTTTACCATGTGATCGAAGCGAAGTCGCTATTGATATAACTTCAGCATCCAATTTGCAACAATATTTTTGGGTTTTTCCTAATGGGGATATTGACAATAATTCAACTTTATTTACAAACGTACCTGGACAATATAGGGTACAGGCATCTGACCAATATGGATGTTTTAGTGGTTTTTTGTATTTTGATGTGGTTATAGATTTAGTCGTTCCTGATATTTTTATCGGATTGGACACAATTACATGTAGCCGTCAAGAGGCTGTCTTAACTGTGAGCAGTGCTTATCCAAACATCCGATATGAATGGGTTAGTCCTTCGGGTAATACCTTCGAACAATCAACGATTAATACGACAGAACCAGGTAGTTACAAATTGATTACTTTCAATAGAAGTGGATGTACGGATTCCATCGATGTCTATCTTGCTGTGGACACTCTAAAGCCATTTATTGTAGTTGAACTTTTTGGAGAAATTATCTGTCAAAAAGCGGATGTTACACTTGACGCTACTGGATCTAATCATGGTAAACCATTTTCTGTAAATTGGGAAACTATTGACGGAAATATTGTAAATCACCTTTCTGATAGTGCGATTCAAGTTGATAAAGAAGGTCATTATCAAATTTGGATTACGGATCTGAAAAATGGGTGTGTAAATACAGATGTTATTCGAGTTGATGAGTCACCTTCTAATTTGACTGAATTAACATTAACGGTAACACCTCCTTATTGTGATCAAATTCAAAATGGTACAATTCAAATTGATAGTCTAAACGGAACTGCACCTTATATGATTGCATTAAATGGGTTGGATGTTTCTGGTCAACGATTTTTTGAAGATCTCAGATCAGGGAATTATAATATTGTTGTTACCGATGCGAATGGTTGTTCACTCATACAGACTGTAGAAGTGCCCCATAATGGAAGCCTTGCCTTAGAACTAGAATCGGAAATTTTGATATATTTTGGCGACTCAGTTTTAATACAACCCAATATCAACGGTGTAATATTTGGTGATCATCGGTTGAGATGGTTTGTCAGGGATTCCTTGATTTGTGATGGTTGTACTTCGTTGACTGTAAGCCCTTTTGTAAATACGATTTATCAAATTGAGCATAGTATTGACGGCTTGTGCAAGGTGATTACCTCAATTTTGATTCGTGTAAATCGGGAGATGAGTACAGCAGTGCCCAATATATTTAATCCCAATTCCATTAACAGGAATGATCGTTTTTATATTCCGCAACTTCGAGGTATTAAAAATATCAAACGCTTACTCATTTTTGATAAATGGGCTGAAAATGTGTATAGTATTTACGATACTGTACCTGGCATATATGAAACAGGATGGGATGGAACTTTTAAAGGTAAACAATGTGCTACCGGAGTTTATGTCATTATTGCTGACATAGAATTGGTAAATGGAAACATCTGGACTTATAAGGGTGATATTACCTTAATACGGTAGTTCCATCCTGTTTTTCTAAAATACTTACTCGACATCGATCAGGAAAGTACCCAAGTAAAATTCCTTGCCAGCTTCGATGTCAAAACTTGCATTTTTTTTGTAATCAATATTATGCGTAGTTACACTTTTGAAAATCTCTGTACCATCTTTTTTGATAATAAAGAAGATATCTGGTTCTGATTCAGGAATTGGCGAATCTTCATACCCTGTATTCATATGCTTAGGATTGAATCTGACATCTGCAATGCCATTAGCCATCAATGGACCACTACCCAAAAAATCATTGTCTGATTCATCTTCATCATAAAATTCAATCGTATATCCTTCACCACCTACTGGTTCGTGTGTGTGTTTATTGAGAATACAAACTTTAATATCCCATAATTCGTCCATCTTTGTAGGTTGGAAATAGGGTAATAAATTGTAAAAAGCCTTTTTTATAATGTTCATGGTTAATATTATTTACGTACAAAATTAATAAAATTAAAAGAATATAGATGCGAATTTGTACAGTAAAATGTTATTTAATGATTAATATCACTTTTGAATTATTCAATTAATTTTAAGGTACTGTTTATCTCATAATTATCAACTTTTATAGAAATAAAGGAAGGTTTAGGCGAAATAATAATCGAATATAGGCATGATTGGTTATATTTGCAGATAAAATACTTATAAAATTTATGAAATCATTTTTTTCTACCTTATTTGCATCTTGCTTGGGCGTTATTTTAGCTGTCTTTGTAGGATTTCTTATTTTAGCAGGTATTGCAGCTTCAGCGGTAACCGGATTGACAGGCTCTGGTAATAGTTATTCTGAAAACAGTATATTAAAGCTAAATCTTGAAAATTTCATACCCGAAAAAACCGACAATGTGGCTCAGGAAATTACATTTTCTAAAATGCCGGATGCTACTGGTCTTAGAGATATTCAAAAGCTCCTTGAAGCCGCAGCTAAAGATCCTAAAATAAAAGGTATTCTGATTGAAAACAATTTTGTATCCGTAGGGCAGGCAAGTATTTTAAGCTTGATGGAGAGTTTGAAAGAATTTAAAAAAAGTGGCAAATTTATCTATTCTTATGCGGATAGTCACAGTCAATCCTCTTATATGTTATGTTCCGTTGCAGATTCTATGTTCTTAAATCCACAGGGTGGAGTAGACTTGCGCGGATTTGGTGCAACTATTCCTTTCTTTAAAGGGATGCTCGATAAGGTAGGAGTTGAAATGAATATTTTTTATGCAGGTAATTTTAAAAGTGCTACAGAACCTTTTCGCCTTACGGAAATAAGCGAATATAATAAAATTCAAACCCGTACTTTTTTAAAGGATATGGAAGCTGTAATGGTGGATCAAATCAGTAAAAACAGGAACATAGATCCAGATAAAATCCGCGCAATCATGGCGGGTGTTGAAGGAAGAACAGCCAAAAAATCACTTGAAAACAATTTAGTAGATGCGCTTTTCTATCAAGATGAACTAGATGACTTTTTGAAGGAGAAACTTGGGGTTAAAACCGGAAAAAAAATCAAAACTATAAGTTTATCAAAGTATAGTACTTTGGCAAAATTAGATGTTGAAACAACGACTAAAAATAAAATTGCTATCCTATATGCCGAAGGTGAAATCAAATATAAAGATAATCAACCTGGTAGTATAGATGATACAGGTTATATCAAAGCTTTGCAAAAAATCCGAAATGATGATAATATTAAAGCGGTTGTATTACGTGTAAATTCACCGGGAGGAAGTGCTTTTACTAGCGAAGTGATTTGGCGTGAATTGCAACGAATCAAAGAAGCTGGAAAACCTGTCATAGCTTCTTTTGGAGATTATGCAGCGTCAGGTGGATATTATATCGCATCTGCGGCGGATTATATCGTATCTGAGCCTAATACCCTCACTGGGTCAATTGGAGTATTTATGATGTTGCCGGATGCAACTAAATTACTCAATGATAAGATAGGTATTCGATTTGATACGATCAAGACACACGAACTAGCAGCCGGTTTTTCGCCGATTTTAAAACTTTCGACACGTGAGAAAGAATTGCTTCAAGAGTCCACAGTTGAGATTTACGACTTGTTTATCGACCGTGTAGCAAAAGGTAGAAATCTATCGGTTGATAGTACGAAGGCTATCGCTCAGGGTCGGGTTTGGACAGGAAGAGCAGCAAAGGAAATTGGCTTAGTTGATCAATTGGGTAATTTGAATGATGCCATCCAAATCGCTGCCGAAAGAGCAGGAATAGATGCCTATAAAATTGCCGAATATCCTTATGTAGAGGAAGATATGTTCTATAAAGTCATCAAAGAAATCCAAAAAAGCGGTCAGGATGGCAGTGACGTTTCTACTTTGTTTACGACTAAAGAAGAAAAGCGATTACTCGAAATGGCTAAACAAACCAAGGCGTTATTAAAACTCAAAGAACCTCAAATGCGTTTGCCTTACATTTTTGAGTGGAATTAATCTAATGAAATTTAGGATGAAGTGCTGATTTTGAGATAGTAATAAATTATAATACTGGTTTAGTAAAAAAGTAGTTGTATTTTTTTTTAATAAAAGTTTTATTATTTAAAATTAAAATATACCTTTGCATCGCTTTTTAAAAAAGGGGCAAAGTTGGAAGAGTGGCAGAGCTGGTTTAATGCACCGGTCTTGAAAACCGGCGTGGGTAACACCACCGGGGGTTCGAATCCCTCCTCTTCCGCAACTTGATGAAAAAGGGCATCCATAAGACCTCTTATTGATGCTCTTTTTTCGTTATAGGGATAGGTTGTTTCATTTTAAATCTTCAAATCTTTTATCCATGGGAAGAGCGTTTGAATATCGCCGCGCTGCAAAAGAAAAAAGATGGGCTGCTATGTCCAGAGTATTTCCAAAGATGGCAAGAGCCATCACAATAGCCGCTAAGGAAGGTGGTCCAGATCCGGATATGAATTCTAAATTGCGTCTTGCAATTCAAGCAGCTAAAGCAGCTAACGTCCCTAAAGATAATATCGAAAACGCTATAAAAAGAGCAGCAGGTAAAGATGCTGAGGATTATTCAGAGGTAAACTATGAAGGTAAAGGTCCATACGGTATCCTGATTTTTGTAGAGTGTGCAACGGATAATACCACGCGTACAGTTGCCAATGTCAAATCCTATTTTAATAAATCTGGTGGTTCTTTAGTGCCTTCTGGTTCTCTAGATTTTATGTTTAACAGAAAGAGTGTCGTAGAATTTGAAATGCCTGAAAACTTCAAAGGTGACGAATTCGAGTTAGAAATGATTGACTTTGGGCTCGAAAGCTATGAGGTTGATGGAAATACAGTATATGCATATGGAGATTATACGGATTTTGGCACGCTAACTAAAGCTTTTGAAGAAAAAAATATTCCAATTGTTAAAGCCAACTTACAACGCATTCCAACATCTCCGGTTGAATTTACAGACGAACAAATGGTCGAAATCGAAAAAATACTCGATAAACTCGAAGATGATGAGGACGTTCAGGCTGTTTATACTAATATGGCTTAATCTTTAGTCATTAGTTAGCGTACATTTTGTTTTTTCTCGATTAAAAATCTGTAGATTTTATAGGTTATTGCTATCTTTGTACTTCAACAACGTTCGTATGTAATGTCTGATGACACGTTTAAAATTCAGGTTTTTGTTACTGGTGGTACCTTTGACAAAGAATATAACTTCATAACCGGTCAGCTATATTTTAAAGATACACATCTTCACGAAATGTTTGAAAGAGGGCGAAGTAAACTTGATATTGATATCAAAACACTGATGATGGTTGATAGCCTCGAAATGACCGATGCCGATAGAGAAATCATCGTCTATAATTGTATTAAATCTGAATTGAATAGAATCGTGATTACTCATGGGACTGACACCATGGTTAAAACAGCAGAAGCACTAGCTAAAGAAATCAACAATAAAACCATCATTATTACTGGTGCAATGGTTCCATATGCATTTGGTACTTCTTCGGATGGCTTCTTTAATTTAGGAGCTGCAATGGCTTTTGCCCAAGTTCTTGATCCTGGTGTTTATATTGCTATGAATGGCCGATTTTACAACTGGAATAATGTTCGTAAAAATACTCAGACCGGATTTTTTGAAACACTCAGTAATTAATTTTATTTAGGTGTTCAAAAACGTTTAAAAACATATTTTAAATGTTTATTTGTAGGGATTCAATAGGATTTATACCTGTCGGATGTCTTAATTCACCATCATTTGTTCGCAATTATTCCCAAATTTTTTAAATACTATTTAAGTTATTTGGCTATTTAAGTTGTTTGAAGTTCTTAACTTGTTTTTTTTGTACTTTAATCTTGTACAGTAATATGCCTTTTTAGTAAGGGATTATTGCAAATAATTTTAGTAAAATATTATTCTGATACGAGATTGAATATAGGTGTAATGAAAAGGAAGTGCCACGTTATTAAAAAGGTTATGACATTTTTATCCATAATCCAGATTGGCGATGAATGATGTGCCACTCAGCGGAAAAATTAGTTGTAAAACAAAATTAGGTTTCTATCAAGATTTTTTTATCAATTAAACATAGTATGCCTAGTTAACCAAAAAGTCTAAAAGAAACTGTAAGTGGTTTTAGTGGAATTAAATAAGCAGATACGCGTGAAGTATTAAATATCTTCTATAGTTCTTATCATTTTTATTTTGTATCCAGCTCTTTTTAATCCAGCCAAGATTCCTTTGTTATTGGCGAGATGTGCTGCCCCTACGGCTATAAAACTTGATTTTTGCTCGAATAAATCTAAACAACGCTTGAGCATGTTATCATTTCGGTCATAAATCATGAGTTTTCTTATACTACCCATACTCTTTTTTGAAGTTTTGAAGATTTGTGCTAAATTGCCATTTGCATAATGATCGTTAAGTTTGATAATATTTTTACGACTTAGATTGATATTGCGAAGATTTTCTTTAAACGCTTTTATTTGATAATCCAAAGGGATATTTTGCATAATATGGCATTGGTCATCAAAAGTTTCCAATCCTTGCATATTTTTACCGGTAACGGTTGCATACGTCCATAAATCGTAGTCCAAATTTTTGGATGCTGTCTGCAATAGATTTTGTTCGGCGATAAAATTGAGTAAATAAAATGGTGTATATTTTATATAGTCATCTAAATCAATGCGGTAAGCTTTTTTAATGATCTTTTTGTATTTTAAATATTTTTTTTCTTTAAAAATGTCTTTTAGTGTTAAATTGTCTGGAAGCATTAAGTGTTTAGATAGTTGGTACGTATCGACTGTATCTAGATTCATCTCACCTGCATAGAAGGTAACTTTGTCAATACAGGCTACTGCTAATGCTCTAAATGTCATTGCTTCTTTTGTAGCGGTATGAATCGTGCCTAAAATATAGTGCTTATAAACATCACCTTTTCTAGTAACTTGCCACAATAATGTTTTGGACTTTTTATTGGTTTTTTTATCAGGCATTATATTTCTACTCAATTAAATTAAAATTAAACATTATGAGATAAAAAAAGCCATTTTCTAAAAAGAAAATGGCTTTTTTTAGCATTGAAGATAAAATTAACTATTCTTCGATATAATCATAATTTAAAGGTAATACCTTTTCCTTTTTAACCATAGATAAAGTCATCAACGTTTTCAATCGCTCGATCTCATCAATTTGAGATAACGTTTTGAATAATAACTTTTCGTAATTAGGAATGTCCTTAGTGATTATTGTCAACATAAAGTCTGCATCACCAGTGATAATGTAACACTCTGTAATTTCAGGAATGCGTTTTACTTTTTCGATAAAACTATCCAAAGCATTTGGTTTGTGCCATGCCAATGAAACTAAAACAAAGGTTTTTACATTTAACCCCATTATAGTAGCATCAATATGGGCATGATAACTTTGTATTACGCCCGTCTGCTCTAATTTTTTTACCCTTTCAAGTGTAGGAGCAGGAGATAACCCAATTCTTTTTGACAATTCTAAGTTGGTTATCTTGCTATTTTCCTGAAGAATCCTGATTATTTTAAAATCAATCAAATCCATTTTGTCTGCCATTGTTGCTTATTTTATAATTTAATATTGTTAAATAATTATAATATGACCGCAAAAGAAATAATATTTTACGATATTTTATAACATAAACTCAATTATTTATATAATTGTTTTAGGATTTGATTTGTTTCTAAAATTTTTAATAGACTTTTTTTGTATTTGTCCTGTAAATTGGTAGTATTTAAGGGCATTATAAAGTACTGCTACCTGAATATCTAAAATTTATTTGTCTTTTATTTAGTTTTTTTTAAGAATTAAATCATATATGATCCTGAGGCTTTACTAAAAAAACTGTCGAAAAATAGATGAACTATATGCCAAAGATAAAATTTGTTTCGATAGATATTCAGGTAGTATACTATTTGGAATTACTTTATTTTTATGGATACAGGTAGCGTATATATTTTGTTATATTCTAGACGACCCAATGCTATTTTATGATAATTTAAAACGTGTTTGAATAAATTGTCAAGGTTTTCATTGTTCGTTGAAGTAACCATGATTTCACTGCGTTCGTTAATCATGAAATTTATTTCGACTTTAGTGTCGCTTTTGATGTACTTTCCAAAATCAACAGTCTGAAGAATTTTTTGAATTTGTTCTGATTCAGGTTTTGGTGCTTTTTTAAGATCTGATCCAGTTGCAATTCCAACAAAAATAACTAATGATACGAATAGAATACCAAATTGTAAATGTCTCATTTTTTTAAAATTTAATTGTGAATAATTTTTTTTTAATTTCTTGTTATCAATGATTTCTATACTATTGACGATATTTAGATTGGATTTCGTTGGATTGAAACAGGTCAACAGCCTTACTTTGTCGACGAATGTTCAATTTTAATGGATATAATAAAAAAAGTGTTTTTTATTTATGGACTTCAAAGGTCATATTAGGTATGCTTTTTACACTTTGCGCAATCAAATTTTCATAATTTGCTAATAAGATGTCGTTTAACTGACATTTTTTTCAATTATCTAGAAAGTTTGTAACTAAAAGTTGTAACTATTTATTAAATCAATAGTCAAAAGCAATAAAACGAATTAAATATGCAAGTATGCTTTACGATCCATTATAATCTGTGTAAAAAATATATACATTTCGTATTACTTAGTACTTTTATATTGTTATGTACAGAAGTGCATGCACAGAAAATTCCACAAGATTTAATCAAATCGATATGTACCAATCAGACAATCAATACCGGTTCTCCCGGCAATACAGGCATTTCAAATATTCAAGTACCATGTTTTAGTCCGGCGCTTACGAGTTATCTTGATTTTTATTATATTAAAATATTGAGTGGAACTACTTTCACATTTTTAGTGACACCTAATGGAAACGTCGATTATGACTTTGTCGCTTTTCTTAATCCTAATTGGAACAATCTCAATGCAACTCCAAATGCCAATAAAAGAGGCTCTGGAAATGATCCATTTCAGTCTGGTGTTTTTCATTTGGGTTTGTCGCTTACCGCAATGGAATTGTGTGAAGCAGGTGGTTCTTCCGGATTTCCGGATCCTGGTATTGTTAGGTATTTTGATGTAAAGCCTAATGATGAAATTTTAATTGTTATTGACCGGTATAGTAGGACAAATTTGGGTTATACCTTGAGTTTTGAGGGTGGTGGAGATGCGATTTTGGATTGTACTATTGTAGGTGATATCTATAGTAAATGTGCATTAACATCTGATTCTGAAGTGTATTTTGAAAAAGAAGAATTTTTAAAGGACTTGGAAATTGATTATCCTGATGCTATATATAAGTTTTATTATGACCAAGATGAGGCCGAAAAAAATGGTATAGCCTCAATTAACTTTCCTATCAAATCAATGCTTAAAGTCGGTGAAATTCAAGAAATATATGTTAGGGTCGAAACGAAATCGGGTAACTTTATTCGAGTTGTTAAACTGTTACTTCAAGTTAAGCCAAATCCCGTCCTTAACCAGGATGTTGTCAGATTGCCCGATCAATGTACATATAATGAAAATGGTCAGGCTACCTTTGACCTGACGCAAGCAAATCGTATGTTGATAGATAATCCCCAAAACTATAAATTTAGCTATTATGGAAGTTTGGATGATGCTGTTAAAGGCAATCGTAGCATCGTAAATCCCGAATCATTTACAACAAAAGATACGAGTATTTTTATTCGAATTGAAAATAATAAAACGGATGAAGTTGATATTAATTGTTTTGCAACTGCACGTTTGGATATTAACGTAAAACAGGCTACAAAGTCCACAGATACGATAACAGTCTGCGATGCATATTATTGGAATAATCGAACCTTTACTGAATCTGGATTATATGAAGCTACATTAATGAATGCAGTAGGCTGTGACAGTATCGCTCGATTGTATTTGACAATACATCTTACATCAGAACCCCAAATTATGAGTGTGGAAACCTGTAATCAGTTTGAATGGAATAATCAAGTTTATGATTCATCCGGCCAATACGAAATGATTGCATCAAATATCAATGGTTGTGATTCACTTAGTATTTTAAAGTTGATGATTTATCCCAATTATTCTGATACGTTTAACGTGATTTCATGTCATGAATATACTTGGTCATCAACGGGTAAGTCTTATACAGAAAGTGGTCTTTATAGGGTACCTTTTAAAACTGTTCATGGATGCGATTCATTAGTTACACTGTCGCTGAACATAAATCCTACATATAACATGGTTGAAAATGTGGACACTGAAAGTGCTTATTTCTGGCCTGTTAGTCAAGAAACTTATGAATATTCGGGAATTTATGAAATATTGTATGCATCGGAGTTTGGTTGTGACTCTGTATTCATATTAAATTTGAATATTAAAGATAATAGTCAATTTGTGTTTCCAAATGTAATTGCAAAGGGTGGTTCAAATGGTTTCTTTACTGGTTATTCTAATAAAGGGCAAATAAACATTCGCACTTTAAATGTTTTTGACCGATGGGGTAATCTGATCTTCCATAATGAAAACTTTCCATCAAATGTGCCTGAACAAGGCTGGAATGGTTTACACAATGGCAAGGAAGTACCAAGCGGCGTATATATTTGGACAGCCATCATCGATAAAAGAGATGGAACCAGTGAACGATTTCAAGGCGATATTACAGTGCTACGTTAAAACATTATAAGTATAAGATAGGTAATCCCTGCTAGTAAGGCACTTAATGGAATCGTTAATACCCAAGCCCATAATAAGCTAACAGTAATTCCCCATCGAACGGCGGATATTCTCTTAGTCAAACCAACACCGATAATTGATCCAGTAATCGTATGTGTTGTCGAAACTGGAATTCCTAGGTGATCCGTAATGAATAGGGTAGCAGCACCTGCGGTCTCTGCACTTACTCCTTCAAGTGAAGTAACTTTAGTTATTTTTGTACCCATGGTTTTAATGATTTTAGAACCGCCAGACAATGTTCCTAGTCCGATTACTAAAAAGGAAGTAAATGGAACCCAAAGATAGTGCTCAGTAAAATAACTAAACTGTGCAGACTCTTCTAAGGTCATATAAACCGGATCTTGAAGCATTTGTACATGGTAATATATAACCGCTGCACCGATAATACCCATTACTTTTTGTGCATCATTCAACCCATGACCTAAACTAAACAAACCAGAGGATACGAGTTGCAAACGTTTAAAAGATTTTTCGGCTTTGTGTGGTGTAGCACGTTTATATAAATGAAGAATTACCGTGTTTATAAAAATTGCAATGGCCATACCGAAAAAAGGTGCTAGAAATATAAACAGAAATACAGGAATTACCTTTTTGTAATTTACAATATCTTGGGTAAATAATTGCTGGATTGATGCCCAGGACTGGCTAATAAAATCTGCTTCGGGTTGTGCAATAGCATATCCTTTGAAATTTATAACCAAAGCATGCATAAGGGCACCACCTATAAATCCACCTATCAGCGTATGAGATGAGGAAGAGGGAATTCCAAACCACCAAGTAAATAAATTCCACATGATTGCAGCCAGGATTCCGGAAAATATCACTTCGAGCGTGATAAACTCACTCGAAACAATTTTTGCTACCGTATTTCCTATTTTAAATTCACCAATAATATATACGGCCACAAAAAAAGCAACAAAATTCCAAAAAGCAGCCCAAGCAACAGCTTGAAGTGGGGTAAGTGTTTTGGTCGAAACAATGGTTGCAATAGAATTGGCTGAATCGTGAAATCCATTGATATAATCAAATACAAGCGCCAATACGATGATTAAAATCAACATTAATGGTAATTCCATGACCTATGAATATTTTATCATTACACCCTGAATTATAAGCGCCACAGTTTCTACTTGGTCGGTTGCAATTTCCAAATTTTCGATAACCTTTGAGGCTTTGAAAATAGCTTTAGCATCATCAGATTCAAATAATTCTACCATTGTTCTTGAAAGCAGTCTGTCCGCTTCATTTTCAAGTGAATTTACACGAATACACGCTTTTTTAATACCTTCCTTGTCCTGAAATCCTTTGAGAAGGCGCATGGCAGTTTGAATTTCCTTACACCCTTCAAGTATAATTTCAGAAAATTGTATATATGCTTTTAGATAAGGAGTTTTATATAAAACTATGTATTCTGTAGAAGCATGAATGTAATCGGCAATATCATCCAATGAAGAAACTAGGCTCTGAATGTCCTCTCTATCAAATGGAGTGATGAAATTACGGTTTAACTCTTCGTAAACAGTGTGTGTAAATTCGTCATTGATGTGTTCATATCGTTTCATAGCCTCAAGAAAATCGAATGATAAATTTTCTTTTCCAATTTCATTTTTGAAAACGGTGGCCATCTCAACTAAATTTTCAGTGATCTTTTCAAACAAAGCAAAAAATACCTTGTCCTTAGGTTGAAAAAATTGAAAAATGTTCTTCATTTTTATACTAAATTAAAAAGTTTATTATACAATACTATATATCATTCCCATTTAGGGTGTTATTAAATATAAATGATAACCTAACGCTTCATATGGACGCTTGTTTAAAAAGTCTCAAATATATGCTAAATATTTTGGATTGCAATCTATGTTTAATTATAATAGTAAAGAAAATTTTTGAAGTTGTAAAAATCAATATTTACGATATTCAGGGTATGCACATTTGATTGATGAAATCCGATAAACTCACAAATCCTTAACCTTTTCATTTTTAAAATTAATTGATTTTATATCTTCCTAGATGAGGATATGAGGGGCTTAAACTTTTATTTTTTATTTACAAATAATCTTATAATTACCGGTGCTGTAACCAAGATAACAATTCCTATCAAAATATACTCTAAATTCTTTTGTACCCATGGATTGTCTCCTAAAACAAAACCCAATGATGTCAGACTAACCACCCATAAAATTGCTCCAATGATATTGTAAAAAATAAATTTTTTGAAATTCATTTCTACTGTTCCTGCAATGATTGGTGCAAACGTTCTTACTATAGGTAAAAAACGAGCAATAGCAATGGCAAACCCTCCTTTTTTATCGTAAAAGTCATGAGCTGTTTGGATGTGTCTTCGTTTAAGAAACCATGTGTCCTCTTCTCGGATTACTAAATGTTTGAATTTATATCCAAACCAATAACCAAAGAAATTGCCTAAAATCGTGGATCCAATAAATAATAACATCCAAAAAGGCAAATTTAAATATTCATTTGAAAAAGGAAAATCCACTTCATTTGCAGATGCTATGACCATACCTGAGATGAACAATAATGGATCACCGGGTAAGAAAAAACCAAATATCACTCCTGTTTCAATAAATAAAATCAATAACACTAAATATAAACCACCATTTTGCATAATCCAATTGGGATCTAATATGTGTTGTATTGATTCTAATATTGTATCCATCTATTTTACATTAGTTAAAAAATGCCGCAAAGATAGATAAACTATTTTGTATAGAAGTAATACTATTAAATTTTTTAGTAAAACTATTTTAATGTGCTAATGACTTATTTATATATCTTTGCCTGTTAGAAAGTTTTATATGAAATGAATATTCAATTTAAAGTCAAGATTAATGAAGGCTTATATCTTCGCAATCCTGAAGATACTGAGTTGGGAAGAAAAATTTTAATTAATAGCGTCAAGCTTATGCATAAATTAGGCTTTGAAGAATTTACATTCAAAAAACTGGCCGACGAAATCCTTTCCACAGAAGCGGGTATTTATCGATATTTTGAAAACAAACACAAACTTTTGATATATCTAACAGCTTGGTATTTCAATTGGTTAGAGTTCAACATTCGTTATGTTACCAATAATATTAATACACCAAAAGTCAAACTTAGTAAGATAATCTCTATGCTGACAGCGCCCATTGAATATCACGATCATGTCGGGTTTATTGATGAGCGATTGTTGTATTCACTGATAGTTGCGGAGAGCTCAAAATCCTATCTTACTAAGCAGGTGGAACAAGATAATAAACAGCAATTTTTTCAACCATACACAGATTTATGCGTTTTGATAGGTGATGTGATTTTAGAATATAACCCGGATTATAAATTCCCTAGGTCGCTGGCCTCAACCATTGTAGAGGTTGCGCATTTTCAGAATTATTTTATGCAAAACCTTTCTTCTCTTACTGATTTTAACAAAAAAAATATGGATGGTGAAGTAAAGACGTTTTTGGAAGATTTAGTGTTTTCAAGTTTGGATTGTCGCAATTGAGCTCAATAGGAATGGATGTGTTAAATTTAAAGTTTTTCTACAAAACAATGAATTTAAAAAGCTAAAAAATACACATTTTCCTTTAAAAAGTAGCTATAAGCGGAGTAGGGCATAAGTATTTTGTGAAAATGATTCTACCTTTCCTTTCAAAAATCTATCTTTGTGCACTTAAATGAAAACATTTAAAAAAACATTTCGTTTTATATTGTTTATTAACACTTTGATTCAAATTAAATTTCCCTAAATGGATAAAATCAATTTAGCTTTACAACTTATCCTAAGTTTGTCTATTTTAGTCGTATTGCATGAATTAGGGCATTATTTGCCTGCAAAATGGTTTAAAACACGTGTAGAAAAATTCTATTTATTTTTTGATCCATATTTTTCGCTTTTTAAAAAGAAAATTGGAGATACTGAATGGGGTATAGGCTGGATTCCTTTTGGTGGCTATGTCAAAATCGCTGGTATGATTGACGAAAGTATGGACAAAGAGCAGATGAAGCAACCGCCTCAACCTTGGGAATTCAGATCTAAAAAGGCATGGCAGCGATTGATCATCATGGTCGGTGGTGTTACCGTAAATTTCCTATTAGGTATTTTGATTTTCTCTATGATGATGTTCTACTGGGGAGAAAGTTATATAAAAACCTCCGATGCAGTTGGTGGTATTGTTGTAGATTCCATGGGGATGAAATTGGGCTTGCAAGATGGGGATAAAATTTTAAAAGTGGGCGACGTTAATCTTGATAAATTTAATGCAGGCCTTGTTTTAAATGAAATTATTATAAATGAAGCGAAGTCTTTGACAATCGAACGCGACGGAAAACAAATGGCTTTATCAGTACCTGCAGATTTTGTTAGCTATGCTACAAAATACGAAAATAGAAAGAATACTTTGTTCTCATCTGTACCAAGGATAGCATTAAATGTTGATAAAGTCGTAGCGGATGGAAACGCTGGAAAAGCAGGTTTGCCCGAAGGCGTCAGAATTATTGAAGTTGATCATCAACCCGTTAATTTCCAAGCTGATATGATAAGTATCCTTCAGGATAATAAGAATAAGACACTCAATTTTAAGGTGATTCAAGGACAAGATACCTTGTCTAAAGATATCGCTGTCAATGATAAAGGACAAATTGGTATTCAATTTGCAATGCCACAGATTTCTTATGAAAAATATGGCTTTTTCGCATCCTTCCCTAAAGGTGCTTCAATGGCTGTTAATTTTTTAAATAGCCAATTAAAAGCCTTTGGTCAAATGTTTTCTGGCAAAATTAAAGCTAAAGATTCACTTGGTAGCGTTTTTTCTATAGCGGGTATGTTTGACACTGGATGGGATTGGAGGATTTTCTGGAACATTACGGCAAGTTTGTCTATTTTGCTAGCTTTCTTTAATTTATTACCAATACCAGCTTTAGATGGTGGTTATGTGATGTTTTTAATTTGGGAGGTTATTACCGGAAAAGTTCCAAGTGATAAATTCATGGAAGTCGTTAATTTTATTGGCTTCTTTTTATTGATGGGCTTGATGTTATTTGCAATTGGTTTGGATGTTTCTCGATTGTTTTAATACATATGCATCATGGTTGACTATTTTGATATATTACAAATACCTTTGAGTTTTCGCCCTGATTTGGCACACTTAAAAAAACAGTATTATTCGCTGAGTCGTTTACATCATCCAGATTTTTTTACGGATATGGATGAACAGCAGCAGGCCGCATCAATGCTTCAATCGAGCAATTTTAATACGGCATATAAGGTTTTATCAGACGAACAGTCACGATTGAGTTACCTTTTACATTTCTTAGGTGTACTTAAAGATGGTGAACATGAAGCACTTCCTCAATCTTTTTTAATGGAAATCATGGAAATTAATGAGGCCATTTTTGACTTAGAAGCTGACTTTGATGCAGATAAAAGGAATGAAACCTTAAAGCTAGTAGAAATGATGAAGGCTGAACTGACAGATGAATTGAATCGAGGTGTTGATATGTTTGAAAATCAACTAGATAGAGATGAAGCTTTAAATATCATTAAAGAAAATTTTTTAAAATTGAAATACATGTTGCGTATTCAGGAAAATTTATCTACTTTTGCATCGCTTTAGTTTTAATGTAACTAATGTTTTGATTGTTTAATTGCCGAAGTGGTGGAATTGGTAGACACGCTGGACTCAAAATCCAGTGCTAGCAATAGTGTGCGGGTTCGAGTCCCGCCTTCGGTACAAAAAAGTCTTTGATTCATTACGATTCAAAGACTTTTTTTTGTGTCAAATATGTGTTTTAAATAACTTCTGCAACGACAAAAATACTACCTCCAATATAAATAAAATCATCCTTTTGAGCTTTTATTTTAGCTGCTGCAAATGCCTTTCTTACACTGCTGTAGGCATTGCCATGTAAGCCAAATTCGGCAGCTTTCGCTTTTAAATTTATTGCATCTAAACCACGGGGAACATTGGCTTTAGCCCAATAATAAGTAGCATTTTTTGGGAACAGCCCTAAGATTAAATCCAGTGTTTTATCATTGACAAAACCAAGTACAATGTGTTTGTGTTTGGCTTTGATTTGAGCAATTTGTTGAGTGACGATCGTTAGACCACCTTCATTATGCGCAGAATCGGCTATAATCAATGGTTCTAAACCGAGCGTTTGCCAGCGACCTGAATATTTTGTCTTATTAGACATATCTTGCATGAAATCCCAAACTTTATCCATATCTATAGAAATATGTGTACTAAGAAAATGTAGTGCAAAAAGCCCGGTTATGATGTTTTTATATTGAAATGGTCCAGAAAGTGTCGTATGTAATGGCTTATTCCAAAACGTTCCATCGAGATGTAATTGAAAACTAAGATACGGATGCGCTTCGATAATTTTTGCGTTTAGATGTTGGTCTGCAAATAAAATTGGTGCATTTACTTGATTTGCTTTGTTTATAAATACTTGTTCGATCACTTTTTGGGTCTCACCTATGATGACAGGCACATTCGGTTTGATGATGTCCGCTTTTTCGCTTGCGATTTGATTGAGTGTATCTCCGAGTATGTTTTGATGGTCAAAGCTGATATTGGTTATGATACTTAATATAGGTGTAATCACATTGGT
This sequence comes from Portibacter sp., assembly GCA_040391315.1. Classification (GTDB taxonomy): domain Bacteria; phylum Bacteroidota; class Bacteroidia; order Chitinophagales; family Saprospiraceae; genus OLB9. The sequence continues at coordinate 43,213 of JBEBYC010000015.1, read as the reverse complement.
AGAATCTAACCGACCTCCTAATCCTGTCTCGATCACTGCATAATCTATATGCTGATCAGCAAACCAAGAAAATGCTAATACGACCGTTAACTCGAAAAATGATGGTTCAATAGCTTCAATTTCAGCTCTATACTTATTTAAGAAATTTGTTATGTATTTTAAATCAATAAACTGCCCGTTTATCTTGATTCGTTCTCTAAAGTCCTTATAATGCGGTGAAGTATAGACCCCAACTGCATAACCTTGTGCCTGAAGGCCAGCTGCAACGATATGACTCGTTGTACCTTTTCCATTCGTACCTGCGATGTGAATACACTTGATTTTATCTTGTGGATTCCCAGCCATTTTGCACAAATTTAGTGTATTTGTCAAGTCTTTTTTATATGCAGATGCACCATCGCGCTGGTACATGGGTAATTTTTGAAACAAATAATTTATGGTTTCTTTATAAGATTTTAAAGCTGTCATTTTGGTTTGATATGCCTTTTGATTTTAGAAGCACAAATGTAATTAAGATGTGGAACTTTTTACAATGATATTGCTTTAAACCAACTTTAACATGCTCACGGGCAAAAGTTTTCTACAAGTATTGGTTAAAAAATCCAAATTGTATAGAATTAGGGTTCTGGTGCGAAGGAATAGGCGACAGCCAATGTAAGCCCATCGGGCGTTTCAAAAAATTGACTTTTAGAATATCGGTAATAGATGTGATCCCCAATCGTACGGAATGCTTTGTCAAATTTAAAGTCGATACTTATTCTGCCGATGTCATAACCTACAGCAAAGCTAAATCCATAACTAACATATCTTAATTTCTGATTGTAATGCTCTAAGCCTAAAAGCTGTGAATTATGGTTTGTTAGAATATGCATTACAGGACCTACGCCAAGCCTGAAATTGTTTGAAAATAATCCACCCATAGCTTGCAAATCTAAATAGCCAAATCGTTCAATCTTTCTCGTTTTTGGCCTTCCATTTTCCATGTATGTAGTCACATCAAAGCCCATTCCGTAATTTGTATAAAGTATATTAAGTTCGGTATATAACCAGCCAAATCGCTTTTGAGCCCAAAATCCAACATTGTATTGTGGTAGTGCTTTGGACAGTTGTATTTCATGGACAATTTGATCTTTGCCATTGCCAATATAAACCGTTTCTTCACGAGCCATAATAGCACCACCAGATAGTTTTATCCCATATCTAACAGATTCTTTTTCGCGTTTTGCTTTAGAATATTGTCCAAAACATATATTGCTAGCCGACAATAAAATCAATGTCATCAAAAATATATGCAATACAATCTGGAAAAATGATTTCACGAAAAATAATTTAAAGAATCAAATTTAAGTGAAAATTTAGTAAATTTTAATTGTTTTCGTTTTATTTTTTAAAAATTGTTATTTTTTAATGTTTTTTTGAATAAAAAGTCGTATTGATGATGTTTTGATGTTACAAAATTATAAAAAAAGCCGTCATAAATTTTATGACGACTTTTAAAACTCTAATTAATTTTGTTTAACAAATTGTATTTCTGCACTAATTTTTACTTCTTCACTAACCAAAACACCACCAGTCTCTAATGCGGTATTCCATGTTAATCCAAAATCAGATCTATTGATTTTACCATTGAGCGAAAATCCGGCTTTTGTATTTCCAAAAGGATCTTTGTTGATACCATGAAATTCTGCATTGAGTGTTACTGGCTTTGTAACCTCTTTTATTGTTAACTCACCTGTTACATTTCCGGTTGTAGCATCGAATGTATCTGCTTTAAATGTGATGCTTTCATATTTTTCTACATCAAAGAAATCTTCACCTTTCAAATGATTATCTCTATGCTCGTTGTTTGTGTCGATTGAGGCTACATTCGCTTTAAAATATACCTTTGAATGCGTGAAATCATCATCTTCAGCTTCGACCTCTGAGGTGAAATTGTTAAATTGTCCAGTAACATTCGAAATCATCATGTGTCTGATTTTAAACTGAATTTCACTATGCGCTGTATCCAACGTCCATTTTGTGCTTGCCATAATTTTTTAAATTTTTAATTGTTGATTATTTAAGCTATATTTGTTACAACAAATGATTGTTTGTTTTTGTTCTTCGCTCGAAGATTTTGTACCCTGTTTATAATAAATTTAATTAAAAATTAACAAAAATAGTGTGACCGAGTTTACCTTGCGGCTCAATGTCAATAAGGAAGTTTTGTTTTTTAGGTAAATGATATTCGAACTTTTCGAGATCAATGTTAGCGTTTACATAACTATGGTATTAAACGAATATGGGTTATACTTTAAAATTCCTCATCGAAAACCTCTCTTTTAGACTTTTGTAGTTCTGTGTCATTCATTTCGTTTGTTTTTCGCTCAGCTTGAAACAATGCACAATTTACAAGTTCTTCATAACCTGTTGGTGGTTTTGGAAAGTTGTCCTTATAGTTGTATCCTGATTGAGGGTCGTTTTCGAGTTTTTGTAAAAATAAGGATGTAATTGGTTTAGCCAATACAGAACCTTGACCATCGCTGATATTTCTGAATCGGATCCATTTATCATCTCCTCCTACCCAAACTCCAATGACTAATGATGGTGTGATCGCCATAAACCAACCATCTGCAAAATCATTTGTTGTTCCGGTTTTACCGCCTATTTTAGATTTTACACGCATACCAGAGCTTCCAGAGACGTTGTTTGTAAGCATGGAGACCATTACAGCATTATACAATGGATTTATGGCTGTTTTTCGTTCTGGAATGCCTTGATAAATGACTTTTCCGTTTTTATCTTCTATTTTTGAGATGAAAATGGGTTGTGTGTACGAACCATTATTGGCATAAGCTGTATATGCACCTGTCATTTCTAATGGTGTCAGGTCAACTGCACCAAGGCATATTGATGGAACATTAGGTATGGCAAGTCTGCCATTTTCCAGCCGCATATTTTTATCAACTCCTAAATTATTTAAGAGGTTTCGTACAGGCTCTACCGTTCCTAACTCTTTGATAAGACGTACTGAAATTGAATTTTTTGAATATAAAAGGGCTCGATATAAATTGTATTTTTGACCGCTAAATCTTTCTTCTGCATTCGCAGGTGACCATTCTTCATCTAGGCCAAATCCCGAATCTGCAGGCGAAATGGTATATTGAATATCTTCATATTCCTGACATGGTGATATATTGCCGACGGCCATCGCTGTTGTATATACAAATGGTTTGATGGTAGAACCCACAGATCTACGCATCGTGATGTGATCGTATTTAAAATATTTGTGATTGATCCCACCGACCCAAGCTTTTACATATCCTGAATTGGGTTCAATGACCAGCATGCCTGATTGCAAAAATTTTCTGTGATATCGCACAGAGTCAAATGGGGACATTTCAACTTCTTTTTCACCTTCAACATAGTCAAAGACTTTCATTTTGACTGGCTTACTAAACGTTTCATTATACGCTTTTTGTAAATCTTTATATTGTGTAATTAACGTATTCCATTCCGGAGTATTGATAAGTCGATGATAGTCCGCTTGTCTGGATACTTCAATTTTTTTTGCTTCAGTTGCTTGGTGCCACGTTTTATGATTTTGTTGAATGGAATCAACTGTTTTGATGATATTATCTGATAGTTGCAAACCCGGAAATGATTTGTTTATATTCGCTAATGTAGTTCCTAGAAATTGATTGCGTAAACTCAAATACCGATCTGTACTTTTACATTGATTTTCGAATATGGATGCCCTAAGTTTCTTTTGAAAATCGTCAGCTTCGAAAGTCCATGGATCCATATTTTTCCAAACAACATTATACCTGTCCTGATTTTTTTTCATGTGCTCTACAATCGCTTCTTCTGCATATTGTTGAAACGTAAGATCAATTGTCGTATAGATTTTCAAACCATCGGTATAAATATTGTATTCTGTGCCGTCAGCCTTTTTTATGTTTTTAGATGCAAAGAGGTTGCGTAGATATTTGGTTAGCTCTGCTCTAAAATAGGGTGCAGGTCCATCACTTTGTGTTTTTCGTAAAAATCCAGACATATCTAATGGCTGTTGGATGTAATTTGCCAATGCTGCTTTATCAAAATTGCCATTATCTTGCATCAGGTCGAGGACAACATTTCTTCTACTGAGGCATCTGTCTGGAAATCGCTTGGGATTGTACAAACTTGGATTTTTTAGCATCCCTACCAAAGTCGCTGCTTCAGGAATACTTAAATCTTTTTGTTGCTTGTTAAAGTAGATATTGGCAGCGGCTTCAATTCCATGTGCTCCATTAATAAATTCAAATTTATTTAAGTACATGGCAATGATCTCTTCTTTAGTATAAGAACGCTCTAATTTGACTGCTGTAATCCACTCTTTTAGTTTAGATCTTATAAGGAGAAATGTTCTTTTTGGAAAGGATAAACCGGCTGTTTTCGGTCTTTCATACAGTAATTTTGCTAATTGCTGCGTGATCGTACTACCACCACCTGAATTTTTTTGCATAAATACCAGCGTTTTAAATCCTACTCTTGTCAATGCTATCAGGTCAATACCACTGTGTTTATAAAATCGGATATCTTCAGTAGCGATAAGTGCATTGACGATATTAGGCGAAATCTCCTCATAGGTCAATGCTACGCGTTCTTCAATATAATATCTTCCAAAAGGCTGACCTTTTGCATCATAAATGACAGAAGCTAAGTCGTATTTTGGGTTTTCAAGTTCTTCAAATGAAGGAATTTGACCGGCTGTAAAAAATATAAAAACAGCTGTAAAAAGCCCTAGAATAGCCAGTGATCCAATTAAGATTAATCTGTTGTAACGCTGTTTTGTATCCATTGGGCCTTTGCTTTGTTCGATTGATATTTAAGTTTACAATTGGTTGTGCCTTAAAGTATTATACCTTCCTTTGCTAAATTTACTTCCGTTAAATGTAAGCGTGTGTTTTAGGGCTTTCTTCTCTACATCACTGAGTTGGTTGTAATCTTGGCATTGTTGCGAACAACAATGGCTATATTTTTGTGCACATTCCTCACATTGGATAAACAGTAGATGACAATCGTCATTTGCACAATTTTTATGTGTATCACAAAGATTTCCACATTGATGGCAATGGCTGATAACATCATCGGATATGGATTCGCCTAAGCGCTCATCAAAAACAAAATTTTTACCGATAAACTTATTTTCAATATTAAGTTCTTTGGCTCTTCGAGCATACTCGATGATACCACCTTCGACTTGATACACATTTTTAAAACCTTTGTGTTTATAATATGCGGAAGCCTTTTCACAACGTATACCACCCGTACAATACATGATGATATTTTGGTCTTTTTTATCTTTGAGCATTTCTTCAACGAGCGGGAGCGCTTCTCTAAATGTCGTTACATCAGGTAAGATTGCATTTTTAAAATGACCGACTTCACTCTCATAATGGTTGCGCATATCGACAATGATGGTGTCCGGTTGTGCGGCCAATTCGTTAAATTCTTCTGCTTTGAGATGTATGCCTTTATTCGTGACATCAAAGGTATTGTCGTTCAAACCGTCAGCTACGATCTTATTTCTGATTTTAATGGATAGCTTAAAGAATGATTTTCCATTGTCTTCTATGGCCTGATTTAATCGGACTCCTTCCAAAAATGTGATGGTATTTAACGCCTCTCTAAATGTGGTCAGATTTTCATCCGGAACAGAAACCTGGGCATTGATACCTTCATTGGCCACATATATTCTGCCCAAAACGCCTAATTGAGACAAAAGTATATAAAGATGGTCTCTAAAAATTTTTACATTTTTAAGCTGGTGATATTGATAAAAGGATAAGGTTGTCCTTGGGGTTGGGTCATTTTGAATCTTTGCTCTAAGTTCACGACCGTCAACTTTATTATGTAATGTTTTCATGATTGATGATTAACTTGTTTTTGCAGGAAACAGATCTTCAATATTTGAATCAAAAATACAAATTTACGCTTTTTCTTTTAATTATAATTCAATAATGTGTAGTCTTGTATATTTATTATAAAAAAACAGGTGATAATAGCTACTTATCTATTAACACCTGTTTGATTTTGAAAATTTTCAAAAAAATAATAATGCTTAGAATCTGGTTACTAACGCAATTTTTTGGAATGCTTTCATGGTACCTCTTTCTGTAAATACAACATCACCTCCAAATTTAAGTGTGTATTCTATCATTTCATCTGTAATATCATCGATGTCATGCTTCGTACTTATCTCACTTGCATCAATAGGTGTTAATTTTCCATCTTCATTGCTTACAGGAAGATAAAAACCTTCTTCAACAAAGATCGTTCGACCTCTTCCTTCTCGTACTGCACTCCAGATTTCATTGATATCTGTTATACATGTTCCAGCACTTACCGCTTGTTCTAACTCTGCAATTCGTGCGCTTTGCTTTGCTTTAGTTAATTCGCTTATGAATGGCCATATTTCTTTAATTTGATTAGCCGGTTTTTCATCGTAATTTTTAAGGTGAATATGTCCCATGATGATATTTGGATAATCTGCCACTTTCATATATTGATGAAAATTGTTTTCATCGGAAAGTATTACGATTTGATGAGGTTTTTTTGTCCGAACTTTTACTACTGCTTTATCTACTCTGTTGAAAAATTCATCACGTGAAACGTTGTACAATTTTTCATCATTGAACGGGATACCTTCATCATGGATTTCTGATATGAATTCACCACTACTTGCTTCTAGCATCTTTGCTTTACCTCCTGCAAGCACGAGCGCATAGTATTCTGTATCTTTATTTAAAGCTCGTAAAATTGATTTTGTTGCAAATGTGTCGTCAATTACGATCCTTTGTGTCGGATGTGTAGGAATGCGTAGATACTCAGCTATATCTTCATTAACGAATAACATGAGCCCATTGTCATTGTGGTAATGATCTATAGTTGCGGCTAATTCTGTTAATTTTTCAGTGTACGATTTAGCTGTTTTAGCATCATATTCTGCTTCAATTCTCTTGCTCGTTTCTGAAATTAAATTTTTTAAAAGAATTGGATCTTTTTGGTTTTCGGGAGTAGTTTTATGTGTATTTAAAATAATCGTAACACATACTCCACCTTTTACGGCACTTAATCTGTCAAATACTTCTTTCATGATACATATGATTTTAAAATTTCAGCGTAAAATTATACAGTATTTATGATTAGAAATATGACACCGGTCATATTAAAGGGTAATCTACATCGCCTAGATATAAAATTCTTCTTGATTAAAGGCTATAATATTCATTTAATATAAAAGGAATTAATGCGATCTGTATTTTTTTTTTAAAAGTTCGGCCAACTTCGTTGTATCATTCAAACGATGTTTTCCAACCCTGCTGCATTTCTTCGAGTTGTTTATTGATCACATGGTAACTTGTCGCACATAGTTCGCTTCCATGCTTGCTATAGATCGGATCTCCAAAGCGCAATTTTACGGATGTTTTCCATTTTGAAAACTGATATAAAAATTGTTGTACAAATTTATCTTTAATCCATAGATCTTTTGACGATTGGTATTCTATAGCGATGGGAATGACCGGAATGTCATTTTCGGCAGCTTCATTAAATGAACCTTCGCGAAAGGGTAGCGTGTTTTTTGCTGTACCTACGGTACCTTCAGGATATAACAATACATTATAACCCGCTTTAATGGTTTCTGTGAGTTTGGTACGTGCATCCAACCTTGAGGATTTATTACTTCGATTGACCCAAATGACCCCGGTTAGTTCTGCTCCTTTATTTATTATTGGGTAATTGGCTACTTCTGCTTTTGCAAGTACAAAAGCTGGTAAATAGCGACATACAACGACAGGATCAGAAAATGATCTGTGGTTGCATACATACAAAGCCGGTGTTGAAATCGGCGCACCTTTAACGTCGATATGGATATTGAATATCGGTAGGGCAACATATTGGATATAATGTTCCCTAAGTTTGAGTGCGCGTTCTTTTGTATGCGGTTTAAAGAGGCAAGATATACCATAGACGATGATATATCCCGACATTATGCCAAAAGCAATTAAACCTCGCAGCGCAGCGAGTATGTATAGCAATGGTTTCAAACTTATTTACCTTCTTGCTTTTCCGGTTTCATTTGCGGGAAAAATAAGACATCTTGTATAGAATTTTGATTGGTCATAATCATGGCTAATCTGTCCATACCAATTCCTAACCCGGCTGTTGGGGGCATTCCATACTCTAAAGCTCTCAAAAAGTCTTCGTCTAAAGTCATCGCTTCTTCATCCCCACGTTTGCCCAATTCTAACTGTTCTTCAAAACGTTTTCTTTGGTCAATCGGATCATTGAGTTCAGAAAACGAATTGGCGATTTCTTTTCCGTTACAAATTGCTTCAAATCTTTCTACAAGTCCTGGTTTGGTTTTATGGCTTTTGGCCAATGGAGACATCTCGACGGGATAGTCCGTTATAAATGTAGGTTGGATAAGCTTGCCTTCGCAATGTTCGCCAAAAATTTCATCTATAATTTTACCCTTGCCCATGGTATTATCTACCGGAACATTTAATTTTTTAGCGGTTTCTCTGAGTTGTGTTTCATCCATTTCGCTGATATCGACACCAGTAAAATGTGCTATGGCTTCAAACATGGTATATCGTTTCCATGGTCTTTGGAAGTCGATGATGTTATTGCCGACTTGAAGTTTTGTAGTGCCGTGGATATCAATGGCTACTTTTTCAATCATTTCTTCCACTAAATTCATCATCCATTCGTAATCCTTATAGGCTACATATAATTCGATTTGAGTGAATTCAGGATTGTGAAAACGGCTCATACCTTCATTTCTGAAGTCTTTACTAAACTCATAAACGCCGTCAAATCCTCCCACAATTAACCTTTTTAGATAAAGTTCATTGGCAATTCTCAAATACAGTTTTAGGTCTAATGTATTGTGATGTGTCGTAAATGGTCTTGCTGCTGCACCACCGTACAATGGCTGTAATATGGGGGTTTCTACTTCGAGATATCCGCTTTCGTTGAGGTATGCTCTCATAGAATTGTACATTTTTGTACGCTTGATAAAGGTATCTTTTACGTGTTCATTTACAACTAAATCCACATATCTTTGTCTATATCTTTGTTCCGGATCCGTAAATGCATCATACACATTACCTTCGTCATCTTTTTTAACGACGGGCAATGGTTTGAGTGATTTAGATAGCAAGGTCAAGGATGTTACATGTATAGAACATTCGCCTACTTGCGTATAAAAAGCATAACCGGTAATGCCTATAAAATCACCTAAATCCATATACTTCTTAAAAACATCATTATATAGCGTTTTGTCATCGCCTGGACAGATTTCATCTCTGGAAATATAAATCTGAATACGACCTGAGGCATCCTGCAACTCAGCGAAAGAAGCTTTACCCATGATGCGTTTTGACATGATCCTACCTGCCATTGAAATTTCCTGATAGGTAGTATCACCAGGTTTGAAGTGCTGTTTTACTTCGGCTGTTTGGGCGTTGACATTAAATGTTGCACTTGGATACGGGTCATATCCGGCTTCTATAATCTTATTAAGATTTTCTCTTCTGATGATTTCCTGTTCGCTAAGATGTTGCATGTTCGATTTATACTTGATTATATATTTTTGTAAAACGTGGGCAAAATTATAAAAAATTGCGCAGCTTTTTAATAAAATGATGTAAAGCTAAAAATGATTTTTTGTGATTGCGGAAGTATCAAAATGAAAAAAGCCCTTGTTCAAACAAGAGCTTTTTACAGTTTTGAAGTTTTAAAACTTTATATCTGATTAATATCTTCTATTATTATCTCTTGATCTAAAATTATTATCTCTTCTTGGTGGTTGGCTACCTCTTGGCTCTGCCTTTTTACATACGATAGACTGTCCTTCAAATTGACTGTCGTTTAACTGCGCAATTGCTGCCATTCCTGCATCTTCACTTTCCATTTCAACAAAACCATATCCTTTGGATCTGCCTGTTTCTTTGTCTGTAATAATAATAGCCGAAGTAACTTCGCCAAACTGTCCAAATAAGTCTTTTAAAGAGTCAGCTGATGTTCTGTAGTTTAATTTCGCAACGAAAATGTTCATTAAATAAAAATTGAAAAAAAATAAAAAAAATTGAAATAGATAAGACCCACTTTTGGGTGTGCTATTCATTATCACTGCAAAGGTAATATATATTTATATATCGAAAAAATTTTTATACAATAAATTCGCTATTTTAATAAAAAAAAATTTAAAATCGTAACGAATAGGTATAAAATGCTACATCTGGGTGCTTTTTGCATACTTTTTATTATGCTATTCATCGTGTTTTATATATTTTTGCTGCTTTATTTAGTTTGTCAAAATCCACTTTATCATGAATCGAATCAGCTGTAAATTAAATGCGGTACTTTATTTTTCTTTTATTCTTAGTTTGCCATTTTGGATGTCTTGTAAGCGCGTTGTTCAATATAATGATGTCGTACCGGCGCACGATAGCTTTGAACTTTTTTCAACTCATGTTAAGGAAACTCGTATTATAAATGTTTGGTTGCCTAAGGAGTATCATACGACTTCTGATCGCTTGCCGGTGATGTATATGGCTGATGGCGGTGTCGTTGATGAAGATTTTCCACATATCGCTAACACTTTTGACAAGTTGATTCATGATGGAAAGATTAAACCGATGATACTCGTGGGTATTACAAATACGCAAAGACGTAGAGATTTGACAGGTCCGACGGAAGTGGATACTGATAAAACGATCGCAAGCGTTGTCGGAGGTTCCGCCGCTTTTAGAGCATTTATTGCCGATGAACTCATTCCCGAAATTGATAAACGTTATCGTACTAATACCAAAAGGGGCATATTAGGCGAGTCCTTGTCTGGTTTGTTTGTAATGGAATCATTCTTTCTACAACCGGATTTGTTTGATTATTACATCGCTTTTGATCCTTCTCTTTGGTGGAATAACCACAAAATGGTCGATCAGGCTGCTCAATATTTAAGTAATTTCCCTGCACACAATAAAACATTGTGGTTTGCTGGTTCTGATGCAAAAACAATTTATCCCTATACGCGACAATTGTCAGAAACTCTAAAAAAACATGCGCTTCCTCATCTAAAATGGAAGTATGTGGATCTTCCAAATGAACAACACATTACGATCTTCAGAGCAGCTAAAGAACAAGCTTTAATCTGGGCTTTAAACAACCATTAATGTCGTTTTTTCTAGTGGTTTCCATCTAATTTCTCGATGTTTTACTTGTATTTTTATAGTAAATGCAAAGTAATTTTTAAGTTATTTACTTAATTTTTGTCGTTTTTAAGACGTATTAACATTTTGCAATATTGTGCTGATTTAATACAAATGATTTGTTTTATCAGCTGATTATAAGACTTATATAATTGGTCATTATTTATATGTGTTTGTAATGACTTATTGTTTATGATACTTTTTTGTCGATAAATTATTTGTATTTACTAACTTTATGTTAATTTTACACGACTAACAATATCATTAATTTAACAAATCGATATTCTAATGAATAGAATAATTTGTACTTTTTTTTCGTTTTTTTTGATTTTTTCGACTTCCTTTATTCATGCACAATCAGCTCCACCTGATCCATGTACTAATGGAACACAAAACACTTGTAAGTGTGATAATTCACCTTTATTGTGTTCTTTTGATGTATTAAATGGATATACCTATTCCATGACCAATTTTCCGCATCCAGCGGATGGACCGGGTAATCCAATGTGTATGCCCGGTGGTAATGGTACTACAGCCCATAACCCTACGTGGTTTCGTTTTATTGCCTTGTGCGAGGACATCCAAATGACCGTTAATACGACTAATTGTAATCATGGTGGTTCATGTGCTTCTAGGGGTGTGCAGTTAGCTGTATTTCCGGAATGTGACTGGCAAAACCCTTGGGATGCCGTTGCCTGTGATGTAAATAGCTGTAGAAATAACGCACCTTGGTCGCAAACGATCAGTTTGAGTATGACCGGATTGACTATCGGAAAAGTGTATTCCTTGGTAGTGGACGGATGTTGTAATTCAGCATGTACAGTTACGATCACTGTGACGACTCCACCATGTTTTCCTACCATTGCGGACTGGCCGAGTCCGATTCAAGGACCTACAGATCTTTGTGTCGGTGACAGAGCGAGTTACTGTATAGAAAATGCGATAGGTGGTTTAAGATACTTCTGGACGGACGAAAATGGAAATATCATTCAAGCAGGACCTTATGATGAAAGTGGTACTACTTGTACGGATTTGATTACATTTCCCACTAAAGGTACCTACATGATCTGTGTGGACACGGATAATGCATGTGTTACTTTAGCAGAAAATCCACCGCAAACCTGTATCACGATCAATGTCCATGAACCGAATGCAGGAACGATTACAGCCAATCCGACACCGACCTGTCCTGGCAGAAATGTCAATATACAGGTAAATGGCAATGCTACGGATCCCGGCTTATCGCAATATATAGTCATCGTCGATGCAAGTGGTACCGTAGTTAAAGTTACTCCCGGCACGACAGATAATTTTACATGGCCAGAATGTGGTACTTTTACAGCATATAGTTTTAATTATGTAACAGCACAGCAACCCGTACCACAAGAAGGGGATAGTTGGGCTACGATAATAGCAAATTGTGCACAAGATTATGTATGTTGTGATCATGATTCAGTAGATATCATATTTGAAGATAATGAGCCACCCGTCATACAAAATGTACCCGATGACATTACAGTAAGCTGTTATGAAGACTTGACAGATATGCCGACTTTAAATTATACGGATAATTGTCTTGGACCTGGAACCGTAATGGGTGAACAAACAGACAACTATACAGATTGTGGTGGTGGAACGATAACACGTACATGGACGGTTGAGGATGGATGTGGCAACATAGCTACTGAAACACAAATCATCACAGTAGAACCAATACCAGTAGCCACATTTACACCATTTGAGGACGAAACGGTTCCATGTGAAATGTTTCCACCGGCTACATTTATGCCACCATTAAATTATAACAATGGTAAAACCGGCGCATGTCAAATCATGGGAACAATAATGCCTACAAGAGTTGTCGATACGATGCAGTGTATGGGTACTGTAACCTATAATTGGATGACAACCGATAAATGTATGCGTGATATCACGGAAACACAGGTTTATACAATCGAACCACCATTGGAAGCAGAATTTGTCAATCCACCAGCTGACATCACCGTAACTTGTAATGAGTTTCCTGCAGCAAACTATTTGCCGACATTACAATATACAAATGGAGGCACAGGAATATGTTTGATCTTCGGTGAAGTAACTCCGACACAAGTCGTAGATACATCCGGATGTCAGGGAACGGTCACCCTTATATGGGATACAACCGATCGATGTGGACGTAATTTACACCACGAACAAGTCATTACAATCGAACCACCGCAAGAGATTATGTTTTTAAATCCGCCTGCAGATGCTACGGTAGATTGTGCGGATATACCAGATCCGGGAGTTTTACCTCCATTAACCTATACCAATGGAGAGCCAGCTGGAAGATGTCTTATACAAGGAACTGTAATTCCTACCCGAAATGATAATTATGATTTATGTGGCGGTACCCTTGAGATGATCTGGGAAAAAACAGATAGTTGTGGACGTACGCTAACCCATATTCAAAATATAACCGTAAACGAAGCACCTGAAGCACAATGGGTCAATCCACCTGCTGATGTAATCCTTCCATGTGGACAGACTGTGGAAGATGATTATATGCCGGAATTGGCTTATACGAATGGTGTGCCTTCAGGTAACTATTGTAGTATAAGTGGTGTAGTAATGCCGACACGCGAGGACGATGTTGATGGCTGTGAAGGTACGGTTACGTTTACTTGGACATTTACAGATGCTTGTGGCAGAGCATTGAATCATACACAGGTATTTACATTGTCACCACCAGATGAGCCGATGTGGATCAATCCGCCTGCAGATATAACAGTAGCATCGTGTGATGATTTTGATTTTGACGCATTGCCAGAATTGATGTATGATAATGGTCAGACAGGACCTGATTGTAGTATTATGGGCTCAGTAGAGCCAACACGAACAGGAAGTGTAGTTGATTGTCAAGGAGCGTATGTGTACACATGGACATTTATGGATAAATGTGGTAGAGAGATAACACATACACGTACTGTAACGGTAGTACCACCAGATGAGCCGATGTGGATTAATCCACCTGCAGATATAACAGTAGCATCATGTGATAATTTTGATTTTGACGATTTACCAGAATTAATGTACGATAATGGCCAAACCGGCGACTGTGCAATCAGTGGTACAGTGCAACCAGATAGAACCGGAAGTGTAGATAATTGTCAAGGATCATATACATATATGTGGTCATTTACAGATGACTGTGGCAGGACGATCGAACACTCAAGAACCATAACGGTAGTTCCACCACCAGATGCACAGTTTACAAATCCTCCGGCTTCAGAAACGGTTTCTTGTGAAGCGAAGCCAAGTGACGATCCTAAAGATTTAAATTATACAAATAATGGTGCAGGAAGTTGTTTGATAAGTGGAACGGTATCAGCGACACCTAATATACAAGAAAATAACGATTGTTCAAAAGTATATACTTATGAATGGGAATTTACAGATGAATGTAATCGGACGATCACACATACACAGCTAATCAATGTATTGCCACCACCGGCACCAGTATTTTTAAATGCACCTGCAGATATTACCGTAAGTTGTAATAATGCACCAGATTTATCACAACCCCAACCGCTCAATTATACAAACAATTTAATGGGAGAATGTGGAATAAGCGGTAGTGTAGATGCACAAATTAACAGCAATGTAGTTAACTGTGTGGGAACCCATGTCTTATTATGGGAGTTTACAGATTTTTGTGGTCGAATGATTCAGTGGACCCAAACGATAACTGTAAATCCACCTGCAACACCTTCATTTGTAAATCCGCCACCGGCAACTACAACAGTTACTTGTGAGGATGAACCAGATCCATCAGTATTGCCAGAATTACATTATACAAATAATGAAACTGGTTTGTGTTTGATAGAAGGAGATGTTGTTCCTACTTTAGATATTCAAGAAAATGGATGTGCTAAAATTTATACCTACGAATGGAGATTTACAGATATGTGTGATAGATCGATCACCTATACACAAGTAGTCAATGTATCACCTCCACCAACACCGACACTGATAAATCCGCCTACTTACACAACGATGAGTTGTGCTGATGCCGAATTATTTGATGCGCCGAATATCGAATATTCTAATAATTCAACATGTGAAATAAGTGGTGTATTAATTCCAGTAGTTACAAAACGATTTACTGCTTGTGGTGGTAATATTGAAATTAATTGGACAGATACGGATCGATGTGGACGCGTTATTAGTTACAATCAGTTTATAGTAGTAACACCAGCTGCTCCACCAACAATCACCTCTGTATTACCACAAGATATCACGGTTAGCTGTCAAAGTTTGAATGGCTATGAGATACCATTGAATTTTAGTAATGGAGCAGATAGACCATGTGCACGTGAGGGAGTTATTATACCGGTTCTCGATGCATCAAGAGTTTCATTATGTGGCGGTGTAGCTACATTGACTTGGCAAATGGCTGACGAATGTGGTCACATCCTTCAACATGTTCAAAATATAACAGTCGAACCAGCACCACCTGCTGTTTTCTTGGATTTACCAGATCCGGTAGTCGTAGTGTCATGTTCTGATGTACCAGGCGTTCCACCTGCATTAAATTATAGTAATGGCGAATCAGGCATGTGTGGTATCAATGGAAGTGTAACTCCAATACAATCCGGAAGTTACAACAGTTGTGGAGGAACAATACAATATACATGGCAATTTACGGATGCATGTGGCCGTAATATTGTTTATAACCAAGATGTTGTCGTACTTCCTGCAGATGAGCCATGGTTTACCGTTGAGCCGGATGATGAATTCCTTCCTTGTTATCAAGGATTCCCAGGTCTAGTACCTTTAACATATACAAACGGATTATTAGGTCCATGTGCTATTGATGGAAGTGTAATCCCTACATTTGAAGATTTTGGTGATACGCGCGTATTTACTTGGACTTATACAAATACATGTACAGGAAATGTAATTACAGTTGACCAAGAGGTAACGATAAGTCCAGTACCGAATATCATTGTAGATCCAGTTTCGGTATCAATATGCTCTGGTGATTTTTTCAATATTGAAGACGTCCAGGTTATTGATCTTGAAGGAACAAACATTGTGTTGACCTATCATACTGGTTCACCTGCGACAGTATTAAATCAACTTTCAAATCCATATATTGGTTATCCGGGCACATTCTATATATTAGCTACGAATGAATATGGCTGTGCGGATGAAGCCGCTATTCAAGTAAATTTGGTTGCACCACCTAATTCAGGATTTGGAAAATCAATAACCATATGTAGTGAAGGTCCGGCCATTAATCTATGGAATCTGTTGGATCCACCTTATGATAACAATGGATATTGGAGTGATGAATATGGATTTGGTATTAATGTATCAGATCCAACGAATGTAAGTTTTGCCGGTCAACCGGGAGGAACCTATACGCTATTCTATGTCGTGTCAAGCGATAATATATGTGATGATGCAATGACTCCTGTGGAAATTATTGTAGTTGATCCGGGATATTATGAAGTAACTGATGTAACTTGTACAGGTGACTTTAGTCAATATTCTGTCACACTGAACGTTTGGGACTATAATGTGACTAGCAATGTAGGGACGATAACTAGAAATGGTAATACGGTTACCATCTCAAATATTCCAATTGGAAGTTCAGTAGAAATTACATTTACATCACTAGGATTATGTGAAAATGAAACGTTGACTATTGATCCACCACAGTGTGATTGTCCGGTGATACCAAATCCGATTTCAGGTGGAAATATGCGTGCTTGTCAAAATCAAACCGGAGTGACATTATCCGTTACCGTAGGGTCAGGATTGAATGCACAATGGTATTCAGCACAAACCGGTGGTACATTATTGTTGGACAATATGCTTACTTTCGAACCACCAACAAGTGTTGTAGGCATAACAACATATTATGTTCAGGCAATAGATCCAGAGACAGGTTGTAAGAGCCAGCGTATTGCTATTCAGTTTGAAGTAGTAGCCAATCCAAGTGTTACAAATGTGACTTTAAGAGTTTGTGATGAAGATCCTGAAGATGGCATTGCCTTGTTTAATCTCGATGATGCAAGAACAAGAGTTGTTACAGGTGGTGGATTTACTTTTAGCTATCATACAACATTAGTGGAAGCACAAAATGAAACAAATGCAATACCAAGCAGCTATACAAATACATCAAATAATCAGGTAATCTACGTTGTGGTTAAAAATGCAAATGGATGTAAATCAATTGCAGAAGTTACCCTAAATGTTTTACCGCTTCCTGATGTTACATTGACGATTAATGATGAAGTTTGTTCTGGAAATAGAAATGGATCTATAATTGTAAATCCACCAACAACAGGATTAGAATTTAAACTTAATAATTTACCGTGGTCATCAGACCCTACCATGGGTAGTTTACAGCCAGGTAATTTTACATTACAAGTTCGGGATGGAAATATGTGTATTGCTACCTATCCGGTAACAATCAATGAAGGCCAAAGACTTAGTTTCGAAACCTTTACGATTACTTGTAATAATAAAGGAACACTTAGTGATGGTGGGGATGATACATACGATATCGTAATGAATGTCGTTTCATTGCCAAATGCACCGGGAAATAACTTTAGAGTTGTTTACAATGGAGTGGAATTAGGAAATAACCTTAACTATGGTGCTGTCGTGAATATTTCATTACCTGCAGATGGTACTTCGGGAACATTGGAAGTCATAGACAATGTTACAGGATGTAAGGTAACGCGTAATATTGGACCATTGACATCATGTTCTACTACTTGTGCTATTGAGTTGACGAATGTAAGTATTGATTGTGATAACAATGGAACGGATTCTGACCCATCAGATGATACGTATACGATATCTTTTGTAGCAACAGCATTTAACAATGGTACATCTACAACATTTACAGTCTTAATTAATAATGTAATCCAAGGAACCTATAATTATGGTCAGGCTGTAAACATAGTTTTACCGGCGGATGGTTCTACACCAGACATTAGAATACGTGATGGGCAAAATATACAGTGTTTTACACAATTAAACGCAGGGACGCTCAATTCTTGTTCAGGAACTTGTCAAATCAATGCGACGGTAAGCAATGTTTTATGTAATGATAATGGAACGATAAACGATCCGAATGATGATACATTTACATTTACAATCCGGGTTACAGGTAATAATATTTCTACCGGATGGAGAATAGCAGGTGTAACGGGTACGCATCCTTACAATACTAATGTTGTATTGGGACCATACCCGATAAGTGGCGGTAATTTGTCTTTAACTATTATAGATGAAGCTGATGCTAATTGCACATCACAAGTTTCAGTAACAGCACCTGCTCCATGTAGCACACCTTGTGTACTTGAAGTAGTCAATGTGACTGTATTTGATTGTGATAATAACAATACTGGTAATACAGCAGCAGATGATTTCTTTAGTGTATCCTTTAGAGTAAATGCATTGAGCGGAAGTTATAATTTCTATAATGTTACATTCAATGGCAATTCATTTGGTCCATTTAATTATGGACAGGATGTTACGATTAATAACCTTCCGGCAAATAGTCAAGACCTTACACTTACAATCACAGATGCAATTAATAGTGGTTGTGTTGCTTCGGTGACAGTGAAACAGAATCCTTGTTCTTCATGTCCACAAACAGTTGACGCAGGTGCAGATATTGTTTTAACTTGTACAAATAATACAGCAACGTTATCAGCGACAGCATCGCATACAGGAGGCATTTTTATATGGACAGGACCTAACGGGTTTAATGTAAGTGGACAAACGGTTAGTGCTACTGCAGAAGGTGAATATACCGTTACGGTTACATACCCAGATCAGTGTGTTGCTACAGATAAAGTATTGGTTTCAAAAGATGCAAATCTTCCTATTGCTAATGCAGGAGCTGATCAAGAATTGACTTGTAATAAGACTGAAGCTGTTTTAATTGGCTCATCCAATTTCCCAGATAATATTACTTATATCTGGACAAATGCTGCTGGAGATGTTATTGGTACCGACTTTATGATAACGGTTTCAGATGTAGGCGTTTATTACTTAGAAGTTACCAATACATTAAATAACTGTAAGTCAGGAAAAGATGAAGTAGAAGTGTTTAATAGAAATCAGCAATTGAGAATGGTTACTAATAAGTGGGTTTGTGATAATAATGATACAAAAACAGATGGTGGCGATGATTTCTATACGTATACATTTAGCTTGTCGAATACGACTTCTGCTACGAATAGTTACACGATGTATCATAATGGCACTGCCTTAGGTACTTACAATTATAATCAAGAGTATTCTATAACGATACCTGCAGATGGAAGTAGTTTAGTTTATGAATTTGTTGATAATGTTTCCGGATGTAAGACGAATGTTACCGTTGGTCCGTTAACTCCATGTTCAACAGATTGTGAATTGACCATTTCAGAATTAAGTGTTGTTTGTTTTGATAATGGCACTGAATCAATTGATTCGGATGATTATTATGAAATCAAATTTATGGTTACGGGTGTAAATACAGGTCCGTCAAATAGATTTACAGTTACGAATAACGGAACGAATTTAGGTACATGGAATTATGGCGATTTAGTCGAAATACAATTGATGGCTGATGGCTCGGTTCCGTTTATTGTAGTTAAAGATATGAATGTAAATGGATGTGAAATTGTAGTTGACATACCAAAATTAAATCCATGTTCGTCGAAATGTGATATTGAAGCGGTTGTTTCTAATATACTTTGTAATGACAATGGCACGATAAACGATCCAAATGACGACGTTTACTACTTTGATGTTGTCGTAACCGGATTAAATACATCAAGCGGTTGGAAAGTACAGGGTACAGGAACCGTTTACCAATACGGTGAAGTAATCACTTTAGGGCCATTCCCTATATCAGGTGGTGTTCGTACATTTACAATGGTAGATAATCAATCAGATAATTGTACCCACGATATCCAAATTACACCACCGGCAGTATGTAGTGAGCCGTGTGTAATCACAGTTGCAAATCTGAATATCCTAGATTGTAATAATAATGGAACTGGTAATGTAACCACAGATGATATTTTCTCTGTTAGTTTTGTAGTGAATAGAATAAGTGGTTCTGCTAGAAATTATATGGTTACAGCAGGAAGTAAAGTTTATGGTCCGTTTAACTATGGTACAGGCATTGTAATTGATAGCTTGCCAGCAAATGGTCAGAATATACGTTTAGTAATTACAGACCCAAGCAATAGCGGATGTATGACAGAAGTTACGGTAAGCAAACAACCGTGTTCATCTTGTAATCAGACAGCTGATGCAGGAACAGATCAGTTGATAACATGTGAGGATAATACAGTAACATTAACAGGTACTGCAACACCCGGTGGTATTTTTGAATGGACAGGTCCAAATGGTTTTGAAAAAATCGGACAATCCGTAACAACTTCGACCGCAGGAAAATATTATTTGACAGTGACTTATCCGGATCAATGTACAGCATTGGATAGTGTAATTGTAACAAAAGATGCTAATGTGCCGGATGCTTTTGGAGGTCAGAATCAATTATTGACATGTATAGTTGGTGAAGTAGTTTTGATTGGATCAACCAATACACAAAGTACTACACTCCAGTTTATATGGAAAGATGAACAAGGTGTCGAAATTTCAAATAGTAATACCGTCATTGTTAATACTCCTGGTATTTATTCATTTGAAGTAATCAACTTAGAAAATGGTTGTTCTTCAGGCGCTGACGAAGTTATAGTTGATGAGAATGTTAATTTACCAGAAGCGGTAATCAATGCAGATCCGGGTAATTTGATAGATTGTATCGTTGGTACGGTTACCTTATCAGGAAAACCAGTAGCTAATGTGATATTTAACTGGAATACAGGTGAAACATTTATTTCAAATCAACCTTCCATCATTGTCAGCAGAGAAGGTACTGTCACAATGACAGCAATAGACACCATTAATGGATGTGAAAATAGTGCAATGATAGACATAATAGATCTTCAGGATTATCCGATATTGGTTACAACTCCGGCTTTACCGATAACATGCGAACAAAATGGTGTTTATCTTTCTGCAGGATTGTCACCGGAAGGTCCTGACTTAGTATTTAGTTGGTATGATAGGAATAATACACTAATTCCTGGCGCTAATTCGGATTCACTCTATGTGACTTCTCCGGGTACATATTATGTGATATTGACGGATACATTAAATGGATGTTCTAATATTGATACATTCTTAGTAGATAGGATAGGGGACTTCCCGAATGTTTTAGTACCGGATAATATTCAATTATTCTGTGGCCTTAATACTGTTTCATTAACGGCAGAAATTATCAATCCGGTAAGTTCGACTACTTTAAATTGGAATTCGAATGATGGAAATATTGTATCACCTACAAATCAGGCTAAGATTGATGTTCAAGGTAGTGGGCTTTATACTGTAGAAGTTACTTACAACGCGTCTGGTTGTACCACTACAGAAAATGTTTATGTGCTCGTAGATAATGACTATCCAGTTGATATGCGCGCAATTATCGATGATGAAACCTGTAAAGACGAAAAAGATGGTAGCATCATTGTTGACTTTGTTTCTGGAGGTAAAGAACCGTTACAATATTCATTGAATAATGGCGCCCTTACTACTAATAATACGTTTAGTCCAATATTACCTGGAAGTTATAACCTAAGAGTTGTCGATGCGAATGGTTGTACTTTGGATACCGTGTTGGTAGTTAACCCAGGTTACGAAGTTACGTTATTTGCACTTTCACCAATAGAGTTGATTTATAAGCAAACCAGAGTAATTGAATTGATTACCAATCTTTCACCAGATGAAATTGCATCAATTAAGTGGACACCTAGTGATAATTTATCATGTGACGATTGTTTAATTACAACGCTTACAGGACTTGAAGATGTTAACTATACGGTTGAGATTGTAGATATTCATGGTTGTACACAGAGTGTAAGAATTGCAGTACGTATTAATGATAATGCAATTATTACAGTGCCAAATATCATTGACACTAAGAGCGGCGGCAATCAATATTTCTCAGTTTTTGCAAATGAGAGTGTGATAAGTGTTGATAAACTTGCCATTTATGACCGTTGGGGTAACCTGATGTTCTTAAAAGAAAATATTACACCTAATCAACCTACGGAAGGTTGGAATGGTACTTTAAGTGGAAGACCAGTTGAACAAGGTGTTTATGTATATATTATTCATTATACGACTCCATCTGGATCTAAAATACTTACAGGAGATGTTACGGTAATGAGGTAATATTTTGAGATTTGCATAATTAAAAAAAGAGCGCAATCGTTTTAGATTGCGCTCTTTTTTTTTGTTCATAAGAAGCTTGACAATTTGGATTTGGCAAGTTTTTTAGTCGATTAAAAGGTTAAATCACCAGCAAGTTATTTATTGCTATCTATGCTATTGGCAATGTCAACTGTAGAAAACATGGTTTATATGATATGTATAGGTAGGCATCGAATGACTTTATGAAAGCCCATTCTATTTTAAAATCTAAAGTATATAAACAAACTAAAGCTGTTTTTTAATAAAACAGCTAAATATGAAGCGCAGTGTACTAAAATAAATTACGCTATAAGCATAACTACTTCATACGAACAGCGTTAAGTGATAAATTTAGCAGTAATGATTAGATCGTTAATCTTGAAAAACTGATAATCTTTAATATAAGGGCAATACAAACCCATTTCTAATTTCTTGATGCAAGAATTTAGAAAGCTTTAACGAAGCGATTAAAAGCCAATTATTAGAAGTAATTAACAAATAAGTAAATTAATATGATAATTATGACAGTCGTAATAATAGCAATTTTGTAAAATTGTCTTTCTTCTTTTAAATCTTGCTCAGTTATTTTATCCTTACTAGTTTTAGGTACTTTCGCTTTATATTTAGACATAATATCAATTTTATTTTAAAACACTAAGGTAGGACTTTATCCGTTTTATTTCCAAATTTTTTAAAAGAAAAAATTATATGTGATTTAAAATTGAAATATAGAAGCGGATCATTAATGATTTTGGTTCCTTTTATAAGGCATTAGTATTTATGTGTAGGCATACCCAAAAAATAATAGTACTTTTGTGGCGTTATAATGTTTTTAAATTAGCTAACCCCAATCAATATTAACTTTAAATAGTAAATATACTAGCAATAGATTTATGAGTACAGGTACATCAAGTGAAGGAAAATTAGTTTCAGTTTCGAAACTTGTAATGAACGAAATGATTATGCCCAATGATACAAATCCGCTTGGTAATTTGATGGGTGGTTATTTGATGCGGTGGATGGATATAGCTTGTGCAATTTGTGCTGCACGACATTGTGGATTTCAGGTGGTAACGGCATCAGTGGATCATATATCCTTTTATGAACCTATCAAATTGGGTGATGTAATTACCTTGACAGCTCAGGTGACACGTGCTTTTAACACATCTGTAGAAGTGTATGTTGAAGTATCGGCTGCTGATTTAACAGGTGATAATCCACGTCAATCTAATCACGCGTATTTTACCTTTGTAGCACTTGATAAAACTACAGGAAAGCCAACAAAAGTACCACCCGTTATCCCGATTACAACTGAGGAGAAAAAACAGTATGCTTCAGCGATCAGACGGCGTGAATTGAGATTGGTTTTGGCGGGTAAGCTTAAGCCTGAACAAGCAATTGAATTGAAACATCTTTTTTCATAATTGTAATATTTGTTTTGTTGGAGGTGATAATTTGCTGGTTTTAATTAATGATTTAACCTTTATTTGACATTTGTGATGTAACAAAAGCATATTTCTAAATGTCATTGTAGAAGATAAATATTTTAAAAATGAAATTTTGGAATTTAGTTTTTTTGATTTTTGGAATTAGTGTTGTAGGGTATAGTCAATCAAATACGATGACGACTAAGTCCGATAGCGATCCGAAAGCTAAGGTTATTCTCGACAAGCTTAAAAAGCAATTTGATACGTATAGATCTTTGGAACTCAACTTTGAATTTCAACTCGAAATGCCTGGAAAACCTATTGAAACCCAAAAAGGGAAACTCATACAAGATGGAATAAAATACGCGATTGTAATGAAAGATCAGGAAATATATGCTGATGGAAAACAAACATGGTTGTATTTGAAAAATAAAAAGGAAGTTCAGATTTCAGATTTTGATGATTCTGGTTCAGATATGTTTTTATCACCAAAGCAAATGCTTTCATTATATCAAACTGGCGATTATGTATATTCTATTCTTGAAGAGCGAAAAGTGGGCAAAACGACCTATAGCGATATAGAGTTTAAACCGTTAAAGTCGAATTCGGATTTTACAAAATTAAGACTTACGGTAGATAAAACGGCAAATAAGTTTGTCACTTTAAGAGTTTTCCTAAGAGATGGTAGTCGTTATTTATTAAAAATGGACAGTTTGATTCCAAATAAAAAATATACACCAGATGCGTTTGTAATGAACTTGAAAGACTTAAAAGGTGTTCATATAGAAGATCTGAGGATGGATTGAGTTAGAACCGATTTATTTACTCAATTTAATCAATTGGCGATTTCCGGCCATAAACCGGAAATCGCTTTTTTATTTAAATTATTTAGTAAACAAGAGTTCTCTGTACTTAGTCAATGGCCAAATATCGTTATCTACCAATAGTTCTAGTTTGTCACATGCATACCTGATTTTTGAAAAATAAGGTAAAACCTGGTTGCAATAGGCATCTGCTTTCTTTTCAATATCTTCTAGATGGTTAGCTTTTTTACGCGCTTCGGTCATTTCTTCTACATCAGTAATGATCGTGCTAATGTATTTAGAGATTTGTTGGATAAGTTTAATTTGCTCACTTGAAAATGTTTTGTACTCATTACCAAATATTTCTTTATGTCCTTTTACATTCTCAATGAGTTTGTTTTGATACGTTATTGCTGTAGGAATGATGTGGTTTTGAGAGATATCGCCAAGAATCCTACTTTCAATCTGAACTTTCTTAATGTATTCTTCTAATTCAATTTCGTATCTGGCTTTAACTTCAAGAGCAGACATGATATGCTCAGATTCAAATAGTTCAATATTTTTATCCTCGATTTGGATTTTAAGGGCTTCCGGTGTATTGCGCAGGTTTTTAAGTCCACGTTCAGCGGCAATTTGTATCCATTCATTACTATAACCATCCCCTTCAAAACGTATATTTTTAGATTCTTTGATAAGTTCACGTAATATATTGAAGATCGCATCGTCTTTTTTCATCTCTTTTACTTCGATGAGATGGTCAACTTTTTCTTTAAAAATACGAAGTTGTCTGGCAACAATAAGGTTGAGTGTGGTCATCGCTTTTGAACAGTTTGCAGAGGAACCGACAGCTCTGAATTCAAATTTGTTGCCTGTAAATGCCAACGGAGTCGTTCTATTCCTGTCTGTATTGTCAAGTAATATTTCAGGAATCTTTCCTATAACATTCAGTTTGAGTTCTGTCTTTTCTTCAGGTGTCAAACGGCCATCAGATACATTTTCAAGTTCATCTAATACCTCACTTAAATGCTTACCTATAAACACAGAAAGGATACTTGGTGGAGCTTCATTGGCACCTAGGCGCATATCATTACCTGCAGTAGCTACGGATGCCCTTAAAAGATCTGCATGATCGTGTACGGCTTTGATGGTGTTGATAAAAAAAGTAAGAAATTGAAGATTGCTCTTAGGAGTTTTACCCGGACTTAAGAGATTAATGCCTGTATCAGTAGATAACGACCAGTTATTGTGTTTACCTGAGCCATTGACACCTGCAAAAGGTTTTTCATGAAAAAGCACGGTAAAGTTGTGTTTTTTTGCTATCTTTTGCATTAAATCCATCAAAAGAGAATTGTGGTCAATCGCCAAACTGGTTTCTTCAAATAATGGTGCCAGTTCAAATTGATTTGGTGCTACTTCATTATGACGTGTTTTTAGCGGGATTCCCAGTTTTATACTTTCAATCTCTAATTCACGCATGAAGGCAAGTGCACGTTCAGGAATAGATCCAAAATAGTGGTCATCTAATTGCTGGCCTTTAGCTGGTTGATGGCCAAGTAACATTCTTCCGGCCATTTGTATATCCGGACGCGAATTTGCTAATGCATGATCAACTAAAAAGTATTCTTGTTCAATTCCTAATGTTGCTATGACTTTATTTATGTTTTTGTCAAAATAACGCGCTACATCAGTTGCCGCCTGATCAATACTAATCAGGGCTTTAAGTAGAGGAACTTTATTATCTAATGCTTCTCCTGTATAAGATACAAATATCGTTGGAATACATAGGGTAGTGCCAATAATAAATGCTGGTGAACTTGGATCCCATGCGGTATATCCTCTTGCCTCAAAAGTGTTGCGTATTCCACCACTTGGGAAGCTAGATGCGTCGGGTTCTTGTTGAACTAATCTGCCGCCATCAAAAGTTTCTATTGCGTTGTTTGAACTATCTAGGTCAAGAAATGCATCGTGTTTTTCTGCAGTGGCGCCAGTAAGTGGTTGAAACCAGTGTGTGTAATGCGTTACGCCTCGACTTATCGCCCAAGCTTTCATCGCTGAAGCTACATAATTTGCCGTTTTTCTAT
This sequence comes from Portibacter sp., assembly GCA_040391315.1. GTDB lineage: Bacteria > Bacteroidota > Bacteroidia > Chitinophagales > Saprospiraceae > OLB9. The sequence goes on along the minus strand of JBEBYC010000015.1, from coordinate 16,349 downwards.
CGATTTTTTTTCCGTAATATATCGCATCTTTCAACATGACAAATGTTTCCTTTGTCATATATTGTTTCATCTTCTCATCATTGAAGACGTTGATACCAAATAATTCGGATCTTCTTTCTGCTGTTTCCTCTACAATGAGTGGTTTTCGATGTAATGCTGTTTTAAGTGCCTGAAATCTTATAAAGCCCATAATATTTAATTATATAAATTTTTAATTAAGTGCCGCAAAGATAAATTTTCGGAATGCATATTATTTATTTATTTTTGATAAAAATTGTTAATGGTTGAAAAAAAATAGGGGTTGATTGTTATTTTGTGGTTGTTTTATTGTGGATACCCCCCAAAAAAATAAGGGTTGGTTGAAAAAAAATGTTTTTTGTTTTGATGATTGGAATTTTTAACCAATCGGTAGCTTTTCAATGCTTCCCAAATTGAAGGCAGCTTTTTATGCACTTATGATGCATTCAAAAAGATAGGAATATTACTTAATGAGAGTAATTGAATGGTGTGAATTAGGTGAAATTAGCAGGTGAAAAAATATTTAATTTAACCATTTGAAAAAAAAATCATGCGTTCAAATTTTATTAAAAAATCATATAAAAAGTTGTGGTAATTAGTGAAAAAGCAATCCATTGTTAATGTAATTTTATACATAATGTAATAAATTATATGATAATATTTTATATAAATTAGCATCCAAATTAGATTGTTATTGTTATTTTTGCTGATTGTAACGTAACCCTAATAGTAAATATATACCTTAAAATGTAGATTATGAGCTGGTTTAAGCGACTCAAAGAAGGTATTCAGACCGCCACAAAAAATAAAAAGGAAACACCAGATGGCCTGTGGCATAAGTGTTTGAGATGTGGTGAAATGACCACGTATAAAGAATTGAGAGAAAATCTTTTTGTCTGTCCAAAATGTGATTATCATGTAAGAATCAGTTCGACTGATTATTTTGATATTATTTTTGATGGAAAATATACTCGATTATTTGATGAGATCAGGTCAGTTGATATATTAGAATTTTCGGATATGAAATCATATAAAAGCAGGTTAAATGAAGCGTATAAAAAGACCAAGCTAAATGACTCCATGTCCGTAGCAACAGGTAAGGTTTTTAAACATCCGTTTACAATTGCGTGTATGGATTTTGGTTTTATTGGAGGTTCTATGGGTTCAGTGGTCGGTGAAAAAATATCACGTGCCATTGATTATAGTATAGAAAATAAAACGCCGTTGATGATTGTTTCGAAATCAGGTGGTGCAAGAATGATGGAATCTGCGTATTCTTTAATGCAGATGGCAAAATCATCTGCTAAATTAACGCTGATGGCAAAAGCTGGCATTCCATATTTCTCTTTTATGACGGATCCTACAACAGGAGGTGTAACCGCTTCATATGCAATGTTGGGTGATATTAATTTTTCCGAACCAGAAGCATTAATTGGGTTTGCAGGACCTAGGGTAATCAAAGAAACGATAAAAAGAGATTTACCGGAAGGTTTCCAAACTGCTGAATATCTTTTAGAACATGGCTTTTTGGATTTTATCGTGCACCGCAAAGACTTAAAAAATACAATCGGGGATTTATTGTCATATTTTGACCTTAAAAAGCATGATGCTGATATCGGCGAGGCTTCCTAATATACCTTCTTTTAGATATCGTTTGCCTTTGTAATTTGATACTTATAAATATCTGTCTCTTTATTTTAATAGGCTGGAGTCAGCTAGAAAGCTTAATTAATGGGAAAGCATCATTTTAATTTTCATACGACTATCCAGATGAGATGGAATGATTTGGATGCATTAGGCCATGTAAATAATGCAACATATTTGACCTATTTTGAAATTGCACGTAGTTATTTCATTATGGAAGTTTGTCCGGATTGGGACTGGCAAAAAGACATGTTTTTACTGGCCAATATTAATGTTGATTTTATCCATGAATTAAGATTGACAGACAAGCATGTGAAAGTTTATGTTAGAACGGCTCATTTAGGAAATAAGAGTTTTGTACTAGAATATCTCTTGACCTCGGGTGAAGGTGAGACAACAAAGATACACGCAAAATCAACTTCAACGCAAGTCATGATTGATTTGATAACGAAATCAACAGTTTCCATACCTCAATGGGCGCGCGCAGCGCTGATTGCATTTGACGGATTAGATAAATAAGCGAATATCATTTAGTGTCAGATAGCGATTTAACAAAAAATTGTCTTTTCTGACAGCAGAAAGGTGGTAATTATCCTCTGGATAACAACCTTTTAAGAACATCTGAAGTGTATTCGATCTCTGCTATTGTATTGTTAGTGGAAAATGAAAACCGAACAGCTTTTCTTTCCGTATCGTGGCCGATGGCCAGTAAAACATGTGAATCTTCCTCTATTCCTGCACTACATGCACTTCCTGATGATGCAGAAATTCCTTCAATATCCAGATTCATGATGAGTAAGTCTGCATGTAAGGAAGGAGGAAATGAAACATTTAGAACATGAACCATAAATCCGTCATCCTGTGCCCCGTTAAAGCGAACATCTTGTACGTTTTCTTTGAGTAAACGAATAAAATGTTGACGTAAATTCTGAATATATTTATAATTTACATCCATTGAAGCCACTGCTAGTTCGAGTGCTTTTGCAAGTCCGGCTATACCAGCAATATTTTCAGTTCCTGCACGCATATTCCTTTCTTGCGCACCACCCAATATAAATGGCGAAAGGATGTTGTCATTGCTGATAAAGACAAAACCCACACCTTTTGGTCCGTGAAATTTATGTCCGCTACCAGTTAGGAAATTAATTTTAGATTTTTGGACATTGATAGGGTATTTTCCAATAGTTTGTACTGTGTCGCACATAAAAAGTGCTTTATGACTTTCGCATATTTGACCGATCCGATCTATATTGTGCATAGTCCCAATCTCATTATTGCCATGCATTATAGAAACGAGTGTCTTTTTAGTATCTGATTCCAACAACGCGTTTAATGCCTCATAATTAATTTTACCATCATGATCTACATTTAAGTAGATGACTTCGCATAGATTTTTGGATTCTAGAAAATCAAGGGTATGTAGTACACAGTGATGCTCGGTAGGTGACGAAATAATGCGTCGTACTCCTAAATCGGCAACTGCATTTTTTAAAATCATATTTGTAGCTTCCGTTGCGCAAGATGTGAAAAAAACCTCCCCAATAGAAGCATTAATCGTATTTGCTACTACTTTGCGAGATTGTTCAATGAGGCTTTTAGCCATACGGCCGTGTCTGTGGATTGATGAAGGATTTCCAAAATTATTAGCCAAAACATCATTCATTACCTTCAATACATCAGGATGAATCTGCGTTGTTGAAGCGTTGTCAAAGTAAATATGCATCTTGAGAAGATTTAATAATTACCTGAAATTCGTCTTATAAACCATTCTGCACTAAGTAAAGTCAGAATCAAAAAGAACAACCATTTTAGGTTTATAATACCAGTTGTACTCCGACTTTCATACATGACCGGTTTTATCGTATTATTTTCGATGAGTAAGTCTTTGAGTGTAGCAATTTCCTTGGGATAAACCATCGTTCCTTTATGGTCTTCACTAATTTCTTTGAGTAAACCGTGTCTAGCTGTGAGATCAAAATACTCTAATTGTATAGATTCACAGTTAAATCTACCTGACGTGGTCAACACTTTGCCATTAACTTGTGTACTAGCTGTGTAACTGTAACTTCCCTGGGGGAAAAGTCCAGCATTAAGCGTATAGTAATTATCACTTTTAGACAAGGTAAAAGTATATTCTTTACCATTTTCATCTTTAATGGTAAGGTTAACATCCGGATCATTTATAAGTTCGTAGTTGTCATTATACAATTGTGCATCAAACTGTACTTGTTCATTATCCTTATACAAGTTTTTAGATGTATTGGCTCTGAATTTCCTTTTGTCTGTTTTTACAGAAGTCAAAAGAATCGTTTTATTGACCAATTCACGTATTTGGTCATAATTTTTATTTTGCAAATAGTCAAACATCCGCCAGCGCCAAATACCTTCACCGGCGATGATTGCCGTTTTGACATTATCTTTTTCGTCAAAAGCAATTAGTGGATAGTTGGTTTTGATTTTCTTAATGTTTTGATGAACATAAACTTTTGCTGTACTACTTGCTTTATATTCGCCGAAAGGTGTTTTTAAAGGTGGAAAATGTTTTAAATTATTTTTTAACGCATCACTTGTTGTAAACAATGTAAACCCGTTATTAAATTCACCTTGGATTTCTTCTGTATTTTTGCTGTTGCCAATGATGTTGACCACATTTTGAACGCTATTAATCTGGCTGATGGATGTCTGCATTCCGATGATAAAAATCCTAGGGATCGCTAATTTATCCAATTGGCTCAGCATAGTATTTAAACCATTCGTCTCAGAGGGTAGGTTATGGAAAATCACCATATTATAGTTGGCCGGATTATCGTTAAATTCTTTGATATAGCGAATGGTTACATCGTAATTTTTATTATCTGTGATCAAACTTTTTAGCGCACCTAAATCCGGATGAGGAGCATTTCCAAGCAATAAGATTTTTTGTCGAGCATCTAATATTTCAACATAAAAATCCCGGACATTATTATGAATGTTTTGTTCACCATCTACAGCGGAAACCCGAACTCTGTATCGAACGATACCGCTCTGAGCTGCTTCAACAGTATATGAGAACGTATTAAAGTAGTTTTTGGAATTGATGTTTATATTTTCTTCGGCTATTTTTTGAACAGTACTTCCGTTGATTTTTTCTAAAGTAACTTGAGAAGTGTGTCCTTCACAATTGAATGAGGATATATCCACTTGTATCGGGAATTTATCGCCGAGATAAGCAATATTATTGTAAAGAACATTTTGAATAAACAAGTCTTTCTTTTGAGTAGTATCACCGAGCGCTATTGTATAAATCGGCTTGGCGGACAAGTGTGATGTATGCAAAGGGTTACTACCTTCATTGTAAATACCGTCTGTACCAATAATCACAGCACCTAGATTTTGATCGGCATAATTATCATCTAAATATTTAAATAGATTACTTAAATTGGTACTTTGGCTGGGAATACTATCGTTTTGATTTTCATGGACATCACTTGCAAAATTTATTGTTTTAACCTCATATTTTTCAGAAAGTGCATCTACGAGTTTATTTATTTCTGAATTGTAATACTGTAAATTTTCCTTGCTTTCCGTTGCAGCTATAGAGCCGGATTTGTCCGATGCAATGACGATAAGCGGTTGTTTGATGTCTTCTTTTATCGTTTTGATAAATGGTGTAAGCAGTAGTAAAGCAATAAAAAATACGGATAAAAAGCGAAAAGCGCCTAGCATTTTTGTAAACCATGGTTTCTGGTCGCTAAACTTTTTTTCTTTATAATACATAAAGACTGCATATCCTAACGCTAATAGCATGCAGAAAAAAATAAACCACCAAGGGTATGGAAAACTAAATGTATTTATCACGTGTTGTTTTTCTATTAATAGTGCAAATATTTAAAAAAATAAACTTTTGCCCACTTTCAATAAGTAGATTAAGATATTATTAAATAATATTTTGCAATCTTATGAATAGCATAAACGTTTTAAAACTAAAAAAGATTTTAATGAGATTATTAATTGTCTTCATTTTTGGTATTTTTTCGATGGTCAGATTAGATGCTTCTTATATTCTAGTACCAATGGATCATGAAAAGCAAACAGATCACTTAAAAGCTTATGGCATTACTTACTGGGTGATCAGTCAGGGAGTTGAAGCATATTGGCTTTTAAATTATCAAGGTGGTAGTTTTGCTTATCCCTATGCCAAAAGTATTGAAACAGAGCTCAAGGTTAGAGGTGTTTCATATAATGTTATCTCCGATGCGCAATGGTTGACTATTAGAAATAGTATTTCGAATCCGGAAGTAAATCAAGAAGCTATCAAACTCGAAAAGGCACCTAAAATCGCAGTATATACTCCTGACTTTAACCCTCAAGGGGGAAGAATTCAGCCCTGGGATGATGCGGTAACCCTTGTTTTAACTTATGCTGAAATTCCTTTTGATAAAGTGTATGATAGGGAAGTGTTGGAAGGGAAGCTGGTTCAATATGATTGGCTACATTTACATCATGAAGATTTTACTGGTCAATATGGGAAATTTTATGCTAGTCAAGGAGGAAATGCATGGTATAAACTCAATCAACAGAAAACTGAACAATTGGCTAATAGTTTAGGCTTTAAAAAAGTATCTCAACTTAAATTGGCTGTAGTTAAAAAAATTAAAGAATACGTTGAAGGTGGCGGCTTTATGTTTGCCATGTGTTCGGCTACCGATACCTATGATATTGCACTGGCTGCTGAGGGAATAGATATATGTGCGGATGTTTATGACGGTGACAGTTATGATATTAATGCCAATAGTAAACTGGATTTTAGTAATACTTTTGCATTTAGAAATTTTCAGTTAAATCTGAATCCGATGATTTATGAACGTTCGGATATTGAAAATAAAAGTAGAAATATAAAACCCGAAGTCGATTATTTTAATTTATTTGAATTTTCTGCCAAATGGGATCCAATTCCGACGATGTTAGTACAAAATCACACAACGACGGTTAAAGGATTTATGGGACAAACTACAGGATTTAAAAAATCAACAATAAAGCCGGATGTTCTCATACTCGGTGAAAATAAATCAGCAGGTGAAGCAAGATATATACACGGAACGCGTGGTATGGGCACTTGGACATTTTATGGGGGACATGATCCTGAGGATTATCAGCATTTTGTCGGCGACCCTGAGACGGATCTGAATTTACATCCTAAAAGTCCGGGATACAGACTTATACTGAATAATATTTTATTTCCTGCAGCAGAAAAGAAGAAAAGGAAAACCTAATCGTAACGTTTTACGCGTTTAAAGTCGTAACACTTTTTCGTAATGTATTTAATAACGAGCCGTCTCTGGTATTAATCAATGAAAGATTTGAAGATTTTTTTACGAAATACACATAAGTTATACAGTATAGTAGCCATTTTAATGATGGCTTTTTCAGTTTATAGTCAAGAGACTTTTACGCTTAGCGGCTATGTAAAAGACAAGAATAGTGGCGAAACGATGATTGGTGCAAGCGTCGTGTCTGTAAGTGACCAATCCTTTGCAGCGGTTACCAATAACTATGGGTTTTACTCATTGACGATGCCAAAAGATGTCTATAGAGTTACCGTTAGTTATATTGGTTATGAATCTACTTCATTTGAAGTGACATTGGATAAAAACACAAATTTAAATGTTCAGCTTTCAGCGGGTATTGTAATGCAAGAAGTGACTATTTCTGCGGATAAAGAAGACCGGCGCAAAAATGTCGAAAGTACGCAAATGGGAACAATAGATGTTCCTGTTGAAAATATTAAAAAATTACCAGCGATCTTCGGCGAAGTGGATGTACTCAAATCCATACAATTATTACCGGGTGTACTTTCGTCGGGAGAAGGAAATTCGGGTTTTTATGTACGTGGTGGCGGTTCGGATCAAAACCTAGTTTTACTGGATGAAGCACTCGTCTATAGTACGGGTCATATGCTCGGTTTCTTTTCGGTTTTTAATTCAGATGCTCTTAAAAATACGACACTCATCAAAGGAAATATGCCTGCAAACTACGGTGGCCGTCTTTCATCGGTATTGGATATTCAAATGAAAGAAGGCAATGATAAAAAATATGTAGTTGAAGGTGGAATCGGGCTGATATCTTCAAGATTGACCGTGCAAGGGCCTGTAGTTAAGGATAAAAGTTCATTTATTATTTCAGGAAGAAGGACCTATATCCTTGATTTGATTCAACCGGCACTCAAAGGTGGGAAATTTGAAGGTACAAACTACTATTTTTACGATCTGAATACTAAGTGGAATTATACCTTGTCAGATAAGGATAGAATCTTTTTTAGCGGGTATTTTGGCGATGATATATTGAAATTCAGACAGTCAACGAGAAATTTTAGATTTGATATGCCTTATGGCAATAAAACAGCGACACTTCGATGGAATCATTTGTTTAATCACAAAATGTTTATGAACGTTTCGGCTATTTACAATGATTATCGGTTTAAGTTTACGGGAGGACAGGATGAATTTGTTTTTAAACTTTTTTCCGGGGTCAAAGACTGGAATTTAAAAGCGGATGTAGAGCATTATTTAAATACGAAACATACATTAAAGTACGGTGTAAATTATACGTATCACACTATGACTCCTAATACGGCTCAAGCTTCTAATGGTGATGTTGATTTTAGCAATAATATTTTACCGAAGTATAGCAATGAAGGTGCAATATTTTTTCTAGATGACATAAAACTTGACAACCAATGGAATGTCAACGCGGGCATAAGATTGAGTGCATTCCAACAGGTCGGTCCGTACACATCTAGGATTACGCAAGCACATTTCAAAACATTTGAACCAGTTAAAACATACGGTGGTGTAGAGCCAAGATTATCAGTGAATTACAGAGTCAGTAAGGATTTGAGTCTGAAAGCTGGTATGGCAGCAACTACGCAGTATATACACCTTGTTTCTAATTCATCAAGCACATTACCTGCTGATGTATGGGTGCCGAGCACAGAAATCGTTAAACCACAAAGAGGCCTTCAATATGCTGCCGGTGTATTTAAAAATCTTTCAAAGGACGAATATGAACTTTCATTTGAACTTTATTACAAAGATTTAAAAAATCAAATTGACTATGCGGACAACTATGTGGCTGATATTTCAAAAGATGTCGAAGATGCCTTCGTGTCAGGTATAGGACGCGCTTATGGTGCAGAATTGTTTATCAAAAAAGCAAAAGGAAGATTGAACGGATGGGTTGGATATACATTGTCTAAAACCGAACGTTCTTTTCCGGCGATTGAAAATGGAAGATGGTATCCAGCAGTCTATGACCGCCCACATGATCTCTCAATAGTAGCTAATTATAATCTATCCAAAAAATGGGATTTTAGTGCTGTTTTTATCTATGGTACTGGCAAACTTTATACACCGGTCAATGGATTTTTTCTTATCGAGCAGCAAATTAACTTATTTTATGGCCCACGAAATAGTGCACGTCTCGATGATTACCATAGATTGGATTTATCGGCAACCTATACACCAAATCCGGATTCAAAAAAACGATTTAAGGGTAGCTGGACCTTTTCTTTGTACAATACGTACAATAGAAAAAATCCGTTCTTTATCAATTTTGACACGAATTCTGACTTCCAATCCGGAAATACGACCATTGAAGCAACTAAAATAACCATTTTTCCGCTTATACCAAGTATAACCTATAACTTTAAATGGAATGATTAAGATGAAACTAAGACCTTATTTAAAATATATGTTGCTGTGGATGTTGCCGATCGTATTTTTGGCTTCATGCGAAGCGCCATTTGATCCATCAGAAACTACTTACCAGCCACAAATCGTCGTGGAAGGGTATATTGAAACAGGAAATAGTTCGCTACCTACCTATGTCATCTTAACCAGAACATTACCTTTCCTTACGACGATAGATGGACAAGAATTTAACGATTTGTTTGTAAAGCAAGCAGAAGTCTCTGTCTTTGATGGGGATAAAGTTGTACAATTGACAGAACTTTGTCTGCAAGACCTTCCTGAGGATTTACGCAAGCGTGCCGGTGAAGTACTCGGGATTAATACAGATTCAATAAGTGCAAATATTTGCTTATATGTGGATATTGCTGATCAATTGACCAGAGAAGCGGGTAGGAGCTACGATTTAACTGTAAAGGTAGAAAATCAAATATTGACCGCTACAACAACCTTACCAAAAGCTGTAGCATTGACAGATTTTAAATGGGTAGAACCGGCTGATAAATCTATCGATACGATGGCTGAATTGAGAATTACCGTTAATGATCCTGCCGATGAGCAAAATTTTTATCGGTATCTTACTGCAACAGAAAAAGATAGACAATTTCTACCACCAGCATTCGGATCAGTAGTTGATGATGCATTATTTAATGGTCAGGAATTCGAAATACCCTTGCCGCGTGCACAACGTCGGAATAGTAAGGATTTCAATATTGATACCTATGGTTTGTTTATGCGTGGCGATAGCGCATTTATCAAATGGTGTACGATTGATAAAGCCCATTTTGATTTTTGGAATACCCGTGACTATGCTGCTGGAAACAGTGGTTCATTTTCATCTTATACCAGAGTAACCTCGAATATAAATGGTGGTTTGGGCATTTGGGGTGGTTATACAGTGCAATTGTATAAATTGTATTGTCCACCCAAATAAATGTTCATTTGAATCAGTTTGTGTCAAGCAAATCGCGTATCAAAACTAACTTTAAATCCTTACAAGCATCAGCTATACATAATGCACAACCGATGAACTTTAGCCGCCATTGGGACAAGCCGATGATTAATCGACTTATTAAATTTCTTTTTTATGTGCCTCATAGAATAATTACAGTTAACGACAGCCAGTTAAAAAATAGTTTTCAATTTAGCTGTAAATATAGTAAATATTTTGCATATTTATAAAGAATAATTTCAATACAATATAATACTGAAAATATCAAATTTGGATAGTAGTGTTATGTCCGTCTGATATCCTACTTTAACCCATCCTCAAGAGCAAAAATTGCTCTAAATTGATTTTATCCCATCATGAAGTATTGGGGTTTTGTAATGTGCCGACATTTATAACACATATTTTGATAAGAAGTAATGCAACAGCTATTACGCCAAATTTTTGTTATATGAAGGCTATTTGATTTTATTTAATTTTTTCAAACACAAAAGGAATTTCCATTTCTGCATTCGAAATTTTGGCGTTCATTTTGTCGCCTTCAATCCAATATTGAATCTTATTAGGAAAGTCAATAGTATCATTAACGAAAGTGAATTCATTGTTTTTTAACTCCATCATTTCAAACGTTGTGGCTTCATTTTCGTATGGCATTTTAACATACAATGTCCATTTTCCGTTTTTTTGGATTATGTCCATTTTTTCTTGACTGATAGTATCGCCTTTTTGCATTGTAAACCCAATTCCAGTATATTCACTAGAACTGATTTTCTCCCAATTTTCAAAAGTTTCTTTATCCTCTTCTTCATTCAGTCTTTTCCAATTTCCAGTAAGCCAATCCAAATTTCCAGCCATTTCTATTTCGTCATTTGTATTAGATTTAGTTTCTAAATTTTCGATTTGATTCGTTTTTTGATTACAAGATAGAACAAAAATTGACGTTAGTAGAATTAATATTGTTTTCATAATGATTTAGATATTTATGCGTATATAACACACAAATATACAAAGTTTAGCCATGTGTACAAATATTTTGTACTATACTTTAATAATGAATTAAAATTTAATTAATTTGATGGGTTTAAAATATGAAGTGTTCTGGATATTCAAAAAACAAAGCACAATAGTCGTATTTAGTAAAAATGTCCAATCGAAGCCGTTCAGCTCCGCTTTTGGCAATGCTTAGTTTTGGGCTGGTTTTTATGAATTAAGAAGTTTATCTTTAAATATCTGATATTCATCTTCAGAAATTATGTTATCATTTTTTAATTTTACAAGTTTTTCTAATTCGTAAGTAATAGATGATGATGAAGGATTAATCTGTTTTTCTTGCGAAATCATGTATAACGCTTCTTGTTGTCTTCTTTGGGCTTCTAACATTCTTATCTCGTACTCTTCTGTCTCTTTACTTTTTGAAACTAAAGCAAAAATTAAACCAATTAAAGGGCTTAAAATAATTGAAAGTAAAAATGCTCCCCAAAATCCTATTTTTCGTCCAGAGCCTATAATTCCTGCGACGAAACTAAAAATTAACCAACCTATTACCATTTTATATTATTTTTAATGTCCCTACTCGTTTGGCTTTTCGGATACGCCCAGTTTTTAAAGTGGTCGCTGTTCTCCACTTTTTAATAAATTTTTTTCGGCATATCGTATAATTTATTTACGTATGTTTTCTTGTCTGTTTCAACCTCGAATGCCGTTTCTTTAACTAGCCTATAACGGTTTGCGGTTTTAAGAAGTTGGCGATTTCTAAGCACTAAGCTGTCTTCCACCACAAAACTCGATACGAAGAACATAGCTTCATTTAACCAATGAACCACCACTTTTGGGTAGGTGCTGTTATGGGGCGTTTTTCTTTCTGTCAACGAATTATTTGTTTTCAATAGTCACGTTTGGAATGTCTGCCGATATCATTTGATTTAGGTAATTCGTTATATCAGATTTTAGTGTTTTGAAGAAATTTGTAATGTCGTATCCATAGCTTCGCATTGAATATGCATATACTATGATTGCTTTTTTCTTTTTAGAAATTTCTATTTGTTTATAACGATAAACGTTGAATTCAACAATAGTCATTTAGTCGTCTTTACTTTCTCCTAGTAAAAAGTCAACAATAAACTCTTTTCCGTCTGGACTTTCAGTAACTTGATAATTGCAAACATCGTCTGTTTTTTTTCTTTCAGTCAGTTCTCTTACTTTTTGTCCAACTGCATCTTTTGTTTTTATGTCAGTGTCAAAAAGGTGAATAGTCAACATCTGATTGAAACTTTCTAAATTTTCTCCATCAGGCAAATACTCTTGAATGTAATAATTGTCGTTAGGCTTGTCCGACCACGCTAACTTGAAATTTATTTTATTGAATTCCAAAGGCCCTTTTACACCTAGTCTGTCAACTGGGTTGTCTGTGATAGTTGTGAAAGAAAAAAGTAGTGTCGAAAGTGCGATTAACATTGTTTTCATTTTTGTCTTTTTAATTGTTATTTATGATTCATGTTGTTGTTGTGTCGTCTTAAAATGCCCTATAACGGTTGTGCTTTGCGACGGTTTTTGGCGATAGCCAAAACTGTCGGCAAAGCACTTGTTAGTGATAGTTACTCAAATTCAATTAAGAGTTTTGGATGAACCAATGTAAATGATAATTTTAAAATTTCAGTTTCTTCTGTTAAGAATAATTTTGCCACATATGGTTCATATTTTTGGAAAATTTTTTTCTCTCTTGAATTACCAATAGTGTTTTTAAACATCTCAATACTAGTATTACCACTAGGTTCATATTGCTTTGGAAGTGTAATTAAAAAGATATTATCAGGACCGGTCATAGTTATGTCTAGTTCTACACTATTTGTCAAATATTTAAAGTTTGAATTATTTATAGTGAGGAGATTTGTTTTCATATTTCTTTCTGGATTTTTGTTCGGACGATTGGTAAATATATTTAATTCATTCCCTTCATCAATTATTTTCCCTGCTTCCCAAACTTTAAATTTAGATGAATGAAACTCAAATTCAAATGCTTCTAATACCTTCATAGGCTCAAACTTCATATAATTTGGAGCATTTACCACTTCTTGACTACCTTGATAAATCATCTTTACATTTCTGTCATGCATATGAAGTATAATTTCATTAACAGTATTATCTTTTAACTTTAGAGATAATCCATAGTCACTAAAAGGACTACCCATTTCATCATTACCAAAACCAATTAGTTCAATTTCATTTGATCCTACGCTTTTAATTTTCATTCTTTTTGGTGACATTTGAATATTGTTCCCCCAAACGGGATGATTACCATCCATATTATAAATAGTGACTGTGTAAGCATCTTTTATCCCAGAAATGTTCGATTGGACTCGTATTCCCCTACCAGCACTTGCATCTCCTATTTTTTTTCCGTTCTCAAATCGAGAATGAGATGCTGATACGAATTTAAAATCGTCAAGATTAATCTTAATTTGTTCTTGGTTGTTTCCTTTTTTAAAAAAATCAAAAAGTCCCATTATTTTAAAGTTTAGTTTATGAATTAATTTTTATTCTACCACTTTTTGAGGAAGTTTTACACTTTCAATCAGCTCCATTTCTTTCTCGTCAAATTTTCGCCAATATTTATTTTTATTGCTCCATGAATATTCTTCTCTTAAAATAGTAGACTCGTATTCAAGTTTCAAACTATTGAAAATTTGATCTAAATTTTTGCCAATATCTGTATTTGTACTAATTAACAAGATTCCATTACTGGTATCACTTTTAATTTTTATAAAGTCTTTATATTCCCTATTGCATTTTGCTTTATCTTCTACCATAATTACATGTTTGTCAATCACATGGCATCTTTGTATTATTGGGAATTTGTCAATTTCTGAGTCTACAATATTTTTAACAAGAGTTGATATTTCACTAAATGGTAGATTTAATAATTTATATGCTCCAATAAGAAAAGGAATTGTCAATCCTGTAGTTATCCTATAGGGTGGTTCGATACTTTTGAACAGTTTAATCAACTTGTACCATTCTGGATTATTTTTCCTTTTCATTTTTTATACTTCTTTTTGGATTTAACGTCTAGTATAAGCGACGTAGCCGTCCGATAGGAGACTATGTCGTCTTATTCATTGTAAGCTACTAGTTTTTTCTTTACTCTATTTTGATTACTTTATGCTTTTCATTAATTGAACTGTTTCTAATTTCAAATATATAAATACCAGATGGTAAGTGTGATATGTCTACATGGTCAATGACAGAATCGAAAGATATAACTATTTTACCATGCAAGTCATAAATTATTACATTAGCCGGATGATCTAAATTTTGAAATGTAACCATTTCAAACGTAGGATTGGGATATAATATAAGATTATTGATATTGACTACATCTTTGGTGCTACTGACGATATTCATTTTTTGACCATCTAGTAGTACCCAAGGATAAAACCTTGGATAATCACCTGCAAATTCTTGATTTGACCAAATAAATTGTCTTAGATGCATTAAGATGTCACCATTTGCTAACATGGCTGCATATTCGGTTCTAAAGTGATCCTCAATTCCTTCTACCCATGTACGTTTTATTAACTTTATAGAATCACCATCTCTAGCAAATATATCAAAGTAGGTGGCTTCTGTAATTTTATCCTGTCTGCATCTAGTTAATAATATTCTATCGTTTATAATATCTGCCAATGGATAAAAGTGACCATAAACAATACCGTTATCTCTACCGTCACGCAGTGTATAACTTATTTTGTCAATCAAATTACCGTCAATATCATACATATGATAGTCAAGACTTGTTGTCTTAGCTTCAAAATCATTAAATCCAGAAACTGTAATAAGGCGATCATTGTTAAAGCTCAATGGTGTTATGGTGTTTACTGTGTCTGTATAATTACTTGTGATATCTACTGTATTGATCAAGTTCATGTCCTTATCAAAATGACCTATCAAAACTTCTCTATCGCTCCAGTTGTTATTTTGAGAACCTTGAACCACAGCAATATTACCTGTACTAAGTTCAAAATATCTTGTTTTATCAATCAAAAATTTTGCAGGGAATGGGACAGAATCGCGACTTAAAAACATACCATCCAAGTCTATTTTAGTAATTTCAAAAAAACCTTGTCCAGCTTTATTTCTTCTATGTTCATATGCTGTACCGTCAAAATATATTCGAGGGCTTGTATTTCCAAATTGCGATTCGAAGCCTGCAATTGTGTTTAATTTTGTTAAATTTGACAAGGATTTATCAACATAATTACTATCTATAACATTCCCATTAGATAAATTAAGTAAAATATGAGCAGGATAACCTTCGTTCCAATCCGTTCCTGGGAATTCTTTTGGTGCTTCGTCATGCAAAGTGATAACAAGTTTATTATCAACAATTTTTGGTTGACTCAAAGCCTTTCTAATTTTAAAATCTTTGTAAATACGTCTTGTTTCCCAATAAGTATTGCCAGTTGTTTTATTGATTTTTTTGATAGAATAGCCACAATAACCAACAGACGTACCAGCATATGGTCCGGTTTGAAACAAGCCTTTATAATTCATAAAGGTGTAAATAGTATCTTCAATAATGATCGGTGGTACGCGCATTTCAAACCATTGATCGTCCTGAGGATTTTCTTCAATCCAAGTAAGATTAGACCATTTTATCTCACCGTCAGTAAATTTGAGTGGTAGATTTAATTGTCCATAATTTTTATTTGCTAAAAAGATGCAAAAGAATCCAATTATATAAATATGTCTCATTATTCTTTTTTTTTAAAAACATTGTAGTCAAATATTCATCTGCCAAATACCAAATCCACTGGCAAAACTTATTGGTCTAGTTATTTGCTGATGAGTACAACCTACGTACTCGGTAAACATGGACTGTGGACTACAAGCAGCGTTATTAGTAAACCTATTTTCTAATGATTGTGTTTTTGCTTGTTCGGCTATTGGATTTTTATCATCATCTTTTGCACAAGAATAAATAAACACAGTCGTAATAGCTACTAACGCTATAAAAA
>JBEBYC010000014.1:0-87759 GCA_040391315.1 Portibacter sp. | reverse complement strand
GCTGGATAAATGGACGATCTTCAATGCTGTGATATTCATTATCGAAATAATAAGATTTGTAGATAATATATAAATAAAAAAAAATCCATTCTACATTTTCATGTAAAATGGATTCATTATAGCAACTATTATCGCTACGATTTAACTAACATTTACTTTAGCTTATTATTTACAGAATTATCCACTGAGAATGAAAGTTTACCACACTGCTCTTTTGGAGCTGTTGGGTCTGGTTGAAACTTATAACCTCTGGCAGCTTTAAGATATAATTTAAGCCCTTCCCTATCTTTTAATGTTGTCTCTTTGGAAATCAACTCTACATATGTAACGATACCTGCTCTGTTGATACAAACTTTTGTTACAACACGACCACTTCCATTTATGGCAGCTTTTGCAGCACTTAAATCTCTAAAAACAATTTTCCTACCAAAAACACCATCACCTGTGCCATCATACATACCCGTACCATCGCTAGAATTCCCATAACCTCCGTCACCATCAGTACCTGTACTCATACCTGCACCAGTGCCGGTCTTACCTTTACCTGTCCCTCCAGGGCCATCAATTGATGAAGGTGGATTTGGGGAGGTACCCGTTGTTGATCCTTTTGTAGGATTTTTTCCAGGAAGTCCGGATCCGGAAGCTACAGTACCTGAATTTGTCGGGCCGGTAGTAGTCTTTGTTGCCCCAGAAGATTTAGTGGATTCCGGTGCACTTACTGGTGAATCATTACTAGAGCTGATAATATCATCATTTGTGGGTGTAACCTTAGGACCTGGCAATTTTACATCTACTTTAGTTGGCGTAACAACTTGTGGTTTAGTTACATCAATTACTTTTGGATTAGTGGTCTCGGTACTTGCCGGATTTCTGGACATCGGTGCTTCATTAGGTGCACTTTCTGACTTTGATCGCATGACACCTTCATCATCATTTGCCATACGGCTATTAGAGCTTTCTTGATTAAACTCTGTTAAAGGTGGTTGATTTACTTTAGGTTTTGTAACCGGTGCTATTTTTTTAAATGCTGGCAAATCTAAATTTACTTCATAAGAAGGATCTTCCATTAAAGTATTGTCAATTGGTGCCGGTAATGAATAAAAAAATGCTAAAATTAAAATTAATGCGTGAACAATTATCGTTACAATGCGACTTTTGTTTTTATTGCCTTCATCTATTGCAAAAGTGTTAGACATGGTTATGATGATTTGTTGTTTTTAAAAATATTATCTATTACGCTTAATACGTATTTATAATTCAAAAAATTCTTAAAATTATACTAAAAATGTGCAAAGCTATATAAATCTAAATAAAATAGGCATTTATTTATTAAGATTTTAACTATTTCAAACTATCTAAGTTACAAAATCACTTCACAAACTTTAAACAATCAAAAACAGTAAACGTTTTTAAACTGATTTTATTTTAAATTTATTTGACATCAAAATTGTAACCAATATAAAATTCCAAGCCTGGACCTGCTTTGGATAACGTTGATGTAACACCATAATTAGCAATCATTCCTATACGTAATTTTGCATATCTGCTTCCAAATCGATCAATGATGACACCTCCTTGTAGGGCTGCCATACCTTCATTAGAAAACCCTAATCCTGCCCAAAAAGCATTTTGCATCTCATATCTTATATTATACAATACATCTATAAGCCCTGGTTCGACCATATTTGCAATTATCATAGGTTCCAGATAGCTATCATAATATCCAAATCGACCACCTACATTAAAATGAATATGTTTTTGACGTACCTGATCAAAATCGTTTACTAAAACCTGAGTTGTGAACAATTGATTAATTCCAGCACCTATAAAGAAGGCATTCCCTTTATATTCACGTGTATTAGAAGTGTAAAAGAACCCCATTCCTGCAGAAGGAAAAAATGAAGATACGCGTGTACTATTAATCAATGCATCATCAGTATCATTATACACAGCTTTGGCACCATTATAGGCATACTGTTGCATATTAGCGGATACACCTAGAGACAATTGACCATATTTGGCAAATACTTCTTTGAGCTTATAAGCATAATTTATTTGTAATCCTATTTTACTTACTGGTCCAGTATTATCAACATTTATAAATCCACCGACACTCATATTTTGTTTAATAAACGGGTATTGAAGCGATGCAAATCCAGATAATGGCGCACCTTCAAAGCCCAGCCATTGCATTCTAAAAAATCCATCAGCAATCAAATCATTACCAGGTGCTGTTAGTGCAGGATTCCAAAATGATCTCGTTTCTTTAATATGCGAACTGTTGGGTAATTGCTGCCCCCAAAGCATATCATTGCCTACAAAACAAAAAAACAACCCTAAAATTAATATATTTAACTTTTTCATTTTTCTTAGATTTTACCTTTTCAATATTAATCCCACAAAATCGTCAGAGCACTCTTGTATGTTTCCCCACCAAATTTCAAAATATAGTAATACGTATCCGCAGGAAGTCGCTCTCCGTGTCTAGTACCATCAAACAATTTTCCTCGATGTTGATAACCTTCCGCCTCAAAAATTGTATTTCCCCATCGATTAAATATCTTAAGACTATTTTCTGGATAATCCTTTAATTCGTTAAAATACAATACATCGTTACTTCCATCCCCGTTTGGTGTGATGATATTAATTAATTTAAAATCTTCAATTGTAACTACTTCTCTAATACAAACATGTACTTGAGCAGTATATGTACAGCCATTTATATCTGTTACGGTCACCGTAAATACGGTTTCTTCTGTTGGCTTTATTTCTGGATTTGCAATATTATTACTACCCACAATTAATTCCGGATGATCCCACTGATAAGATATACCTCCTGTAGCCTGAAGTTTTATCGTCTTACCTGCTACGACGCACGTATCTTTCCCTGCGGAAACATTGACAGGTTCGAAAATTTCTATACGTATAGAAGCCGATTGCATATTGCCAGGACATGTACCATCATCACTAACCAATACATTATACGTAGTCGTTTTGGTAGGATTTGCGATTACCTGACTTCCTGTATGCGCAGATAAGGAACCATCCATCGGATCTGTCCATGTATAAGTTACACCACCACTCGCAGTGAGTGTTACGGGTTCACCATTACAAACACCTGGTTGATTTGATGTAATGTTTGCTATCACTTGTGGTATGCTGGTAACAATTACATCATCCTGTGCAGTACATCCATTTTGGTCAGAAACGGTAACAGCATACGTTTTAGTAGTTACCTTTCCATTCGAAGCATCATTACTTACTAAAACATTTGAAACATTACCAACATCAGTTTGATTCCATGCATACATGGTGAAGTTACCTGCTGAAATTGAACGATTTTCATCCGGACAAAGCGTAAAATCACCTCCTAAATCAACATTTGGTGAAGCAAAACTATTCACTACAAAAGTTCTGATCGTATTACAATTAGCAGCATTACTGGCAGTAACTTCATATTCTCCACCTTCTGAAATCACGATATTTTTAGAAGTTATACCCGGAATAATTACATTATCTTTTTTCCATTCAAATAATGTTCCATCTGAAGATATATTTATGTTTAAATCTTTACCTGAGCATAGAACATATGTATCATTTAAATTCTGAATTTGTGGTTTAGGTAAAAATGATACAATAATTTCATCGCTATTAGAACATCTAAATTCATTTTCCACTACAACTTTATAAGTACCAGGTTCTGATATAGTAATTAATTGTGTTGTTGCCAATGGAACGCCATTAATTGTCCAGATATACGACATCTGTCCGGCTCCTGCATCCAACATTGAAGTTGTACTACCTTCACATAGATTCAAATCATGACCTAAGTCCACATCGGGTATAGGATTAACCATAATTTGAACATCTTTAAACACTTCACATGCAGGTTCACCGCCTTTAACAGATACGCGATATGTACCACCTTTTGATACTTCTAAACTTGTTCCGTTGGCTCCTGTTATTAAGCCATTTTCATCAAACCATTTGATTTCCGGATTCGATGCATTTGTTGTAATGCTTATCGTATGTTTTTCTCCTTCACAAATTGTGGCATCACCACTTATCGTAACTGTAGGCCCTGGAATAAAGCTGACGTCTATCTGATCCTGAGCTGAACATCCATATTCATTAGTAACAGTTACTTTGTAAAAACCATCCGATGAAACAGTAAGTGTTCTATTTTTATCTGGTAAATTCGTTCCGTTTCTTGCCCATGTATAAGTACTACCATCCTGACCAGCATCCAAAGTCACAGAATTTCCTATACAAGAAACTAAGGTTGGCTCGCCCAAATCAATCACTGGTAGATCTCTGAAGTTCACTTCTACAGACTTTCTGGTAGAACACATAGCTAAATTATTTGCCACAATTGTATAAATACCGCTCTCTCTAACGATGATATCTGTTTTAGCATCGTGTACTACATCATGGACATCATTTTTAAGCCATCTAATCATAGAATGGCCGGATACAACGGCTTTTATTTCTACGGATTCACCGATACAAGCGTTGATAATTGGTTCAGGAAAATCTTGTACACTTGGTGATGCGAAGAAATTAAGATTTACCTGACTTGTTGAAGCACATTGTTTATCATTTGTAACAATTACTTTGTAAGATCCAGACTTGGTAGCTTCATAAGTTGAAGAGGTTGCACCATCTATTAGTGCATTATTTAGAAACCACTCATATGTCGTACCATCATTTCCAGCATCTAAAAGTATAATTTCACCATCGCATTTATTTTGAGTTGAACCTAAATTAACGATTGGTAGCCGAACGCTTTCAATCGTTGTTATAGCTTCATTACTACAATTATACTGATTATATACGACAATCTTATAAACACCACCTTCCGTTATTAGGATTTTATTATCTATTTCTGAGGTTAATAGAACATTATCCTTATACCATTCAATTCTGTTAGATCCTGAAATATTTGGTTTCACTTCATAAGTTTCTCCTTCACAGAAATGCAATATTGGTGGTACAATCACTTGAGGAAGTTCATGGAAAATAATTTCTGCTCTATCAAATTGCTTACAACCTGAATTATGTGTCACTTCAACTTCATAAATACCGCTTGTCATAACAGTTATAGTTCGACTTGTACTTCCTGTAATTACAATACCATCACGTTTCCAAATATATGTAACACCACCAGCACCAGCGTCTAAAGTTACGGATTCACCAACACATTTTTCTAATTTACCACCCAAATTGACTTCAAGAGGGCAACAGTTTTTAGGTGCGGAAAACAATGCAGTTGCTGAGAACCTACATTCAGGAATTTCAGAAAAATATGCAGCAACATCAACGGGTAAACCATCAGAATCTAAACCAATTAATGTGATTGTCTGTGGACTCGGCATAACATCAAATTCTTGACCATTGACAACAATTTTTCCGGTAGAAGGTGCTCTGTCGTATTCAAAAGTTAATTCCTGTGTAAACTCATTGGTTGCAATGACACATGGTGTTTGTGTGCCTAAAGTTGCGGTTAGAATTCTACAACCGGCATTGATGGTTATCGGTCTACAATTGGAACTGATTTGAAGGCAAGAACCATCAATCGTTGCCTGACTTACTGTTTTACCAATCCAGCTATTTAAATCACTGTTTTGATCATATAAGACACCATAAATACAATATTCACCAAATTGCAAATCAACAAAGTCGGCATCTTCGCTAAATGCAGTAATTCTATCATTTATTTCGTTTACTGCAATATATCCATAAGCATATCCCGTAGGCAAATAAACTCCATCATATAAACTACTCCCTGCCGGCTGGTTGGTAAATGTCACTCGATAATTAGATGGAAATGAAGGCAATGAAGTTGAAAAACTACCTACAGTCAAATAATAAGTTTTTCCTGCAACCATGTTAGCTGTCATTGTACTATTCACATCGATAGGACCAGTTCCAGTTGGTCTTGCTGCTGAACTAGATATATGGTTTGTACAATTCGTACCCGTAAATTCAAATTCATACAAATTCATAACCGTTCCAAAAGCACCTCCATGATTGAATGTATAACTTCCTGAAACATCTACAGAAATCGCATGCAAGTCATATCTATTTTCATTTGATGGACCTTCACATCTAGCCGGATTATTATCTAAAAATATTAAATTTCCTTGTGAATCAGAATTTGCAATTGAGCCAGAAATATTAGCTACTTTTTTCCCAACATTATTTTTCATATTTAATTTTAATGCTGGGTCCCCTTCTAATACCGTTAATCGAGTAATAGGTGATACACTTGTAGCAGGTGCGATACAATTAGAAATAACTTCAAAATTTGATTTTGATAATGTAAATATTTTAAAACATTCATAATCCATACATTCGATCATAATTCGAGCATCTTTAGTGGCTACTACGCTCGCAGGAATTGTAACAGATTGTGCGCCTGCACTATAATTAATATTTTCTGCTAATACAAAATTAAAGGTATTACCACCATCAAATGATAATTTTATACGTACTTTAGAACATAATGCATCAGAACCATTTGTTTTCCAAGTAATATTTGTAGGAGATCCAGCTATAATTTGCTCGCCTCCTATAGGTGATGAAAGCTCAAAAGGACCTGAATTAATTACTTGAATCGCAATATCATCATTTGCAATAGCTCCACCTTGAGTATTATTATCTCTTAGAGAAACATTGAAATTAAGTGTTCTAGCTACAGATGGCAAAATATCAAATGGATTTACAGTACCTGTTCGTAAAGAAGACAACGATGGGAAATATCTATAAGGCACATCTGTCGGTGGATATGACCTAAAAATAGGTCCTCTACTGTCATTTGCTGCACTAGCCCCTACTTTTCCTTGCGTCACTTTCAAACCACTTCCATCTTCATCAGTTTGTTCCCAACAAAAAGTATGTTCATCATCATCCGTAAATGTACCTTTTGCTTCTAAATAAAATGGTGTGTTTTTGGGTATTTTATAGTCTGCATTACAAGGATTCGCAATTATTTCAGGAGCTAAGTTGTCTGATGGAATTGCAGTAACGCAACGTCCGCCTTGTCCATTATATACAAAATCATACATTTGATCAAGGCTCGTAATATGGAAATAGTTATCACGCACACCACTTCCGGGAAGATTTTGATTAGCGTCACACAATCCATTATATGACATTATTGTCGTACCACTACCAATCTCTACAGCTGTTTCAGTACTTATATTATCAGTACACGCACCACCTAATCCATTAAAAGTATGCGTAGCACCAAACTGATGTGCAAATTCATGTGTAGCTAGATTTATCCAGCCATTGCCCTGATTTACATATGAGCCACTCCATCCACCGGCTTTTACAGGAATACTACCACCATCATTACACACAGATTGTAACAATGCTACACCACCATTGGCCCAACCATCTCCATCTTGATGATTATGGAATACATGTCCAATGTTATATCTATTTGAAGTGAAATTTTGTGCGATGACTTCTCTTGCTTGAGATGTACGCTCGTCTGCAGGATTAAATGGATCCGTGGATGGATTATTGTACATTTTAAGAATACTACTACTCGTCTTTAATACGATAGACATTTCATTTTTAAAAATTGCACTAATCGCATTAAGGGAATTTATCATCGAAGAGCGAACAGTATTGTCTGAATTTCCATTGGCTACATAATATTCACCCGTACAGACTAAAGCCACATTATATTCATATCGATTTGTACCCATTGTCGTTTTTGAACGGACACCACTATATTGGTTATTGAGCTGATCTCTAATTTCGGATGATTCTGGATGTTCACTACAAAAATGTTGTAAACGATTCATATCCGGTTGTACACCATATTCCACCCAATATTCGTGCTCACTATTAAAATCAGGATAGATACTAATCATCTTTCCGTAATTATAAATGGTTACAAAAATGCTTCCAGCACCATAAGTCATAGCGCCATATAGTTGAGGAACACCTTCTACCTTTATATCATACGTCATAATCTCTTTTCCATTTCTCCCATCAAAAAGGAATACATCATTGGGAATACCCTCGATTGCTAATGATTTCCCATAAATAGGGATATCCAATCTAACTGAAGATCTCGTGACATTGAATATTGACTGACGAATCATCTCGGTAGAAAGAGAAATTTTTTCCTTCTTTCCAAAATAACTTTCATCTATAAATTTCAAAGGATTTTCTTGAATTTGAGCCTGAGTTTTTGGGAGAAAAATGATAATGAATACTAAATAAACAAAACTTCCTAAAAGGGTGCGTATCATACGTAAAACAATAAGGTAATTAATAAATGTTATTTCATTGGCATAAAATTATTTCATTTTTTTCAATAAAAGAAATAAAGATATATATATTTTTTTGAAATATATTAATCCAGAATCAATAACAAATTAGGCATTACCAATTAAAGCAATCTAGCACATTGTAATTCAAAAATTAACAAATTACAATAAATAATAATATTAAAACCAATACATTTTAATATTTTTTTAACGTTTATTGATCTTATGTAATAATATGGATAATTTCTATTATCTGACGACGGTTAATGAACCCGAATAAAGTTTTGAACTACCAATGGCGCCAAAAAATATTTCCACTTTATAAACATAAACGCCAGGATTGACAATCCCGGTTCCAAATTTACCATCCCAACCGTAATCTGGATCATTAGGCTGACCGTTTTCAATTTGAAACATCAGATTTCCCCAACGGTCATATATGCTCATATTTTTTATTGTCGCATTTAACTTATCTGGAACAAACACAAAAAAATTGTCATTGACCCCATCATTATTCGGACTAAAAATATTCGGTATGTTAACTTCTGCATTTATACGTTCGACCGTAATTGACTTTATTCCATTACATCCATTACCATACTGATAATTTAGGTAATAAGTTGTAGTAACCGCCGGTGTAGCAATCGGATTAAAACAATCATTACAACTAAGCGTGCCTACAGGCGTCCAGTCCAGGCTGTAAATGGAGTTTTGAGGAGAGATGACTGTTATCTGTACTGACTCATTTGGGAGCGGCACTTGCGTAAGTTGCACATCCGGACTTGCCGGATTAGGATCAACTTTTATTTGTACAATTGAAATACATCCGGATTGGGATATCACTTCAATCGCTCTAGTACCTGATAAAACTGGCAACTGAACTGGTAGTAATACTTGTGAGATTATTTCAACACCATCCATACGAAGAGTATAAGGACCAGGTTGATTTGCAGTGACAATGTGTAAAATTATAGGTTCAGCCTCACAAGTATTTTCAATTATGTAATCAAATTGAAATGCTTCGAAAATCAGATTGACGTTAACCAAACTATCACATCCACCTACAGCTACATCAGGAATTAAAGCTTGGCCAACTGGGTTGTTTTTATCAAATACCTGACCACCAATAGACAATTGGTATCCTTCATCACAAGTTGTATAGGTATAATTGCCCGGAATAACGATTTTATCGTAATTAATACGAACATTAATTATACTATCACATCCATTTGACCCAGCTCCTATCAATACAGCTACACCAGTTGGATTTGTATAAGAGAACGTTTCATTTCCAATCGTAACCGTCTTACTTACATCGCAAAATGAAGCCTCATATCGACCATGCTGCTCAGGATAAAATTGAAGATTAACATAAACCAACGTATCACACACCCCAGCAATGACAGACGGGATTGTAACTTCCCCCTTCGGATTCGAAATTGAAAATTCTTTTCCTTCTAAAGTAAAAGTTTCATTGCTACAAAGCGTCATATCAATGTGTTTTTCAGGTAAATTCAATGTCCTGAAAGTTATAGGTTGATCAAAATTAAATACACAGGATTTTTCCTTAACCTGAATACTATCTATGACTACAACGAATTGTCCATTCGGAGGTAGATTAGAATTATTGAAAGGTGGATTACCAGAACAAATCTGCCATGTAATATTCGAAACATTTTCCATTTCAGGAACAATCGTACCGGACTGTGTCCAATTTGTTGAAAGCTCAGTAATATGAAATTTCACTAATGAAACGTCTGATGATTCTAACTCAATAATCATATCATTGCAGCCGCCAATGCAAATATCGTTCATTGATATATTGGATATTTCTGGCTTGTTGACCTTTGATAGTGTTATTGTTGAGGTCATTACCGGACAAGTGATACCATCCCCTACTTCATAAGTAAAAATATATGTATCGACATTATCAAAAGTTGCAAAAATATCATCACTTACGGGCTGACCAAGATAATAGAAAGTTCCGCCTTTATCTGCTGTATTCAAGTAATCAGAAAGTCTAATCGTCTTGGTATCACAGAATGTTTCCATTATATCTGGTCCAGCATTAAGACTAGGTTTCAGTTCAATATTTACGTTAGCTTTAGCACTTGCGCAAGGAAAAACACCGTCAACCACATATTCAAAGCGATATGTACCTTCATCAAGTCCATTCGTATTCCATAAAGAACCGGATAAGCCTGAATGCATATTGGGGTTTAAAAAGCGCCCGGTTTTATCAACCCCAGACAAAAGTGTAAATAAATCAATTTGACTTCCAATACAAACAGAAGTATTAATATCATTACCTGCATTGGGTTTTGATATCACAAATAAAGTAACTAATGCGGTATCCGGCACACAATTACTATTGCCCGTAATGTAATACAATTCATATCTTCCTAAAGGTGCATTTGTTATATCTAATGAAGATGGATTACTTATATCCAAGTTACCCGAGCGTAAAGACCATTTACCACCATTATCGTATTTACCTAGCAAACTATACAAATCTAAAACAGTACCACTGTTCTGACAATATTGGCCGGTAAAATCATTACCTGCATTATTTCCGTTATTTATGGTAACCATAAAATTAGCCGTATCAATACCACAAACCGAATTTACAATGATATAATGAAAAAGAGTGTCACCTATCGGTAAATTAGTCATCAAATAACTTTTAGGTGTTTTTATAGTATCATCTCCCAATTTCCATATTCCGGTCGTGTCAATACCAGCTGAAATATATTCAAATAGATTTACTATCGCAGGTTCAATATTACAAAAAACGGCAAATGTATCTCTTCCGGCAGTAAACTCCTTTATCGTTACGGAATGGGAAAGTATATTTTTACATCCAAAATTATCCGTAATTGTTACGTAAAACGTATGTGATTCTTTTAAATTAGAAAATAGAGCAGTAGCAGCAACACCACCGCTATCAGACCAGGCGTATTGCATACCACCCAATGCAGTCAAAACGACTTCACCATTTGTACAAACTTCGGTATCGCCTTGTATCACTCCTGTAGGTAAGTTATGTACCATAAGTTTTATATGAGCAGAAAAAGGTAAACAAGATCCACTTCCATCCGGGTCATTTGACATAATTGAAAAGGATATTGTTTTTCCTGCATCAGCAGCAGAAGGGATATACTGAAAATTGAATGGCGAAGTATTACTTGTTTGGGGGCTGAAACTTCCGGAACCGTCAGAAGTAATCACAACATTTGTTGCACCTCCACCAAAAGTTATACCTACCAGATTAAAAGTATCCCCTAAACATATATGTTCATTATAGTTTGGAATCGTAATGATTGCTGGATTAGGGCAATCACAATTTACATTTATTAGTATCGAACTAATACATCCGGTAATAATATTTAATACAGTAATTGTATGCGAGCCATTTGATACATTAGAAAAATTGACCGTATTTTGAAATGGACGATTATCAATTTGGTACTCATATTCCGCACCAACTGGGCTTAATACCTGAAAACTACCTGTATTATTACCACCTGTACAATCAATGGACGATATATTGGGAACAGGCGGTGCATCGTGAATTACAATCGTAACACTTACAGGATTTCCTGTACATGAAGGATCTGCATTCGGATCAAAAACATATAAAACAACAGAAGTAGTAATCATACTTCCTTGTAAATAAGTATTACCTGTTCCATCTGAATTTGTACTATAGTATGCATTATCTGACACACCATCTCCTGTAATATCCGGTAAAATAACACTACCACAACCTTCTATATCAGGTATAACATCAAAAACAACTAAGGGTATTATTATAATATCTACAGTTTCTTCGTCAGCACACCCCCCATATTCATCATATATATATAATGTCTGTGATGAAGTTATTGTGATACCCGGATCATAAGCTATTCCTGTTCCATTTTGTCCAGTATAGTACTTAGCATTCCCTGAAAGATTTGTACCTGTAATCGGAGGTAAAACGATACTTTGACATGCTGTTAAAATGTTTACGGGATCAATATCTGGAGAAGTAACCACATTTATGGTAACAAGATCATTATAAACAGCAATATTGGGACAACCATTTATAGGCTGGATATCAATCAATTGAAAAGATGTACTTCCCGTAACAGGTACTGAAAGCGCAGTAAAATTACTTACAGTTCCAGAATATTGTAGTAAAGTTGAATTGTCAACAACAGTAACATAGTAATTATTATTATCGCCAAAATTAAAACCTAATTCCATACTATTCCCCATCAGACAAACCGTACAATTATCTTGACCTGAAAATCCACATACCATGTCCAAAAATGGTATATTTGTCGTTTCTACTATGAGTGTAATCGGAACTGAGGAAGAGTTACAAGCACCATTAAAAACTTGAGCAAAAACGATTCCTCCTGATGAAATATAGTTAAAAGGATTTGTAATCTGAATCGTACCTGCGGCATCTTCAAACCATATAACTGAATATGAAGGATTACCACCTGTTATATTAAAATCAAGAGCAGTGAGATCAAAAGCGGCTGTTCCATTCAAATCAGCACACTGCGTTAATGGTCCTGCACTATTCGCAGTTGGGCCGGCTGTCAAGGTTAGATTAAAACTACCTGAAGCCATACCGGCACATCCAGAATTGTCAGAAATCCCTGTTAAAAACAATGACCCTGATCCTGTATAAATCGTTGGAATTGTTATAGTAGATGTTCCAGAATCATACGTAGGAAATGGTCCTGAACCCATATAACAAATCGTAAATACCTGACTGGTTACCACTCCAGGAATTGGGGGTAGCGAAAAACCAGGAGGTGAAACTGTAAGTTCTAATGTAAAAGGCTCACTACCACTTGAAAAGGAAAATGAAAATGTGGTACACTGTCCAGGACACAATATGTCACTACCACTTAAAGTACCAACTGGTCCTTCTAAAGCATTGACAATAACCGTTCTTTCATCAAAACAATCCCCAGGTGTGATATATTTTACTGAATAACTATGTCCTCCTACGGCATTTGATATCATTCCGTTTACAGGATTAATTGTTGCACCATCACCTGGAGGAGGGTCAAAAACAAATGTTCCACCGGTAGTTCCAAAGATTGTAGCATTCGCTGAATTTGGCGCACAAAAATCATTCAACGAAAAAGAAGCATCTTCTAGAAGACCTATTGTTAAGGTCATATCGTCTGATGTCGTATGACAACCCGGAAAGGAAGGAACGCCAGTAAAAGTAAGCGTAATACTTGTATTCACTTCTGAAGCATCTGGAGTATATGTTGACGTAGGCGAAGTAATATCAGAAAAAACACCTATACCGCCCGACCAAGTACCTGTACCAACTCCTTCCAACCGCACTGATTGTCCAACACAAACCGTTTTATCAGGCCCTGCAGTCAGAATTGGCGTACCCATAATTTTTAAATTTGAGAAATAAAAAATTTCTGCACTAGCCTTATTTGATGCATGTACTTTTATTGTTAGCGTATTGCCAGAAATGGGGCCTAAATTCCAAACACCCGTAAAGTCTGCTTGAGTTAAACCATGAACATACCTATCCATAATAAAAGGACCACCGTCAATCGAATACCAAAAAGAAATCTGATCATGACTATTGTCCGGAGGATTCAAATCAAAACAATTAAATATAGGACTTCCATGACCATGGGTTGCATCATCATCTTCATAAGCCGTATTATCTGCAGAAAAATCAATTGATACTGTTACATTTGAATAATTCGAAATATTAACGGTTCCAAACTGAAAATATGTCTGACCATCACCGCCAAAAGATGGACAGCAATTGATTCCATCTACATTCTGAACTTGAAACTGCCCCGAACCATTAATACCAAAAAATGTAATTCCACCACCACAACCTTGCCCCTCTTGAATAATAGACCCGTCCAAACATCCAGGAAGTCCATCCGCAATGGTTACTTGAGCTTGTATTTGATTAAAAACCAAACAAAACAAACAAAATATCAATATCTTTTGAAAAAACTTAGTCATTTATATTTTTTAGTATTTTAACTCGAAGTTTTATTTATAACATTAATTATAAATCCATAAACAAAATATAATTTAAACACTTTTTAAGAGGTTATAAATAATAAAGTTATTAGTTATAATTTATTTTTTAACGTAATTATTATACCAATATTTGAGAATTCATGTTTATAGGCTATTCTCTGTTTTTTACATATTTATCTAACCACTGATCCTGTTCCCACAACATGTGTAAAATTGATTCTCTGGCAGCATAACTGTGACTTTCTTTAGGTAAAATCACTAGTCGGGCAGTAGCTCCTAAGCCCTTTAACGCATTAAAATATCGCTCACTTTGCATTGGATACGTACCTGAATTATTATCATCTTCACCATGAATCAAGAGCAATGGTGTTTTCATCTTATCCGCATTTTGGAATGGCGACATATCAATGTACACATCTGGAGCTTCCCAATAATTTCTTTCCTCAGATTGGAAGCCAAAAGGTGTTAAAGTACGATTATAGGCGCCACTTCTTGCGATCCCAGCTGCAAATAAATCCGAATGTGTAAGCAAATTAGCTGTCATAAATGCGCCATAACTATGGCCACCAATTGCAACTTTATTTCGATCAATATAACCCAAACTATCTACAGCATCAATTGCTGCCTTGGCATTTGCGACCAATTGTGTAATGTATGTATCATTAGGTTCTGTATCGCCTTCGCCAACAATCGGGAATGAAGCACCATTCAACACTACATAACCTTTCGTTAACCAATATAGTGGCGTTCCGTAGGATGGAAAAGTAAATTGATTTTCGTTAGCAGTTACTTGACTTGCACTATTTTTGTCTTTAAATTCTGTAGGATATGCCCACATTATCATAGGCATTTTATCTTTCTTTTCCATGTCATAACCTGTAGGCAAATACAAAGTAGCTGACAATTCAACCCCGTCGGTTCTGGAATATTTGATAACTTCCTTATGCACATCATCAAGAATTTTAAAAGGATTGACATTAAAAGTTATCTGTTTGAGTGTATTATTTTTAATATTTCGAATATAATAATTTGGATATTCGCTTTTAGACTCTAAACGCGTGAGATATAGGCCTTGTTTAATGTCGATATTGTTTACTAGTTGCTCTAACTTATCCTTTAACTCACTTTGATAAATGCGCTTTTTACTAAAGGTTTTTATATTGTATTCATCAATAAATGGAAACTTACCCTCAGGCGTAAAACCTTCTCCCATCATATACAATTTACCATCAGTCAAATCTAATGTATATAAATTAAACTGGTTTTTAGATGTTAAAAAACCACCAGGATCTGCATATTTATCTTGTGAATTTCTCTCATTAAACAATCTAGGATTCGCATCGTAAGTCGAAGGATTAAATACCGAAATTCTTGCCTGACGTGTGTTCCACCACCGCTCAAACAAAACTGCTGTATTGTCATCGCCCCAAGTTATGCCAGCGTATCTATCCTTTGTTTTTACCATCATCTGAGGTGCTTCGGAAAAAGGAGCTGCTACCTGATACACTGCATCGCGAAATTCAACCTTTACTTCCGGATCACCTTCATCAAGGGCTTCTACCCAATATAATGTTGCCTTTTTATCAGCACGCCATTGTATACTGCGCTTTCCTTTTCTTACCGCCATAAACCCTTTTGGAAGTGCTTCGGTCAATGGAAAGGTATGAAAATTCATTAAAAAATTGCCATTTTTGTCTGAGATATTGACTTCAGTCGGAAACCTATCTAATGTCACTAAGTATGAAAATGGCCTTTTAAGTTCGTAGGTCAACAAATAATTTCCATCAGGCGAAAAACTCATACCATAGTACATCGCTTCGGGCTTAAAAAGCGTCTTGTTACCATTTAAATCAAATTTTGAAATCTCAGAAGTTACTAAAATTTCAAAATTTGTTTCATCAACCGGACCTTTGAGCAAATCTTGATAGGTACGATTCTCTGCTTTTTGGCCATCATTTTCAGCAATAATAGGACCAGTTGGGACATTTGTAAGTTTATCAATTAGATTTTTTTTCTTTTTGATTACTGTCGTAGCTAAAATAAATTTATCATCTCTACTCCATACATATGTACTCCCTATCACTTCGCTTATAATACCATCGCTCAGTTTTTTACAATTGCGACTGACGATATCCAAAAGCCATAATTCAATTCCGGTTTCCGTTGTATGTGTAAAGGCCATTTTATCCTGAGCGTATGACCATGAAAAATTACTTAGTTTAGCTCTTTCAGGCAATCCTGTAACAACATGAGATTTACCAGTATTAATATCTAAGATTTGCACATCATTATAGTATGTGCTTCTACTTTGACCACCTGTTTTTGTATTCACCCGAATCCCTGCGAGTTTCAATTCAGGCTCACTAAGTTCTTCAATACTTTTATATGAATTCCTATACAATAATACAGCCAAAGATGCGTCGCTTTTCATCCTAATAGCAGGTGCTGGCTTTGCTTCGGCCAATGTCAAAATATCACCATCCGGCTTTTGGTAAGGGAAATCTGTCTGACCATACAAAAAATCAAGCATCATAATACTCAATACAGCTATTAAATAATACCCTCTCATTTTTGAAGATATTTTAAAATTTAAAAAATATTCATCGCTCAAATGTATAATAAAAAAATCAAAAATTATAAATATTAACTGAGATAGTTTTCAATGAGTTATGCACCATCATGAACGATTTTTCTAATTCCCTAATCTTAAACAAATAAAAAATTATAACTATCAGTTATATGTAAAACTAGTTTAATTATCTATATTTACTCTTATAAACCAATACACTAAAATCTTGTTAGAATAAAAATAAAAAAATCTAAAATGCGCATATCATTCATAATGTTTACTGCTTTATTAATATTTAATGGCTGTAAAAAAGAGACATCAACTTACACAAGCCAAAATCAACAACGAAGTGTTAAAGAACTCGAAAAAGCCTATGATGCGAATAAATCTGATTCGATTGCCACCGATCTTATATATGCATACGGCCATGAGGTAAATACAGCAAACTCCAAAAATGATAAAATCAACTATCTTAAAAAAGCAATTTCGTTTACCAAAAAAAACGGATTTCATGAATACCGAATTGTATTTCTAAAAGAATTAATCAAATTAGATCCTGAAGGCACTTCAGATGAATTACTGACATTGGGAAACATCTATGCCGAAGAAGAAAACACTGACTTACAAAGCATTATATTTTTAGGCTTCAAAAAAAGATTCCCAAATGATCCACGTATTAAAGATATTAATCATAAGATTTTCCTTCAATTAAGTGATCATCAAATGTATTTTAGAGAATTAATTAAAGATGTATATAATAAGCAAAAAAACGGTGAAGTTGATATCGAAAAAGGTGAAAACTTCATCGAACAAGCAAACGCCTATGCGCTTGGTTTTGCAGGAGATCCTTCCGTACCTAATTACTTAATGATTGCTGCTGATGTAGCCAGAGCAATCGGAGATCCGAATACATCTGTTGGCCAATACGATTGGGTTTATAAATATTATCCTGATTACTCAAATGCACCATTAGCCTTGTTTTTAAAAGGATATGAAATCGAAAATTCACTTAAACAATATAATGATGCTAAAAAAGTTTATGAGACTTTTCTACAAATTTACCCCAATGATCGATTAGCTAAAGATGTTAAAATATTAATAGAAAACTTAGGAAAATCTCCTGAAGAAGGCTTTAAAGAAATGTTGCCTGTAGAACAATAAATATCCAAGTTTTTATAAATTTAAAAAGCCGGAAAGTATCCATAAAAGATATTTTCCGCCTTAATTTTTTAATTTCTATGTATCTTATTATTCTTCAGATAAGAATGGGTATTTGTAATCAGTAGGTGGAACAAAATTTTCTTTGATTGTCCTTGCAGAAACCCATCTAAATAAATTTAGAATAGAACCTGCTTTATCATTGGTTCCAGATGCTCTAGCACCACCAAATGGTTGTTGGCCTACAACTGCACCAGTTGGTTTATCATTTATATAGAAGTTACCTGCTGCATTTCTAAGTTTATCAACACCGATTTTCTGTGCATATCTATCTTTAGCAAAGATAGCTCCTGTCAATGCATATGTACCCGTTTTGTCAACGATATCTAATGTAGCCTCGTAATCCTTATCTTCATAAACGTATAATGTAAGAACAGGCCCGAAGAGTTCCTCACACATTGTGACATAATATGGATCATTGACCTTAATAACCGTAGGTTCGATAAAATATCCTTTTGACTTATCATAATTTCCTCCGGCAACGATTTCAACATTTTTATCTTCTTTAGCTGCTGCTATGTAAGTAGTAATTTTATCAAAAGCTTTTTCATCTATTACAGCATTGATAAAATTTGTAAAATCTTCTGGGCTTCCCATTTTAAAATCAGCTAAATCCTGCATAAGATAATGCTTCACTTCTGGCCATAATGATGCTGGTATATAAGCTCTTGAAGCTGCTGAACATTTTTGGCCTTGAAATTCAAAAGCTCCTCTTGATAATGCAACGGCGACTTCTTTTGGTGATGAAGAATTGTGTACCATCACAAAATCTTTTCCTCCTGTTTCGCCTACTAATCTCGGATAAGTCTTATATTTAGTGATATTTTCACCTATTGTTTTCCATATTTTTTGAAAAACACCGGTACTACCTGTAAAATGTATTCCAGCGAAATCAGCATGATTAAATATAACTTCACCTGCAGATTGACCATCTACAAACACCAAATTTATAACTCCTGGTGGTAAACCAGCCTCTTCATAAATCTCCATAATAACGGCTGCTGAGTAGATTTGTGTCTCTGAGGGCTTCCAAACGACTGTATTGCCCAATAATGCGGGCGCACCTGGTAAATTGGCTGCTATAGATGTAAAATTAAATGGAGTCAATGCAAAAACAAAACCTTCTAAAGGTCTATATTCTAATCTATTCCATGTACCAGGCGAACTTTCAGGTTGTTGAGCATACATTTCAGTCATGAATTGCACATTAAATCTAAAGAAATCTGCAAGTTCACATACTGCATCTATTTCAGCCTGATATACATTTTTAGACTGCCCTAACATCGTTGCTGCATTCAATTTAGCTCTATAAGGTCCTGACAATAAATCTGCAGCTTTTAGGAATATCGCTGCTCTATCCTGCCATGGCATATTTTCCCATTTTTCTTTTGCTTCAAGTGCTGCCTTTATTGCCATTTCTACATGGGATTTATCACCACGAGAATAGGTCCCTAAAGTATGTGAAAGTTCATGCGGAGGATGAATCGTTCGTTTATCATTCGTAAATATCTTCTCGCCACCGATATACATAGGAATGTCAATCTGTGTACTTTTCAATTGCTTTAAAGCTTCTTTGAGCGCTTTGCGTTCATCGGAGCCAAGCTTATAAGCCAAAACTGGTTCGTTTTTAGCTATTGGAACTTTAAAAAATGCGTTTGCCATAATATATCAATATATTTAAATCCTAAAAATCTAATAATTCATCTAATATAACCGATGGTACAAAATTACTTACATCGCCTTTGCCTCTAATGATATCTCTAACCACAGTTGAACTTATAAAAGAAAATTGAGGTTGACTTATCAAAAAAACAGTGTCTATCTCTTGGCCAATGATATAATTCAATTGAGAAATGGTCTTTTCGTAATCAAAATCAGATCCATTTCTTAAACCTCTCAACAGATATTTAGCGTTTTTCTTAATACAATAATTGACCGTTAAACCCTCAAAATAATCAATCTCAACACCTTCCATTCCTTCAAATACACGTTGTAACCAATCCATTCTTTGATCCAAGGAATAGAGCGTTTTCTTTTGACTGTTGACACCAGTAGCTACGATAACTTTATCAAACATCGGTAAAGCCCGCTTTACCAAATCGATATGACCTACCGTAACTGGATCAAATGTACCGGGAAAAACTGCTATTTTCATAGGATATTTTTGGTGTGTATGATTAATTTTGTAATTAAAACAAAGCTTTAATACACTTATCTAATATAACATATAGACATGTAAAGTTGTTTGACTTCGATTCATCAACTAAAGTTAATTTTAATAAATTTCTGCTCTTTGGGCTTCTATTTCCTTATCACTTATATACTCATCAAATGGCTTTAACTTATCTAGAAATCCTTTGGGACCAATTTCTAATATTCTGTTAGCAACCGTTTGTGTAAATGTATGGTCACGAGAAGTAAATAGGATATTTCCCGGGTAATTAACTAAAGCATTATTTAAAGTTGTAATTGTTTCCAAGTCTAAGTGGTTGGTAGGCTCGTCAAACATAAGCAAGTTTGCATCTTTAAGCATCATACGTGAAAGCATACATCTTACTTTTTCACCACCAGATAGTACATTCGACATTTTGAATGTTTCCTCACCTGAAAATAGCATTTTACCTAAAAAACCACGAATATACGATTCGTCCTTTTCAGTTGAATATTGTCTAAGCCAATCAATTAAGTTCATAGGTTCATTTGAAAAATAGGCTTCATTGTGGTTTGGAAGATACGAAAATGTTATGGTCTGCCCCCACTCGATAGTACCACTATCCGGCTGTAACTCTCCTGCTAAAATCTGATACAACGCAGTGGTAGCGAGACTATTTTTTGAAATAAAAGTTATTTTATCATCTCTGTTGATAGAAAATGATAAATTATTAATCAAGGTCTCACCATTTACGCTGTAGTTTAAACCTGTAACATTAAGAATTTCTTTTCCTGCTTCACGTTCAGGTTTAAAGATAATCCCCGGATACTTTCGAGAAGAAGGTTTGATATCTTCAACATTAATTTTATCAAGCATTTTCTTACGTGCTGTTGCCTGCTTAGATTTAGAAGCATTCGCACTAAATCGTTGAATAAACGCCTGCAATTCCTTTATTTTCTCTTCAGCTTTTTTATTCGCATTTAACTTCTGACGCAAAGCTAATTGACTGGATTCATACCAGAAAGTATAATTACCTGTATAGATATTGATTTTACTATAATCAATATCAACGATATTTGTACAAACTGTATCTAAAAAGTGCCTGTCGTGTGAGACTATTAAGACTGTGTTTTTAAAATCAAGTAAAAAGTCCTCTAACCAACTTATCGTATGCAAATCGAGGTCGTTAGTAGGCTCGTCAAGTATCAAAACATCAGGATTACCAAACAAAGCTTGAGCCAATAAAACTCTTACTTTTTGATTACCATCAAGTTCCTTCATCAATTTAAAATGTTCGCTTTCAGTAATACCTATACCACTCAGCAAGTTTGCAGCTGATGACTCTGCATTCCATCCATCCATCTCCGCAAATTCGGCTTCTAATTCAGATGCCTTAATACCATCTTCTTCAGTAAAATCTTCTTTCATATAGATGGCATCCTTAGCCTGCATGATATCCCATAGTTTTTGATGTCCCATCAATACAGTATTGAGGACGGTAACTTCATCAAACGCATAGTGATCTTGCTTTAAAACCGCCATTCGTTTACCAGACTCTAAATGAACACTACCTTTATTGGGTTCTATATCACCTGAAAGAATTTTTAAAAAAGTAGATTTACCAGCACCATTTGCACCGATAATACCATAACAATTGCCTTCGGAAAACTTGAGTGATACCTCATCAAACAGTACCCGCTTACCGTACTGTAAAGAAATATTTTGGGTGGATAACATGTGTAAATTTTAAAATGGTCGCAAAGTTACATAAAAAGTATAGATTTTTAAAATCTAAAATGAAAGGTTTACTTATTCTAACCATATCAATCTACTTATAATCTTTCACAAATCTAACACATCATTATTCCTGTCCAAATCCCCAAATTAATAGTACAAATCATAATCGAAATATTCAAATAAACAAATGCTCATTTGATTAAAATTATCCATCATTTGTCCAATACAAAATACAAACTTAACTTTGTGCGTTTACTATATTTACTAATACATTATATGCAACTTCCTTTTTTCAAATACCACGGCACCGGAAATGACTTCATATTAATTGATCATCGAGAAAATCAGTTTAAAGAATTATTTTCAACAAAAACCGTAGCACAACTTTGTCATCGTCGCTTTGGAATAGGTGCAGATGGTTTAATATTGTTGGAAAAATCAGATATCGCTGATTTCAAAATGGTTTATTTTAATTCTGATGGCAATGAAAGTACAATGTGTGGAAATGGAGGTAGATGCATCGTTCATTTTGCTCATTTTTTATCAATTTTTACATCCAAAACATCTTTTGAAGCCGTAGATGGCTTGCATTTTGCTTCTATATCAGCAGATGGACTTATTAGTTTAGGTATGAATGATGTACATTCGATTCAAGAGCAAGAAAACGGTATTTTTATTCTAGATACCGGTTCTCCTCATTATGTAAAAATCTGTGATAAAATGCCTGAAAGTATCTTTGAATCTGGAAGGAAAATTAGATATGCTGAACCATTTAAACCATATGGAATCAATGTAAATTTTGTGGTTTGTCAGGACAGTTTTCTAAATGTCAGCACTTATGAAAGAGGAGTCGAAGATGAAACGTATTCCTGTGGTACCGGAGTTGTCGCTTCTGCAATTGCTTCTGTTGCCAATAAAGTTACCGGTGTTTATGTCATCCCTGTTGAAACAAAAGGTGGAAAACTACAAGTAAGTTTTGAAAAAACAGATAAAAATTCCTATATTCGAGTTCAGCTATCCGGCCCGGCAGTTCAAGTCTTTAATGGTATAATTTCTTTCTAAAGTTTTTACAAAATTAGTAGTTAAAATTGAAGTACGTGTACAGTTCTTTTCAGAAAATATCCCAGCCAATCCTGAAGAATGTTTTGAGATGACAGCTGATGCTTTTGATTATGCAGAAATACTTCAAACACCAATCATTATCATGTCTGACCCAGATATTGGCATGAATGTTCATATAATAAATCCCCTTAAATGGGATTCGAACCGACATTATAAAAGCGGTAAAGTTTTGACAGCCGAGCAACTTGAAAATATTGACAATTGGGGGAGGTATAGAGATGTAGATGATGATGGAATCCCATATAGAACATTGCCAGGAACATATCCTGAAATAGATTCGTATTTTACAAGAGGTAGTTCGCACGATGAAGACGCTAAATACTCAGAGGACTCTTCCACCTATGTTCGTATTATGGAAAGGTTGATAAAAAAACACAACACAGCTAAAAAGATTATTCCTCAACCACAATTTTTCCTAACCTCAAATAAATCTAAGGTTGGAATTATTTTCTATGTTTCGACGACACATGCAGTAGAAGAAGCACTAGATATAATAAAATCATCCGGGAAGCCTTTGGATGCACTAATAATTACGTCCTTCCCATTCCATAAAGAAGTAAGAAAATTCATTGAAGAACATGAATATGTTTATGTAGCCGAGCAAAATCGGGATGCCCAAATGAGGACATTACTTATTATTGAATTGGAAATTAATCCAACAAAACTTATTAAAATCTTGAATTATGACGGGACACTAATCACAGCAGCTTTCATCTTGCAAAAAATAAATTCTTCTTTTTTTAACCTAATAATTTACAAATTGCAATGACATATATCAGGCCAAAATTTGTAACCCCAAGGTTGCAAAAAACAAAATTGGATATACACACATTGATTATGAAGGTGCACTTTCCACATTATGTGCCGGTTGTGGTCACGACTCAGTCAGTACAGCAATCATTGAAGCATGTTTTCAAGCCAATAATGAACCACACAAAGTTGCAAAATAATCTGGAATAGGCTGTTCATCAAAAACACCTACTTACTTTTTAAGTAATGTTCACGGTTTTAACTCAGTAAACGGCCGTATGCCATCAATCGTCACTGGTGCTAACCTTGTTAATATAGATTTGGTATATTTAGGTGTTTCTGGAGACGGTGATAGTGTTTAAATAGGCATGGGACAATGAGTACATGCTATACGCTGAAATCTAAATATGACCTTTATCGTTATGAATAATGGATGTTTTGGCTTGACAAAAGGTCAGGACTCAGCAAATGCTGATATAGGATCAATAGCCAAATCCGGTCATGAAAATATTTTCCAAGGAATCGATATATGTGCAAAGGTGATTGAGCTAGGCGCTTCTTTTGTCGCACAGAGTTTTAGCGGTGACAAAAAACAATTGGTACCAATTATTCAAGCAGCGCTTTCTCATAAAGGATTTGCTTTGATTAATGTCATATCACCTTGTGTTACTTTCAATAACAATGGCGGTTCTACCAAATCATATGACTATGTTCGGGCACATAATGAAGCCATGTCAAAAGTAGACATCGTTCCTTTACGAGATGAAATCACGGTAGAATACGACCATTCTAAAGTAAAATTGGTTAAAATGTATGATGGTTCGCTCCTTTAACTTTTAAAAACAAATCCAGAATGGAATCCTGAAGATAAACTTTCAACGATTACTGCACTTTATAAAGCAAGGTCAAATCATGAAATATTGACCGGATTACTCTACATCGACAACCAAAGTCCTGAGCTAAATGAGATGATTAATTCAACAGCAACACTTTTAATTCAATAACAGAAATTGAATTGTGTCCAGGCGTAGAAAAACTTAACGAAATCAATGCAAGCTACAGATAATTATTTAAATTAAACGATTTAAATAGGTTAAAAAAAGATAGTAAGGCAATTGCTTTACCAACTGTCAATTTTAATGCTTAAATTTAAAAATCTAGTTTAAAACGCACCTCCTAAAACTTTTATGAGCGTGCCTTTATTCAGTTTTGTGGATAATTCCATGCCATTTAGCATCGCCAATTCATTAAATCTTGTTATCGGCATTTTAAAATCTGTTAAAGCTTGTTGTAATGTCATAGCGTTATTTAAAGATACAATACGAATTGTCGTAGGTTTCTTATTTATCTTTGCTGTATCCGTAAGTGCTTTAAAAGTTTTCATCGTCGTTTGAAACTGACCAAAAAAGCTATTAAAATCGTTTTTTGCACTTACCCCATGAAACATAAAAATCATCTGATTATACTCAATCAAATAAGTCAATACTTTAATTTGTTCAGCTTGAGCACCGTTTGAATTATCTTGAGCGACATCTGATAAAATCGCAATGGCTTGAAGTCCATTCACTGTAACATTTGTAGATTCTATGACATTGAGTTGATACTGCTTGATTACCTCATTACGCGCATTTTGTAAATTACTACCCGGTGCAATCCCAAATAACATTAATGCTTTCCCATCACTTGTTCCCATTTGAACCTGTGTAGGCATATTGACTAATTTCCAACCATTCGGTACGCCAAACTGGAATCGTAATTCGGGATGATAAAACACATTATTTTCTACAAAACCTTGTTTTGGGTCTTCACCATAGATAATACCATCAATGCGTTTGAGATATTCGTCTCGATTTACTTTTAGAGTCTTCGGATCCATATTCTTTTGAATATCAACAGCCCATTGTGCAGTCTTATTAAATCGGTCGCCCGGATCAGGGTGTGTTGAAAGGAACGTAGGTATAGCTCCATCTTCCCCACCTAATTTTTTCAATGTCTTAAAGAATTCTGACATTTGTTTTGCATCATAGCCAATTTTTGTACTGTACTCAACTCCAAGTTTATCAGATTCTGTTTCGTGATCTCTACTGTTTTTAAGGAATAACAAACCTATTCCCTGCTGAGCGACATCAGCAAATTGACGAAATTTCTCAGAAAAGATTACTCCACCCATGAGCAATACCTGACCTAATATCTGATCGCGTTGTTGTCTTGCACTATGTTTAGCAGCGATATGACCGATTTCATGACCAAGAACACCTGCAAATTCTGCTTCGTTATTAAAATAACACATGATTCCCCTTGTAAAATAAACATATCCACCCGGTACAGCAAATGCATTTACAATAGGAGAATCTAAGATTTTGAATTCATATGTGAGATTTGAGCGGTGTGAAATCGCCCCCATTTGTTTACCTTTTTCATTGATAAAAGCTTGAAGCGCAGCATGTTCGTACACACCGTATTGTGCAGTTATCTGTGGATCTGATTGCTGACCAAGTGCTAATTCTTGACTTTCTGACATAAAGTTTAATTCCTTTTTACCCGTTACTGGATTTCGGGAACAACTACTTAACATCATCGTGATTAAAACCAGCCACGATATTAAATTATTTTTCATAAGCTTCAATTTTACATTTTGAAATATTTCTTTTTATAGAGACTAAAAATTTCAATAAAGTTACACAAATTCTACAAATATAAAAAAATTTTTCCTATTAGTCATCTGCGATTTTCTTGAGTTCTATCAATTTTAGCATACATTCCACCGGAGTCATCGAATTTAAATCTAGTTCGCTGATACTTTCTTTAAGTAAGTTTCCAATTGGGTCAGCCGCTTCAAATAAGCTCAATTGAAAATTGTCGGGTACGATATTCTTAACTGATTTTTTGGTTTGATGTCCTTCTTGATCCCCGTCAATAGATTTATTTTCAAGACCCTCCAGGATTTCCATAGCACGCGTGATTATTTCTTTAGGCATTCCTGCCATTGCTGCAACGTGAATACCAAAACTGTGTTCGCATCCACCTTCCACCAGTTTACGCAAGAAAATCACCTTACTTCCGATCTGCCTTGTAGCCACATTAAAGTTTTTAATTCGTGGATATTTATCGGCTAATTCATTAAGTTCGTGATAATGTGTAGCAAATAATGTCTTTGGTCTAACTTTTCCATTATGTAGAAATTCTGCCAAAGACCACGCAATGGAAATACCATCATACGTTGAAGTTCCACGTCCGATTTCATCCAAGAGTATAAGACTTCGTGGTGAAATATTATTCATAATACTGGCAGTTTCATTCATCTCAAGCATAAATGTTGACTCTCCACTACTTATATTATCGCTCGCCCCTACCCGTGTAAAAACTTTATCGACGATACCTATACTTGCACTTGTTGCAGGAACAAACGAGCCCATTTGAGCCATCAGCACAATCAATGCAGTTTGTCTAAGTACAGCAGATTTACCCGACATATTGGGTCCGGTAATCATCATAATTTGTTGATCATCATTGGAGAGATAAATATCATTGGGAACATATGCCTGATCTACATTCAGATTACGTTCTATCACCGGGTGTCGAGCCTCTGTCAATACTAGGTCATGAGCATCATTCACTACCGGTTTACAGTAATTATAACGTGCTGCTATCGTTGCAAATGACAAGATACAATCCAATTGTGCTAGCTCACGTGCATTTTGTAACAGGCTATCCAAATAATTAGTAGAATTAATGATGAGTTCCCGATAAAGTTTCTCTTCTAATTCAAAAATCTTTTCTTCAGCAGTTAGAATCTTCGATTCAAGGACTTTTAACTCTTCTGAAATGTATCTTTCAGCATTAGCTAAAGTTTGTTTCCGAATCCATGATTCTGGAATTCTATCGTGATCCTTATATTTATTAGTAATCTCAATATAATATCCAAAAACGTTATTGTATCCGACTTTAAGCGTAGGAATACCCGTTCGCTCGATTTCTTTCTTTTGTATTTCAAGTAATATTTCCTTGCCATTACGAATGATATGCCTCAAATCATCCAATTCGTCATTATATGCTGCTCTAATTACATTACCTTTTGATAACAAAACAGGCGGATCATCAACCAATCCAGAGGCAATATCTTCTTTAAGCTGACTACACAATTGAATTTTTTCGGCCAAAGACATTAAAGATTTTTGTTCACTTCCTAGCAATAGCGACTGAATT
Source organism: Portibacter sp. (assembly GCA_040391315.1). Taxonomy (GTDB): domain Bacteria; phylum Bacteroidota; class Bacteroidia; order Chitinophagales; family Saprospiraceae; genus OLB9. Next base: position 59,684 of record JBEBYC010000014.1, on the reverse strand, counting down.
TCAGGTAGTAATTCAAGACTATTTTTAAGTTGCATTAATTCTCTTGGAGAGATTTTTTCAACCGCGAGTTTAGAGGCGATCCGCTCAATATCACCGACTTTTTTCAAGAGATTGGATATATTTTCTAAGTCAAAATACTTATCTACGAAATAATCCACCATTTCTAAACGACTATTAATGCGTTCAATGGATAATAGTGGTTGCAATATCCAATGCCTTAGCAATCGTGCACCCATAGGTGTAACCGTTTTGTCCATAATAGACAAAAGTGTCGAACCTGTATCATGACTGCTACGCACCAACTCTAAGTTATTAATTGTAAACCGGTCGAGCCAGACTAAATGGTCAGATTGAATACGATTGATTCTAGTTATATGACTTAACTTATTATTTTGGGTTGTATTTAGATAATGCAATGCTGCACCCGCCGCTATCTGAGCTAAAGGCATTTCCTCAACACCAAAACCTTTCAAATTGGTAACTTCAAATTTATCTAATAGTTTCTCTCTTGTATAATCCGGCATATAGACCCATTCTTCTAGTCCGTAGTAATAATACCGTTCACCAAAAATCTTACTAAAATCCTTTTGCCAAGCTCTTGAAAATATAATTTCTGCTGGAGAATAATTATCAATTAATTTTTCTATGTTTGACTTGTCTCCTTCTGCGACCAAAAACTCACCGGTTGATGCATCAAGCAACGCAAGTCCATAATCCCCTTTAGGAGTAAAATGAATGGACGCCAGATAATTATTAGATTTTCGATCTAGAATGGAATCGTCAAACGTTATACCGGGAGTCACCATATCAACAACACCACGATCTACAATTTTCTTTTCTTTACTTGGCTTTTCCAATTGCTCACAAATCGCTACGCGATAACCAGCTCGTATCAACTTTGGCAAGTAAACATCAATAGAATGAAATGGAAATCCGGCCAGTTCTAAATCAGAACCACCATTATTGCGCTTGGTAAGGATTATCCCTAAAGTACTGGACATTTTGATAGCATCGTCTCCAAATGTCTCATAAAAATCCCCTACACGAAACAATAGAATTGCATCTGGATGTTTTGCTTTTAGATTATAATATTGAGCCATGAGTGGCGTCAACTTAGCATTATCGTCTTCTTGTTTTTTATGCTTCTTTACCAAATCAGACTATCAGTATTCCTGGTTATTAATTTAATCACAAATATAGTTATTTATGATAAAAATCAAAAAGTAATATTTCCGATTCAAAAAAAGCTTTATGCCTCGAATACTATAATTAAGGGTTGATATTATGAGAAATTATTCAGCAGGATCCTCATCCGGTAATGTATAAGCTGCTTGTTTTTTACCAAAAATTGAAAAATGAGCGTATCTGGTAGGATTCAATCTAAGGTCTTGCAATAGTAAATTAAGATTTCGTGTTGCGGCTTCTAAATTATTGTAAAGCTTTTTATCATTCATCAATTTAGCCATTGATCCGTCGCCCTTATCAATTTTACTTATTACATTATTCAATTCTTTAAGTGTTGAAGATGTAGTCGTCAAAGTCGATTTAAGTTCGTCAAGTGCTGTCTTCGAACTCACGAGTGTTTCATTGGCTTTAGAAATCGTTACGTCAAGATTTGACTTAGCTAAATCACTGGTTACTTTATTTACATTGGAAACGATACCTTCTAATTTTTGATTGCTATTTGCAAGTGCAGATGTAATCTGTGTGATATTTTCAATCGTTTTTTCAAGATTGACAGAGGAATTTTGCATCAGTTGATTCGTTGAGTTGGAAATCGCAGCGATGTTTTTTGATATAATTTCCAATTGTCGAATCGTTTCGTTTATGGCACCGGGTTCGCCTTTCTTTCCCAAATTTGTTAATATCGCTCTTACAGACGCTGTTAATTCAGAACTATAATTAGTAATATCATCCTCACCAAGCATTGCACCTAATAAACCTACGGTTTTACCCACAAGTCGATCACCGGATTTTACACAATTATTTCCAGCGCAAGCTTTTTCAAATTCTAGAAAAATTCCTTTACCACTTACAAAGCCCAAGCTTTTTAAAACGGCAATAGCATCTTTAGGTATATTATATCCATCGTCAATCAGATAGTAAACATCCATCTTCTTAACGTCTTTGTCATTGAGTTTGATTTTAGTTACAGTACCAACTTTAAAACCATTGACCATTATCGGTGAAGAAACATTGAGGTCAGTAACATCACTATAGGTTGTTATCAGCTCGGTAGCTGATGAAAGTAAGTTTCTGCCCTTTAAAAATGTATATCCCCATATCATTGTAACCAAAACGATTAAAGTCAGGATACCAATTTTTATTTCTCTGGACATATTATATCAGATAAAGAATTATTCAAATTATTAAGCCGAAGCGTTAATGTTAAAATAAATATAGTTTTATTATAACCATTAAAAACTGACTATGTTCTAAAAACTAGCACAAAGATAATTATTAATTTTATAGTTCTAATTTCAAAAAATGTTAAAAACTCATTAATAAAGGCAACTATTTTTATCTTAAAAATGTATTTTGAATTTTAAAAATACGACAATCATAATCAAAGAGTCAAAAAATCATTACAGAAAGTTTAACGCTATAAATAATAACAAAACCCAATTATAAACGTTTTTATATAAATAATAATCAGGAAAATGAACAAATTCATCTTATTTTTAAGTATTACAATATTAATTCCAATTCAAGGTAACAGCCAAATTAAAGATATTCTCAACAAAGCGAAAAACTCTGCATCTGTCCTTTCTGGAGAGGAGGGCAATATTAGTTCCGGCTTAAAAGAAGCACTCAACCATGGCATTGAATCTGCAGTAAACCAGCTATCTACAAAAAATGGGTATTTAGAAAGTCCTTATAAAATTCTCATTCCGGAGGATGCAAAAAAGATTATTGAAAAGGTAAAAATGGTGCCAGGCTTTGAAGATGTTGAGACTAAATTAATCAACCAAATGAATCAGGCAGCTGAAATTGCTGCAAAAAAAGCAACCCCGATTTTTGTTAATGCAATTAAAGAAATGTCCTTTAAAGATGCCAAACAAATCTTAAGTGGACCAGATGATGCAGCAACGACCTACCTACAAAATTCATCAAGAAATCAATTATATGATGCATTTCTTCCTGTAATACAGAATAGTCTTGATCAGGTAAATGCACGCACATATTGGTCATCAGTAGTAGATGCATACAATAAAATTCCATTTGTAAAGAAACTTAATCCAAATTTGGATGACCACGTTAATAATAAAGCACTAGATGGATTGTTTAGTTTGATTGCTGTCAAAGAAAAAGGGATAAGAACTGATGCAAACCAACGTACCACAGCGTTGTTGAAAAGTGTTTTTGGTAAATAACACATATTAAATAGCGACATATTATAATTTATTTCTAATTATAGTTATGCTCATATTATAGCAGTTAAGTATTTTTATTATGAACAACAGCTTAAAGTTCAACTAACTTAACTATAAGTTTAGTAATCAATTATTTTTGATTCTATGAAATATATTTTAATTTTGTCGCACTTAAATCCCAAACGACATTAATTAAGTGAAGCAAATATTCGGAATTTTCACGGCACTAACAGCAGCCGGCTTAATTGTAGTCATGGCTCAGATGATAAGGGAAGGGTTATATCCATGGCCTCCAACAATGGATTTGACAAATAAAAAAGAAGTATCTGAGTGGTTTGCCCAGCTTCCTAATAGCTTATTTTATATTATTGCCATAAGTCATAGTATAGCATCCTTTTCAGCAGGATTAATCAGTAGTTTAGTAGTTGGTACCCACCGTATTAAAACAGGAATAATATCGATATGTATCCTGCTTGTGATTATAGTTATGTATTTATTTAACTACTTTTTTCCTTTTTGGTTTAAAATTATGGACATCATCTGTGTATGTGTTCTTGGTAGTATAGGAATAACCATAGGTAGTGCGCGCTACGTCAGATAGGCCAAATGAATTCCAATTAATTAAATAAAAATGGTTGTGCATTATATTGAAATACACAACCATTTTTTATACTATATTTAAAAAAAATCTTAATCTTCTAACAATTCTGGTGCCATCCCCATAGATGAGAAACCACCATCATGGTATAAATTCTGCATAGTTACCATACGTGTTAAGTCTGAAAACATCATCACGCAATAATCTGCACAAGCGTCTGCACTCGCATTACCCAATGGAGACATTTTATCTGCATAGCCAAAGAAATCTGTAAAACCTTTAACTCCCGTGCCGGCAGTTGTCATAGTAGGAGATTGAGAGATTGTATTAACTCTGACCTTTGACTTTTTAGCATAATGGTAACCGAAACTACGTGCAAAACTTTCTAAAAGCGCTTTGGATTCAGCCATTTCATTATAATCTGGGAAGGTTCTTTGTGCTGCGATATACGTCAATGCGACGATAGAACCATATTCCGACATAGCATCTAATTTATATGCGACTTGCATAACTTTGTGAAATGAAATGGCAGATACATCAAAAGTTGTCTTCATCCATTCGTAATTCAGGTCCGTATAATCTTTTTTCTTTCTTACATTTACAGACATACCTATAGAGTGTAAAACAAAATCAATTTTACCACCTAAAATATCCATTGACTGATTAAATAGATTTTCAATATCTTCAATGCTCGTTGCATCCGCAGGGATAATTTGCGCATTTAACTTAGTAGCCAATTCATTGATTTCTCCTAATCTCATCGCCACTGGTGCATTTGTCAAAACGATTGTTGCGCCTTCTTCAACACAACGCTCTGCCACCTTCCAGGCTATTGACTTATTGTCTAACGCGCCAAAAACAATACCTCTTTTACCCGTCAATAATCCATGTCCCATATTTATTCAATTTATGTTGGTTAATATTGTAAGTGCAAATATAAGCAAAGATGCATGTAATAATATAGTCTTTAAAGCAAAAAGTGTTTTACATCAAATCTTGGTGTGGTTAAATATTTAAAAAATTTGAAAGCAAACAACGAATCCATTGATCATTATAATAAAAACAAAAAGGGAGAGTAACCTAATTGTCACCTCCCTATTAATCATTATATTACTAAAATGTTATTTAGCTACGTGTCTTCTTTCTTTAATCTTAGCCTTCTTACCCGTAAGACTTCTTAGATAGTACAATTTAGCTCTTCTTACTTTACCTTTCTTAAGAACTTCAATTGAAGCAATCGCAGGTGATGCAAATGGAATTATTCTTTCAACACCTACACCGTTAGATATTTTTCTAACTGTAAATGTTTTGGTAGATCCATCGCCGTTGATTTGAATAACATCACCACGAAAAACCTGAATTCTTTCTTTTGTACCTTCTATAATTTTATAACTAACAGCAATATTATCACCTGGTCTAAAAACAGGTAATTCTCTATTCGGTGTCAACTGTTCGTGTACGTAATCTATTAAATTCATTTTGCCTAATATTTATCTTTTCTAAATTGGTGCGCAAAGATACAGCTATTTTTTAATTTCAACACTATTTTATTCAAAAAAAAGTGCATATTTCAATGTAGACTTTTCTCAAAAGGTTAAAACATTCGCATTACACACTATGATATCCTATAATTACTCAAACACAAAAAATACCAAATCACACTGATATTCAATATTTTATATCAACAATTTGATCGAATTTTACGAAATTGTTCAATTTCAAATACAATCTTAAAAATTGCTCATATGACAAAAAAGTAAATATTTTTTAATTTATTTTTCAGGAATTAATAAAAAGAATAAAGCTATATATAAAAAACATCTGGTTTTACAGTCTTCACTTTTTAATTTTCTTTTTATTAAATATATAGAAAATTTTCTATCCTAAAAATCAAATACGCTGTTAATGCAAAAAGTATGTAGTATCTATATAAGTTATTATTCTGATAAAAATGAAAAGATATTCCATGGGAATTTTTGAGGTGGAGTTGCCTCAATAACAACCTTTGTATGGGTAACTGGATGTTCAAAAGCCATTTGATGACAATGCAAGGCAATGGACTTATCCGGAAGTGGATACGTTGCACCATATTTAAGATCACCTACAATCGAACTTCCAATTTTACTTAATTGTGCTCTGATTTGATGCGACCTTCCAGTGATAGGATTTACTTCGAGTAAAACTTTCCCATCAAGTTCACCTTTAACTTCGTATTCTAAATGAGATTCCTTTGTTCCTGGTTTCTTTGACGCATAAGCTTTGACGATATTTTTAGTGCTATCCTTTATCAGATAATGAGTAAGACTGCCAGTAAGCTCTTCTGGTCTTTGTGAAACGATCGCCCAGTATCTTTTAGAAATTGCGTGTTTTTTCATCAATTCATTCATACGTGTGAGTGCCTTGGATGTTCTAGTAAAAACCACGACACCACTTACCGGCCTGTCCAATCTATGTATTACACCAAGATAAACATCGCCGGGTTTTTCATATCGTATTTTAATGTACATTTTCACCTGATCGACCAACGTCAGGTCACCTGTTTCGTCACCATGTACTAAAATACCAGCCGGCTTATTGACAGCTATTAAATGGTTATCCTCATAAATAACGACTAAATCCTGTAAATCTAAACTATTATACTTCATGGCGCAAAGATAGTCAATTTATTGGCAACAAAAAAAAAGCCATTTGAATATGATGATCCAAATGGCTTACATTATTAATTTCCAACAATATGATTATCTGTTGAGTACAACTATAAAAGCACCTTTGTAACCAAGATTCTTTAATTTCTCTCTGGCTATTTCTGCAGATGCTCTAGTGATGAAATCCCCGACCAAGTATTTATTGACACCGGCTTGATTGACTACGCTTAGTGTTCCGATCTTTCTCAATTCTGGAGTATCCATATCTACCGCTTCATTTTTAAATGCTGCGATTTGTACTTTATATATATATTCACTTGTACCAAAACTTGTAGTTGGTACATTAGTAATTGAAACCGATGTAGATGTATTTCCATTTGTAGCAGGTTTCTTGCCTTGTGCCTCTTCTATAGCCGCCTTGACAATTTCTTCCTTATTAACATTCGGTTCTATATTTTTATTTTCATCCTTAAAGGATTTAATAGCATTAAATACGGACTGAACCACAATTTGCTGACCTTCATCTGACAATAAAAATGCTTCATCCGTTTCATTACTTAAAAATCCGGCTTCAACTAAAACAGCTGGCATACTCGCTCTTCTCAATACGGCAAAACCTGCTTGCTTTACTCCCCTACTTTTACTTAAATGCAATTTTGAAAATTGTTCTTCTATTTTTGCAGCCAACTCTATACTCTTTTCTAAATAATTATTCTGATACATAGACATTATAATATGTCCTTCTGCAGAATTTGGATCATATCCATCGTAATTAGACAAATAATTAGATTCGAGAAGAATTGATGCATTTTCACGCTTAGCAACTTCAAGGTTTTCATTGGCTCTGACTAAACCCATTACAAAAGTCTCTGTGCCTCTAGTCTTAGCATTTGAAATAAAGTTACAATGTAAAGATATAAACAAATCTGCGTTTTGCTCATTAGCAAATTGAATTCGACTAAACAAAGGAATAAACACATCCGTATTGCGCGTAAGTAAAACCTCAACTTCAGGTAAGTTTTTATTCAAGTACTGCTCTAATTTAAGTGCCATACTAAGCGTAATGTCCTTCTCTTTTGTGTTTTTACCTACAGCACCTGTATCATGACCACCATGTCCTGCATCAATTACGACTCTGAATCGCTTTTTCTTCGAAACTGGTAGTTTGGCTAATGATGTTGAAGCATCTATACCAACATTCGACGATGTAGTATAATGATTAACACCTAACCTATCTGAATTGCTTAAATATGTATCATTCGCATACGATGAAGTCGCGAAAACACCACAAATAACCATCATTAAAATGACGATTCTAAAGATTACAACGTGTTTTTGAATAAAATCTGAGACCATTAGTGTATTTTTGTGCTTAATTAAAGTGCAAATATAATAGAAATATTTAATATATAAATCATAATTTATTTGAAAATAAGATATTACATAGTATTTTTATTTTTAATATGTATTAAAAATAGCTCAATTTCTCAGTTAAATCCTATAACTGAACCTAAAACTGTCGTTTTAAAGGATAGTTTAGTAATTCCTGTCAAGGATTTTATAGATACGATTGATACATTGCCAAAAAAAGATTCAATGCAAATGCATATAATTCAAGATACGGCTGATGTGTTGGGATTGGACTATAAATTATCAAAAGACGCTATTGATGATGACATCAATTATGGTGCCAGAGATTCATCATGGACTACACTTGATGATAAAAAAATAATTTTATATGGAAAAGCATGGATAGCTTTTCAAGACATTAAAGTACAAGCCGACTCGATTATTATTGATTTTACCAATCAATTGGTACATGCATACCGAACAAAAATTCGATCAAGAGAGCAGGAATTACCATCATTTTCTGAGGGTGCCAATCTCTTTAATTATGAGGAAATGACCTTTAATTATGATACCAAAAAAGGATTTGTAAAAGATGCAAAAACGATACAGGGTGATTTTTTTCTTTTAGGTTCGAAAACAAAATTTATTTCCGGTCAAACGGATTCTTTGGGCATAAAAATGGATGATATCGCCTTTAATGAAGATGCCATTATAACTACGTGCAATCACTCACCCCCACATTTCGGCATAAGAACCAACAAGTTAAAACTTATTCCCAATAAACTTGCAGTATTGAGTCTTGCACAGGTTGAAATTGCTGGTGTACCGACGCCATTGATTTTACCATTTGGCTTTTTTCCTCTAATCAAAGGTCGCTCATCTGGGCTTATTATGCCATCTAGTTATGAGTACAATGATCAATTGGGACTTGGAATCAGAGAGATAGGTTTTTACTTCCCTATCAACAATTATATGGACCTAAAGGTGAACGGTGATATTTACACAAGAGGTACACATGGAGTCCGGTTAAACACTAATTATAAAAAAAGATACGGCTACACCGGAAATATAATTTTAGGGTATGCAAATAATATCGCCGAAAACCCCTTAGATGGTCGTAAAAGTTCTCAAAAATCATTTATAATTAATATTAGACACGATCAGGATCCTAAAGCGCATCCATATCGCAAAATAGGAGGCTCTATCAACATACAGTCGAATCGCTATGATCAGCGTGTATATGAAAACCCCAATGCTGTACTAACAAACCAGTATAAATCCAGTTTTAGTTTTGCCCATCAGATGCCCGGCACGCCATTCCATTTCAATGCAGAATTTAATCATAGTCAAAATACGATGACTCGGCAAATGGAGATAACATTTCCCAATATGTCCCTAAGGATGAATACATTGTATCCATTAAAGCCTAAAAATGCTACTAAGGAAAAATGGACACACCGTATTGCTTTAACATATAGCTCTGAATTTAGAAATTTCGTGCGCACTACAGACACAACTTTGTTTACAGCACAGACATTAAAAGATATGCAAACCGGACTTCAAAACAAAGTTGGTCTAAGCAATAATTTCAGGATTCTTAAGTATTTCAACCTTTCACCTACGATTAATTACGAAGAAACCTGGCTGACAAAAAAATACCAATTATCCTTTAATCCGGATAGTGTTCGAATCGATGATTTTAGTGGGGACACTTTAGGGTTTAAGGCTCCTGTACCTTCATTTGTATCCGATTTTTCTGCTTTTCGCCAATTTAGAGCGGCAATTTCAGTCAATACACAGATATTCGGTACCATCCGAGGTGGTAGTGGATTATTTAGAGGTATCCGACATGTCATAAAACCTAATGTTAGTTTTGGATATATGCCTGAAAACCGTTCACAATATGAAGCCATTGTCAATACTGATACACGCGACGAATTTAATAGACCAATTACTTATAGTTCACTATCCAATGGTCCATTTGGAACTATAAATGGTATGCAGCAACAAATGGCTTTAAGTTATGGGATTACAAACATTATCGAAGCAAAATATTTTTCAAAAAAAGACGGAGTTGAAAAGAAAGTACGAATATTTGACAATATAAATATTAACGGAAATTACAATTTTGCAGCTGATTCGTTCCGATGGTCTCCAATAAACATCTCAGGTAATACAAGAATTTTAAAAGGCATTACAAATTTTAATTTCAGAGCATTATTCAGTCCTTATCAGTTTGACGAAAATAATAAAATCACCCAGCAGACTGTGTGGGAAAATGGTAAAATATTACCCGAATTCAGAAATTTTGGTGGACAGTTTACTACAGGCATTAGTTTTGGCCAGATTCGGGAGATCTTAGTGGGCAAACCCGAAACTGAAAATAAACCAAACGCATCCGGTAAATCGCCAACGAATAAAAATCAAGATGAATCCCCATTGTCAGCATGGTTTGAAAATTTTAATGTAAGCCACTCCCTGAATTTTGAATTACAGAAAGTAGGTGCAAGGGATACATTTTTAATAACAAGCCATAGTATCCATGTTTCTGGAACCATACCACTTACTAAGAATTGGAGTATGAATATTGGCAATATCGCCTATGATTTAAAAAGTAAATCCTTAGTATATCCATATTTTTCATTTGCTCGAGATTTACACTGCTGGCAAATGAATTTTACATGGGCACCTTCTAATGGGGTGTACAATTTTTTTATTGGTGTTAAATCCGGTGCTCTAAATTTCTTGAAGTATGATTATCTCCAACGAAATGCAAATACGCTATTTACTGGACAAAGATAATATTAGGTTACCTCTTTAATAATACTAGTTTCATCATCAGCATTAGATTTTCCAAATTCGTCCGAATAAACTTTCATTAAAATAAAGAAAATGGATATCAATAACGGCCCAAAAATAACACCAATAAATCCAAATAAGTTAATACCCATGAACACTCCTAACAATGTAATCAATGGATGAACGTCTGCCATTTTTTTCTGAACGATTAATCTAGCTATATTATCTACTGATCCAATCACAATTAATCCCCAAAGTGCCACTCCAATACCTTCGAAAGGTCCTCCCACTATAAATTGATATATAGATAACGGTAAATATACTGCAAGCGTCCCAATAACCGGTATCACACTCGCTATAGCTGTTAAAATTCCCATGATGATAAATTCATCTACACCGAAAATCCAATAGCCAATGACTCCTGCCATACCCTGGATTACCGCCACTATAGGAATTCCAATTGTATTACTATATACTAAATTTCTGATTTCATAAATGACAGTCTTTACATTTGATCTTTTAAAAGGTAGTGTTTTGCGAAGCCAAATTTCTACGCTCTTGCTTTCAATCAACATAAAATAAAGGATAAGATACATTAAAAAAATATTACCTATCGCTGAAAATGTTCCCCCGAGTGCTTGTTGTGCAATAGGTATAACTTTAGCACTTAATGACTGGACAGTTTCAGAATTTAGAATATCCAAATTATAGCGATTTAACAAATATTCATGTATCGTATTAAAAACATCATTAATTATTGAAGGATTATTGACAATGGGCATTAATTTACTTATCGCAATACTTGTTAAATATATAAAAGGTATAACCATCACAAACAACGAAAGCAACATCAATGTAAATACTGCTAATCGTGGTGACCAACGTTTGATAATGACGAGATATTTCATTGGATACATCAATATAACATATAATGTAATCCCTCCTAAAAATGAACTCATCATAAAATATAACCCGTCAACAATTAGGTAACCTATAAAAAAAAGTAAAGCCAAAAACAAACATTGCCTGACAATATTCGGGTGAATTTTATTGTGTAAAAATGGACGCCTTAATAACATAAGCTTATTATTTATTACAAAGATATTATATTATATAATACCAATATTAAAAATATAAAAAATTAACTTTTAGATTTCTTCCAACTATATCATTACTTATAACGATTTATTCAAAAATTTCTACAATTTCATTTAAATCGTAAACCAATGACAAGCCAAAAACATTACTTATTAAAAATTTATTATTATAACATGATCAATTACATAAATACAAAATCAAATTTCCAAAAAATGCAAATAGATACATACAAAACTCTTGTGATAGGTGGATCAGAAAATCCAGAAAGATATTCAAATAAAGCTATAAAGTTATTACTGTCCAAGGGAGTTCCGGTTGTCGCTATCGGTAACAAAATAGGCGAAGTCGAAGGTGTGAAGTTAGAAAAAGAATGGATGTCTTATAGTGATATACATACAATAACTTTGTACATTAATTCTACCATACAAAAAGAATATTATGAATATATTTTAAGCCTGAAGCCCAAAAGAATCATTTTCAATCCGGGTACAGAAAATCCTGAATTGTTTGAACTAGCCAGAACACAAGGTATTGAAGTCGAAAATGCATGTACACTGGTACTGCTTAATTTAGGTCAATATGCAAAATAGTGTATTTTAATCCATACAATATAAAAAGACCTGATTTAAGTATATAAATCAGGTCTTTTTATGTGAATTTAACCTATTTTGTTGAAAAATTTATTTCTCAATTTCTTTTGTATAGTGATCTACTTCTTTTTGTCCTTTATGGCAAGTCATACAGCTTATTTGCTTAACCATTCCTTCATGTGGATGAGCCCCAAAGTATTTTTCATTGATTTCTTTAGTCATTAACAACATACCACGAGCTATTTCTTTTTTAATATTGTCATCACTCGCAAAATCCATTCCCTGGCCATCAGCAGCTGGAACGTGACAATGACCACACTTAACTCCCAATGCAGAATTAAATGACCTCATAATGCCCTTTAATGTCTCTGAATCAATATCTTGTGGCAGTACTTTTAGGTTTTTAGGCCCCTGCATATCTATGCTATTTAACAATTCTTCTTCACTTTTATCCGCAGTAAAGGCAACCGCCGTAAATAAAAATGCTACTAAACTAGCAAAAATCAAAAGATTACGTTTCATAAATATTAAATTTTGTTACAACAAAGATAGCCGTTTATAATAAAAACAGTCAAAAATCAAAAATAAATATTTTACAATATTTATGTTTGTTATATGATCATATAATGTTATCAAGAAAATCTTGTCTACTCAACATATCACTTCTTTAATGATGTAGAATAAACTTTACTTAAGATCTTGTTGACAATCGTTTCCGGATTTTCATTTGCATTGATGCGAATGATTGCCTGACTATAATAGGGTTTTCTATTACGCAAAGTTTCCTTCACCCATTTACTCAATTCTTCATTTTGCATTAAAGGTCTTGACACTATTTCGTCTTGAAGTCGTTCGATCAATCTATCCGACGAAACTTTAAGCCATATTGAAATTCCTAATTTATTCAATTGATTCATTAAATTATCATGGGCAGGTAGTCCACCACCTGTAGCTATTACTGCATTATAGAGTTTCCAATTAGATATCAATTCCAATTCTGCTTTTCTAAAATGAGATTCCCCATAATAATCAAATATTTCAGGTATTGTCAATCCTTCAATAGCGCTAATAATGTTATCTGTATCATAAAAAGGGATTTGCAGTTTTTCTGCAAGAAGATTGCCAATTGTCGTTTTGCCAGAACCCGGCATTCCTATTAAAAAAATCGTCACATTCAAAAATTTAATTGCAAATAAAGAAAAAAAAAATAAGGGCAACATAAATGTCACCCTTAATTTTATTGATATTTTATAAGTCTAAATACGTTATTTAATCACGATAACGCGTCTTGTTATTTTGAAATCACTACCTGTCAATACCAAGTGATAGACACCACCAGGTAAAGTTGATATATCCAATTTATCATTAATATTATTTTCGTAATTTTTTACGATAAATGTACGACCTAAATTATTATTAACTTCTAATGTCACATTTTCACGATTAATAAATGCAACATTCAGATTTATTATGTCTGAAGTTGGATTCGGGAAGATGTTTAAAGAAGCGATGTATTTTGCTTCATCAACTGAAGTTGTATTTTCTAATACAAATGGTCCTAATACTTTTTGACATCCGTTTTCATCAGTAATCGTACATGAATAATTTCCAGCAGTAAGTCCTGTAATTTCTGGTGTAGTTGCACCATTAGACCATAAGTAAGATAAGTTACCAGTGCCACCTTCAACTTTTACAGAAATTGACCCTATACCATTACCTTGTATATCGTTAACAATATTCACGGAAGTTGTCGTAATTGCATCCGGCTGAGTAACTTCAACTGTTTCTACAACTTCAGCACCATTTGCATCTGAAACTTTTACGGTATAAGTTCCTGAAGCTAATCCTGTTAATGAAGCATCTGAAGAAGTAAAACCATTTGGTCCTGTCCACTCATATGTAAATGGTGCGATTCCACCAATAATTTCTACCGAAGCCGTACCATTATTTTCACCAAAACATGTGATATTTGTAGATGAAGTACCAACTGTTAAAACAGAAAGATTAGTAACTGTGATACATTTTTTATCACTTCCACATTCGTTTGTTACAGTAAGACAAACTTCAAATTCACCTTCACCCAAATCGATGGTTGGATTTTCCTCATCAGAAATTACGCCATTTCCTAAATCCCACAAGTATGTATTTGTTGATGAAGTCATCTGAGGATTACCAACAAAAACACCATCTTCAAAAGTGTACGTAAATTCGCCGGTAGGCGTATTGATATCCTCAACAACGATTACAGATTTTTCTGCATTACAACCATTGATTTTAGATACAATGTTTAATATGTAACTTCCAGCTTTATCAACAATTGGTGTTAAAGTATTTTCACCGGAAACGATATTTCCATTTGAAGTTGTCCATGAGATTTCAAAATCCTCTGCTTCACCATTAATCTGACCATTTAAGGTAACGGTCGCAACAAGACAAGTTATATCATCAGGTGTAGCAATACTTGCTTGAGGAACATCTGTTGATTGCTCTACAACTACTGATGCAGAAGCGATACATCCATTTGCATTATTTTTTACTTCAAGCACATAAATACCAGCTGCGCTAACAATTGCAATGATACTATCTTGACCCGAAACGATAACTCCATCCGTAGTTGTCCATGTATAGGTATAATCATCCCCACTTGAAGATCCTTCCCCTGATAGTTCTACTTCAGACTGCGTACATGACAAAATATCCGAAGGTGCAGCTACGGCAGTAGGACCTTCCTTAGCCGTTAATGCAAATGAATTTGAAATTGCGCATGAATTTTTATCAATCACAGTGTACGTATAGTTGCCCGGTGACACATTTTCAAAAGTACCTGAAGATTGAGCTCCACCTCCAATATTATAAGTAAAGGGTGGTGTTCCACCTTGAGCAGCAATAATTACGGTACCAGATTCTTCACCGCAAGGAATTTCATCTGCGGTTACCGTTGATTCAATTTGTTCAGGTTCAATCAAAACAGCAAAGTTTTCAAAAACACAACCTGCGTCATCAGTAATCGTAACATGGTGTTCTCCTGCTGCACAATTATATTTTGTTTCACCGGTCTGACCATCATCCCACAAATAGTAATAGTTAGGCGTTCCACCAGTAGCAAAAAAAGTAACTATACCGTTGTTACCACCATAACAATTTGGATCTACTGCTAAAGTCTGCACAGCTGACAAAGGTGAAAAAGTTCCGCCAACATAAATGGGTTCAGTTACGATTTCATAATTGTGTCCATCAGAAATGGTACAAGTATAAACTCCTGGGCTTAAATTAGTAATATCTTTTGTTTTTGCTCCATTACTCCATGAGTATTTAATATTTCCATATCCTTTGTATATGTCAAGTGAAATCGAACCATCGCCACCACAAGTAGCATCAGTCACATTTGGAAATGCATCTAACTGGAATGACTCAAGTAGATAAGATTCAATGTAAGACTGAGAAGGCCCACCACCACCATTGGTGTAAGATTTTTTATTTTTTGAAGAAATTAAAAATACAGTTGGGTACGCATTTACTTGGTATGCGCTTCTAACTGAAGGTCCTTCTTCATGGATAATCGGATACGGTGTACCAGCCACCCAATTGCCTTGGGTACCACCTACGCAGCCTGACGGACCATAAAGACAATTCAAATTTGTACTTGGGTCACCTTCTATAAAGAATACCATTGCATTGCCAGTTCCACCCGGACCATACGAATGATAAATATTATCAAGGATTCCACTATTGTGATAGTTCCAACATGGACCACACCAAGTCGCAGACACGTCAATAACAACATCAATCCCACTATCAAGAAGCGAATAGAGATTATAAGAATTCCCATTCAAATCCGTAACAGTAAAATCTGGTGCAGTTGCACCATTCGCTAATTGACTTTTCCCATGGTTAAAAAACCACAAGAAAACTGCAAAAACTAGTAAAAAACGTTTCATAAAATTTAAATTTAGCTATTGTTAGAAAATAATGTCAAAAATAAGAACTCTTAATATAAAACAAGAATAAAACTAATTATTTCTTAACAAAAATTACATATTTATATTGTTTCTAAGCCCTATGCTTCCAAATACACATTGTAAAGCCATGTACTTTCTTTTATGAACGTATTTATCGCATGCAATTTTGTATATATTACGTTTAAACCAATAGGTATTTTTTCGACCGAGGTGCGAATAAAACACCCGGCCAAAAATTTAAAACCATCCTAATTTTATTATGTAAAAAACGAATAAACTCCTACATACAATTTAATGTATGTATTCTAAGGCATAAAATTATAACTTCATAAACGCACCTATAATCAACGCTTATCTAAGTGTCTAATTTACTTGCAAAAATCATCTTAACAACAAAGATTATCTACGCGGACCATTTGGTAAGCCCTGCATGAATCTGTCCATTCCTTTACCCTTGCTCATCATCTGCATCATCTTACGCATTTGATCAAACTGTTTAATAAACATATTGATCTCGTTGATATTATTACCGCTACCTGCAGCAATACGTTTTTTGCGCGACATATTAAGCAAATCGGGATTTCCACGTTCTTCAGGCGTCATGGACTGGATGATGGCTTCAACTTTGACAAAAGCTTTATCGTCAATATTAATATCTTTTGTAAGTTTGGACATTCCTGGAATCATATTCATCAAGGACTTAATATCCCCCATCCTTTTTATTTGATTAAGCTGGCCAATAAAGTCATTAAAATCAAATTTATTCTTTTTAATTTTCTTTTCAAGTCGTGCTGCTTCTTTTTCATCAAACTGTTCCTGTGCTTTTTCGACAAATGAAACAATATCCCCCATACCAAGGATCCGTTGTGCCATCCTTTCTGGATAAAACACATCTAAAGTTTCCATTTTTTCTCCGGAACTTACAAATTTAATCGGCTTACCAACTGAGTATTTTATAGTCAATGCGGCTCCACCTCTTGTATCACCGTCTAGTTTTGTAAGAACGACACCATCAAAATTGAGTCTTTCATTAAATACAGCAGCTGTATTTACTGCGTCCTGACCTGTCATTGAATCCACTACAAAGAGTGTTTCATTAGGTTGAATGGTATTTTTAATTTGCTCAATTTCGTTCATCATTTGCTCATCAACAGACAAACGACCAGCCGTATCTATGATAACAATATCATGATGATTGCTTTTCGCAAAATTGATTGCATTTTTTGAAATTTCTACAGGATTTTTGTTTTCCGGTTCTTTATAAATTGGAACGCCAACTTGCTCAGCCAAAACGGTCAACTGATCAACAGCCGCAGGTCTATACACGTCACAAGCAACCAAAAGTGGCTTTTTAGACTTTTTATCTTTTAAAAATTTGGCTAATTTACCTGAAAAGGTCGTTTTACCTGAACCTTGTAACCCCGAAATTAAAATTACGCTTGGATTGCCTTTTATATTAATTCCAGCTGCCTGTCCGCCCATGAGTGCTGTCATTTCGTCCTGTACGATTTTGACCATCAACTCACCCGGTTTTATAGAACTCAATACATTTTCAGTACCTAGCGCTTTATCTTTTACTTTATCCGTAAATTCTTTAGCTATTTTGTAGTTTACATCGGCTGCAACTAACGCTCTCCTAATCTCTTTTATGGAGTTAGCAATATTTAATTCCGTTAATTTACCATCACCTTTTAGCGTTTTTAACGCTGATTCTAGCTTATCACTAAGATTTTCGAACATTTTTAAATTTTTTTGCAAATATACAGTAGTTATCATTATTTTTGAGTTAATAGAATTAAAAAATCGATTTTGCAACAAATTGAGTATTTTTACATCACCTAATTCAAAGCATCATGACAAAGCGAAGAACATTTTTACAACAGATGGCATATTTATTACCGGTATTTCCATTATTTAAATCGTGGCAGTCTGACAATATGTCTAGTAATAAACCTATTTCAATAGCTACTTGGGATTCTGGATTAGAAGTTAATGAAGTGGCCTGGGACGTTTTGAATACAGGTGGCAAAGCCATTGATGCGGTCGAAAAAGGGGCAAATCAAATTGAAAACACAATTAATTGTTGTGTAGGACTTGGTGGTAATCCTGACAGAGATGGCTTTGTAACACTTGATGCATGTATCATGGATGAAAACCATAATTGCGGCAGTGTTGCATTTCTCGAAAGTATAAAAAATCCAATCAGTGTAGCAAGGGCAGTTATGCAAGCTACCCCTCACGTGATGCTCGTCGGTGAAGGTGCTAAAAAATTTGCAATTGCTAAAGGTTTTAAAGACGAAGGAAATACATTATCCGTTAATGCAAAAAATGAATACGAAAACTGGCTTAAAACATCCACTTATAAACCTGAAATCAATATCGAGCAAAAGCAATCTATTCAGACCAATCCTCCAGTAAAATTAAAAGATGGCTCTTACAATCACGATACAATGGGCATTGTGGCTTTGGATGTTTTCGGCAATTTATCTGGTGCTTGTACAACCAGTGGTATGGGATTTAAGATGCGAGGTAGAGTTGGCGATTCACCTATTATCGGTGCAGGTCTATTTGTGGACAATGAAGTCGGTGCTGCGACTTCTTCCGGTCAAGGCGAAGAAGTCATTAGAATTTGTGGAACGCATACTGTCGTCGAAATGATGCGCTTAGGCAAATCTCCCGAAGAAGCATGTAAAATTGCTATTGAACGAATTGTCAAAATCAATCCAATAAAGGCTAAAAATTTTCAGGTAGGTTTTTTGGCACTAAATAAAAAAGGGATATATGGGGCTTATGCGATCCAGCCGGGATTTAGTTTTGCTGTCAAATCAGATAACGGTGCAGGCAAAATATATCAAGCTAAAAGTTTTTACTAAAGTAGAATTTCACTTTTCACCTTACCCATATCTATTTCAATAATCCTGTGAGCAATTCTTTGCAGCAAATCGAAGTCATGGCTAATAATGATGCCTGCAAACTGTTTTTCCTCTTGAAGTCTAATTAAAAGCGTTGCGATTTTGTTTTGATGAAATCTATCTAACGCCGAAAGCGATTCATCAAAGATAATAAGTTCAGGATTATTAAGCATAGCGCGTACTAAAGCAACCCTTTGTTGTTGGCCACCTGATAATTGATTTGGATATTTATCCAGAATTTCTGAAGGTAAACCAGTAAAATTGAGCCATGAGAGTATTTGCTCTTCAACATTCTTGTAAGATGAATTCATTCCTAAAATTTCCATCCATTGCTCCCTGATGGTCATCTTTGGCTGTAAACTTGAAGCAGTATCCTGCAACACCATTTGGATATTTTGTCTTAGTGTCTTATCCTGCTCAAGCAACTCAACATCATATGGATTGCCATTCAACAGCAACTTTCCATTGTCCGGCACTATCAAACCTGTTATAATTCGTGCTAGCGTCGTTTTACCACTTCCCGAAACGCCATAAATCCCTAGCATTTCGCCTTTTCGTACAAAAAATGATATATTTTCTAATACTTCCGACTTCTTCTTTGGCATTAACCATAAATCCGAGCCTATGGTATAAGACTTACTAACCGATTGAATTTCCAATATCTTGTCAGCATCTTTAACGATAGGAATCCGCTTTATCACACTTTTAAGTGAATTTAAATAAGCTTTCATATCCTCATTGATGTCACCGGCATTATATTGGCTAATCGTAACATTTTCTTTGATTTCACCTTCTAGGACTAAGTAGACGCTATCCGCAATGGACGCTATAAGTTGCATATCGTGGCTGATTAATATCAAACCGGTATTTTCCTTTCTGCACAATTCGACCAATAAACAGATAATATTTTCAGTAGTTTTACTATCCAATGCAGAAGTGGGTTCATCTGCAATAATCAACTTTGGAGAATTTGCTAATGCCATTGCAATAACTAACCGTTGTAGTTGGCCACCTGAAAGTTGATGAGGAAAAGCTGTCTGAATATTTTTTAAAGCGAATAGATTCGTTTTATTTAATAATTCGTGTGTTCGCGTTTTAACTTTATTTTTATCCCAATTTGGATGATGGATTTTAATACATTCCTCTAATTGTGCGACACAAGTTTTTACAGGATTGAGTGCTGATTGAGGGTTTTGGAATATAAATGCTATCTCTTTACCCCTTATCTGCTGCCATTGTTCAAAATTAAATTCGGAAACAGATTTTTTATCAAAAATCACCTTACCAGAAAGTTCAAAATTTCCGATAAATTCTGACAAGCCGGCTATTGAAAAAGCAGAGATCGATTTACCGCTACCTGACGAACCAGTAATACAGATAATTTCGCCTGGTTTCATTTTAAAATGCATATCTTTTACTAAAAAGCGTTGCCCATACTTACCTTTGTGGACTACATTTAGTGATTCAACATGCAAGAGGTTTTCCATGATTCAACATTGTAATTAAAGATGCTAAAGTAAATAAAAAAGGAGAAACTTGCATAAAAATCAAGTTTCTCCTTTCATCTTTTGAAAAATTTATGCATTATTTCAATTTCTTAGACCACATTTCAATTGAATCATTGTTCATTTTGATGTAATCTTCATTACCTGCTTCGATAGATTTTGCTAATGATAATTTAGCAGTAGCAATAGCATCTTTATAATTTTTCATATCTGCTTCTATCAAAGATTTATGACGTAAGATATAAAACATATCGTTGCCCATTTCTATTGATTTGTTCATCCAAGCCAATGCTTGTTTAAGGTCTTTTTTAGACTCTCTATAATATCTTGCAGCATTGAAATAATCTCCTGCTGAAGGACCATCCATAACTTTAGAAATACTTTTTTGTACCTTAATATCAGTCATGGCATCAATACTCACATTTACACCCACATTATCCCATAAGAATTCTAAAGTGCATCCTTCGTTGGTTACATTATTAATTCCAATTGTAAAAGTTTCAGTAGTAGGGATTGTATAAGGAGTAGCCATAACTTTTGCTGCTACTTTTGACTCATCCCAATTTCTAGGAATTCCCCAGTTTTCAGTATCTGTATAGAAATAAATTTCCCATGAAGTTTTGCCCGGTTTAGCAAAGATTGCATAAGTTCCGCCTTTCAATTCGCTATTACCAATTTTTACGTTATCACTAAAAGTGATTGTAGCGTTTTTATTAGCACCTGTACGCCAAAGTGTATTATATGGTACTAAGTCCCCATAAACGGTTCTACCTTTTTTACTTGGACGTGAATAATCAAGGGTAATTTTTGTTAACCCTACAGTTGTCTCAAATTTTGCTGCTTGGCTAGCAGCTGGCGTCTGAACCTGAGCATTCGTTTCAAAAACAAGTAACATCGCTACAGTCAGTACAATAAAATTAAAAATGTTTTTCATTGAACAAAATTTTAAAATTTAATCAAAAATAAAAGTGGTAAAATCACCAATAAGACAATAAAACATTAAAATTGTTCTCTTATAATGTTAAAAATTTCTCTATTTAATTTTCACTTCCTCTATGATCGTTTCGCGTTTTTTCTTTTCTTCTTCAATTTTCTTCTGTCTTTCTTCTGCCAATTTTTTAATTAAAGCATCAGTATCCAGTGCTTTGTTATTAACATAACGGTGAAAAGTGATAAGCATAAAAGTCACCATATCATCCGGATCGTATAAACCTTTATTACGTAAATAATGAGAAAATCTGGAACCTTCCACAAAATTCCAATTGTACTCCATCCACCTTCCTAAACCAAAGAAAAGTTTTTTTGCAACGGTATTTTCATCGGTTTTTTTTAAGGATTCCCTAGCCTCATCCGTAGTGAGTTCCTTAAGTTTTTGTAAAGCGTCCGGCACATCCCTTGGAATATACACACCATACAGCCTGGACTTTTTAATATTTTCATTGTACAAAGAATCCTTTGGTGTCAAAATCTTAACTTCTTTTTGAGCCGTTAAAGACACAACAACACCTAACATAAAAACTAAAAAAATCCACTTTTTCATCATACAAAATAATTTAAAAACTTTATCATAAAACGAAATGAATCGTTTTTTGTTATATCAAAATGTACTCAAAAACTGATTTGTACAAAAATTGTTCGGTAGTGGTAGTTTATAATTTATTTTACCATTTAAATACCATACAATTACAAAAATGATTATCTTTACCTTTTAAAGTGAACTTAATCGTTATAAATTCATTATACCGATCATATATTACAATATAATTATCAATATTTTATGGCAGAAGTATTAGAAAAAAAGAAAGCAGGAAGTAATAAAACAACATCCGAAAAATTTGACAAAGCCACTTACATGAAGTGGTTAGAAATCATGTATCGAATAAGAAGATTTGAAGAAAAAGGTTTATTTGCTTATTCACAACAGAAGATACGAGGCTTTTTTCATGTTTATATCGGACAAGAGGCAATTGCTGCCGGTCTTGCAACAGCCATAAGGCCTGAAGATAAAGTTATTACAGGTTATAGACAACATGGTATTGCATTGGCAAGAGGCATGTCGTCTGATTCATGTATGGCAGAATTATATGGTAAAGCTACTGGCTGTGTAAAAGGGAAAGGTGGAAGCATGCACTTCTTTTCGCAGGAACACAATTTCTATGGTGGTAATGGTATCGTTGGTGCTCAGATTCCAATTGGAACCGGTATAGCTTTTGCTGAGAAATACAAAGGTACTGATAATTTATGTGTGACTATGTTTGGTGATGGTGCTGCACGACAAGGTGCTTTACACGAAGCATTCAATATGGCCATGACCTGGAATCTACCCGTATTATATATTGTAGAAAACAATCTATATGCTATGGGTACTTCAGTAAAAAGAACTTCTAACGTACAGGATATGTATAAAATGGCATTAGGTTTTGATATGCCAAGCGAACCAGTTGACGGCATGAATCCTGAAGCTGTTCACGAAGCTTTGTCTCGTGCTGCTGAACATATTAGATCCGGTAAAGGTCCTTACTTCTTAGAAATCAAGACTTACAGATACCGTGGTCACTCTGTTTCTGACCCAGCTAAATACAGAACCAAAGATGAGCTGGAATCATATAAAGAAAAAGATCCAGTAGAGATAATACAGGATAACATCATTAAGCATAAAATAGCTACACAGGCTGAAGTTGATGAAGTTATTAACAGTATCAATGATGAAATAGATAAGGCTATGGAATTTGCTGAAAATTCACCTTTACCACTGCCATCAGAATTATACGACGACAATTACGTACAAAAAGATTATCCGTTTATAATGGATTAATAAATATTGAACATTTTATTTATAAAAAAGCTTTGGGTTGGTCATATTACTACCTAAAGCTTTTTTTATTCATATGGTGCATCAAGTGCTAAAATAGCAAATGAAGCCAGCCAATGTTCTCCTTCATAACTACCATCAGCTATTTTATCTAGCGAAGCTTGTATATGTTCGTTTGCTGCTAAATTCAAATGACTATATTGAGGAATTGCCTTCACAACAGCATATAATGACCACGCTCTACAAAAATTTAGCCCGTCCAAATGAACCAACTTTCCATCCGTACGATCAGATACCTTTACAGGTTTAAGATTAAAATCTGGTGTACTCAACGATGGAAGAAATTTATCAAACCAGACCTTAAAATCCTTTTGATTTAACACCTTACTCATTAAATCTGCTTCTTGTAAACATGGAGATAAAAAATCATATCCACTTGGTTCCCAGCTCAAAGGGCAATTTTCATCTGGCAAAAAGAATCTTAGCGCAGCATGCTTAATACTTTCAAGTAATCGTGTATCATTTGCTGTATTGGCATAGTCAAAAGCTAGGGACAAGCCAAAAGCGGTATTTGGATGTTCACCGCTTCGAATCGGATAATTGAGTTTAGGCAAGAACGCTAAAAATCGGTCAATAATAAGTGCTGATAAGGGTTTTAAGTTTTCATGAAGATCGGTTGCTATCGGATCATTCCACAAAATAAGTTCTTCATCCAATTTTAAAAGCCAAGCCCATCCATAGGTACGTTCAAAAGACATTTCTCCCGGACGTTTAAAGTAATCCAATTCGCGCTGAATGTTTTCTTTTGAAAGATTGGCAACTAAAATTTCTTTTACTTTATCAGCATCTTTCATATTTGGATAGAATCGAAGTAATCGAACGGACATCCAATGGCCATGTACTGAAGAATGCCAATCAAAACAGCCATAAAATGCAGGATGTAATACTTTCGGTGTACCCAGTTCGGATGCTTCTGTCAATACCTGATTGGGCTTATTGGGATACTCATTTTGCAAACATTTAATCGGCAATTTGATTAAATTTTCAGCTTCAACTTCCGTTAAATACAAGCGTTGTTCAGATTTAATTTCTACATTTGGAATGGTATCTTTTTTTTGATTACATGCCATCAACAACCAAGAAGTACCGATTAAAAATATACTTATTCTGACCATAAAACGATATTTTACTTAACAAACAATTTTTTAAGCGTCATTTTCAAATCATAAAAAACATTGTAATTCCTTGCATATTCTATATTGGTTTGCTTTATATCACTTGCATTTTCAACTAAAGCCGACAATGGAAAAATTGCATTGGGTAATGGTGGCAAAAATTCAAAATCTTCAACAGTTCCTCCATAGCCAATCCAAGTACTTCGACCTATTAAAACATTTCCAATCCAATTAAAAATCTTCAAAGAGAACCCATTCAAAAAAATCCAAATTATACTTAACGGGATCATAAATAATGAAATACAAATATCTAACAATCGCTTTGCACGCCTAATATAGTTTATATCCAATTTATATTTAACATCTAATGACAATAACTCTCCATTTGAATTACGATCACCAGATCCAATAATTTTAAGGGTTTCAGCACTACCAATTTTATAAGCAATCCCTGCACCAATTATTGACATAGAGTTAATAATTACATTAATTGGAACGTCTTCACTTCCGTAAATCACTTCACTAATTTTAAGTTTTCTAATGATTTTTGGTAAATTATTTATAGAATTAGCAAAATAGCCGTTGTTAAAATTTTCATCCGGGGCAATAAAATAAATTTTAACATTTTCTACAGATGAAAGTATGACCGATTTGAGTTTTTCAGCATTTTCCATTGAAGCCACTATTGCAATTGCATTTTCTTCTAGAGGTATTTTTTTATCAGCTTTTAAACCTTGTAACAACCAAGATGTCATACTAAGCAAAGGCATACTGATCATACCACCCAATAGGATGATCGCTCGACTTGTCCGTAAATATTCGGGAAGTAATGAATAAATAATTAGAATTAATAGCATTCCAGTTACCACTGAAATCACCTTTTTTTTACGAGTCTGAATATATTCATAATAACCATTAAACCACAATGTAAATACCCATACCAAAGCATAAATCAACAAAACGATATGGATCGGACTTTTTTTATAGTAATCAACATCCATATAATAATAGTTTGCCCAAAAACATTTAACTACTAATAAAGCCAGAAATAGAAAACAAAAATCAAGTAAAGGATGGATAATCGACTTAATTAAGGAGGACAAGCCACTTATAACACCTCGAATACCTACAGCGATTTTGATAACTTTTGCAAAAACTCCTGCGTGACTTTTTCCATAGTGCTTATCTACATAGATTTGCATGGCACCATAGAATGTTTTTATATAATTAAAACTACCCTTTTTAGTACTTTCGCCTTTGTAGTGAATGATCGTTGCTTCCGGATAATACCAAACATCGTACCCACCGAGTAAGATCCGATAGGACAAATCAATATCTTCGCCATACATAAAAAAAGCTTCATCCAAAAGTCCTACCTTAGAAAGACAAGCTGACCGGATAAACATGAATGCTCCACAAAGGACTTCTACCTTATTAGTTTCCATTTCAGGTAAATATCCTAGATTATATCCACTAAATCTTTTTGATTTGGGAAATAAATCAGACAAATAAAACAATTTGCAGAAAGAATTCCAAAGGTTAGGTACACTCCTTTTAGACTCAGGAAGAAATTTACCAGCGCCATCGATCATACGAATCCCGACCACTCCGGCTTCGGGGCGATGTTCCATAAAATCAAAACATTTTCGAAGGGTATCCTCTTCTAAGATGGTATCCGGATTAAGTAATAATATATACTTAGCAGACATCTGGCGAATAGCCTGATTATTAGCCGTAGAGAAACCTACATTTTTATCATTACTTATAAAGTTTACTTGCGGAAATCGTTCTCGAACCATTTGAGGCGTTCCGTCTACTGAAGCATTGTCAACAACCCAAACCTCAACTTTTAAAGGGGTTTTAGAGGCATGTTCAACAGATTGCAGACAATTTTCTAAAAAATGCCTGACGTTATAGCTCACAATTACAATGCCAATATCAAATGCTGGCATAGGCATCAAGTCTGGGTTTGATAGAGAATCCGAGAGGCGATTGACCTGCCCAAAGTAAATTCATCGGCATATTCTAAGTCTCCACCAAAGGAAACTCCACGAGCGATTATACTTACTTTGACATTTGTTTCTTTTAATAATTTAGAAATATAGTAAATGGTGGTTTCGCCTTCAATAGTTGGACTGATCGCCATTATTACTTCCCCAATTTCTTCCTGCCCAATTCTTGATATCAAAGCATCAATGGTTAAATCCTGTGGGCTTATACCTTCCAATGGCGAAATAACACCACCTAAGATATGGTATCTTCCTTTAAATTGTCCTGTATTTTCAATGGCCATTACATCTCGTGCTGACTCAACTACACAGATTACATTTTTATTACGAGACGCTGATCGGCATATTTCACATGTGTCTTCATCTGAAATATTAAAACAGACTTTACACTTTTTAATATCACTTTCTAATCTTTGAAGGGCTGCAGCTAACCTTTCTGATTTTTTAGTGTTATCCTGTACCAAATGTAATGCTAACCGCAAAGCAGATTTTTTACCAACGCCGGGTAAAGTGGCCAAAGCATTGACCGCATCTTCAAGTATTTTAGACGAAAAATTCATAAAGCAAAATTAATATATTAAACAAACTTTGCATACAAAAACGGATTATTTTTTTACGCTGCATAGTGCGTATTGCAAATTTCTAATTAATTCATTCAGAAAACATCAATAAACGACCATCCTAACTATCCATGTCCTAAATATTAAATGAAAATAACTTGCACATTGACAATATTAAAGATCTAAATCAAAATACTAAACAGCCAATACAACGCTATTAAAAGAAGTTATATTCTTCAAAAAGACAAGAATGATTAACTATACTTAAATTAAAATACGTAATTCAGTAACTAAAACCATACGAAGTACGTGATTGCCAATTTACATTGTGACACTTAAATAAAAGTACAGGTACGAGATATTCCAATTAATAAAGTTGTCTATACATAAAGCGAAGACCCATAATAAGCATTCGATCACATTGGAATATTTCCATGTTTTCTATTAGGCAATAAAACCTTTTTATTAGTAAGCATAGAGAAAGATTTAATTAATTTACGTCTTGTTTCTCGCGGTTCGATAACTTCATCGATAAACCCTCTTGCAGCCGCTCTATACGGATTGGCAAATTTTTCTTGATACTCGGCTTCCTTTTCTTTTAATTTTTCCTGAGGATTTTCTGCTTTAGCGATTTCAGACTTAAAGATAATTTCACTGGCACCTTTAGCACCCATGACTGCAATTTCGGCAGTTGGCCACGCGTAATTCATATCAGCACCGATATGCTTAGAGTTCATTACATCGTATGCTCCACCATAAGCTTTTCGAGTGATAACCGTTATACGAGGAACGGTTGCATCACTAAAAGCATAGAGCAATTTAGCTCCATTCGTGATGATACCTTGCCACTCTTGATCCGTACCCGGTAAAAATCCAGGTACATCAACCAACACCAACAATGGTATATTAAAACTATCGCAAAAACGTACAAATCGAGCGCCTTTTTTAGAACTTTCCACGTCCAATACGCCGGCTAACGCATAAGGTTGATTGGCAACGATACCAATTGACCTACCGCCTAAGCGTGCAAAACCAACTACAATATTTTCAGCATAATATTCATGTATTTCAAAAAAGCTATCTTTGTCAACTATACCGTAAATAACCTCTTTCATATCATACGGCTGCATTGGATTATCAGGTAAAATTACCTGAAGTTCATCGCGATATTCATCATCGACAACATAAGGCAAATCTTTAACCTTTTCGTTACAGTTTTGTGGAAGATAGGATAAAAGTTGTTTTAATTTACGGATACAATCTAAATCATTGGCTGCTACACAGTGTGTAATACCACTTTTAGTAGCATGAGTCATTGCACCACCGAGGTCTTCAGAAGACACTTCCTCATTTGTCACCGTTTTAACAACATTAGGACCAGTCACAAACATGTACGATGATTCCTCTACCATGATGATAAAATCGGTAATCGCCGGCGAATATACAGCTCCACCTGCACAAGGTCCCATGATAGCTGACAATTGTGGTATCACACCCGATGCCTTTGTATTTCTATAAAAAATATCAGCGTACCCACCAAGACTATTAACTCCTTCCTGAATACGTGCACCACCGGAATCATTCAAACCGATAACTGGTGCACCATTTTCAATTGCGAGGTCCATTATACGGCAGATTTTCTCAGCATGCGTTTCAGACAAAGCACCGCCAAAAACGGTAAAATCTTGTGCAAAAACATATACCAATCGGCCATCAACCGTTCCAAATCCAGTAACAACCCCATCACCAAGATATTGTTGTTTTTCCATACCAAAGTCATACGAACGATGTTCTTTGAGCATTCCGATCTCTTCAAAGGATTTTCTATCCAATAATAATTCAATTCGTTCACGAGCTGTCAACTTACTTTTAGCGTGTTGTTTCTCAATCCGTTCTGTCCCACCGCCTAACATAGCTTTGGCCTTTTGCAACTGTAACTTTTGAATTTTATCTTCCATGTTTATACCTTTTATGCCCGCAAAAATAGATAAATTATCCCATTTAAGGAAAGTTATTGTTTTGAATTCATTAATGCTTATAAATGAATAAGTATTAATGAAAACACCTTTTTGGCTTTTTATAGCATAAAACACAAAAAGCAAACCGACAAAAAATATTCAAAATTTGCTTACTTCACGAAATAACGAATATTAAATCACCTTAGGTAATTAAAAAATTGACAATTGATTCCATATCTTTGCGCTTTTATAGTAAAATTTATTAGAAACGTGATGACTTCCAAAGAAATTAGACAGCAATTTCTTGACTTTTTTGAGTCTAAAAAACATAAAATCGTTCCTTCAGCTCCCATAGTCATTAAAAATGACCCTACGCTGATGTTTACAAATGCTGGAATGAATCAATTTAAAGATTATTTTTTAGGCAACAAAAAACCAGATAATCCCAGAATTGCCGACACACAGAAATGTCTCAGAGTGAGTGGCAAACACAATGACCTTGAAGAAGTCGGAGTTGACACCTATCACCATACGATGTTTGAGATGCTTGGAAACTGGAGTATCGGTGATTATTTCAAATCAGAAGCCATAGCTTGGAGTTGGGAATTGTTAACAAGCGTTTATAAATTAGACAAGAGTAGACTATATGTTACAGTTTTTGAAGGCGACCCAAAGGAAAATTTACCAGCTTCAACAGTTGCATTAGATGAGTGGTCAAAACACATAAGTAAAGATCAAATTGTCTATGGTAATAAAAAAGACAACTTCTGGGAAATGGGTGATGTCGGACCTTGTGGCCCCTGTAGTGAAATACACATAGACCTGCGTTCTGATGAAGAAAGATTAGCAGTTCCGGGTCATTTGCTCGTCAATAAAGATCATCCACAGGTTATTGAAATATGGAATATCGTATTTATCCAATATAATAGAAAGGCAGACAGCTCTCTCGAATTACTTCCTTCACAACACGTTGATACTGGTATGGGATTTGAACGATTGGTAAGAGCTATACAGGGAAAAGACAGTAATTACAATACGGATGTATTTTCAGGTACCATTCAGGAAATTGAAAAAATCACCCATAAATCCTATCAATTTAGCGATACGAAACCAGATATTGCATTTAGAGTTTTAGCGGATCATATCCGGGCGATTTCTTTTACCATTGCTGACGGTCAATTACCTTCCAACAACGGTGCAGGCTATGTAATCCGTAGAATTTTAAGACGTGCTGTACGATATTACTATACATATCTTGATTATAAACAGCCGCTATTATTCCAGTTGGTAAATTTGCTTGCAAACCAATATGAACATGTTTTCTCTGAATTGTATCAACAGCGTTCTTTTGTGGAGCGAGTAATACAAGAAGAAGAAAAAGCCTTTCTTAAAACATTGGAAGGTGGCTTGCGCCGAATTGAGGACATAGAAGTTAAAGATAATGTTATACAGGGCAAAGATGTCTTTGAGTTATATGACACTTATGGATTCCCGGTAGATTTAACCCGACTCATCGCTTCTGAAAAAGGTTGGCTGATGGACGAGGAAGGTTTTACAAAAGCGCTAAATGAACAAAAAGAAAGATCCCGTGCAGATGCGCGCCGTGAAACAGGAGACTGGATTTGGGTAAATCAAGGTAACCTTCCTACATTTGTAGGTTATGATAGTCTCATTGTAGATAAAAGCAAAGTACTCAGATATAGAATCCTAAAACAAAAAGATCAGGAATTATTCCAGCTTGTTTTAGACAAAACACCTTTCTATCCAGAAGGTGGAGGACAAGTGGGTGATACTGGAATTTTGATATTCGACGGTGAAGTCATACAGGTTTTAGATACCGTAAAAGAGAATGAACTCATAATTCATATTATTGATAGACTTCCGGAAAATTTGGACGCAACAGTCATTGGTGAAGTTGATACACTTAAACGAAAACTTACCGAAAACAATCATACAGCAACCCACTTGCTTCATGCAGCATTGAGAAAAGTTTTGGGCACGCATGTGCATCAGAAAGGTTCTTTAGTTAAAGATGAATATCTAAGATTCGACGTTTCGCATTTCCAGAAAATTACCGATCAGGAAATTAGCGAAGTTGAAAGAATCGTCAATGAAAAAATCAGAGAAAATATTTATCTTGAAGAAGCCCGGTCCATTTCTATTGAAGAAGCTAAAAATAAGGGTGCGATGATGCTTTTTGGCGAAAAATATGGCGATAACGTCCGAATGATCACTTTTGACCCTGAGTATTCCAGAGAACTTTGTGGTGGTTGTCATGTGAAAGCTACAGGTCAGATCGGACTTTTTAAAATCACTTCTGAAAGCGGTATCGCAGCTGGTGTTCGTCGAATCGAAGCAGTTACCGCCGATTATGCTGAAAAATATATCAACCAGCAAATCAAAGAATTGAATGCGATAAAATCTTTCTTTAAAAACAACAACAACACCCCTAAAAACATAGCTGATCTTATAGAAGACAATAAGGTTATGCAAAAAGAAATCGAAAAATTGCAAGTTGCTCAGGCATCTCAACAAAAAGACAGTTTAATATCAACTGCAATAACGCATCAAGGCGTACAAATCATTAAGCGTCATCTGCAAAATATCGATGTGAAAGCTGCTAAAACATTATCAGTTAATATCTTAAATGAAGTAAAAGCCGGTGTGGTATTGTTGTGTCTTGAAAATGAAGATAAGGTAACCATCATGCTCAGTATTTCTGAACAAATTTCAAAAAATAAAGGTTGGCATGCAGGAAAAATTATCTCTGAATTAGCTAAGGAAGTTGGTGGTGGAGGCGGTGGTCAGCCATTTTACGCAACAGCTGGTGGTTCAAATAAAGATGGCATTGCTAATGTCATAAAAAAACTTGAATTGCTATTACCTTAATTAATCAAGTTTTAAAAAGATAATTTGTATATCTCTGTCAAAAAAACAACCATCGTTTTGAACAATTTAGATATTTTAAATATTACACATATAAACACTTGGGAAAATGAGCAATTTAAAATGGAGTTATAATGAATTTTTAGCATTTTTGCTAATTTATATATCACACGTTGACATGGATTTTTCTGACGAAGAAAAAGACTACATTCGCATTAGAGTCGGCGACGAAACCTATAATAAAATGTTTGTTGAGTTTGATTCCATGACAGATTTCCAAGCATTAGAAACCATACTTTCCTATAAAGGAGTTTACTACCCTACTCCTGAACAAAAACAGGAACTTATAGATAAAATGATTGCAATTTTCAATACAGATATGGATTTTAATATCATGGAAAGAGGATTGTTACATTTTATGGAACGTATGATGTAATCAGAGATATGGTTATTTATATTTAAAAAATGCAATAAACGATTATTATTCATATTGCTATCAACCTCATTATTACGAATATAAATTTAACATCAACTATATAAAGATGCCATCCAAGTTATTTGCCATAGTAGATATTGAAACGACAGGTGGAATGGCTGGAAAAGACAAAATTACTGAAATTGGTGTGGTTCTATACGATGGCCATCAAATTATAGATACTTTTAGTTCGCTAATCAATCCTGAAAGATCAATACCTTTTGAAATAACACGAATAACCGGAATTACCAATAACATGGTAGCCGATGCCCCTAAATTTTACGAAGTAGCAAAAAAAGTGGTAGAAATGACTGAAAATGCCATTTTTGTAGCTCATAATGTGCGGTTTGACTACGGTTTTTTACGCGAAGAATTCAAATCATTGGGATACACTTTTACAAAGGAATTGTTATGTACGGTACAGTTGAGTAGAAAAAATTTCCCTGGATTGCGCTCTTATAGTCTGGGGAATTTAATTCGACACTTTGACATTCAAGTAAATGCAAGACACCGCGCTTTAGATGATGCTTTAGCTACAACAGACATTTTATCCAGGATATTATCCGATGAGCATGGAAAGTTTACTACCCAACAACTCATACGTCAAGGTGTTCAAACGACCAAGCTACCCCAAAATATATCAATAGATCAGATCAATGCATTACCAGAATCTACTGGGCTTTACTATATGTACAACACCTATGGCACAATTATATATATAGGTAAAAGTATTAACATTAAAAAAAGGGTTTTACAGCATTTTAGTGGACACGATAAAAAATCGGACAAACTCATGAGTCGTGTTGCTGATATTACGCATCTACACACCGGATCAGAGTTAATTGCTTTACTACTCGAAAGTAGCGAAATCAAAATTCATCAACCAGAAATAAACAAGGTACAAAGAGCAAGTGATTTTCCATATTTTATTCATTACTATATTGATGAAAAAGGATATCTACGTTTTAATTGGGAAAAATCATCAGTAAAGTCCCGACAAAACAAAAACATACTCAATTTTTACAGTTCCAAACAAGCAGCACGTTCAAAACTACTTCATATTACTGAAATGGCAACACTTTGTCCAGGTATGACCGGAATTTACACGTTAAATGGCAGCTGTTTTTACTATCAGACAGGTACTTGTTTGGGCGCTTGTCAACAAATAGAATCGCCTGATACGTACAATGATCGTGCTCAATCAGCCATTGATTATTTAAAAAAATCATTTGATAGATCATTTTTTATCATTACTCAGGGAAGAGCTGCCGATGAATCCGGTATTGTTCTTATTGAAAATGGACATTACCAGGGCTTTGGCTACTTTTCAATGGACGAAGCAAATTTATCTCCGGAAGAATTGAAAGACGTCATCCAATACTACCCAATCAATCCAGATTGTGATCATATCATTAAAACCTGGCTACAAAAATATCCGGATACAAAGCGAATAAAAATATCTTGACCTCTATCCTATTTTTGAACACCCAATTAAAAATCTTTTCTACCTTTGCAAACTATCCTACGATTAGGATATTTTCCATCATAGAAACAAAAATCTAATGCCAACGCTCATGGAGATTTTATTTAAAGAAAAACAAAAAATTGATTCTATATGGCCACTTTCCATTCTGGCCACAGTGCTGGTATTTAATTGGTTCCTTTACTTTCGAATGGGCTACACAGATATAACCTTTTTCTATATTTGTTTATCATCATTCGGAATATTAAGCTTGTATTTGGGAACATTGCGGATGGAAACTGAAATCGATGCGAATGAAATTCGATATAAAATATTTCCATTCAAATCAAAATGGCAGACAATACCACTAAATCAGATAAAAAGCCTAGAAGTTCGTTCGTACAAAGCCTTTAAAGAATTTGGCGGAAGAGGAAGTCGGACTAAAAGAGGTCAAAGTGCGATTACACTTGCCGGAAATCAAGGATTACAAATCCATTTTAAAAGTAATCAAAAACTTTCTTTACTTATCGGTACGCTTAAACCGGATGAAATTAAGGAAGTCATTTCAAAACTTAATCTTAAATAAAGTTTTCATTTTTGAAATATTAATTTTGACGTCCAAAATCTAACCCAAAAACTTTTTTATAATCTTATATTTTATCTCTTTGTAAGGTGGATTCCAAATGTGCACATCTATCAAGGTAGCTGAACTCAAAATAGGTTTTGCATTTGAGAATGTTTCAAAACTTTGTCTTCCGTGATATTTTCCAAAGCCACTTTTCATCACTCCACCGAAACCAACATAAGAATTTGCATAGTGCACTATCGTATTATTTACACAGCCACCACCAAATTCTATATTTTGGTGGATAAAGTCTATAAAACGCTTGTTTTCTGAAAAGACATAGCAAGCCAAAGGATAGCGATTGCGACGCACGATTTCGATGATTTCTTTTTCATTTTTCCAGGCTATCACGGGCAATACCGGACCAAAAATCTCTTCCTGCATAATTTTGTTATCAAGATTATTGACTTCTACTAATGTCGGTGCTATGAAACAAGCATCAATATCGTATTGGCCACCATAAATGATTTTTTGGTTTTCTAGTAAACTGATAATATTACGGGTTCTTTCCTGATTAACAATACGACTATAATCCTGTGAATTTGCAATATCGTCACCATATCTATCTTCTACTTCCTGTTTGAATTTTGATATAAAGTCATCCTTCCTGTCCTCATGTACAAGCACATAATCAACAGCAAGGCAAGTCTGACCGGCATTAAAGAGTTTACCCCAAACGATTCGTTGCGTAATCGTATTAATTCTGGCCGAATTATCAATAATAGCGGGACATTTGCCACCTAATTCAAGAGTGACAGGAGATAGGTTTTTAGCAGCTTTTTCCATTATCCACTTGCCTGTATTGGCTGATCCTGTAAAAAAAATATGGTTAAATACAAGGTTATCTAGCAATAATTGCCCGATTTCTTTACCTTCTCCAGTTATCGTAGTCACATGTTCAGGAAGAAATACTTCTCTGATAATCTTTTCTGTAACTTGAGTAGTATGTGGTGTTTCATGAGGAGGTTTAAGAAAAACACAATTTCCGGCTGCGACAGCTCCTATCAATGGTGATATAGCCAGATTGAACGGATAATTCCATGGTGCAAAAATGACCACAACACCTTTTGGTTCTTTAATAACCTTACTTTTAGAAGGCAGTAAAGTTATTGGTGTTTTAACCCTTTCAGGTTCCATCCAATATTTTAAATGGCGAATTGTGAAATCCAATTCTTCTAAAACCACACCAACATCGCCCAAAAAGGCTTCCATTTTAGGTTTTTTGTAATCTTGATACATGGCTTCAAGCAGTTCCGTTTCATACGATTTTATCACTGTTCTTAACTTTAGAAGGGAAGCTTTTCTAAAGGCATAAGAACGCGTATTTCCGTTATCGAAAAAAGCGCGTTGCCTATCAAACATTATTTTAACTGTTTCAAGCATACTCAATTGAGATGCTATTGTTTGCGCTGTTGTTAGGTCCATTATTGTATATAATTATCACTACCTTGGATAAAATCTAATGAAATACATTTTGTTGTAAACAATATTTTAATTTACTTTGTTCCTTTAACTGGCAGGTTTAATAGATTTACATTGAATTGCAATTCAACGAATTAAGTATAAATTAGGTTAAATATGAAATCTCAAAATTTAATTTTGATTTACAATTTATTTGTATCAATATATAAAACTTTTAACTAGTAGTTTTTAAAAATACATTATGATTATTTTATTTAATAATAGCAATATTTACATTTTGGCATTATCTTACAAAAGTAAAAAAGCATCGGTCAGAACAAACTGCCAATGCTTTTTTAATTATTAAAGCTATAAAAAAATCAATTTGTGAATCTGTTATATACTTTAAAAAATCTTTTGTTACCTTTTTGCATGACTTGCTTTAATTATAAAGTTGAATGCAAGTACCGCAAAAACGGCCAAGATTAACCCTAAGATTAACATAATTTTGAAATTTAACTGTTGCGGCGCAAAGTTCCGATTTAATTAAGAAATATAATAATTTTATATACATTTTTTACTATAAGATAAAAAATAACAACAAATGTCAAGAGTAGTTTTTAAGCATTATATCAAATTCGTTTTAAACGCATTAATTACTGTTTTCGTTTTTTTAAGTTTCAATTACGACTCAAACGGACAGCAGCCACGGATAATGACGAATGCAGAGATATACGATGGATTGGAAAGGCTTAATTTTTTAGGCTCAGCATTATATGTCGCTGCGCATCCGGACGATGAAAATACAAAGCTGATATCGTATTTAGCAAACGAGAAGAAAGCTTATACAACGTATTTATCTTTGACACGTGGTGATGGAGGGCAAAACCTAATAGGTCCCGAAATTTCAGAATTACTCGGTGTTATACGAACACAAGAGCTTTTAAAAGCACGTGCTACGGACAATGGTCATCAATTATTTTCAAGAGCAAATGACTTTGGATTCTCAAAAAATGCAGAAGAAACGATAGAAATTTGGGATACTGAAAAAGTAAAAGCCGATGTTGTATGGGCTATTCGAAAAACAAATCCAGATATTATTATCAACAGATTTGACCATCTTACTTCAGGTAAAACACATGGCCATCATACAGCTTCTGCAATATTATCTTATGATTTATTTGATGTTGCAGGCAAAAACGACAAATATACAGAACAGCTTAAGTATGTATCTCCTTGGCAACCTCGAAGATTATTTTTTAATACAAGTTGGTGGTTTTACGGAAGTGAGGAAGCGTTTAATAAAGCAGACAAAAGCAAACATATCTCCGTTGATGTAGGAGTTTACTACCCTTCTCTTGGAAAATCAAACACTGAAATCGCTGCGGAATCAAGAAGTAATCATAAATGTCAAGGTTTTGGCGCTACTGGAACTAGGGGAAGTCAACTTGAATATTTACAATTATTAAAAGGTGACATGCCTGCATCTAAAACTGACTTGTTTGAGGGCATCAATACGACTTGGACTCGTGTAAAAGGCGGTCATAAAGTCAAACCATTAGTTGAGAAAGCAATAAAAAATTATGATTTTAAAGCACCACAAAATTCTATCGCTACATTATTGGAAATAAAAAAAGCAATACAAACGACTGGCGATCCTTTCTGGAGACAGATAAAAACAGAAGAAGTAGATCGACTAATTACAGCATGTGCAGGTTTGTTTGTAGAGGCTATAGCCAATGTTCATAAAGTGACACCGGGTGATACGGTAAAATTATCATTAGAAGTAACCAAACAAATAAATACCGATATAACCCTTAAACAAGTTCGTGCCATAGGTTTCGAAATGGATACTTTGATTCAGGAAGCAATACCTTTTAATAAGGCAAAAATTTGGACTAAACAAATTACCATACCGAATAACACTTCATATACTGCACCGTATTGGCTATTAAAACCACATAGTCTTGGGGTGTATAGCGTTGATGTACAAGATAAGATTGGGCAGCCAGAATTAGAAAAACCATTAAAAGTAGCATATACTTTCGATATTCAAGGCACTGAGTTAACTTTGACTAAAGAAGTGCAATACAAATACAACAGTCCTGAAAATGGTGCAACTTATCGCCCATTTGAAGTAGTCCCACCATTGACTGTAAAATTAAAAGAAGGTGTATATTTATTTCCTAATGGTAAATCAGCAGATATTCAGGTCGTTGTACACAGCTGGAAGAAAAATCAAAAAGGACGTGTTGAACTTCCGTTACCTGAAGGCTGGTCATGTAAACCTGCTTTTTATGAGGTATCATTACAAATACCGGGCGAAAGTAAAGCATTTACTTTTACAGTTTATCCGCCAAAAAATAGTAGTGAAATCACGATCCATCCAAAAGTAACCGCAAATGGTATGACTTATAATATGAGCATGTCAGACATCGATTATGAACATATTCCATATCAGACTGTATTAATGCCTTCTTCAGCAAAATTAGTAAATCTAAGCATCGACAACAAAGCAAAAAAAATCGCTTATATAATGGGCGCAGGTGATGAAATTCCCAAATGCCTCAATCAAATCGGCAGCACTGTTGACTTACTAAAAGCTGAAGAGATTACAGCAGATAAACTAGCTGGTTATGATGCACTTGTCATGGGTGTAAGAGCTTACAACACCGAACAAAGCCTTAAATTCAAACAAAATGACATCTTCGAATACGTTAAAAACGGTGGCAATGTAGTTGTTCAGTATAACGTTTCCAACGGATTGGTAACCAATAATCTAGCACCATATCCAATAACCCTTTCCAGAGACCGAGTTACAGTTGAATCAGCACCGATGCGCATATTAAACCCTGAGCATCCAGTCTTAAATTATCCAAATAAGATTACTGAC
This sequence comes from Portibacter sp., assembly GCA_040391315.1. Classification (GTDB taxonomy): domain Bacteria; phylum Bacteroidota; class Bacteroidia; order Chitinophagales; family Saprospiraceae; genus OLB9. The sequence continues at coordinate 20,598 of JBEBYC010000014.1, read as the reverse complement.
AAAGATTTTGATGGATGGGTTCAAGAACGCGGATTATATTTTCCATCTAAATGGGATCCGGCTTTCACACCTATCTTCTCTTGTAATGACCCAGGGGAAAAGCCATCAGAAGGCAGTTTGCTCATTGCTCAATATGGAAAAGGTAATTATGTATATACGGGATTATCATTTTTCAGAGAACTCGTTGCCGGAGTACCGGGTGCTTATCGCTTATTTGCTAATTTAATATCTTTAGAAAATAATGACCGACCATAATAAATCGAACGTCTGGCATAAAAGCTTTACCTGGGTACTTGTGCTCAATGCAATGTATATAATAATATTTTATTTAATTATGAAAATTTGGGCATAATAGTAGCCGATAAAGTATGAGCATATTAGATTGGTCTGTATTAATAGGAACGCTGGCATTTATCGTAATATACGGTGCGTGGAAAGTTAAAGGTGGTACGAGTATCCAGTCCTACATACGCGGAGACAATGAATCTTCCTGGTGGACGATTGGTCTAGGTGTAATGGCAACTCAAGCAAGCGCAATCACATTTATGTCCACGCCAGGTCAAGCATATAACGATGGCATGGGCTTTGTTCAATTTTACTTTGGACTTCCTATTGCAATGATTATCATTGCGATAACCTTTGTTCCGATTTATCACAAACTTAAAGTATATACCGCATACGAATTTTTAGAAAATCGATTTGATCTAAAAACAAGAAGCCTGACAGCAATTCTATTTTTAATTCAAAGAGGCCTTGCTGCCGGAATTACGATTTATGCCCCATCAATAATACTAGCAGCTATCTTGGGTTGGAATTTAAATCTACTCAACTTTATTATTGGTTTTTTAGTCATTATTTATACCGTAAGTGGTGGCGTAAAAGCCGTAAGTTCAACCCAAAAACAACAGATGTACGTCATCATGGGAGGAATGTTTGTTGCATTTTACGTAATACTTCAGTCCTTACCGGAAAATATATCCTTTAGTAACGCAATGAATATTGCTGGTGCAGGCGAAAAATTGAACATCCTTGACTTTTCATTTAATCCTGAGAGCCGATACACATTTTGGTCAGGTATAACAGGTGGTTTATTTCTTGCATTATCTTATTTTGGAACAGATCAGTCACAAGTCGGCAGATACCTTAGTGGTAAATCTATAAAAGAAAGCCAGATGGGCCTGATAATGAATGGCATGGTAAAAGTACCCATGCAATTTTTCATACTTTTGGTTGGGGTTATGGTCTTTGTTTTTTACCAATTTAATAAAGCTCCTTTGTTTTTTAACCAAGCAACACTTACAAAACTCGAACAAACGAATGCAAGTGAACAACTTAGAAAAATCCACATCAAAAGTGATTCTGTTTTTACAGTTAAATCCCAACTTGCATTCGCCGTTTCTCAGAACAAAACACCTGAGCAAATCTCAGCATATCAACAAATTTTAAATGAAGAAAAGTCTTTAAACAATCAAGTAAAAGAACTGATTTCTTCTAATTTACCTGATGAAGAAACCAATGACAAAGATTATGTCTTCATTTCGTTTATTTTGGAACATTTACCCAAAGGTCTTATTGGTTTGTTACTTGCTGTTATCTTTTGTGCGGCCATGTCTTCGACCTCATCTGAATTGAGCGCTTTAGCTACCACAACGACTATAGATATATACAAACGAAGTATTAAACCCGGTCAATCAGATAAAAAATATGTCTTTATGACAAAGATATTTACTGTGATGTGGGGGTTAGTTGCGATTGCATTCGCATCATTTGGCACTTTGTTTGAAAACCTTATACAATTTGTAAATATTATCGGATCCGTATTTTATGGAACAATCTTAGGCATCTTTTTAACAGCCTTTTATTTCAAAAAAATCAAAGGAAATGCAATCTTTTGGGCAGCTGTCGGCTCTGAAATTATCGTTATCGCAATTTTCTTCATGGATATTTTAGGCTATTTGTGGTTAAATGCGATTGGTTGTATCATAACAATAACTCTGGCATCTATTTTTCAAAAAATACTTCCACAAAAGGAAATTCAAACACGATGATGCTTCCCCCTAAATTTGAAGATAGGCTCATCAACAAAATCGGCATTGATGCATTCAAAGCTTATAAAGATCGTTTTGATGCAATTCCCGTCACTTCAATTCGATTAAATAGTCATAAATCTAGTAATCACAACCTAAAAAATAGCGTTCCGTGGTGTCCGTTAGGCTTTTATCTCGATGCCCGACCCATTTTTACCCTTGATCCGGCATTTCACGCAGGTGCTTACTACGTGCAGGAAGCATCTTCCATGTTTGTTTGGCACGCTTTAGAAAATCTTGGCTATAGACATAAAAACCTGAACATCTTAGATCTTTGTGCTGCACCGGGAGGTAAAAATACACTCATCGCAAATTGGCTGGACGGTGATGGCTTGCTATGTTCTAATGACCCAATTAAAAACAGAGCCTATACCCTTAAATATAACATAATGAAAGAAGGGTACAGCAATGTGGTAGTAACTAATAACGATCCTAAGCATTTTGGTCAGATAAATGATTTTTTTGACATAATACTGGTTGATGCTCCTTGTTCTGGTGAGGGAATGTTTAGAAAGGATCCAGACACCATCAACGAATGGTCAGAAGAGCATGTAAATTTTTGTGCTGCACGCCAAAAACGAATCGTTACTGACGTACTTCCTTCACTTAAGGCCGGAGGATATTTGATATACTCGACTTGTACATTTAACGAAAGTGAAAACATAGACAATGTTGCATGGATGTGTGCAGAATATGGATTAAATAGTGTCGATATTGATATTGACCCATCTTGGGGAATTTGTAAAGAACAGAAAGGGCTGGGAATTGGCTTCCAATTTTATCCACAGAAAGTACAGGGTGAAGGTTTTTTTATTGCAATTTTACAAAAAGATGACGATCAAAAAGTATCTATGAATCTAAAGCAAAACAAGCAATTGCTTACTGCTATTCATAAAAAAGATATTCCTATTTTAGAATCATTTATCACGACAAAAAATCCGTTGTTTTTAGAGGACAAGATGGAACAAGTCCACATGATACCCAAAGCATTAGAACCACAAATTTATATTCTAAATCACTATTTGCGCATCATTTATTTGGGCATTCATATGGGAAAATTAAATAAAAACATCCTAATTCCCGACCATAGTCTCGCATTGGCAATTGAGGTAAGTCCAAGTATTAATAGAATAGAATTAGATAAGATGGATAGCCTCTTATACCTTAAGAAAACATTGCCCGCAGTGTCATCTGATGCTAATGGTTGGTTACTAGCTACTTATCATCACAATCCCATCGGCTGGTTTAAAAACCTTCAACACCGGATAAATAATTATCTACCATCAGAATACCGGATAATCATGGACATTCCAAAAGATTTTTCATAGGTATTTCACATTAAAATTTACTTGAAGGCGATTCTACAAATCAGCTGACAATTAGAACCTTAAAAGTGATTTTTGTGTTATTCACTTTAAAGATAATCGTAGATGCAACTACCTGAATTAACAAAGTTATACTATTCCATTGGTGAAGTCGCAGATATTTTTGGCATTGCACCATCAGTCATCCGTTATTGGGAGAGTGAATTCAGCCATTTAAGACCGGGTAAAAACAGAAAAGGTGAACGAAAATACACAACAAAAGACATAGAAATCATTGCTGAAATTTATCATCTCGTCAAGGAAAAAGGTTTTAAAATAGAAGGCGCAAAAAAAGAATTGGAAGCACTAAAAAACACCCAAAAAGAATCCAATACCCTACTCGACCACCTTAAAAAGTTAAGAAAAAAAATTATTGATATACGTAAAACGTTAGATGAAAAATAATGAGAATTAAGGCTAAAACATTATTTAATTTAAACCATTCACAAAAGATTAAGCAAACAATTTATACTCTTCACATATCATTTTTATGCCAGTATTTTTTTAAACGCATATTAATAACGAACCTTCTTTTTTAATTATAAACAATCAAATAATGCAATTAGAATCTAAAATAGCTATCGTATCAGGTGCTGGAAGCGGTCTAGGTAAAGCAATCTCAAAAACACTAGTTAAAGAAGGCACGCTAGTATATGGCATTGGTCGTAACCTAGAAAAACTTAGCGCAACACAAGCTGAATTAGGCAGACAGTTTATACCTGTCCAATTAGACGTAACAAATAAACATGATATCAAAGATTGGATAGGACAGACTTTTTCTGAGCATCATAGGCCTGATATTTTGATTAACAATGCTGGTATTGGTGGTTTTGGAAAAATTGACGAGATGGATAATTTACTGTGGACAGATATCATTGATATAAACGTGAAAGGAATGTACTACTTGACTGCGTGTATCGTTCCTTTGATGAAAGCAAATACGGATAGTAATCACATTATCAATATCGGATCAATCATGGGTACAACAACAAAAGGAGAAGCTACTGCTTATACAGCATCTAAATACGCAGTTAATGGTTTTAGTGAGTCACTTTTTAAAGAATTGCGTGGTGATAACATTAAAGTAACTTGTGTGAATCCTGGCTCTATTGAAACGGACTTTTTTGCTAAATGCGGTATTGACCCTGGGCAAAATATCTTGCAAGCAGTTGATGTGGCTAATACCATTCTATTCATCCTCAAAACTCCAGATAACGTCCTGATAGACGAGATAAAGTTGCGTCCACTGAGACCATAGCAAGTTGTTTTCGATAAAAAGAGGGATAATTCTAAACTGATTTCTCATATAATCCAATTATTTTCTTTTAGTATTCCCAACAAATAAAAATCTGACAAATGAAAATATAAATTTCTAATTTATATGAATGAACATAGGAGTAAATTCGAGTTCATACAACAATAAAAACAACTATAATAACCATTCAAATTTAAAATCATATACTGTATTACATATTTAATTCAACACAAAGTAATTTGTTTTACTTCAATTTTTTATTCAATAATTACCCAACACAAAAGTGTAAAACGAACTTCGACAAAGAAGTCATTATTAGAAATATAGATATGAACAAATTTCTAAGCAACATCCGAATTATAATGCATTATTTTTTAACATTGATGAGCTTAAAAGTTCGAGTAAATCCCTAAAAACAAAAATCAATATTGATGTAGATTCACAACAATTCATACACTCAAAATAATCAGTTTTAAAAATAGACAACCGATCTAAAAAAACATTATCAACAAATTTCAAAACAGAAACACTTATTATATTCTGAGAAAAAAATGTTTTTTGATTGAAAACGACAACGAAATACAAAATTAAAAATAACGATATTTTAAAAATTAACTAGGATAACGCAACTGAGTGAATATATCGAAAGCTTCACATGCTAAAGATATTGATATAATACTTATTTTTACATAAGGATTATTTATTTTTTTTTCAATTAGAAAATTTTGCTATTCCTAAATTTTCCAAAAATATTCCTGCAATTATGCACGACACAAAATAGCCATAGATAGATAACAAAAAAATTATAAGAATCCTTACCTTTGTGCATTATTTAAAAAAAGTAATCAAGATATGAATTTCGATTTAATCGTATTAGGAAGTGGCCCTGGTGGTTATGTGGCTGCAATCAGAGCAGCACAATTAGGTTTAAATGTAGCTGTCGTTGAAAAAGAAAATCTAGGAGGCGTTTGTTTAAACTGGGGTTGTATCCCGACTAAAGCCCTTATTAAGAGTGCGCAAGTGTTCAACTATATAAATAAAGCTCAAGAATATGGTATCTCCGTTAATGGAGCAGAAGCACATTTTGACAATATCATTAAAAGAAGCCGTGATGTAGCAGGTGGTATGTCCAAAGGTGTAACATTCTTGTTGAAAAAAAATAAAATTACCGTTATCGAAGGATTCGGACGCTTAGTACAAGGTAAGAAAGTAGTCGTGACAGCTGCTGATGGAAGTAAAGCTGAGTATAGTGCTTCGAATATAATAATCGCTACAGGTGGCCGCGCAAAAGAATTGCCGAATTTAAAAATTGACGGAAAGAAAATCATTGGATACCGTGAAGCCATGACACTTGCTACACAACCTAAAAAAATGGTTATCGTAGGTGCCGGAGCAATTGGGGTTGAGTTTGCATATGTGTATAATTCTTTAGGTACTGAAGTGACAATCGTTGAGTTTATGGAACAGGGGCTGCTTCCTAGAGAAGATGCTGATATATCTAAAGAACTTACAAAAATTTACAAAAAAAATGGCATGAATATCATGGCAAATGCTGCTGTTGAGCATGTTGATATTTCTGGTGAAGGTTGTAAAGTTACTGTAAAAAACAGAAAAGACGATAGTATAAAAGTTATCGAATGTGATGTAGTCCTTTCTGCAGCAGGAGTTACCCCAAATATTGAAGATATCGGATTAGAAACTTTAGGCATAGAAACCCATCGCGGTTCTATCATAGTTGATGAATTTTACAAAACTAATGTTGCAGGAATCTATGCTATCGGCGATGTTATTCCTACACAAGCATTGGCACACGTAGCGAGTGCAGAAGGGATCATCTGTGTAGAGAAAATCGCAGGACATAATCCTGAACCTTTAGATTATGGCAACATACCGGGTTGTACCTATTCATGGCCGGAAGTATCTTCTGTAGGAATGACAGAAACACAGGCCAAAGAAGCCGGCTACGAACTTAAAGTTGGAAAATTTCCATTTTCAGCTTCAGGGAAGGCAAGCGCTGCTGGTAGCAAAGATGGATTTGTAAAGGTTATTTACGATGCAAAATATGGCGAATTGTTAGGTGCGCACATGATTGGTGCCAATGTAACCGAAATGATAGCAGAATTGGTACTCGCTAAAAAACTTGAAAGTACAGGCCACGAAATCCTAAAGGCTGTTCATCCGCATCCTACTATGAGCGAAGCCGTAATGGAAGCAACTGCAGCAGCATATGGGGAAGTGATTCATCTGTAACTTTCATCTATAACACAGCTCATTTTGAAGCGTATAGCCGTTCTCTCTGACAATCATGGATATTATGGAGATGATATTACTATCAACCTTCAGGATGTTGACGAAATATGGCATGCCGGTGATATTGGAAGTTTAGATTCAATTCTTCCATTCCAAAAAATAGCCGTTTTCAGGGCTGTTTATGGCAATATTGACGACTCAAGTATCCGGGATATCTTTCCGATAAATCAAATCTTTACCTGCGAAGGGTTGAAAGTCCTGATGACACACATTGGAGGATATCCCGGAAAATATACCGGCAGGGTTCACAAACTTATCAAAGAAGAGAAACCCAATATTTACATTTGCGGCCACGCTCATATATGCAAAATCGTTCCTGACAAAGTCAATAATTTACTACATATCAATCCTGGTGCTTATGGTATTCAAGGATTTCATCAATATAGAACGATGGTAAAATTTGAAATAGACGGCCAAAAAATCCAGCATATGCACGTCATTGAAATCGGACTAAGAGGTGCATTGCAGCGTTAAGCTACCCTTAAAAAACGACATCAACGCATATATAATTACTGTTCATTTTACTTAAAAATGATAATCATTTTACAAAAATTTGTTTACATCAATAGTAGATTGTATTTTTAGACCTTAAATCAAACAATTCGTGAAGCTAAAAGCACTTATCGTTGGAATCTTATGGTGTTGCCTTTTACAATTTGCAAAGGCACAAACGGGATTTTCGTACGCAGGTGGTGCTAATTTCATGGGATATGCCAAAGCTGGAACTGCACTTTCGGGAACAGAAGCCATCTATCTCAATCAAGCTGGAATAACCGGTGTAAAAAACATGGCTTTTGATCTAAGTGCCGAACGTCGATACAACCTTGAAGAGCTCACACAAATATCCTTAGCCGCAATAAAATCTTTTAAAATAGGTACTTTTGGTATTATGGCTTCTTCATTTGGTTTTAATGCATATAATGAACAAAAAATCGGATTGGCCTACGGAAGAAAATTAGCTAAAAACATTACTCTAGGTGGCCAATTTGACATGTTGAGATATAATATTGATCAGGTCGGCAGCAGTAATGTATTTTCTTTTGAAGTAGGTATACTCACTCAAATCAGCGAACAACTTACTTTAGGTGCACATGTTTTTAGCCCTATTCATGTCAAAGTTAATGAAGTCGATAAAATTTCTACAAGATTTAGGCTTGGATTAAAATATATGCCTTCAAAAAAAGTATTTTTGCTTGCAGACACAGACAAAACGTTGGAAAAAGCTATGGAATTTAAAATCGGTGTAGGCTATGCTCCTATTCAAGTCCTTTCACTAATGGCTGGATTTAATACTTTACATTCGACTTGGCATTTTGGTGCCATGCTCAATTTTGACGATACTTATAAAATTAAAACAGCAATTGGTAGTAGTCATATACTTGGAAATTCGCCTGCTATCTCACTTCAATATGAAAATTAAAAAACAGCACTTGTAAAGTCTGACGAACTAATACAATAATTTATTTCCTTTGTATATCTAACATTTATAAATAATAAGGATATATTCATTGATTTTGCGTAATTTTGCAGTAATTTTATAAAATAGGATATGTCCAAAGAAATAGTAGCAGAAACCGAAATCAAGCTCAACACTATACCTGAAGCAATCGAAGATATAAAAAATGGAAAAATAGTCATCGTTGTAGATGATGAAGATCGTGAAAACGAAGGTGATTTTATCTGTGCAGCGGAAAAAATCACACCCGAACTCATCAATTTCATGGCTAAATACGGGCGAGGCTTGATTTGTACACCAATTTTAGCAAATCGAGCTAAAGAGCTCGATCTAGAACTTATGGTCAAATCGAATACAGCAATGCACAATACGGCCTTTACTGTTTCTATTGATTTAACAGGGCAAGGTTGTACGACCGGCATTTCGGCTTATGACCGAGCAACAGGTATTAAAGCACTTATTGATTCTAATACCAAACCCGACGATTTTGCACGTCCAGGACATATCTTCCCACTGATCGCAAAAGATGGAGGAGTCCTTCGCCGTACTGGCCATACGGAGGCAGCTGTTGATCTTGCACGGTTGGCTGGTTGCTATCCTGCAGGTGTCCTAGTAGAAATCCTTAACGATGACGGTACGATGGCAAGGTTGCCTGAATTGGTAGCTATAGCTAAAATTTTTGATATTAAAATTATCACCATCAAAGACCTCGTCGCTTATAGAATGCAAACAGAAAGATTGGTCAGCCTAGAGATGGAAACAAATTTAGATACCGCTTATGGTCAGTTTAATGTTAAAGCCTTCCGACAAATAACGACTGGCGATATTCACCTGGCTTTGATGATGGGAAATACGCATAGCGACAGCCCTATCTTGGTTCGCGTTCATTCCAATACAGAAACGGGTGATATTCTAGGGTTGTTATTTGATGATTACGTTCGTCAATTGACCGGTTCACTAGAGTTGATAGCGAACGAAAAACGTGGTGTCCTTTTGATTATGCGTCACGGCGAACATGCTGATTCCATTCTTCAAAAACTTAAGCAACTTGGAAACCAAAATGCTTTACATCACCCGGTACATGAGGAACAGAGAGATTTTGGTACAGGAGCACAGATTTTAAAAGAACTCGGAGTTACTAAAATCAAGCTCATTACCAATACATCTAAAAAGCGCATCGGATTGATAGGTTATGGTTTAGAAATTGTAGAACATGTACATTGTAACTAAGAATAATCAGTTACAACCATATCGTTTTTATAATTAATTTAGTAAATTTTCCAATTCAGAATCAGACAAATCTGGAAGTGTATCAAATGCTATGATACCATCTGATAGTTTTTTCTTTTTAGCTTGTAATTGCATAATACGTTCTTCGATTGTATCCCGTGTTATAAATCGGGTTACCACGACATTGTTTTTACGCCCGATTCTGTGTGCACGTGCCAAAGCCTGCTTTTCAACAAATGGATTCCACCATGGATCGAGTATAAATACATAATCTGCTGCTGTTAGATTGAGACCCGTCCCACCAGCTTTTATAGATATTAGAAATACGGAAACGTTGGAATCATTTTGAAACTGTTCTACAACTTTTTTTCGTTCATTTTGATTGGTAGATCCAGTTAATTTTGCGAAATTGATATTAGCACCTTTCAACCAATTTTCAATCAATTCCAAATGACTTATAAATGACGAGAATATCAAAATTTTATATCCCGATTTTGAAATGGTAAAAATCTGATTTGTGATTTCTTCAAATTTTCCTGATTCCCCGTTATAATCCGGAAATGCTATTTTTGGATGATTAGCAATTTGACGTAGCTTCATGATACTGGCTAGTACATTGAAGCGATAACTTGGGTCATTTTTGTCAAGACCTGCAAGATAATTTCTTGCTGCAGACTTTTCTTTCTCATAAATGCGCTCTTGTTCATCTAATAATTCAGCAAATGCAATATTTTCTATAAGATCAGGCAAATCATTAGCAACTTCACCTTTAGTCCGACGTAAAATATATGGTGCAATCAATGTTTTAAGTTCTGCTATTTTAACTTCATCCATATCTCTTTCGATGGGGATCATAAAGTGCGATTTAAAGAAATTAAATGCACCGAGTATATCTGGGTTTATAAATTCCATTTGTGCCCACAAGTCGCTAAGTGAATTCTCGATAGGTGTACCACTTAATGAAATCCTATTTTCTGCATTAAGCGCATTTACAGCCTGAAAAGTTTTCGATTGTTTATTTCTAATCTGCTGACTTTCATCCAGAATTACATAATAAAAATGCTGTTTTTCTAGAAAATCAATATCCGTAACCAACGTTTGGTAAGTCGTAAGGATAACATCAAATGACATCAGCGTAGCTTTTAATTGCTTTCTATTTACACCGGTATAATTTACCACATGTAATCCAGGAGCATATTTTTTTATTTCACTATACCAATTAAATACAAGTGATGCTGGCAGCACAATAAGTGCATTTAATGCATTACGTCCAAGGGTGATCGTTTCACCAAACAAATCTAACTGAACTGAATTTACAGGAATTAAATCCACTTGCTTTTTATTTGTTTTAGCATCCAATAATGCTGCAATAGTTTGCAATGTTTTACCCAAACCCATATCATCTGCAAGACAAGCACCTAAACCATTTAATCGGTGTTTTATGAGCCACTTGACCCCTTCCAACTGATAGGGTCGTAATTCAGCTTTTAACAAAGGAGAGGCTGAATACGCTACATCTTCTATAAGTGACTTAGCAGCAACAGTTTCATTTCCATCACCTTCTATCAATGTAAAATGCGCTTTATTGAGTTGCCAATGGCCCTCACGAATCACTGCAAAACGGACAATTTGGCTATATTTAGTTAATATTTCCTCAGGAATAATAGCATATGTTCCATCCTTAAGTTTAAAAAGGGGGTCGTTATTTTTAATATTTTCAAATAGCTTATTAAATGCATATGTTTCATCGCCTACCCGAATACTTCCATGAAGATCAAACCAATCATTGACTAAGTTAAAATTAGCTTCTTCTATCATTGAAGCGAATGAAATTTTTTTATTATCTATCGTAAAGTTTGGTATTGAAAATTCTATTTTTAAGTCGTCAATGATTTGACTTACATATTCTAAAGCCGAGTATTTTCCATTGCCATAACTCAATAAACGGCCATCAAGCATCTTAAATCCTATATTACATAATGTTTCAACTTTCTGAGATTCGTCGTCAATACTACGCTCACATTGCAGCACAGTTACTTCATTATCTTCGGATACGATAATTTTATGCTTTTTTTGGATTTTTTCACTTAACTGGAAGCTAAAATTTTCATATTTAAATCGGACATCAATGCACCATTTATCCGTTGTAAAAGGCAAAACGAAAACTAAATCAGCATCCATAAGCGTATTAGATAGTTTCACATCAAAACCTTCGGCCTGAATTTCTACCTTATTAAGCATCTCGGCAACAAATTGCTCAAAGTACGTTTTGATACTCCTTTCGGGTATAAACACACTTTCATTCTTTATAAATGGTTTTAATTTGACAGCATCAATTTTATTAAGGCGTACAATGATATGCTTATCTATAACAAATATACCCGGATTATTAGTTATAATCGTAATTGGATGTTGGCACAAATTGATTTCCTCTAAACCAATGCTTAATGTCAGACTATATTTTATGCCCGTCTGCGTTTTTATAAATGACAAATTTGGTTCAGCAATTAAGTCAGAAAAAACAAGTAATACATCCTGAACATGCACTTTGCGTTCCAAATTCATACAAAGCGGATAAGCATTTTCTTTAATAATTTGTAAGAACTTATCTAGTCTTCGATCAATATAGGCTTGAATTCGCTTTTTAATTGTAATATCTACAAAAAGTGCGGCGAGCGTATCGTTTTTGCCCTTTTTCTTATTTTTAAAGAAATAATTTTCCAATGCCGAGATTTCAAGTTCCCTACAAATTTCCATTAAAGCACCATGTCCTGATTCTACATTAAAATTTTCAATATATCCATAAATTGTATCCTGAAGGGCCAAAGCCTGAATATACAAAGGCTGATCTCTTTCATCCAAATCACATACATAAGCATTGGGTAGAATCATATCTAAGGTATGATCGTACGTCAAGCTATAAACGATTGTATATTTCTTATTTTGCTTCAAATTTCAAATTAAGCCGGCAAAAGTACGGATTAAGTGATAAATATTTAAAGTCACTAAATTAAAATTATAGGAATAGACATTGATATCATTGAATAGATGCAAAACGAAAATTTTATTATCATTAAAATTTCTTTATCTCTAAAGGTTTGTTAATTTTGACCTGTCAAATATTTACCTTATGAGTGAAACGAAAATCTTAGTTACCGGTGCCAACGGACAAATTGGCCGCGTATTGACTGCTGAATTGCGCAAAAAATACGGTAAAAACAATGTAATAGCAACAGACATCACTAAAATAGACGGAGATATAGAGCCATTTGAATTTTTAGATATTCTCGATTCAAAACGACTTACTGAAATCGTTGAGGATTATAAAATCACACAAGTATATCATCTCGCAGCCATTCTTTCTGCAAGTGGTGAATCGAATCCCATCAAAACATGGAATATCAACCTCAATGGTCTGCTCTCAATTTTGGAATTAGCCAGAACAAAAGAAATGGATCGGATATTTTTCCCAAGTACCATAGCAGTTTTTGGTAATACGACCCCTAGGATTGATACGCCACAGGATGTTCCTTTACTACCTACAACGGTATATGGAATGAGTAAAACCAGTGGTGAATTATGGTGCAATTACTATCATTTAAAATATGGTGTTGATGCACGTTCAGTACGCTACCCGGGTATAATAGGCTGGCAATCATTGCCTGCCGGTGGTACAACAGATTATGCTGTTGAGATTTATCACGCTGCTCTTAAAGAAGGAAAATATGAGTGCTTTCTATCTGAAAACACCCGATTGCCTATGATGTATATGAACGATGCGATTAAAGCGACTATTGATTTGATGGAAGCACCCAAAGACCAAATATCCGTTCATTATGGATACAATCTTGCGGCTATGAGTTTTACACCGGCTGAGATAGCTGAAGAAATAAAAAAACATATACCGGAATTTGAAATCACTTATAAACCGGATTTTAGACAGCATATTGCAGCATCTTGGTCAGAGTCAATAGATGACAGATTAGCTCGAAAGGATTGGAACTGGAAACCAGATTTTGACCTTGCAGCGATGACTGAGGATATGTTGCATCATTTGCGCCAATTTTTATAATTTAAAAAGTTAAAATCTTCAATTTATATGAATAGAGATGAGATTATCAACGATATAGCGCAAGAACTTGAGGCTTTGAAAGCAGCTGGACTTTTCAAGTCAGAGCGCATTATAACCACACCACAAAGTGCTAAGATTAACACAACAGCAGGTAATGAAGTACTGAATTTTTGTGCAAATAATTACTTAGGCTTGTCATCGCACCCAGAAGTGATCAAAGCAGGAAAAGAAGCGATAGATACCCACGGTTTTGGTATGTCTTCTGTACGTTTCATTTGCGGCACTCAAGACATTCACAAAACATTAGAAAAGAAAATTGCCGCATTTGTAGGCCAGGAAGATGCGATTTTATATGCAGCAGCCTTTGATGCTAATGGAGGACTTTTTGAGCCGCTTTTAGGTGAGCAAGATGCAATTATTTCAGACATGCTCAATCACGCTTCTATCATCGACGGTATTCGTTTGTGTAAGGCACAACGATACCGCTATGAGAACAACGATATGAATGATCTCGAAGCTAAGCTGATTGAAGCAAAAGAAAAAGGTGTTCGCCGAATTCTAATTGCTACTGATGGTGTTTTTTCTATGGACGGTATAATCGCCCAGATTGATAAAATTTGTGACTTAGCTGACAAATACGGTGCTATGGTCATGGTGGATGATTGTCATGCAACGGGTTTTGTCGGTAAGACAGGGCGAGGCTCCGCTGAGTATTCAAATGCTTTCGGCAGAGTTGATATCATCACCGGTACTTTTGGAAAAGCCTTAGGAGGTGCTTCTGGTGGTTTTACAGCAGCAAAAAAAGAAATCGTAGAATTGCTACGTCAGAAATCTCGACCATATTTATTTTCAAACACATTGGCACCTTCCATTGTGGGGGCTTCTATTAAAGTACTCGACATTTTAAGTCAAAGTACTGATCTTAGAGATAAATTGGAAGCTAATACCAAGTTATTCCGTGAAGGTATGACTAAAGCCGGGTTTGATATTATCCCTGGTGTCCATCCAATAACACCTGTCATGTTGTATGACGCTCCATTAGCTCAAAAATTTGCAAATAGGTTATTGGATGAAGGTATCTATGTGATTGGATTTTTCTTCCCAGTCGTGCCTAAAGGCAAAGCCAGAATTCGTGTTCAAATCAGTGCAGGTCACGAACCAGAACATATCCACAAGGCTATCGATGCTTTCACAAAAGTAGGCAAGGAATTAGGCGTAATCTAATTGTAATATAACGTATTAACAACATTATCCTAAATGGTAAAACATTGCATTTTACCATTTAGGATTGTTTTGTTTTAAGTAAAAGTTCAGTCAAATTGTTTAAATGAATATCCATTTGCTAAATGTTATAAATCCCGTAGCATTTAAACCATCAGCGGTTTTCAATTGTATTATAGTACTAAGCTCATAATTACCCAATATTATAAAACATGATACAAGCGCAACCACCGTTGCATCAGGAAAAAGATCCAACTGTAGAAGATCCAGAATTTATTCAAATCGTTGGCGCCAGAGAAAACAACTTGCAAAACATCAATGTTGATATTCCTCGCAATAAACTTGTCGTCATCACTGGATTAAGTGGAAGCGGTAAGTCATCTTTGGCTTTTGACACCCTCTACGCAGAAGGCCAGCGAAGATATATGGAAACATTCTCTGCTTATGCAAGACAATTTATTGGAAGTCTTGACAAACCAGATGTAGAGTCAATTGATGGCCTCAGTCCCGTAATTTCCATAGAGCAAAAAACCACGGCTTGGAATCCGCGTTCGACTGTAGGTACAACCACTGAAATTTACGATTTTTTAAGGCTACTTTATGCAAGAGTCGGCGAAGCGTATTCATTGGTCACAGGCAATCGGATGGTTAAATACTCAGAAGAACAGATAGTCGAACATGCATTATCTAACTTTAATGGCCATAAAATTGCCATACTCGCACCGGTCGTCAGAGCAAGAAAAGGTCATTACCGCGAATTATTTGAGCAAACACGTAAAAAAGGCTTTACTAAAGTTCGCGTCGACGGTAAAATCATAAATATAGAACCTGGACTACAATTAGATAGGTATAAAGTACACGATATCGAAATTGTTGTGGACAGGATATTAGTCAATGCAGAAAATGTAGAAAGACTTTCAGCATCCGTTAGTTTAGGACTTAAAATGGGTAGTGACTTTATTCAAATAATGAACTTATCTACAAACGAATTAAGGGCTTATTCCAAAAGCTTAATGGATCCAGAATCAGGTATTTCCTATGATGAGCCGTCACCCAATAATTTTTCGTTCAACACACCATATGGATACTGTCCTTCATGTAATGGATTAGGCTCTATTCATCAAGTTGACCTAAATAAAGTTATTCCTGACGACAAAAAATCTATCCAACAGGAAGGAATCGCACCTATAGGAGCCGTCAGAGACAATTCTACTTTCAAACAACTTAAACAATTAACTGCTGAATACAAATTTACGTTTGATACACCAATAAAAGACATACCTAAAGCAGCTTTAGATATTATCCTTTTTGGTAATAAACGCAATATCTCAAACACCCCAACCTATACGTACAATGAATATGTGTTCAATCTTATTGAAGAAGGTCTGGTCAACTTACTAGAGCGTTGGTATAAAGACACCACATCCGAAAAAATAAGGTCATGGGCCGAAGCGTTTATGAATGTCGTCACCTGTCCGACCTGTGAAGGTTTTAGGCTAAAAAAGGAATCATTGCATTTTAAATTAGGCGGTAAACACATTGGACATTTGGCTGAAATGAATATAGATGAGCTTTATGCATGGATTGAAGCATTACCTGCTTACTTGAGTGAGAAACAAAATGTTATCGCACATGAAGTGCTCAAAGAGATAATAACCAGATTGGGATTCTTATTGGAAGTAGGACTGAGTTATCTGAGTCTCAACCGAACTACTCGCTCATTATCCGGTGGAGAATCGCAAAGGACCAGACTTGCTAGTCAAATCGGTAACCAACTGACCGGTATCACCTATATAATGGACGAACCAAGTATCGGATTGCATCAAAGAGATAATCACAAACTGATCAAAGCATTAAAGGAACTTACAGAAATTGGCAATACCGTTGTCGTCGTCGAACACGACAAAGATATCATGTTGGCCTCAGATTATATTATCGATTTAGGACCAGGAGCCGGTGTCCACGGTGGTCATATCGTCAATCAAGGCACACCCGAAACGTTTATCAAAGCAGGTGGAACAACAGCGTCTTATCTCAATAATTCATTGCAAATAGAAATTCCGGCAAAAAGACGCCAGGGTAACGGACATTTATTAGAGTTAAAAGGAGCAACCGGACACAATCTTAAGCATATTGATGTTAAGATTCCATTGGGTAAGTTAATCTGTATCACCGGTGTTTCTGGAAGCGGAAAATCTTCCCTCATAAATGAAACCCTCTACCCTATTTTGAGCCAACATTTTTACAAAAGTATTCAAAAACCACTGCCTTACAAAAGTATCACTGGATTAGCATATTTAGATAAAGTTATCGAAATAGATCAATCGCCTATCGGACGTACGCCCAGATCCAATCCGGCTACTTATACCAATGTTTTTACCGATATTCGCAAACTTTTTTCCATTACGCCAGAAGCTAAAATCAGAGGATACAAACTCGGAAGATTCTCCTTTAATGTTTCCGGTGGCCGATGCGAAACCTGTGAAGGTGCCGGTAAAAAACTTATTGAGATGAATTTCCTTCCTGATGTATTGGTAGATTGCGAAACCTGTATGGGAAAAAGATACAACAGAGAAACCCTAGAAATTCTTTACAAAGGTAAAACCATATCCGATGTACTCGATATGACCGTTGCAGAAGCCACTACATTCTTCGAAAATATTCCTTCGATATATAGAAAACTCAAAACAATCAACGATGTCGGCTTAGGCTATATCACATTGGGCCAACAAGCCACTACTCTCTCCGGAGGGGAAGCTCAAAGGGTAAAACTTGCAGAGGAACTTTCAAAAAAAGATACTGGTAATACGATTTATATATTAGATGAACCTACTACCGGTTTACATTTTGACGATATCAAACAATTGTTATTGGTCATTGACAGACTAGTACAAAAAGGTAATACCGTTATCATTATCGAACACAATATGGACGTAATCAAGGTTGCTGACCACATTATCGATCTGGGGCCAGAAGGTGGCAAAGCTGGTGGTCAAATCCTTTTTGAAGGCACTCCTGAACAAATGATTTTAAAAAGTGACGGGCATACTGCTACATATCTAAAACAAGAGCTTGCCTATTTGAAAAACAAGTAATATCTTTATTTTTAAAAGTAATCTTAATTTGTAATGCGCTTAATTAGTAATCAAGTAGCCATTACATTCATAAACTTATCGTATGTTTAACATATAGCATGACTATAAAAGATCATTATTTCAATCGATATTGGATTGTTTCTTATTCAAACAAAGTTATTTGATCGTTGATTTTGATAGACGCTTCATATTGCTTTAAGCTAATGCAAATGGTAAAAAAAATAGTGTTTTATAATAGATAAGTCAAACTACTTTTTGTTTTTGAAACTAAAATACAATGTGAAATAACCGAATTAATAAGGAATGACATCGAACCAGTAAATAAATCGCAATAAAATCAACGAACTAAAATAATTAAAATCCGTAAAGCGTACAATTATGGTTTATAGGTAAAAAGATTTTTGAAAATATAAGCATATTGACATACATTTGCAGGAACAAAAAAATGTGTTCAACACCTAAATCCGCTTCAAAAAAAATTAACGTTTAATCATATGAAATATTTAGCCTTGTTTGTGTGCTTTCTTTCAATAGCTGCTTGTAAAAACAATTCAAATTCAACGAATGTATCTAATAAATCAGAAGATAGTGCTGATAAAACAATACTTATTGAAAAGCCGTCAATGGAAGATGCAGATAAATACGTGGGCAAAAAACCATCCGAAGTCAATCTCTTTAGCCAATACAATCTTACAAATAGAATTGAAGCATTACTTAAAAACGATTCAAAAAATTTTACG
This sequence comes from Portibacter sp., assembly GCA_040391315.1. Lineage (GTDB taxonomy): Bacteria > Bacteroidota > Bacteroidia > Chitinophagales > Saprospiraceae > OLB9. Next base: position 1,768 of record JBEBYC010000014.1, on the reverse strand, counting down.
GAAAATTTTAATGATGAAACACCTATCATGCGCGATGGCGAATTACTTTATTTCGTTGGTTGTAAAGCAGGTGATTGTAAAGCGATGAAGTTTTTTGTGATACTCGATTTACTTGAAACGAACATCAATATTCTGGTTATTAATAATGGAACTCCTAAGAGCTACGAAGAATCCGCTATAATAGGCATGACTGACAATATTGCTAAAGCATTTCAAAACATACTTACTTCGCCGGGATTATAACGACTTTGCACTAAGTGGATAATACCATTTATACAAGCTTAATTTTAAATTTCCTCAATTTTTTATACCACCAATAATATTAGCGCATACGCTGGTATAAGATAAAAATGTGCCACTTTATTCAGTAGTTTTACATGAGTATTCCAAACTATTACTTGTAACTGATCATTAACATAAAATTATTTTCAAAAATATTTTGTTAATTAACTTTTCATTTGTATATTTGCAAATAATTTATGACATGAAGCAAGTGTAAATGACGACAACAACTACAAACAAAATACTAAAAACTATAAAAAAAATGCATTTCGAAGCTAAAACAATACTTCATAAAGGGATACCGAGAATAGCAATTTATTTTGAAAAGCACCAACATTTATTAGCACACATCAAGACATTTGAGGATGCCCGCTGGAGTGCTTCCTGTAGGTATTGGCATATACCAGACACTACCGCCAATAGGTTGTATTTCAAATTGCCCTTAGCGCCAGCCAAGCTGCCTAATGCTGAGGGTATAGCTAGTATCGCCAATTTTAAGCGTTATTTATTGTCTAAAAGATACAGTGCAAATACAATTAATATCTATAGTGATGCATTAAAGTCGTTTTTAACGTTTTGTAATACCAAGGCTATAAAAGACATTAGTAATGAAGATGTTATTGCGTATAACAATGATTTTATAATAAAAAACAATTTTTCGGCCTCTTACCAAAATCAGATTGTCAATGCCATTAAGTTATTCTTTAAAATACTTAAGGAGACCTCGATAGAAATAGAGAAGATTCATAGGCCCAAGAGAGCCAAGGTGTTGCCCAATGTATTGAGTAAGATGGAGGTGAAGAAAATACTGGAAGCTCCTACTAATTTGAAGCACAGAACGATGTTGAGTTTGATATACTCATGTGGTTTGCGTTGTGGAGAGTTATTGGCATTACAGTCGCACCATATTGATTCGAAAAGGAATATTGTATTCATTTCACAATCGAAGGGGAAGAAAGATAGAATAGTGCCATTGAGTCCGAAGGTATTGTTATTATTAAGAGATTATTATAAGGCCTATAAGCCCCGTACATATTTATTTGAGGGTCAGAGGGTTGGTTATCCGTATGATGCAAGAAGTTTGCAATTGACCTTAAAGCAGGCCTTACAAAAAGCGGGGATAAAAAAGCCTGTTACCTTGCATTGGTTGCGACATAGTTATGCTACCCATTTGCTTGAAAATGGCACGGATTTAAGATACATACAAGCGTTGTTGGGACATAATAGTAGCAGAACGACGGAGATATACACGCATGTAAGCACACAAAATATTCAATTAATTAAGAGTCCCTTTGATGATTTATGAAGATAATACAATATATTTGTTGTTTAAAAAACAGCGAAACAAAGCTTCGTTTAGCCACTCTAGATGCTTGCATAAGCGAAGTTTTGTTTCGCATATAAGTAAGTTGGCGGTAATTTGAAGAAACAATTAACAACGAAAAACATTCAAGAAAATGAAGCTATAAGTAACTGTAAGATAGAA
>JBEBYC010000013.1:0-95215 GCA_040391315.1 Portibacter sp. | reverse complement strand
CTGATGCTATACGTGTCACCGTCACACTCAATATCACCAATGGTTAAGACTGGATCTTCACAGCTACAATCAGGAGCTGTTACTTCAACAACCTCATCATCACAACCAGCAAAAGTAATCGTTAAAGTTACAGTTTGTCCGGCAGGAATTCCTATAATTTCTCCATTAATAACGGTTCCGTAATCACTGTAAACGGTAGCGCCAATAATTTCTGTATATATAATTTTATAAGTCGTATTATTATCTGTACAAATTCTACCTCCGATACTAATTCGAGGATTTTCACAAACATTGTTACAATCTTGAACACTCGGCACGTTGATACTTAGGTTACAATCGCCATTATTGGCTGTAATTACTAAGTCAGTACCGATCGGAATATTGATAACTGTATTTCCAACAACTGTACCAGCATTTGTAGAAATGTTAGCACCAGTAGTTTCCACAAAGCTCACTAACCATGTACCATCACCAACACATAAAGTTTGACCAGTTGTGATATTTGGGAAGTTACAGTCAGTTTTACATTCAGACGGACCAGTAAGGCTACTTATTGTTTGACATCCAGCTTCTTTTATACTAGTTACAGTAACTGTTTCACCAAGTGGAATATTAATAATTCTATGGCCACTAATGATACCTTTATCTGTTTCGATATTATTACCACTATGGTAGAAACCGATACTATATAAGTTACCATCACACTCAATATCACCAATAGTTAAAACCGGATCTTCACAACTACACTCAGGAGCTGTAACAACAACGATTTCATCAATACAACCAGCAAAAGTAATCGTTAAAGTAACGGTTTGTCCTGCAGGAATACCTACAATTTCTCCATTATTAACGGTCCCGTAATCACTGTTTACAGTTGCTCCTTCAACTTCTGTATAGATAATTTTATAGGTCAAGTTTAAATCTGTACAAACTCTACCACCAATACTAATACGTGGATTATCACATATAATATTACAGTTAACAACACTTGGAACGATAAGGCTTAGGTAACAATCTCCATTATTTGCCGTGATGATTAAGTCAGTACCAATTGGAATATTAACAATTGTATTACCAACAACCGTACCTGCATTTACATTGATTGTAGCCCCTGTAGATTCTACAAAACTTACTGTCCATGTACCATCTCCTATACATAAAGTTTGTCCAGTTGTGATGTTAGGGAATTTACAGTCAGTTTTACATTCAGACGGACCTGTTAGGCTAGTCACAGTTTGACAACCCGCCTCAATACTACTGGTTACTGTAACTGTCTCACCTAGTGGAATATTTATAATTCTATGACCGCTAACGGTCCCTTTATCCGTAATAATTTCCGAACCACTGTGGTAAAAGCTGATGCTATACGTGTCACCGTCACACTCAATATCACCAATGGTTAAGACTGGATCTTCACAGCTACAATTTGGTGCCGGAACAACAACAACTTCGTTATTACACCATTCGTATTGGATTACTAAAGTAACGTTTTGTCCTGCAGGAATACCTACAATCTCTCCATTATTTACCGTACCATAGTCACTCGTAATAATGGCGTTTGGAACTTTTGTATAAATAATTTTATAAGTTGTATTATTTTCAGTACAAATTCTACCACCAATACTAATACGTGGATTGTCACATGTATATTCACAATCTATAACACTCGGTACTATTATACTCAAGTTACAATCACCGTTACTAGCACTTATGATTAAGTCAGTACCAATCGGAATATCAATAATTGTATTTCCAACAATTGTACCGGCATTTATATTGATGGAAGCGCCAGTTGTTTCGACAAAGCTCACTAACCATGTACCATTACCTGCACATAAAGTTTGACCAGTTGTGATATTAGGGAAGTTACAGTCGATTCTACAAACTGAAGGACCAATCAGGCTACTAACTGTTTGACACTGATCTTCAATGCTACTCGTTACAGTCACCGTTTCGCCTAAAGGAATATTTATAATACTATGACCGCTTATGGTTCCTTTATCTGTTGCAATATCCGTACCACTATGGTAAAAGCTGATGCTATACGTGTTACCTTCACAATAGATATCGCCAATGGTTAAAACCGGGCTTTCACATGTACATATATCATTAAGACATGCTTCATTACCCATTGTTTGAGCGTTCATGTCAAAATAAAGGTTTGGATGTAAAGGTTGTAACTTTGTTGGTCTCAACCATTCTGCCACCTCCATAAAAGCGGTAGCGTACCCATCTGTCAATCCTGGACGAGCAAAAACTACATCCATACAAACATTTGGATTGTCAAATAAAGCAAGTGTTCCTGTAAAACACAATTTTGACGTTGTCGTCCATACACCTGCAGGTAAGATAATACCACCAGAATTTAAATCGAATAAGTCCATCGTATAATTGATAAAACTTAAATGATTTTCAAAAGGAAGCGTACCAAAACCGCTTGCGTCTTGGTTTTCCAATAACTGAACCTGAGTATAATTTGTATATATAGGTGTAGGAAGCACACTCATTCCTGATTTGAATGTAGCAACTTCAGCATCCCAGTATATACGATAATTTTGACCTGCTAAATGTACATCCTCATCTGTTTGTAGCTGTACATTGTAACAAACTTCTTTCACATCACAATTTACTGTGTCGAGTGTAAGACGTATATTATAGTCATGAGAAACCAAACATTGGTCATTAAGACAAGCTTCGTCACCCATTGTTTGGTTATTCAAATCAAAATAAATATTTGGATTTAATTTTTTTAAGTGTGTCGGACTAACCCATTCTGCCACTTCCATAAAAGCGGTAGCGTACCCATCTGTCAATCCTGGACGAGCAAAAACTACATCCATACAAACATTTGGATTGTCAAAAAGTGGCTGCGCACCTATAAAACACAATCTGGAAGTTGTCGTCCATTCTCCCGAAGGTAACACAATACCTCCCGAATCCAAATCGTATAAATCCATTGTATAATTTAAAAAACTTAAACGGTCTTCAAATGACAATGGACCAAAACCGCTTGCGTCTTGGTTTTCCAATAACTGAACTTGAGTATAATTAGTATAAGTAGGAGTAGGAAGCACACTCATTCCTGATTTGAATGTTGCTACATCGGCATCCCAATATATACGATAATTTTGACCTGCTAAATTAACATCAGTTCCTCCGCCTGATTGTAACTGAACATTATAACATATTTCGTTCGTCTCACAATAAACAGTATCTAACTTTAATCTAATATTGTAATTGCTATCACTTGAACATGCGTTTGCTAAACAAGATTCTGACCCTGAAGAAGGTGTAAGGTCTAAATAATCTACACCATTTGAATTAGTAGTCTGATTTGGTGCGTACCATCTTGATGCTTGCATAAATGCTGATGCATAATCGGATGTCAATGGCTCTCTTGCAAAAACCATTTCAAAGCAAGTGTTCTCATCAGTAAACACTTCATCTTCCATATCAAAACATAGACTTGCAGTACTTGTCCAATCTGAATTAGATAAAGTAATACCACCGTTTTGTAAATCACTTAAATCCATAAAGAAGTTGAGAAAGCCCAATGTTTCTTCAAATTGAAGGGGGCCATTGACGCTACTTGCATCTGCTACTATGTCCTGTACTAAAGTGTAATCAGTATAGGTAGGTGTCGGTAAAAGCGAAATACCTGAATTAAAAGTTGCTTTTGAAGCATCATAATAAATCCGATAATTCTGACCTGCTAATACAAACGGACCACTTCCATTACCTTTAAACTGCACATCATAACAAGCTTTTTTTGTTAGGCAATTAACTGATGATTGTTTAAATCGGACATCCCAATTCTGGGCATTAATAGAAAAGGTAACTAATGTCAATAAGATAGACAATACAGTCTTCATAATACGTTATTTAATTATTCAAAAAAATTAGAATAATCAAAAACAATATTTATAGCTGAAGTTTAGGTTCTTTCTCAGGCAGTAATGTTGGTTACTATACATACTGCTCCTGATCAACTGCAAAGTTACCACCAATACATATATTATATTTTTATAATGCAATTATTTGTTAAAAAAATGTACTCGAAATGTAATATTTTGTACTTATCAGGTAAATTTTGAATCTTAAAATATATTAAAATTTCCATCTATATGAAATGTTGGTCCTGTCATAATGAAGATATTTCATTATAGTTTTTAGTAAAAATTAAGATTGTATTAAGTACTTTTGGTTCTAATAAATCAAATCTTTAATAATTTGTGTATCCTTTCATAAGCATATAATAAATGACTTCTACTTTTAATATTTTATTATGGTCAAATTAGATTTTGGTTTAGCCATTTATTAATAGACTTCAGTTTAGTAATTTTATTTTAATGACACTCCTCGTGTCAATCAAATGTTTTAACATAAATTTATATATAATTATGTTTGTTAAAATAGGTAGTTAAAAATTTTTTGAAGTACCGCAGCGTTATAAAACCATGTTCAGTTTTATTTTTGATGCATATAATTAGCCGGATTAGTAATATACAATAATTAATTGTATACTGTTCTTATATTTATATATCGATCGATATTAAATTGAATTAAATCAGATAACTGACTAAAATGCTAATTACAACATTGTAGAATGATTTAATGTTAATTTGTTTTATGAGTCTATTAGAAATGATTTTTGATAAAATAAAAAAGGCTGGTAGGTTTTCAGTACTCTTATTGGGAATATTGATAGTTGCTACAACATCTGTAGCTGGACAGCAAAAATATCGTCTGGCTAGCGAGTATTTTAATTCAGGCGAGTATGAAAAAGCCGCTGATCTTTTTCAATCATTATATGAAGAAACCAAAGGTAAAACCTATTTTAATTGGTACATACAATGTCTTATCGAAATAAGTGAATATGAAAAAGCGCAAGGTATTGTAGCTGACGAGCTTAAAAAAAATCCGAATGATGTCTCTCTTTATGTTACCAATGGTAATTTACTCGAACGGCAGGGTGCTACTGATAAATCACAAAAAGAATTCCGTAAAGCGATTGATAATTTAGGTCCAGATCCTGCTGCAATCACCAGCCTAGCTTCTACATTTACAAACCTAGGTAAATACGACTTAGCAATCGAAACTTATTTAAAAGGGGAAAAATTAGCCAAAGTTGATAATCTCTTCGATTATAATCTCGCTGATCTATACCGCAGAAAAGGAGATACTAAAAATATGATAAAGTATTATCTGAATACTGCTGAAAAAGATAAAAACACCTTTAATATTCAGACAAGTTTACAGCGATTCTTAAGTGAGGACGATTATCTCGAACTGCAAAAACAACTGTACAAAAAAATTCAGGAAAAACCTGAAGTTCCTCAGTATGGAGAATTGCTTCAATGGTCTTTTATGCAAAAGAAGGAATATGACAAAGCATTGCGACAAGCAAAAGCCCTCGATCGTCAATTAGGTGAGAATGGAAACAGAGTTTATAGCCTTGCTGAGATAATGTATAAAGATAAGTACTTTGATGATGCCATTGACGCTTATGGGTATATTGTTACAAATCATGGAAAAAACACAAGTTATTTTCTGGATGCAAAGAGCGGAATACTGAAAAGTAAAAAAGCAAAAGTAACTGAAAACTATAATTATACTCAGGACGATTTATTTTCTCTAAAACAGGAATATCAATCCTTCCTTTCTGAGATGGGTAGAAACACTCGGACTGCGCCATTAATGAAGGAATATGCTGAATTTGAAGCATTGTATGTCAATGAATTAGATACTGCCATAGCAATATTGGAGGAAGCAAAAGGATTTGGTGGTCTTGCACCTGACATGGTAGCTAATATTAAACTCGATTTAGGGGATTATTATCTTATGAATGGCGACAGATGGGAGGCAAGCCTATTATTTAGTCAAGTGGATAAGGATTTTAAAGAAGGTCAACTGGGAGAATATGCTCGTTACAGAAATGCAAAATTATCGTATTATGCTGGTGATTTCGAATGGGCACAAGAACAATTTAAAATTCTAAAAGGTGCTACGTCCAAACTCATTTCTAATGATGCTATTTATATGTCCGTGTTTATTTTGGAAAACCTTGGAGTAGATACGACGCATGAGGTTTTACAAATGTTTACTCAAGCAGATTTGATGACTTTTGAAAATAAACACGCTCAGGCATTAATAAAATTGGATAGTATTTTATACCTCTATCCTGAGCATGAAATCGAAGATGATGTCTATTATATGAAAGCGCAAATTTTCAAAAAGCTTAAAAGGACTGATGATATGATAGCTATGTATAATGCTATTATTGAAAAGTATCCGGATGAGTTGAAAGCCGATGATGCCATCTATGAATTGGCTACTTTTTATGACCAGCAACTCGATGATAAAGAAAAAGCTATGGAACTTTATCAAAAGCTTTTTATTGATTATAATGGAAGTACTTATGCTGTGGATGCACGACAAAGGTTCAGAGTACTCAGAGGTGACACCATTTAAGCCGTCTTTTAGAATTATATATAAAATACTATTAACTTTACCGTTTAAATTATTTTAATGAATAAGATATTAATTGTATTTGTTTGCTTCTTTAGTTTAATTTCCTGTGGTAAAGATAGTAATGACCAGCAAAAGCAATTGGAAAAAGATATAAAAATTATTAAAGATTACTTAGTAACTCATAATTTGACAGCAGAAAAGACAGTTCATGGAGTGTATTATATTATTGAAGAACCCGGCAATGAGAAAAAACCAAAAGTGACCGATACTATCATCATGAATTACAAAGGTTATTTTACGGATGGATTTGTATTCGATTCTGGAAACCAAGCTACTTTTCCATTATATAATCTAATTCATGGTTGGCAAATAGGTATTCCAAAATTTGGTAAAGGTGGCAAAGGAAAATTGCTGATTCCTTCTCAATACGGTTATGGCGCAAAAAAAGTTAATAATCGTGCAAATGCAGTACTCATCTTTGATATCGAACTTTTAGATATTTTATAATAATTCGGATGCAATGCTCAGAATCCTAAGAATCACGCTCTTCATGTTTGTTCTTTTTTCTTGTGGAAAAGAGGATAATGGAGATACTGCTATTATTGAAAAATATTTACTAGAAAACAATATTAGCTATATTAACCAATCTGGTGTGTATGTGCATGTTGAAAGTTTGGGATCAGATATTTATCCAGAAGATAATTCAATTATAGCGCTTTCATATACCGCTACTTATCTCAATGGGGAGGTTTTTGACAAATCTCCTGAAAATACTTTTGTGAAAATAAACCTTAAAAATACGATTGAAGGCCTATCCAGCGGACTTAAATTATTATCAAAAGATTCAAAAGGAAGCATTTATATCCCTGCATCACTAGGGTTTGGGGCTAATCCTCCTTTTGGTGTGGATAAAAATGCAATTTTAGTTTATCACGTCAATATCATCAATATTCTAAAATAACATAAGATCATTTATATCTCGATTTATTTGTTGAAATGATTCCAGCCTTGAGCAGTTATGTCGTGAATATTACCACCTGAAGTATGTAATTTGACACCATCGGATTCATCTGTTATTTCACCTATGATAAATACTTCGGGCATATATCTGATTTTATCCAGATCTTTCTCATCGATAGTAAATAATAGTTCATAATCTTCTCCGCCATGTAGAGCACAAGTAATCGGGTCAAGTCTAAATTCAATTGCTGTACTTTCAGCATCCGGGTGAATGGGAACTTTACTTTCCTCAATATAACTACCAGTTCCAGATTGCTTGCAAATATGTAAGATTTCACTAGCCAAACCATCAGACACATCAATCATCGAAGTAGGTTTAATACCTGCTTTTTTAAAATAAGCGATTGCTCCTTTTTGTGCCTCCGGTTTAAGTTGTCGCTCTATTAGATATTGACTTTGTTCTAATTGTGGCTGAATGTCAGGATGAGCTAAATATATTTGTTTTTCACGCTCAAGTATTTGTAATCCGAGATATGCAGCTCCTAAGTCACCTGTAACACAAATGATATCACCTTTTTTAGCACCATTTCTATATACAATATCATTTTTAGCTGCTTGGCCAATTGCCGTTATGCTGATTATCATACCTTTAGGTGAGGATGTCGTATCTCCTCCCACTAGGTCTACATTATACATTTTACAAGCGGTATAAATTCCTTCGTACAATTCTTCAATCGCTTCTACAGAATACTTACTTGATATGGCTAAAGAAACCGTGATTTGTCTGGGCTCGGCATTCATCGCATAGATATCTGACAAGTTTACAATGACCGCTTTATAACCTAGGTGTTTTAAAGGTGTGTACATCAAATCAAAATGAATACCTTCAACCAACATATCTGTACATACAACGGTACATTCCATATCATTTTGTATGATAGCAGCATCATCTCCTACACTTTTTATCGTCGATGGATGTACTGTTGGTTTATTTTCTGTAAGGCGGTCTATCAAACCAAATTCCCCTAATGTACTGATATCTGTAAATGATGGATTTGAATTATTGCTCATGTAATTATTACCTAAAATTTAATCGTAAACGTTAATTAGGGTCAAAAGTACAACTTGTAAAGCACACTTTAGAAAATTAGTTCCGACAAGTTTTAAACTTATACCATTAATAACTTTTGATATGAGGATTATATAGTGTAACAAAAGTAACCCTATTTATATTAACTAAAGTGTACTTTTGTATGTATTATTTTTTTTATTATGAATATAGAAGCATTCTTAAAAGAAGGAAAAGGAACGGTTGTCGATGTGCGCACCTATGGTGAATTTATTGGTGGGCATGTAGCAGGTTCAGTAAATATATCATTAGATGAATTACCATATAAGGTCGAACAACTTAAAACTTTAGAAAAACCATTAATTCTATGTTGTGCATCTGGCAATCGAAGTAGTATAGCAACAAAATTTTTACATACTCAAGGAATGGATTGCGTTAATGGTGGGCCATGGACTTTAGTTAATTACTATCAGTCTTTATATGAAAACATTTAATAAATTATGAAAGTGGTGTTGTTTAGCAATTGGAATTTTATGCGATGGCTGCGATTGGGAATAGGTATATATTTTATGTATGAAGCCATTTCGAGTGGTGAAATCGTTTTGGGCTTTTTAGCTGCTTTTTTTATCATTCAGGCACTGACTAATACCGGTTGTGGTGTCAATGGCTGTGCACCGTATGCCAATATCCAAAAAAAATCAGCTTGTGAAAACCCGAATAAAAAATTATAAAAATCAAGACAACATGAATGCACATGTATATAATGTCAACCTAAAATCGGTCAATGGCCGTATAAGTAATATGACATCGCCTGAACTCATAGATGCATTGGATGTAGTCACGCCACCGCAATTTCCAGATGGTGTAGAAGGTATGAGGTCGCCGGAGCATTTTGTTTACTGCGGCTGTCTATAGTTGTTTTATGACTACTTTTCTAGCACTAGCAGCTAATTCACAGCTCGAGTTTACTTCTTTTTCATGAGACAGTGAAGGAAAACTTGAAAAAGTAGATGGAAAATACTTGATGACAAGTGTGCTATTAAATCCAGTTCTCCATATTGTGACGTTGCTGATAGGAAAAAAGCCAAAAGTGTTTTATTAAAATCGTAAACGATTTGTCTGATTTCCAATGCTGTCTTGACCAAAGTTACACTCAGTATAATTAAAATAAATGCTGATAAATCCTAAGCACTCATCGGTAAATTAATAGGCAATTGCACCTTCGTGGTTGACTTTGGATAAATATAATGAAGTACTATATTTTTTAATTTTATAGAGGGTTTTGGCATCTTCTATGATCGTATTAGCGGTACCCGAATCGGTACAGACCGCATACATAGATGGGCCAAAACCTGCTATTCCAAAACCAGATGCACCTGCTGTTAACGCTTTTTCTTTCATTTGATAGTATGCTGGAATTTGTTCGACAGTTTTTTTCTGTTCGGCTACTTTTTGAAGAGCATTACGCATAAGATCCAAATCTGATGTGTACATAGATGCTACAAAAGCAGCAAGGTATTGCGCCTGATGCATACCTTCGAAAAAAGGAACTTGTGTCGAAACGGTTTCCATTCTCCATGATTCATTTGTTAATGACGTTTCAGGATATATCACTACAATATAAAAACCTGACGGAATATACATTTTTTTAAAACCAGGAAGAAATTCATCGGTTACAAGTGTCATGCCGCCCATAAGAGATGGAATAACATGAGCCAGATCTATATCGCTATATATTTTTTCTAAGGCCTTGATGGCAAATGGGAGGATATCATGCTTACTTAAACCAGTTCGCAAATATTCACTTATAGCAAAAACACCTGCAGAAGCTAATGCTGCTGTTGAACCTAAGCCAGCATCCATTGGTATTTTTTTATGAATATCAAAAATTAGCGGTCTTTGACTTTCTCCTAAATGTTCGAGCAATAGCTGAGCAGCCAAACCTGCTGGATTTGTATATATATCAGAGGGTAATCTTTTTGCCGCACCTTGAATTTCTTGGATAGTTAGCCCCGGTTGATTGCCTTCTTTTATAACGATTTCATCAGCAGGTGATTCTAATGCTACACCTAAGGTAGTAAGTCCACCAGCAATATTTGTGACCGTGGCGGGTGCCGATACTTTGATTCCGGATTTTGACATAAAAAAATATAAGGCAAAAAAAAGAAGTTGCCATTTTGGGGACAACTTCTTTAAAAAGTGTGGGAAATACTGGACTCGAACCAGTGACCCCCTGCTTGTAAGGCAGGTGCTCTGAACCAACTGAGCTAATCTCCCCTGTGTATTTGAAGTTTTAAAGGACTTCCTACCTTGTTATCTTTAGATGCCTTTCTTCAAAAGCGACGCAAAGATATATCGTTTTTTTTTATCTGCAAATTTTTATAACAATTATTTTAAAAAAAATATTTCAATTTAAAAATGGATGCAGTTTTACCCTAATCCATCTTGACGATCTTGTGCTTTTCCGTTCTACCATTGTAGGCTATATCAAAGACATATAAACCGGAAGGCAAATCAGCAATATCAATTTGTGCCGTACAATTGTATAGGGTTTTTACTATGGTACCTTGTATGTTATATATACGAATGTGAACAGGCGTTTCTGTAGCGCTTAATTGTACTATACCATAAGTGGGATTGGGGGATATTGTCAAACTTTTGATATGCTTATCATCTGTGCTTACCGTCTCACAGATTTTTGCTAAGTCTTCAAGAGTACATTTACTGCCATAGTTATTCTTTAAATATATTCGATCAGGATACTGTTTTATAGCTTTACACAAAAATATGGACTTGCAATAATTGAGATAAAGATTATCATGAATATTAATTAAAGGTGGGTTGGGACCATATATTGGATTGGGCGGTGTAGAAGCAAGTGGTGGTCTCACTTTGTCTAAAAAATCAAGATTAAATAATGAGTCTGTGTTCGCAATAAATAAAAGCTCATTGATCGCTTCGAGATTAGGTAATATTATATTATAGTCTCTGTAGTTGGCTATATTTGGATCACCATCATGAATAAATAGCTCATCTAATTCCTTGATATGTATCAGTCCATCACCAAAATCATTGCCTTCAAGAAGATGATCTATTGACAACCATTTTAATTTTCTAATTTTAGATATTTGTCTGAGATTGCTGTTCTTGCAAATACCGATTTTTAAAATTTCAACTGAGTCTAAAATCGGGAGATAGCTTAGATCTATACTACCATAATAGGGGGCTATAGTCAATTTTTTTAAATTTTCGGTCTTTATGTTTTTTGCAAGCACTTTGAGGGTAGATGTGTCCACATTGCCTAGAGATAAGAAAAAATTTTTACCAGTCGTAAAAGCAGGTACGTTATCTTCTGTAAGATAAGCATCTCTGATAGCCAAAGTGTATTCTATGTGTTTGAGATTGGGATAAGTATAGGTATAAGATGTATTGGCTATACCTAAAGTACCGATTGAATCTAAGTTTAAAAACTGGCCAATTAAGATAATAGGAAAGGAAACACTGATTGTATTCAAATATCTAAGTCTTTTAAAAGCACTGATATTAACTTCCCTTCCACCTTGAAGTTGGTTTGAAAAACGTAATGAACCTGTTATTCGTTCTATAGTATATAAGCTATCTAATTGCGTAATATCATTATCCCTATTCGTGATGACGAGATCCCTGATCGATGTACAATGACCATAGTTCTTAATAAAATTATTGATATCTTCCTGATTGTTAAGTACGATACTGTCACAGGTCTGCGCCTGTCCACCGATAAAACAAAGCACTAAGCTAAGGGTTAAGATTATTGATCGAATTGTATTTAAAAAGGATAATAAAAAATAATTTTGAATTTTAATTTGCATTCTCATAGCGATAAATATTTAAAAAGGTGATGATATTTTCATTTACAAAATTATATGTTATTTTAAAAAAACAACAAAAAACCATAACTTAACACATTGTTAACATATATGTATTTAGAAGTTAGTCAGATATGGAATTTTATATTGCTAAAGATTAGCAATGTACCTATAGATCTCTTTATATCAATGGAAAATAAAGATAGAGTACATCAATATTAATATTTTGTTGATGAAATAAGTGATACAAAAATTCAATTTTGTCATTCAATTTAAAATAACCTTATTAGTTTTGTGACCTTATTGTATATTTTATCAACATAATTAATGGGGCATTATTTACCACATAATACGATTTTCCCTTTTTATCATTTAATAAGTGATGAGATGCCCATTCATATTCGTCATCTTTATAAGGTGCGTAGTGTTTCTTTGTTTAAAAAGGATTTGGAATATTTGTTAAAAATGTACCAACCAATGGATTTGAAAGACGTTATGACATTTGTCAAACAAGGTAAAATCCGTCAAAAACCTGGATTTTTCATAACTTTTGACGATGGTTTACGACAAATATTCGATATTGTACGACCCATTCTCAAAGAATATGGAATAACAGCAGCTTTTTTTATCAATCCTGCATTTGTAGATAATCAGGAATTGTTTTATAGATTTAAAATGAGTGTACTTTTGGATAGCTATAGTAGATTGTCCAAATCACAGCTCAACTCGCTAAGGAATCTCTTTAACGACAAAAATCCAAACTTGGCTGTGGGGAAGATCAATTATAATCAGCGACATTTACTAGACAAGGCTGCTGAAATAATGGAAATATCTTTTGCTGATTATCTCAAGCGTACTCAACCTTATATGACTTGGAATCAGATTAACACATTACAAAAGGACGGATTTTATATCGGAGCCCATAGTATGGATCATCCGTTGTACTGCGATATTTCATTAGCAGAACAAATAAGTCAGACACACCAATCCCTAGACTATATACAAAAACAATTTAATACAGATTATCGGATATTTGCATTCCCATTTACTGAATTTGGTGTAAGCCAGCAGTTTTTCAATTCTATTAGAGCGGATATTATTTTTGGAACTGCCGGAATGAAAAACGATCCTCGTCCTGAAGTCATCCATAGGATACCGATGGAAATAGAAAACAGAAGCACAAAATCCATTATACGAAGACAGTCCGTATATTACATGGCAAAACACCTTTTTAATAAAAACACGATTAGGAGGCAATGATTGAAATAAGGAAACTCAATAAATACGCATTGCAGGCTTATATTGATTCTCAGGAATATAAAACAGCACCACATATTGCAATTTCCCATCACAGAGCTCAATCGCAAATCAATAACCCTCGTACAGAAGAAAACGATATACTCCTATTTTTAGCCTATGAAAGTGGTCAAATGGTTGGTTATCTCGGTGCATTAGCTGATGATATCTATGATATTGATGGACAAAGACATCACTTCGCTTGGATGAGTTGCTTGTGGATTGATCCAACACAACGTGGTAAGAACATTGCCAGTAAATTGGTAAAAGCTTGTTTTTTAGCGTGGGATAACCGCATTTTGTTAACAGAATATACCGGACCTGCTGCCAATTTGTATCATAAATTAGGGTTATTTAGCGAACTTCCTGAACTACATGGTCGTCGTTGGTATATCCAATCTGACCTGACTCGGATTTTACCACCTAAAAATAACTTTTTTAATAAGATTAAATTTTTGTTGACAGCTTTTGATTCGGTAACGAATGCAGTTCTACGGATAGGAACTATTTTTAGAAAACAGCCTATCAGTCTTAATTTTACTAATGAAATCAATGAAGAATTGGCAAAATTTATCATTCAATATAACTCCAAAACAGGCATCCAACGAGATGGAAATCTATTGCATTGGATATTGCAATATCCATGGATAATTGAAAGTAAATCCACCGCACAATTTAAAAGATACTACTTTTCGTCTGTCGCAGATCAATTTGTATCAAAAGCCATTATTATTCATAATGATAAAAATGAAATGGAAGGTTGTATACTAATAAACATAAGAGACGGTCATTTAAAAATCCCGTTTTTGTATCACAAGGGTTCTTTAGAAAAAGTAGCTGTAGCTATAAAGTCTGTTATACGTCAATATCAGGTCAAAACTTTAACGCTTTACCATCCCGCATTGATAGATTATTTTCATGTCAATAAAAAGCTAAGTGCTTTTTCAAAAGCATTAAGTAGAAAATATCTTATTTCTTCGGTATTTTGGGAACAATTAGGCCGGATTTCATTACCGCTGTGCGCCGGTGATGGCGACACTGCATTTACATAAAATTGCTTTGAATCTGAACAAATTACAAACATAAGACGTTTGTTTTGTCTATAGGAATTGTATGGGTAAAAATTTAGTAACAGATTGGGCTTTGCTAGGTAGAGTTATGGCAACAACAAAGCCGTATAAGTCTTTATTAGTCAAATCTGTAATACTTGCTATTGTAGTTACACCTTTTTCCATCATTCAACCTTTTATAGTCCAACGTATGGTGGATGACAATATCGTCGGAGGAAACAAAGATGGACTTATTCCGATGGCAATCTTGTTTGTTGCGATTTTAGTCATAAGTGTCGTCCTCAAATACTTCTTTATATATTTGACAGCCAAGCTTGGGCAGTCCGTCGTTAAAGATCTTCGTGTACGGGTTTATAATCAGATTACGCATCTTAAATTAAGATATTTTGACAGGACTCCGATTGGAACCTCAACGACGCGTACGATCAATGACATAGAGGCGATAAATGATGTTTTTGCTCAAGGGGTTATCGTTATTGTTGCAGATTTTTTGACGTTGTTAGCTGTTATGGGATTAATGTTTTATACGAGTTGGCGGCTAACACTTATCGTTTTGATTACTATGCCTTTTATGATATTGACGGTTTATATTTTTAAAGAAAAAGTAAAAGTTTCATATCAAAAGGTACGTCTTCAAATTGCAGCTATGAATGCCTTTTTGCAAGAGCGAATTACAGGTATGAAGATTGTACAAGTTTTTAATGCTGAACATCAAGAGCTAAATAAATTTAAACAAATTAATAAGCTATATACTAGAGCCAATTTAGATTCCGTGCTATATTATTCCGTGTTTTTTCCAGTCGTAGAGTTGGTTTCAGCTGTTTCACTTGCACTTATGATATGGTTAGGGGCGCAGGGTTTTTTACAAGATCAAGTATCATTTGGTGCTTTAGTCGCCTTTCCTTTGTATCTCAATTTGATGTTTAGACCCATTCGATTTATGGCCGATAAATTCAATACCCTACAAATGGGTCTGGTCGCAGCCGAACGCGTATTTAATATTTTGGATAGTGATGAATTTATCCCGAATGATGGAAAAATTGTGGCAAAAAAATTGGAAGGCAAAGTCGTCTTCGATCAAGTCAATTTTACTTACGATGAAGAAAATTATGTGCTTCATAATATAAATTTTTCAATAAATCCAGGTGAAACGCTGGCTCTTGTGGGCAGTACAGGATCAGGAAAATCTTCAATTATTAACATTCTGAGTAGATTTTATGATATTCAGGGTGGTAATATTTACATAGATGACAAAAATATCCGCGAATATGACTTGTTTTCATTGCGCAAGCGTATTTCTGTTGTCCTTCAAGATGTATTTTTATTTCAGGGTACAATCATGGAAAACATTACATTGAGGGATGAATCCATTTCTAGGGAAAGTGTCATAGATGCTGCTAAGCAAATAGGTGCGCATGCTTTTATCGAAAGCTTGCCAAATCAATATGACTTTGTAGTCAACGAGCGCGGTAACAATTTATCAGTAGGTCAGCGACAGTTGATTTCATTTGTTAGGGCTATGGTGTTTAATCCGGATATCTTGATTTTGGATGAAGCGACTTCTTCTATAGACTCAGAAAGTGAAGCACTTATTCAGTATGCTGTTGAAAAACTTATAAGTAAGCGTACTTCAATTATCGTCGCACACCGGTTATCCACCATTCAACATGCAGACCAGATATTGGTCTTGTCAAAAGGTCATATCATTGAGCGAGGAAATCACAATGAATTAATTGAACTTGAAGACGGCCATTATCGTAAATTACACGATACACAGTTTTCAGTTGCGGTAACATAAAAAAAATAATGTCATTGATACCTAAAGATAGTAGTTCCTTTGAAAACCCTTTTGATTTGTCGTGTTATGGTAAATTGCACGAGCGATTTCAATATCTTTTTGAAGCCCCATTAATCAAAGAAATGTGTATGGAAAGCACCCTAAAAGTTTTTAAAGAAGACGAATTGATCATTGATATCGGTGACAAAATGACGCATCTTCCACTTATCGTTAACGGATCTGTAAAAATCATGCGTGAAGATGAAGAAGGCAGAGAGTTGCTACTTTATTATCTAGAGGTGGGTGATACATGTGCCGTTTCCATGACATGCTGTACAAAGCCTGGAAAAAGTAACATTAAAGCCATTGCTGAATCGGAAGTAGAAGTACTGCTTATACCCAATATAATGATGGAAGACTGGATCGTTAAATATTCATCTTGGAGAAGTTATGTTTTGGACAGTTATAATATCCGACTCAATGAATTATTTGATGCCATAGACAATCTTGCCTTCAATAATATGGAGGAGCGCTTGCTCAAATATCTTCGCGAAAAGGTTATGATTACTAAAAATGCAAAATTAAATATTACCCATTATCAAATAGCCGTAGATCTCAACTCATCCCGTGTGGTTATCTCTCGGCTGATGAAAAAACTCGAAAATGAAGGGTTAATCATTCAGTACCGCAATTATGTTGAGGTAAAGGAATTTATGTAACCTGATTTACCTTTCGGAAAATATTTTTTTTTGATTATTCCTTTTTAGCATTGCCCATCAAGTAATCATCAACTTTCATAAAAAAATCACAGAAGTCCTAATTTTCAAATCATGATGCAGTATGCATCACAAACTTATTTCAACTTTGCGAACGAATCAAGGTTAACGAAAAGTACATACAAAATAATGACCTTAATTACCTACGTTTTTATTTTTCAATATCGTTATTCATAATCATAAACTTCAAACTAATAGATATTGAAATATGCAGTATAACGTATCTTTTACCTTTTTTAAACAACATTTTATTAACTTTGCACATTATTAAATATTCGTAACAGCATTGGTAAATACTTTCAATTCAAAAAATCAACTAATTTTTTGACTTTACTAAGCTACTAAATTTAAGAATGGTTGAACTCTTTCTATAATAAAGAGCTGAAAAGAGGCAGAAATTTGCATTTTAAGATTGAAAAATAATTTTTACTAAAAGCACAACATTAAATCATAAAATAACTGATATGCAACGTATCCAATCGTATTTCATTCTGTTTTTATTCGTAATTTCATCCTTGTCGCTTAGAGCGGGAGAAGGTATGTGGTTGCCACACCTACTCAAAATGCTCAATGAAAAAGAGATGAAAAGCATGGGGATGAAGATGTCTGCCGAGGATATCTACAGTGTTAATAAAGGATCCCTTAAAGATGCAATTGCACATTTTGGAGGAGGATGTACCTCCGAGGTCATCTCGCCTAATGGTTTATTACTTACAAATCATCATTGTGGTTATGGTCAGATTCAGGCACATTCTACAGTTGAAAACAACCTGATAAAAAATGGATTTTGGGCAGCTACCTATAAAGATGAACTACATAATCCTGGATTAAGTGCGACTTTTATTGATTATATCGACGATGTCACTAAAGAAGCTTTAAAGCATGTAACGGATAAGATGACCGCTAAAGAAAGACAGTCACAGATCGATATAAACCTAGCCAATATCAAAAAAGGATATAAGGTTGAATCATATCAAAATGTGATGATTAGGCCATTTTTTGACGGAAATCAATATTTTGCTATTGTCACTACGACATACAATGACGTACGTCTAGTAGGTACACCGCCGGAATCTATTGGAAAGTTTGGTTCGGATACAGACAACTGGGTTTGGCCACGTCATACCGGTGATTTTGCACTTTTTAGAATATATGCAGACAAAAATAACAAACCAGCTGAGTATGCACCGGATAATGTTCCATACAAACCTAAACACTATTTACCAATATCTTTGGACGGAATCGAAGAGGGTGATTTTACCTTAGTTTTTGGTTTCCCAGGTCGAACAAACCAATATCTGACCGCATCGGCAATCAGTCAAACATTGGATGTGCTCAATCCGGCTAAGATTTCAATCCGGGAATCTGCTTTAGCAATCACCGATAAGTACATGCGAAAAGACGAAGCAACAAAGATTAAATATGCTTCAAAATATGCATCAATAGCCAATTATTGGAAAAAATGGGTAGGTGAGTCTTTAGGTCTTAAAAAATCCGATGCAGTACAGAAGAAATTGAATTACGAACAGGAATTTCAAAAAAGATTGCCGGCAAATAGCCCATACAAAAATCTAATCAGCGACTTAGATCGATTATACAAAGAAAATGCACCGTTTGCATTAGCCAATGATTATTATAGTGAAGTAGTACTGCGAAATATTGACATCACAGCCTACATGAATGGCTTAAAAAATTTAGTTTCTACTTACGAAAAAAATGGATTAAGTGGTTATAATAACTTCCTGCCAAGGATTAAAACATATACATTAAACTTCTTTAAAAATTATGACGAGCATATCGATCAGGAAAAGATGGAAGCTTTATTGGAAATGTATGTAAGTAATCTGGATACTAGGTTTGTACCACCATTTTTACAAAAAGAACATTTTGGCCTAAATTCTCATGAATCGATGGATTACGTTGTTGCAGATTGGTTTAAAAAGACCAAATTTACCAATGTAGCATCAGCAATGACGATCTTGGAGATGAATCCTGAAAATGCAATTCAGATGATAAAGGCCGATCCTTTATTCGATTTAGTATTCAACTGGTCTGATTTTTATGCTAATCAAATATCTGCACCATACAATGAATATATGCGAGAAATCAACTTATTACAAGCACAGTATACTAAAGCGCAAATGGAAGTATTTACAGAAAAAAGATTCTATCCGGATGCCAATAGTACTTTGCGTGTAACATATGGTCAAGTAAAAGGTTACGAACCCCGCGATGCAGTTTATTATGAGCCTGTGACATATTTAGATGGTGTGATAGAAAAATATGTTCCAGGTGATTATGAGTTTGATCTTCATCCTAGAATGTTAGAACTTTACAAAGCAAAAGATTATGGTCAATATGCCGACAAAAATGGCAAATTGCCGGTTTGCTTCCTAGGTTCAAACCACACTACCGGTGGCAATTCGGGAAGCCCTGCCATTGACGCTCATGGTAACCTTATTGGATTGAATTTTGATCGCGTTTGGGAAGGAACGATGAGCGACATCAACTACGATGAGCGCATTTGCCGCAATATCATGGTAGATGCTAGGTATATACTTTGGGTAATTGATAAGTATGCGAATGCTGGACATCTAATCAAAGAGATGAAACTTGTACATCCAAAAAAGCAATTGAAGGGTGATACTAAAGTAAAAACAAAATAAAAATTAGCACTGGTGTACAGCACAATTAAAACTGTACACCAGTTTTTTTTATTCATAACATACCCAATTATCTCAAAATGCTAACAACCCTATTTCATGCATCTGATGTCACAAAAAAGATTGTTGAGCTTAAAGCAAAAGGACTAAAAATAGGTTTTGTTCCTACTATGGGTGCTTTACATGATGGCCATTTAAATCTCGTCAAAAAAGCTAAAAAGGAAAATCACATTACAATTGTTTCCATTTTTGTAAATCCAACCCAATTTAACGATAAAAAGGATTTAGATAAGTATCCTCGCACTTTAGAACAAGACAAAATGTTGTTAGCATCAGTTAATACAGACTTCTTGTATGCACCTGAATCGGTCGATGTATATCCAGAAGGAACAGACATGCATTCAAACATTGATTTAGGTGGATTAGATTTAGTAATGGAGGGAGCGCATCGTCCCGGTCATTTTAATGGTGTAGCTCAGGTAGTCAAAAGACTTTTAGAGATTGTCCAACCGGATAATTTGTATATGGGTCAAAAGGACTTCCAGCAATATACGATCATCAATTACATGCTAAAAAAACTTCAATTTCCAACCCAGCTTAGGGTTTGTCCGATTGTACGCGAGAAAAACGGCCTAGCGATGAGTTCGCGAAATGTTAGACTTTCAGCGGAAGCGAAAGAAAATGCCAAACTTATACACAATACACTAAAAGCTGTCAAACAAAAAATCAAAACGCATACACCAGAAGAACTTACAAAATATGCCTTGAAAAGGCTTTCCAAACATCCATTCGAACCGGAGTATTTCGATATCATAGATGGCTACACACTTCAAACTATTGAAAATATTGACAAGCATTCCTATATCGTTGCTTGTACTGCAGTATGGATTGAAGGCGTTCGGCTTATTGATAATATGATTTTGATCCAAGAAGAAATTAAGTAAAACGCGCTTCTTTTTTATAAAGATTTTGAATCTTTATTCCATAATCACCTGATGTTTACTGAATATAATTAGCAAAGTAGATATTCTAATTGAGTATTACAATGTCTTTTAATTTGTTTTTGGTAAATTTTTAAACCATATCGGAATGACTATAACACCAGCAATTAAATAGCTATAATAACCTATCAATCTCCACAAAAGCACTATAATTAATGCAATTCCTAAAGGGACATAATCGCTAAAGAAGCCACCAAAAAGAAACTCAACAATTCCGGAAGCGCCTGGAGTGGGGCTAAATGCTTCAATTGCATGCATCGCTATACCTCGAGCAAATATCGTAACCTGATCTGTTAATGTGCGGTGCACTTCAGGAACAAACGCCATAATCAACCAGTTGATTGCCAAAAATCGCGTAGTCCAAGCACCCATTGTACAGAGGAACGCTTGAAAATGGAATGTAAAAGGCTTAAATTTTATTTCGCCTGCTGCTGTCTCAATATCATATGCAGTCGTGCGCAAACTTTGGCGAAAACGCTTTAAGATTTTAAATCTACTTATGATGATTAAAAGTCGTTTGATCGCGCGAGGATTTATAAAAAGACCGTAAAAAAACACAATCCCATATCCAATCATAAAACACAAAACAGTCAGAAAAGTAATCCCATAACCATCTATATCGCTAAAAACATGCATGCCAGGACGTATCATAACCGGTCCAATGATCAATGCTAGGGTGATTAATGCTGAAACAAAAAAAATCGTGTCTATAACCATTGTATATAGCACAACAGATATCGTCTTAGCAACGGATAGTTTTTCTTTGGCCAAAAGATAGAGCGCAACTCCCGCACCACCCACACTAGTAGGTGTAACAGCAGTAGAAAATTCCCAAATTACAATCAGTTGAATGGCTTTTAGCCATGAAAATGCATAGTTAGTTGCTATTCTTAGTCTTTGTGCATAAAACAAATGCCTCATGATATACATAAGCACAGCCATTCCAATCCAAAATATGGTATATAAGTTGAAATTAAAATTCCGAACAACTTCAAAATCTAGTTGTCTTGTCATAAGCCAAATGATAACACTCAGGCCTAAAATTGAAGGTAATATAATTTTAGACGCTTTAAGATATTTTAAAGCTGTCTGATCATCGAGTTCAGGCCTTTCAAATTGGTCAGATGTGGGTTTTTTATTGTTCAACTGATCGGATTGAGATTGTTTTTACAAACTATAAGTAATGGAATAAAAACGGAATAAAGCCTTTTTTTGTTTTGGAAACAATTTATTGATTTAAAGTTTATGTCCATTTTAATTTTCGTTTTCGTAGTAAAGAATATAATACTTCCTGCCGGACTCGTCCTCACCCTTAGCAATCTTTTCTTTGTCACCATGCACGTAAATATGAAAATTTTGGTCTAATTTGATTACACTTTTAAATACGCGAGATTGTTTTTTTAAGGCATAATCCGATATTTCAAATTGCTCATCCAACGCTATTTGACGCATGTTTTGATATTCTGATTTAAAATCTTGAAAGGCTTCAATGACCTGTTCATTTTGAAACACTTTGATTTCGTATTCGTTTGTGTCAAAGGATTCATTATTTTTAAAATATTCAAATGAACGTTGCATTAAAGCAGCTTCGTCGATATTGTCTGTATCAAATTCCTTTGACAAACGCTCTTTTACAAATGATTTGGTCACTTTGATATAGTCTTTCGTTTGCGAAAAATCATTGTTTATCTGGGTGACCATTAAAAAGTCTTCACGCCAATATTTGGCTTCATTAAATCGGTTGCTGTGGTCAATATTACAAATTTGAAATCCAGTATCTCGCTGCGTATTGAAGATGATGCACCCTTTGTCAATTTTACCAATATTAATTCCAGATTCACTTTTCAATGACATTTCCTCATCCAAATGTAAATAAGTGTCTTTAGATTCAGATTTGATGATCACAATCGCTTCAACCATTTCATCATTAACCAATAAATCTGTAAAATATCCGATATGCAGTTCGCCTGATTTAATATTTGGATGTTTTGATTTTTCAACGAGATGTCTTGCTATCCTGACAGAATGCTCGTATAAATTTTCAGGTTTTTCAAATATATCGCGAATATAATTGTACATTGGGTTGAAGTTAATATCACTTGAATGATGCGAAAATCTAAAAAACTCAGGTTCTTTAAAGTGATCTAAATAATATTTTATGAGCGTGTCGTACAAGTTGCTGTCAGAAATATCCATTAAGCCGGGAGCGATAATTAAATCACCTTCTGCCGTATCATTATTAAATGCATGGGTTACTAATCCTTGTAAAACTGCTTGAATGTTATTAATCATATTGCCTATAATTATTTAAGATTTGAAAGCGTTATGTTTATAATAAATGCCTTTTTTTTAAAATTGAATACAAAAGTATGTAATTTTGTATATTATTGCTGAACGAAGCATTTTATAAACATAGAAAATTAAGCTGTTTACAAGGCATTTTGTACTATTATTTTTTGTAGTTGTTGAAACAAATAAATTATTCTATTTGACTTTGAAAAATGCTTTTATTCGTTGTCAAATTTTATGAGTAGATAAGTTAAATTATTATAACTAAATATGTTACCTTGTGCAACTTTTTTGTAGGTTTTGAAAATTAGAAATTCTAATATCATGAATATACGCAACCTAAAAAAAGCTATGTTTCCGGCAATAGTTTTATTATTGATAGGTTGTTATGATACAGACAACCTACAGGAATGGGATTTTAATGATCAGGAATACGATTTGGCTATACCGATTGTCAATACAAAAGTAAGTGTTTTTCGATTAAATGAATTAGTAGAAGGAAAAGTTGCAATTAAGTTTGAACCCGACGGTAAAGCAATTATAGCGTATAATGGAGAAGTACTTCGAAAAAATTCAGCTGCAATATTTCCGCCTTATCCTGGTGTGACGCCATTACCGATAACAGATACGATAGCGCAGGTTGAGATTATGCCTATACAAAAAGTAAATATCCATACTGCCATTTTTAAGGAAACCAAGATCAACTTTACAGTTGAAAACAATTTAACCGAAGACCTATATGTCGTTATGACAATTCCGGAACTTACTAAGGATGGACAGACTTTTGTCAAAAACTTTACGATTCCTTACAAAAATACTTTGCCAGTAACATATCAGACAGAGGACATATCAGTTGATGGATGGTCGTTAAAAACGAATAGAAACATTATGACATTCCATTATCAAGCGGTGACATCAACTGGTCAAAAAGTAAAATTGGATAAAGCCTTTATGAATTTTGACCTTATAAAGTTCTATTATTTAGAAGGCTATTTAGGGCATCATGATTTTCCTGTTGATGGTAATTTTATCAATATCGGCCTATTTGATTTTTGGAAGAGCGGCACTTTTGATTTTGAAGATCCAAAGATTACTTTAAGTGTTGAAAATGCTTTTGGCCTTCCTGTACATTCTAAAGTAAATAAATTAGAACTTACTTCCATAACTGGAAATACGGTAAGATTAGAAAGTCCCTTTGTGGACGCCTGGATTGACTTTTTGTATCCGGGTTTGGATGAAGTGGGAAAAGTAAAAACGACTAACTTTGATTTTAATAAAAACAATTCCAATATTCGACAGATATTTAACGAAAAGACCAAGACCATTACATACGATATGTCGGCACTTGTCAATCCGGAAAAAGACACGACAAAAACCGGTTTTATAACAGACCAAAGTTATTTTATCGTTCGGGTAGCCGCTGAGATTCCATTGTATGGATCAGTAAATCAATTAGTCGTAGAAGACACAATAGATATTGAACTTCCGGAAGTTGATTATGTTACTTCTGCAGAATTGAAAGCAATCATTAGCAATGATTTTCCGGCACAGATAAAAACACAAGTTCATTTCTTAGATGATAATAATCATGTAATAGACATACTCTTTGATGACGAAGGATTAGATATTACAGCTGCAGCCTTAAACAATAATAGTCAGACGACGACTTCAGTCGAAAAAACGGTTTTTTTGAATTTTGATAGGGACAGATACGAAAAAGTAAGAAAGGCTTCTAAGATTGCAATAATCGGGTATTTAAATACGACAAATAGTGATCAAAAACGTTCTTTGTGGATTTATGATTCGTATAGTTTAGGGTTGAAGCTAGGAGCTAAGATAAAAATTAAAAAATAAGGGTAGGATGAAAATTCGTTGGTTGTTTTTTGGTTTGATAGTTATGCTTGCATTTGGGCAGGGATTAGCACAATATGCCCCGTATTATCATCTGAAAGGCTATATACCGGCAACATGGGTCAATCCTGCTATACCATTAAATAACACAGTAAATATCAACTTGACCGGAGTTTTTGCAGGTTTAGGAACAGATGGACTTGCAATTTCTGATTTATCTAGTAAAACAGAATCCGGTTCGCGCTATTTAGATATTAAGAAGATTAATCAAATTAAAAACGGTAATTACAGTCTAAATTTTGAAAATGATATTCGAACTTTAGATCTAGGTATAAAATTTGGCTCGTTAGCGTTTATGGCAGGTCATGGGTTCAGATCTTCTGTTAATATGGGCTACAATAGCGACCTGATCAAATTGTTGGCCAATGGAAACGGACCTTATATCGGAAAAACACTGGAAATAGGACCATCTGTTAATGTTACAGCTTATAATGAGTTGTATTTAGGTGCGCAAGCTCAAATTTCAGATTTATCATTAGGTGTAAAGGCTAAACTGCTCTATGGTGTTTCATCAATTTACTCGGAGTCTTCAAAGATGCAATTTACTACACTTGACGAATATTATCAATTGCAGTTTGTCAATGAGTACGTTATTCGCTCGAGTAATCTTCTGAGATACAGAGCGTTAGATGATATCACAATAAATTACTCAGGTTTTACGTTTGATAATTTTTTTTATAATAACAGAGGTTTAGCAGTTGATGTTGGTATTCATTATAAAATAAATGATCAAATTTCCATATCTGCAAGTGCATTGGATATAGGTAAGATAAATTGGGATTTTTCTCCTCGAAAATACGAAAGTAAAGGCACTTTTACATTTGAAGGGGTTGATATAATTAATTTTATACAAGATAGTACTTTGCGTGTTCAAGATACACTACTCTCGTTAATCGAAGTGACCACTGCTTCAGAAAAATATAGTACAAGCGTCAATAGCAGATATTTAATTGGCGGTTCTTATGAAATGGATTCTTGGTCGTTTCGAGTTTTGTATCAATTATATTGCAGTGAAATCCAAAATCAACACCAATTATCATTATCTGCATTCAAAAGCATATCTTTTTTGGATTTTGGATTGTTATATACTTTACAACGAAATGATTTGAGCAATGTAGGTATTTATACCGGAATAAAACTGAAACCAATACAACTTTATGTTTCAGCTAATAATATTATAAATTTGTTTTCATACGAAAAAGCAACAAACACAGGTGTCTTAGCCGGTTTAACATTGCAATTTTAATATAATCTAATGATAATGACTTTTATTAAAAACTTACAGCAAAAACAGCAAGTTTGGATTTACTTACTAAGTGTTTTATTGATATTTTTGGTTTCCTGTAAACAAGAAACAAAACAAACGATTGATCCTAGCGGTGATCCTGCTATCGATCAATTGACCGAAGCGATTAATATAAACCCAAATGATCCGGTACTTTATTATCAACGAGCACAGCTTTTCTTTGATAAAGAGATTTATGATTACGCAATAGCGGATCTTCAATTTGCAATAAAGATAGATTCGCTAAATCCAGA
Source organism: Portibacter sp. (assembly GCA_040391315.1). Lineage (GTDB taxonomy): Bacteria > Bacteroidota > Bacteroidia > Chitinophagales > Saprospiraceae > OLB9. The sequence continues at coordinate 68,545 of JBEBYC010000013.1, read as the reverse complement.
TTATAGACATCTAATTTCCGATGCGTATCTTAATTACGGACATGCACAAGAAGCAGAGGCAGCACTTGATGAGACATTAAGGCTTTATCCTGAGCGAATTCCCACATTACTAAAATTGGCAGAGTTAAAATATATCATGGAGCAATATGATGGCTCAATCTGGACAATCAATGAAATCGTGAAATTAGACCCACAAAATGCGGAAGCTTATTTTATGCTAGGTGTTAATTTTTTAGCTATTAATGATAAGCCACGTGCCATTAATTCATTTCAAACTGCTGTTGAACTTGATAGTAAATTGACAGATGCATGGATTTATTTAGGTGAATTGTACGAAGAGAAGAAAGATTCCAAAGCACTACAATATTATGAAAGTGCCATTTTAAGTAATCCTGAGTCTATGCAGGCAAGACATGCTAAAGCTTTTTACCTTCAAAATCATAATGACATCCAAGGAGCAATTGAAATATACAGAGCCATCATTACGGAAGATAAAAGTTATACAGACGCCTATTTAAATTCGGGAATTTTGTATCTAGAATTAGATTCTTTAGATAGAGCCTATGAGCAATTTAACCTATTGACAGGAATTGCTCCTACTAATCACCTTGGATTTTACTATAGAGGTGTAGTCAATGAAAAACGCGGAAATAAAGAATCAGCGCTTAAAGATTATATGTCATCATATAACCTAAACAATAAAGATGAGCAAGTAGAAAAATCAATAAACAGACTAAAAAACAATTAACATAAACATTTATAATAAACCATAAAAACCATGAGTAATTTTTCAAAAGTAGTAGCAGGGGTAATAAGATGGGGTAGTTGGGGTGCTAAATTATCTACATCTAAATTGGCTTCTCTAATTGAAGCGTGTGTTGAAGAAGGAGTTACAACCTTTGATTTAGCAGATGTCTATGGGAATTATACTACAGAACGAGAATTTGGTGATGCACTTATTCTTAGTGGAGTATCGCGTGACCAGATACAACTTATTACAAAATGTGGTATAATAAAGCCATGTGCAGAAAAACCTGGTTTTAAAATTTCGCATTATAACACATCAAAGAGACATATTATTGAGTCGGCTGAGCAGTCACTTAACAATTTGAATACGGATTGCCTAGATGTGTTTATGATAAATCGGCCGAGCCCGGTAATGAATTATGAGGAAATGGCAGAAGCTTTCCATATTTTGAAAGAATCTGGTAAAGTAAAAGAATTTGGCGTAGTTAATTTCTCTCCAGATCAGATTCGTGCAATGACAAAATTCTATCCAATCACATCACACCAGTCCGAACTTTCAATTACGCATCTCAATCCACTTCATGATGGTACGATTGATACATGCGTAACGAATGGTATTACACCGATGTCTTGGTCGCCAATCGGCGGAAGTATGATATTTACAAATACTAAGGCAGGCAAGATGCGTGAAAGAAAATTTAATGAATACGCCTCAGAACACGGATGGAGCATTTCGGAAATGGCATTGCTGTTTTTATATCACCATCCAGCAGGAATTAGACCAATCATCAATCATTCTAAAGCTGATAAATTTAAAGAAGCGGTCGCACTTAGTGAAATCGTCTTGACAAATGAGCAATGGTTTGAAATGTATATGTATATTTCTGGAAGGGAATTATCTTAAGTTGTATATAAATTGATTAAGAAGCAGAGTTGTTGCTGTATTTTGATAGTAATAGCTCTGCTTTTTTATTGTAAAAATATATACGTGCTTTACTTTATTCTATTTTTAACTTTCTAAAGCATTGCCATTGAATCGGCTGTGCTTATTTGCATTTAATGTTACAATGTTCTTTCAAATTATATAGCCCATTTATATTTGAAAAGGTATTAATGAACTTTGAATGATTTATATGTCTTTATTCCGACAAAAATGCACATAACAATTTCCCAAAATTGATTGTTAAATATACCGACTTAAGTATCAAGATTAAAATATGTACAAATATATCGTTCTCTTTTTTGTTTTAATAGCTCAAACTATAGTAGGACAAAATATCCTGTCAGTTGATGAAGCTATTAAAAAAGCATTGGAAAATAATTATAATGTCAGGATAGCACAAAACGAAACTTATATTAATGCAGCTAACAACACAATGGGAAATGCCGGAATGTTGCCGCAAGTTTCATTAAATTTTGGTCAGAATTATAACTTTAACAATACACGTCAGGAGTTTTTTTCAGGCGAAACCAGAGATGGAAATAATGCAAAGACGAGTAACTTGAATGCAAATCTACTTGCAAATTGGAAGTTGTTTGATGGTTTACAGATGTTTACGAATCGTGAAAAACTCAGAGAGTTTGAAAAGATTGGTATGATCAATCTAAAACTTATGATGGAAAATACGGTCGCTCAGGTTATGGAGACTTATCTGATGATTGCGTTTCAAAAGAAAAGAATACAAACTATTCAGGAAGCTATTAGTATTTCAAAAGAGCGGATTGATTTAGCTAAATTGCGTAAGGAAATTGGTACGGCTTCTGACATAGATTTATTACAGGCAGAAGTTGATATTAATGCGGATAGCGCTTCTATGAAAAATCAAATGTTGATTTTGCGCAATCTAAAAGTACGGTTAAATAATCTGATGGCTACAGATCCTGATTTTGACTTTGAGATAACAGAAGCACCGGAATTTCCTCCTGTTTCGATGTCTGAACTAATGACAAATGCGGTAGGAAGAAACCAGTTACTTGAGTTGGCTAATCGCAATATCATAGTATCCAAACTAACAATTGACCAATGGAAATCTAATGCATATCCGGTTATTGAGCTTTCTACAGGTTATTCTTTTTCGAGAATAGATGCAGAAATCGGCTTGTTAAAATTTAATCAGAACGCTGGTTTTGCAGTTGGTTTGACAGGAAGGTGGAATATTTTTAACGGATTTAACAATAAACGTGAAATTCAAGTAGCTAAATTGAATTTAGAAAGCCAAAAACTTCGTAAAGAACAGGTATGGACTGATTTGAAATCTGATATGCAAACCTACCATAATATTTATACGAATGGAAATGAGATGGTAAGTCAGGAAGAAAAAAATATTGCGATAGCAAAACGAAATCTTGAGATTACCCGTGAAAAAATGCGTATTGGTACAATTATATCCATTGAATTGCGACAAGCACAAATCAACCTAATTGATGCAGAATTTAGAAAAATTACTGCAGAACATGAAACTAAAATGGCCATGCTAGAATTAATGCGATTATCTGGCTCCTTACTTCAAAACTTTTAGATTGTAGTTGTCTTGGTTTTTATTTATCGATTTAGTATGGATCTACATCAAGATTAATTCTCACGTATTTGTATGCAGGTATATTTTTAATAGTGCCGGTAGTATGTAGCATAAGTTTTTTGATCGCATCAACCACATTTTGGTTTTTCTCCATTTTAATGGTAATGGTATTGATAAAGTATCCTCTGATACGTCCGATCGATGGAATAGCCGGTCCAAGTACTCTGTCACCTAATTGAGGTTTGATGATTTTTGCAAATTCATATGCTGCACCAGCAACAATCTCACTGTTTTTATGTAAAAACGAGATCTGAATCATCCTGAAATAGGGAGGATATTTAAAGGTCTTGCGTTCGTTAGACTCACGGTTAAAAAATCGTTTGTACAACATTTGAATAGTTTCTACTATGACCGGATGTTCCGGATTATACGTTTGGATGATAACATTTCCTTGTTTTTGATTCCGGCCGGCACGACCTGCAACTTGTGTTAATAGTTGGAATGCACGCTCATTGGCACGGAGGTCGGGATATTTTAACAAGCTGTCTGCATTTAATACTCCTACTAATGAAATATTGTCAAAATCCAATCCTTTGGTTACCATTTGCGTCCCAACGAGAATATCAATTTTTTTCATTTCAAAATCTAACATAATGGATTCAAGGGCGGATTTTGTTTTTGCAGTATCGTAATCCATACGTGCTACACTAGCTGTAGGGAATAAGGTTTTTAATTCTTCTTCGATTTTTTCTGTTCCTACACCACCTTCTGTCAAATGCATATTGCCACAAGACGGACACATTTCGGGAAGTTTACTGCGCGTACCACAATAATGACACCGCAATTCATGTAATGATTTATGTTTGGTAAGCCTAACATCACAATTGGTACATTCAGCAATCCAACCGCACATTTCACAATCGAGAACAGGAGCATATCCTCTACGATTTTGAAACAAGATGACTTGTTCTTTTTTTAGAAGTGCACTTTGGATAGCCACTAACAAAGGTTTGCTAAATACTCCTTTAAAGTTTTTGTCCTTGTATGCTTCCCGGATATCTACAATTTGCATATTTGGCAATACTGCATCGCCATGGCGCTCGTGTATTTCTATCAGACCATACTTTTCGGTAATGGCATTGTTATAGGATTCTAAACTAGGCGTTGCACTACCGAGAATGATTTGCGCTTTTGATCTATGAGCAAGATAAATTGCAGCATCACGTGCATTGTATCTGGGATTTGGGTCGCTTTGCTTGTATGAAGGATCGTGTTCTTCATCGACGATAATCAAGCCCAGATTTGAAAATGGCAAAAAAAGCGAAGATCTGGCACCAACTACGATTTTGGCACCTAGTTTAACTGCATTCCAAATTTCGACCCTTTCGTTATTACTTAATTTACTATGATAAACAAGGATGTCCTGACTTAGTAAATTTTTAAGTCGTTCAAACAAATGTGTAGTCAAAGCGATTTCAGGTAATAAATATAAGGTTTGTTTATCGGCTGCTATCGATTTAAAGATGAGTTCCGTATAAACTCTTGTCTTACCGCTACCGGTTACACCATGGAGAAGCACCGGTTTATTTTGGCTAAAATGGGCTTCAATAGCTTCAATAACCCTTTGTTGTATCTTACTCAACGGTTGTTTTAAAGCAGGATCATCAGTAGCATGTTGAGATAGCCTGCTTATCGTTTTCTTTTCAATTTGAATGATTCCCTTCCGTTCGACAGCACGTGCCACACTGCTGTCCACACCTGCCAAACTGCATACTTCAGAAATTGGAAAAGTGTATTGATTGTTTCTGCTTAACTGTACAAAAGCCAAAAGCATTTGTGTTTGTTTTTCACTTTTAGAGACCTTGTCAAAAGCTTCAGAAAGAAGATTTGGATTTGAAAGATATGGTTCGGCAAGTGTCATAAAAGTGATAGACTTAGGTGTAAATTTTTCAATGAGTTCTTCTCTAATTGCAATGATACCCTTATCTAAGAGTTGTCTGAGAAACGGATAAATTGACTTTTTATTGAGAATATCTTGAATCTGGGCAATGGTGAGTTGTTGTTGAATAGAGATAGCTTCAACGATTAGATACGCATCATCCGAAAGATCAAGTGCTTCGATTTGATCCTGTTCGCCATTGAAGTATATTTTAGTTTCGCTTTCAAGTTTAAGTCCTGATGGCAAAGCTACGTTCATGACTTCACCCATTGTACAACAATAATAATGGGCTATCCACTCCCAAAACTGAAGCTGCATTGGAGTGACTATTGGTATTTCATCAATAATCGAAACAATAGGCTTTGTCTTATATGGAAGGTTTAATTTATCATAAATTTTTAATACAATTGCTGAATACAATTTGTTTTTTACAAAAACTTCTACCCGGATTCCTATTTTAATGGAGAGGGCCATTTCTGCCGGAACAGCGTATGTTAGTAGCTCAGGCAAAGCTAAGGGTAAGATAACTGTAACAAATCTGACTTCCAAATTGAGGATTTAAGGTGTACAAAGGTAGTTAAAATCAGAAATAATGAATGGTAAACAACTTTTAAATGTCAAGGTTTAAATGAATTATAAACATGAAAGCCTGATCTGAAGATTTCAGACCAGGCTTTCATGTTTATTGAAGATAACGCTTCTTATGAAGTAATTATATTAATACTTAACATCAAAAGTATAGCTGTCTGTATTATCAGTTGCGGTTACTTTGATTTCATTTGTATGAATTAAATAATATTTTTCACCATTTTTTACAATAAAAATATCACCTTTTGCAACTTTGTCAGATACGTCTCTTCTACCATCAGAACTCTTTTTAGTAAAATCGATGCCATTTGACCACAATGCTGATACTTGCTCTTTGTATAAAATATCATCATAAGAGAAGTTTTCAGAAATACCGTTTTGACCTTTTTTAATATATTTGATTTCAGAACCATTCATACCTGAAATCTGCTGTTTCCAAGTTTGGTCATATGGTTCAACAATAGATACAACACCTTCGTCTCTAATTTCAGCATTTTTTGAAGATGGGTCTGTATCAACTGTACCAGTTGACGCTCCGGTATCTAAGTCTAATGCCCCTTGACCTGCAGGACCTGATTGATTCAATAAAATTCCTGTCAACGTATTAACGTTAGTTCCTACTACATTTATAACTAAAGAAGCTCTTGAAGTCAACCCTTTTTCATCTGTTATTTCAAAATCATATAAATGGTTTCCAAAAGATGCAGGTACTTTAATAGTAATTCTTTGTTCAAAACTGTTTACTTTATCCTGAAGTAATAAAAGCGGGTTAGCTACCCCTACATTTCCTTCAAAAGTAAGTCTGTCTGTGGTAATATCAATTTTTTGTAAATCTTCATAAATTGTTAAAGTTTTCATTGGGTTTGAACCCTTTGTAGCTGATAAATATACAGAAAACTCACCTCCTAATGCAACATCACTATCTCCTGTAATATATCCTAAAGACTCATTAAATTTTACAACCGGCGGAGTGTTGTCTGTGTTTAATGTGTCATCTTCACATGAAGTAAGGAATAGAGAAAATACGGTAAATGCGAAAAATAATTTTAAAAATGTGAATCGATTCATATAAATTTAATTTTAAAAATTAAGAAATTACTACTGATACTAAGACGAAAATTTTACGAAAAGTCACTAAAAGAACGTATAAATCTTTAGAATGTTTTAAATTATGGTCAGTTTATTATGATTAAAAATTTAATATTTTGAATTACAAAATTTTATACGCTACATTATTGTATGAATAGCTTACTTAAATTTTAATTGGGCAGGACATTTGATTTGATAACGAGTTTCCAACCTGAACTTTGGAGCATTAAATCAATCATTTGAATATAGTTGTCTCTTTCCTGTTGGGCCTTTTCAAGTAAGCGTGCTGTATTTTTCTTATTTGCGATGAAGGATTTCGCTTCTTTATTGATATTGTTATACTCTTCGGTAGTGAAAGATGTAAAAATTCCCGTATTGATGTCGTAATAATCAATATCATGGTCTATTGATAAAACCTCCGCTTGAGGTAATTCATTCAATGTTATGGTTCTGGATAGACTATCAATGCTAATATTCAATTTGTCAAAATCAAATCCTGCTGATACTTTGGCAGTTACTCTGAGCAGTATTTTTTTACTGAAGAAATTGAAATAATCATAATCATATTGTTCATTATGATTGTAAATTTCTGAATAATAGCCTTCGACGGTGATAAGTTTAGTGACCTTTTTTAATTTTTCTTGAATGACTGTTGTACTTTCAGTTGTTTTTTTATCCCAATATGAATGATTCGTAAATGCCCAAACGATGGTACCACCGGCAATAAACACGAGTAAATACACAAGGCCTTTATTGAAAATTGATTTATTCATTTGGGGAAACTTTTAATTTATAGTGATTAGACCATTTTTATTATGATTACTAATGATTTCTTAGCTATTGATGTTAAACTTTTGATGAGAACGGATATTTTAAACCTTTGTGTTCTTTTAAAACCATTTTTACACTGCCGACAGCGATAGGAGATTCGATTAGTAAAGGCACTTTGTTACTATCATCAGAGACCCAAATAACCATTTTATTGTCTTTTTTAAAGACTTTTCCTACTATGACCTGAGGATTGATACGTATTGTTTTAAAAGTACCAAGATCTTTGATTTTTTTCTTTTCTTTACCTTCGAACGTGATACTTACCGGGAATATTTCCTTGTCAAAAAGTATCTTAGTTTCTAATTTGTCACCTTTATTTAGACCGGACAGATCGGTTGTTCTCAATTTGTACAAATTGGATACTAAATCCTGCATACATCCGTCATATTTGTGGGTTTGAATGCTGGTTGTGTTTTTGGTTTTACCTTGGTAAGAGTATGCAATGTTTTTATCTTGCTGAAAAGTAATACTGTCATACAATTTGTAATTGCCCTCTTCGACAATCCGTACAAAATTAGTCGGAAGCATCGTATTTTTATCTACTTTTGAGTAAAAATAATCATTGACTTTAAATATTGATTCATAACTTTTATACGTTTTGCCCAAAGCTCGAATCTCATAGCTATCCATATTTTCTTTGACGGAAAAATTCACTTCACCTGCTGGAATCCATAGAAAACCAAGATTGTAAAAAACTTTGTAGGTCAGGTTTTCACCTTGATTAAAAACCGTATTCTCGGAATAGCATGGTAATGATACTTTCGTCGTATTATGATAGGTAAAGGATATGGTTATTAATGCGAGTGGAATCATCCATAAAACCAATTTTTTATTCATGTCTTTCTTTTTTAAAATACTGATAAAAATCTGTTTTTGTCAAAATAATTAAGCCCACAATGGCAGGAATAATCAAATTGATAAACCAAATCAAAAAAGTAGTGGCTAATGCAATTGTGCTATTTACACCTGCTGAAGACCAAACTAAAATAGCTATTTCGCCTCTGGCGATTATACTCATTAATGTCGGTAAGGGAATTCCGGTTTGAATTAAGAATATTCCGGTAATATTACCCACCATGTCTAAAATTGGTATATAAACATTAAACAATAGCATGGTCAAAATATATTGCCCGGTATAGATTATATATCTCAATAGGGAAAATAAAAGCACCTTGTTAAGAATCGGTTTAGCATACGCTTCCATACCGGAAATACTTCCTCTATACTGGCGCAACCATGTTTTGACGGTTAGCCAATCTGCCACTTTTGGCAGATGATAGTACGTCAATAGTAAAAGCACAATTTTTACGGCAACTACTACATTCAACGCTATTAAAAGTGTATTTGTAACCTGAAAAATGTTTTTAAGAAAATAATAACTAAATACAAAACCTCCGGAAATATTCCAATAATTTTGGGCAATACTACCGAGTAGGGTAGCTGTTACAACCTCCTGTTTATGATGCTTTTCTGAAGTAATGGCACGACCTGCATATTCACCGATTCGACCGGGAGTGAAAATTCCGGTGGCGATACCAGCTAGGACAATTTTTATGGAATGAATTAAGCCTATTTGTGTAAAAGGGGACATCAGTAACTGCCATTTTTTACCTTCAAAGTACCAGTTGAGTGGCATTAACAATACAATAGAAACCAAGCATAGCAAATGAAAACTATTAGCTTTATTTTCACTAAAGTAATCAATAATACGTATTGAATCTTCCGATTGTAGTTGCTTTGCAATCAGGATACAAATAATCGAAATTAAAAGGTACTTTATGAATGTTAAGATGCTTTTCAATCGGCAAAAGTTATAGCGTATGGTAATTGTGCAAAATTAAGGTTAATGTGTATAATATAGTGTTTACGGGCTTTTTATTTGATTGTTTACCGCTTATATTCCCTGAAATTATTAAAATTCACTATTTTTGCTCTATGATTCAGACAAAAAATTTAGTTTATTCCTATTCAGGTAGTGAGTCAATTCATTTTCCGGATATTCACTGTGATGCTGGGGAAATTCTTTTAGTATTGGGTTCGTCGGGTGTAGGTAAGACTACACTGCTGCATTTGTTAGGTGGAATACTTAAAATACAACAAGGTAGTGTTTGTATTGATGGTACAGAACTAAGCAGTCTTTCAGGTGCAGTGGCAGATCATTTTAGAGGTCAGCATATAGGTATCGTCTTTCAGCAAAATCACTTTGTAGAAGCACTTAATGTTTTAGAAAATGTCATCCTTGCTCAAAATCTAGCTGGTAAAAAAACGGATAAAAAAAAGGCAATGGCTTTGCTAGAACAATTGAATGTAGGTCATAAGTACGGTAAGTATGTACGACATCTTAGCCAAGGGGAAAAACAAAGAGTCGCTATCGCCCGTGCTTTAGTTAATGACCCTAAGTTGGTTTTAGCAGATGAATTAACATCAGCACTTGATGACGAAAACTGTAATGAAGTGCTCAACTTACTTGAAAACCACGCACGAGATACCGCTTCGGCGTTAATTGTGGTTACACATGACACCAGATTAAAGGATAAAATTGACCGAAAGGTAATATTGGAAAGTAAATGAATGTTTTAAAATTAGCAGTTAAAAATATAATCAAAAATCCACTCAATCTATTGATGAGTACGATTCTCTTTGGATTAGGAGTAGGATTGATTTCTTTTCTTTTGTTGTTTAATACGCAACTTAGAGAAAAATTTGATAAAAACTTAGCAGATATCGATTTAGTAGTCGGTGCCAAAGGTAGTCCTTTACAGATGATACTTTGCAATATGTATCATATAGATAATCCTACAGGGAATATTTCTGTAAAAGATGCAGCACCTTTACTGCGCGATGGTCATCCACTTATTAAAAAAGCCATTCCACTGTCCTTGGGTGATAATTATAAATCTTACAGAATCGTCGGTACAAACTACGACTTTATGTCGCTATATGACGGTCAGTTGTCATCGGGTAAACTCTGGGAAAATGACCTCGAAGTCGTGATAGGAAGTACAGTAGCTGCGGAAACTGGACTTAAGTTAGGAGATACTTTTGAAAGTTCTCATGGATTAATTTCAGACGATCATGTACACGAGGATGTTGTTTTTGTTGTAACCGGAATTATATATGGTACCGGTTCTGTTTTGGATCAGTTGATACTTACAAATACAAGCTCCATCTGGAAAGTCCATGCGCATCATGAGGATCATGAAGATCACGATGCCGATGAACACCATCACCACGACCACGACCACCATCATGATAATTCTAATGCACATCTATTGCATCATGCAGACGAGCAAATTACATCTGTATTGATACAATTTAAAAACAAAACAAATTTTCAGGCATTAAATTTTGGCAGGAATATCAATGAAAATACAGACTTGCAGGCAGCTTCACCAGCAATCGAAATTAATCGACTTTATAGTATGATAGGTATAGGTGCAGATATTTTAAGAGGCCTAGCATTATTAATTGCAGCTGTCTCTGCTTTATTTGTTTTTATTATGATGTTTAAAAGTATGCGCGAACGCAAATATGAACTTGCAATCATGCGTGTACTTGGAGCTAGAAGAGCTAAATTGTTTTTACTTATAATAACAGAAGGAGTATTATTGGCTTTAATAGGATTAATTATAGGGTTGATATTAGGCCATGCAGGTATGGAGATCGTGTCAAAGTATCTAAAAGAAGACTTTAGATATGTATTTTCAGGGTTGAGATGGCTACCTGAAGAAGGTTTTATAGTTATAGCTTCATTGATTTTGGGAGTAATTGCAGCTATTATTCCGGCGATTCAGGCTGCACGAACAGACATTAATAAAACTTTAACGCGTAAATAGCCCTTTTAGAAAGCATCAATTATCGCCTTTGAGTCGTTAATACTATATAAAAGAAGAATTTTTTTGGAAAGAATTTATTTGCGCAGCACTTTAGGACTTATTATTATGAGTGTCATTTTGAGTACTAGCAGTATCTATGCTCAGACTAAAGATATATGGATGACGCTAGGGATGGTTACTTTTAAGACGACTTACAATCCCGATTTACTAATGGAGACAAAAATCCCTAAAGTGTCCTCAGCTGTAGAAAAATTAGATGGAAAAGAAATTGAAGTTGAAGGATATATCATACCGCTTACGGGTCAGGTGTCTCAAAGTCATTTTATGCTGAGTAAATTTCCGCAAAGTACTTGTTTTTTTTGTGGAAAAGCAGGACCGGAGACAGCTATGCAGGTTTTTATGCGGGATAATAAAAAGGTGAAAATTACAGAACGGAAAGTAAAAGTTAAGGGTACGCTTTATGTCAATCCGCAGGATGCTTCCAGTTTACTATATACGTTAGAAAATGCAGTCATCACTGAAATATAGAAATGATGAAATCCATAATAAGCTTGTGTATAGGGGTGTTTTTATTTATGATTTTGAGTGTGAGTGTTCAGGCTCAAAATAAAGATAATGTTTGGAAACAATTGTCTATGGTCACCTTTAAAAAACAGTATGACGAATTTATGGGTTTTAAGGTCGATATTCCTGTTTTTAGTGAATCCATCAAAGCATTGGAAAATAAAGAAATCATCCTGAAGGGCTATATCATACCGACGGATGGATACAAGTCTCATAAAGAGTTTGTTTTCTCAAAATATCCTTACAGTAATTGCTTTTTCTGTGGTGGTGCCGGTCCGGAGACGGTAATGGAAGTAGAAGCATTGGAAGGTATAAAATATACTGTAGAACCGATAACAATAAAAGGGATCCTACAATTAAATGATAAAGATATAAATCGATTGATGTATAAACTTATTAAAGTACAACAGGTTAAATAATTATCAATTAAAAATAACTTTATGGATTTTAGCCAAAAAATATCAGTAAAAGAACTTGCTGAAAAATACAATTTACAACTCGAAGGAAATGAAGAAAATATTGTTTTCGGAATTAATGAAATCCATAAAGTGAGAAACGGTGATATTACTTTTGTAGATGTTGAAAAGTACTATCTCAAAGCACTCAACTCACAAGCTTCCATTATTATTATCAATAAAAATGTCCCTTGCCCTGAAGGAAAGACCTTGTTGATAACAGAAGACCCGTTTGCCATATATAACCAAATCGTTTGGGATCAGCGACCTATGAAATATCTGGATAGCAACCGTGGTGAAAATGTAATAATCGGCGAAGGATCGCAGATAGACTTTGGTGCTGTCATTGGTCATGATGTAATCATTGGTAAAAATTGCTATATTCAGTCTGGAGTATATATCGGCGATAATACAGTTATCGGCGATAATGTTAATATTCAGGCTGGTGCATTAATCGGAACGGATGCATTCTATTATAAAAAAATAGATGGACAATATAATAAATGGCGTTCAGGTGGTAGTGTTATCATAGAAGACGCTGTGGAAATAGGTGCAGGATGTACCATCAATCGTGGAGTTTCCGGAGAAACAATCATTGGTAGAGGTACAAAATTGGATTGTCAGGTACATGTTGGACATGGCGTTGTGATAGGTGAAAATTGTTTAATTGCCGCTCAAGTCGGAATTGCCGGAAAGACTATCATTGGTACAAATTGTACTATATATGGCCAGGTTGGGATTGCACAAAACCTAAAAATTGGTGATAACGTCATCATTTATGCGAAAAGCGGTATTTCAAAAAATCTTGATTCTGGTAAAACGTACTTTGGTATTCCGGCGGATGAGGCCAGAATTAAATTTAAGGAGTTAATCAGCAGAAAGCAGCAGGCTAAGTAAACATTTTAGTTCAATCATTACAAACTAATTTTTACAATTTTAGATATTTCAATATACAAATGTAATGCACCCAACATTCTATTATACGTATACATTTTATGTAATATACATTGATTGAAATTTTTTATGATTTCGTAAGATTTGCGTTATAGTTTAAATACGATATACATTATAGTGCATTTTTACAATTACACTATTTAGATATTAGGTAACAATGAATCAAAGGCGTATAATTATATAGTTAATATGCCGGATTATACATGATATTTCTGATATAGGCTTCTAGATTTTCTGGTTTGGGTATCGTCGTAAGGTTTTGTTCGTACAAATGATTGGAAATAGCAATTGCAATCTTAACAGAGATTTCTCTAAGTAAGGTCAACTTAGGATAAATGGTGCCTTTTTCAAGGTCTGAATCCTGTATTTCATTTGCAACGACTTCTGCTGCTATTAGAAATACACTATCAGGAAGATATTTAGGTTCTACAGCTAAGGTGGCTAAGCCGATTCCGGGAAAAATATATACATTATTTCCCTGACCGGGAACAAATGTTTTTCCATTTACGGTAACTTCATCAAAAGGGCTTCCACTGGCGAAAATAGCTTTACCTTTACTCCATGTATACGCTTCTTCGGCGGTACACTCAGCTTTTGAAGTTGGATTGGAAAGCGCAAAAATTATAGGATGTTCATTAAAAGAACACAGCATTTCAATGATTTCTTTCGTGAAAGCACGACCATTTCCCGAAGCGCCGATTAAAACGGTAGGTTGGATGGATTGTACTGCACTTAGAAAATCTGCAGGTGCGTGATCTTGTGCAAAACGGCCTTTTAAGCCGGAAATGATATCGCGACCTTTGACAATAAGACCTTTAGAATCTACGAGCCAAATTTTCTTAAGACTTTCTTCTTCGGATAGTCCCGCTTTTAACATAGCTTTGATGATAAGGTCAGCAATACCTGTTGATGCTGAACCAGCACCGTAAAACATGATCTTTTGGTCTTCAAGTTTGCCATTGGTCGCTTTTAGGGCCGTAAAAAAGCCAGCAGCTGCAATCGATGCCGTTCCTTGAATATCATCATTAAAACAAAGCACTTTATTCTGATACCTTTCCAGTAGCATATAAGCATTTTCAGTAATGAAATCCTCAAACTGAATTAGTGCTTTAGGAAATTTCTTTTGTACAGCTTCCACAAACTCATCAACCATGTCATCATAAGGTTGTCCTTTTAGACGAGGATGCGGATATCCAAGATAAACCGGGTCATTAAGAAGGGATTCATTGTCTGTGCCTAAGTCAAGTACAATAGGCATACAATATTTAGGATCAATACCAGCTCCAGCAGTATAGAGCGACAATTTTCCGATAGGAATACCCATACCATTACTACCCAAATCCCCTAAACCAAGGATACGCGAACCATCAGTAACGACGATAACTCTAACATCCTTTTCCGGCCAGTTGTCCATAATTTCAGCTACACGACCTTTATCTTCAGGAGTGATATAAAATCCTTTGGCTACCCTAAAAATATTAGAAAATTTCTGACAAGCTTCGCCTACAGTTGGTGTGTAGATTATAGGCATCAATTCAGGTATATTATCCATAATCGTACTGTAAAATAGACGTTCATTTCTATCCTGAAGTTGAGATAAAAAGATGTATTTTTGGAGGTCGGTATCTTTGATTCTTATATTGTCAAGAACGCGCTGCTTTTGCATTTCCTGAGAAGTAACCGCAAAAGGAAGTAAACCTCGCAAACCATATTTTTCTTTTTCTGATTCAGAAAATGCAGTAGATTTATTTAATCTTGGATCTCTAAGTATATCTACACTCTTTTTTTCCATTTTTGGAATTTTTTTAAAAAAGTGCAAAATTGCACTAATTTAACCGAAATTCATAATTAATTAACGGTCCTATAAGATAATGAAACAATAAGTAAGATAACAAATCATTTTGTATAAAGATTTGAACCAATAAAATAAACGACTGTTTTTATTTTCCTTTGTATCTTTGCGCTATGTTTCAAAAATATGATGTTATAGTTGTAGGGGCAGGACATGCAGGCTGTGAAGCTGCAGTCGCTGCGGCTAATATGGGTTCCAAGGTTTTGCTTGCAACCATGAATATGAATACGATTGCTCAAATGTCGTGTAATCCTGCTATGGGAGGAGTTGCTAAAGGGCAAATTGTACGGGAAATCGATGCATTGGGTGGTAACTCAGGTATCGTATCAGATTATTCGATGGTTCAGTTTAGAATGCTCAATATGTCTAAAGGTCCTGCGATGTGGTCACCGCGTACGCAAAATGACCGAATGATGTTTGCATTAAAATGGAGAGAAATGCTAGAATCCCATCCAAATATAGATTTCTGGCAGGAAACAATTCCAGGTATTATTGTAGAAAATGGCGTTTGTAAAGGTATCGTTACGGGATTAGGACTTAAAATTGAAGGGAAAGCGGTGGTGCTTACCAATGGTACTTTTCTCAATGGAATAATTCACATTGGCGAAAAGCAATTTGGTGGTGGTCGTGCTGGTGAAAAATCAGCAAAAGGGATAACAGAACAATTGGTAGATTTAGGATTTGAAGCCGGACGAATGAAAACGGGTACTCCACCACGTATAGATGGACGCTCATTAGATTACAGTAAGATGGAAGTTCAACATGGTGATGATCCGATTACTGGATTTTCATATACAGATACGCCCAAAATTAAAAAACAGCTACCTTGCCATATTACCTATACGAGCGAGGAAGTTCATGATTTATTACGTGAAGGATTTGATAAATCTCCGATGTTCAACGGTCGTATTCAAGGCATCGGACCAAGATATTGTCCATCAATAGAAGATAAAATTAATCGTTTTGCAGATAAAGACAGACATCAGTTGTTTGTAGAACCCGAAGGATGGAATACTTGCGAAATTTATGTAAATGGATTTTCATCATCACTACCAGAAGATGTACAATACAATGCACTTAGAAAAGTGCCTGGATTTGAAAATGTGAAGATGTTCCGTCCCGGATATGCAATCGAATATGATTATTTCCCGCCAACACAGCTCAATATGAATTTAGAGACCAAGTTGGTCAAGCATCTGTTTTTTGCTGGACAAATCAATGGTACAACCGGATATGAAGAAGCAGGATGTCAGGGATTGATGGCAGGTATAAATGCACATTTATCAATAAACGATCAGGAACCATTTATTCTCAATCGATCTGAAGCATATATCGGTGTTTTGATAGACGATTTAATCAATAAAGGTACAGATGAGCCATACAGAATGTTTACATCCAGAGCTGAATACAGGATTTTACTGCGTCAGGACAATGCAGATGTCAGATTGACACCGCTTGCCTATAAATTAGGTATGCAAGGACTTGAAGACAGAATGCGAAGGGTTGATCAAAAAATTGCAGGTAGTCAAGAGATCGAAAGATATTTTGAAGAATATAGTATTGAACCTGAAATGATAAATCCATTATTGGAGCAATTGGATTCATCACCGGTAAAACAAAAAACAAGAGCGAAGGCTTTAGTCTCACGGCCTAATGTTACTATCGATAAATTGCGAAAAACGTTGTCGGATCTTGATACACATATGGACTTATATGATGAAGAAATCATCACAAGTGCAGAAATAAAGCTAAAATATGAAGGGTACATTCGCAAAGAGCAGGAAATGGCGGAGAAGATGGACCGTTTAGAAAACATCCGATTATCGGACCATTTTGATTATAAATCACTCAAATCACTTTCTTTTGAAGCTCGTGAAAAACTCGATCAGATTCGTCCACGCACGATTGGTCAGGCAAGTAGGATTAGTGGTGTTTCTCCTGCAGATATTTCCATATTATTAGTTCATGTAGGTAGATAAGTTATGAAGTTTTCTAATTGCTGTCCAAAATGTTTACAAAGAGAAATTGCTGTCATCGAAGGGGGCACTTTTAAGGGCAATACATATAATGCAATTACTTTTGGATTTAACTTTGTTTATCTTACTAGGTATATTTGTACGCATTGTGGCTATAGTGAAAACTTTGTAGATGACCCGAAAGATTTAGAAAAGATAAAAAAACATTATATAAAAGGGAATATACATGATGATTATGTATAGTTTGGTTATACATACATTTGCACATAGCAGAATCTATATACCCAAATAGCTTTATGTTGCATAGATTTATGTACTTTAGCTGCAAATTTAAATACATGGCAAAGTACATTTTATTTATTATTTTTTTTATATACATATTGAATGTATCGTGTAGAAATCGAACAGAGATGCCTTTCGATAAGGATATTGTACAAGATAGGGATACTTTGCTTCAAGCAAAACCAGTAATCGATTTTGAAAGTCCTTACGTGGACAGCCTAAGCTATATAAAGATGTTGGATTATGTTGCAAATGGCGATACCACGGGCTTATGGCCTGTAAAGAACCAGCCACTTCCTTTAAAAGGAGCCTTACTCCCTTTTAATCGCATCGTAGCTTACTATGGAAATCTATATTCCAAAAGGATGGGTATTCTCGGAGAATTGCCTCCTCAAACTATGTGGGAACGCTTGCTAAAAGAAGTCGAAGCATGGGAAAAAGCCGATTCATTAACACCTGTTATTCCAGCTTTACACTATATTGCTGTTGTTGCGCAAGCTACACCTCAAAAGGATAATAAATGGAGATTACGGATGCCAGAACATCAGATAGATTCTGTGATTGCGATTGCAAAATTACACGATGCGCTTGTGTTTTTAGATGTTCAAGTTGGGTTGAGTACGGTACAGCAGGAAATTCCTAAGCTTGAGAAATATTTGTTGAATCCGAATATACATTTAGGTATTGATCCGGAGTTTTCTATGAAAGATGGGACTGCTCCCGGAAAAAAAATAGGAACATTTGACGCTGAAGATATCAATTATTGTACAGAATATCTCGCAAATCTGGTCAAAGATTACAATCTTCCTCCCAAAATACTGGTTGTACATCGATTTACTAAAAATATGATTACAAACTATAAAAAGATAAAACTTCGTCCTGAAGTTCAGATTGTAATTGATATGGATGGTTTTGGAAGTCCTGAATTAAAATATAGTACTCAGACTAGATTTATAAGGTCTGAGCCCATACAATTTACAGGGTTTAAACTATTTTATAAAAATGATACTGCACAGAAGCCTTATCGGTTAATAACTCCCGAAGAACTCATGAAGCTTAGCCCTAGACCTGTTTATATTCAATTTCAGTAAATGTTTTATTTATACGTTTTCGCACAGATTTAGTAACATGAAATCTCTTATTATTTTAAATCTCGTAGATTTATAAATCTAAATAACCAAAATTTTGGACAAGTTAGTAAATGTTGCTTCAATGTGACGATGTGAACTATGCTATTTGATAAGCGCATTAATTTTAACCCATAATGCGTTATCAAATTCCAATTGTTCGAAATCAGGATTTAAAGGGTCTGAAGCATTACCCATACGGATGACGACCATATTTTTAGATGGAACAACGTAAATTCTTTGATCAGCGGCACCCATCGCTGCAAACAAATCTGAAGGAGCATTAGGAATCAACATACCGGGATAGATTGTTTGATTATTAGGCAGCATATATTTATGTTTACCATTTAGCCACCAAAAAAAGCCGTATGATGCATTGATTTCTTGAGAGGTGTTTGTACTTTCTTTAAAATATTTTTCATTGATGATTTGCTCATTTTCCCATTTCCCGTTATTCAACGCGAGTAATCCAAACCTTGCCATGCTACGCGCGGTACTATGATAGATTGTAAAAATAACACCAAAATTCCATCGCCCAT
The DNA here is from genome assembly GCA_040391315.1 of Portibacter sp. Classification (GTDB taxonomy): domain Bacteria; phylum Bacteroidota; class Bacteroidia; order Chitinophagales; family Saprospiraceae; genus OLB9. The sequence continues at coordinate 49,247 of JBEBYC010000013.1, read as the reverse complement.
CCATACCAATTTTTTCTTTTAATTTGGTATTAAAGTAAGTTTCGAAAGGTATGGAAGTGGCATTTGAGACGACTTCTGTTAACTTTTGAAAAACATTGCCGTATGCCCATCTAGTACCTGCATCAGCTACATAATTTAGATTCTCTTTAATAACGAGTTGTTTGCTGTCATCGATGCCTGAAGTCATATTCAGTAAATTTCTGACTTTAATAAATGTTTCTTTTTCAGACGGCATATTTGTCCATCGCTTACCTAGATAATCAGATGCAGCATTATCGATATTTAAAAAACCTTCTTGCATTGCAATTCCCGTCGTCGTTGCTACTAAAGTCTTTCCAGCACTGTTCCATTTCCATGCTTCATCCACACTGTGTCCATTCATGTAATATTCCATAGCAATCCTTCCATTTACTAGAATAATAAAAGATTTGGTGTTTTTTTCAAGAAGGAATTCCCTTAATGGATGAATAGCTGCCTTGTTCCAGTTTAAATGATCAATGGAAACCGTATCCCAAACATTACTTCCAATAGGTGGAAAATACATAGTTTGATAGTCCGGTTGTAGTTGTGCATTATCTTTATGACAACCTAAAGTTATAAAAGAAATTATCAAAAAGAAAACAACAAGGCGCATATATCTGATGTATATTTTCAATATGACGTTATAATTTATTAATTTGTTTTAAATTAAAACGTATAAATTTGGTACGAAATGTTGAATTCATGAATTTAAAGCATAAAATACATTGCCATTAAGCCTTTTTATCTAGCCATTTATAAGCATTGACAAAGGCCTCTACCCAAGGTGAAACTTCGTACTGTTCTTTTCCTGGAAAATATGCCCAGTTCCAAGGGAATACAGATCGCTCGATATGAGGCATTGTTACTAAATGTCTTCCATCTTCCGAACACATCATAGCAGTGTTATAGTCAGACCCGTTTGGATTTGATGGATAACTTTCAAAGCCATATTTAGCGACGATATGATAGGAGGATTCATCTTTTGGTAAGACGAATTTGCCTTCACCGTGAGATATCCAGACACCTAGTGTACTACCGGCAAGCGATGATAACATAATGGATTTATTGGGCTCGATTTTTACGGATGTAAACTGACATTCATGTTTATGTGAATCATTAAAATGCATCTTAGGCATTACGTCATGGTTTGGATAGATGAGTTCGAGTTCCATAAATAATTGACAACCATTACAGATTCCAATACTCAAAGTATCAGGACGTGCAAAGAAGTCATACAGTGCTTTCTGAGCCTTTTCATTATATTTAAACGAGCCAGCCCAACCTTTTGCAGAGCCTAAAACGTCCGAATTGGAAAAGCCTCCAACAGCCCCGATAAATCGAATATCTGATAAATCTGCGCGGCCGCTGATTAAATCAGTCATGTGGATATCAATCACTTCAAAACCAGCAAGATGCATAGCATTAGCCATTTCGCGTTCCGAATTACTTCCTTTTTCTCTTATGATGGCTGCTTTGATGCGTTTTTCTGATGTATTTACCGGCTTTTTACCTGAAAAATTATCAGGTAATTTGAATGTTAGCGGTTGATTTTTATAATTTTGATATCTTTCTAAAGCTTTTTCAGCGCCAGACTGCTGCTTATCTAATAGATACGATGTTTTATACCAAATATCTCTGTAAGCGTGGACATCCAACGTGTAGTTGTCGTCGTGATTTTTAATGAGTAGAACAGGATTTTCGGTAACAGATCCGATTTTGTGGAAAGTTATATTAGCCATTCTAAGCTTTTCTTCGATAACATTTTCCTGGTTTTTAGCAGACTGGAAAACGATACCGACATTTTCAGCAAAAAGTAATCGGATAGAATCCTTACAACCTATAGTATTCAAATCAACGTCTAAGCCGATATTTGTACCCGAAAAACAAATCTCAAGTAGGGTGGTAATAAGTCCACCACTGCCAACATCATGACCTGAAACGATATTATTGCCTTTAATGATACTTTGAATGATATTGAATGTATTGACAAATGCACCAGCATCTTTGATATCTGGGCTAGATGAGCCGATTTTATTAAGCACTTGGGCAAAGGAAGATCCACCCAAGGCATAATCTTCAAATGACATATTTATGTAATAAAGTGCACCTCCAGAAGGTTGTGCAACAGGTTCGATGACTTGATTAATATCGGTACAGTGTGCTGCAGCAGATATAATGACCGTTCCTGGAGCAATTACTTCCATGTCTCTATATTTTTGCTTCATCGACAGGGAATCTTTACCTGTAGGAATATTAATACCCAATGCTATTGCAAAGTCCGAACAAGCACGGACTGCTTTAAATAGTCTGGCATCTTCCCCAGGATTTTTACATGCCCACATCCAGTTTGCCGAAAGGCTGATTCCTTTTATATCATCTTTAAGTGGAGCCCAAATGATATTAGTTAAAGCTTCAGCAATACTATTTCGGCTACCTGCTTCAGGATTGATGAGCGCACTTATAGGCGCATGACCTACAGACGTAGCAATACCATTATTGCTTGAATAATCCAATGCCATCACTCCACAATTGTTGAGCGGTAATTGTATTGGACCACAGCATTGTTGTTTGGCTACTTTTCCGCCTACGCAGCGATCTACTTTATTGGTTAGCCAATCTTTACAAGCTACTGCTTCGAGTTGGAGAACTTCTTTGAGATAAGATTCTAGAGCGTCGTTATTATATTGGATGTCTTGATATGTTTTGTTGATGGATGTATCATTGATTATCATTTTTGGGCTTGACCCAAACATATCCGACAATGCTAAATCAATTGGTTTAACGTTATTCTTTTCGGAATGGAAAGTAAAACGATAATCACAGGTTACTTTTCCTACATTGTAAATGGGTGATCGCTCTCTTTCTGCAATTTTCTCTAATAAAGCTATGTTTTCTTGGCTAATGACCAAACCCATTCTTTCTTGAGACTCGTTACCGATGATTTCTTTAGGCGAAAGGGTTTTGTCGCCTATAGGCAATTTGTCCATATTGATGACACCACCGGTTTCTTCAACTAATTCGGACAAGCAATTTAAATGACCTCCTGCCCCGTGGTCATGAATAGAAACAATTGGATTATCCTTACTTTCAACAAGTGCTCTGACTGTGTTAGAGACGCGTTTTTGCATTTCTGGATTAGATCTCTGTATTGCATTAAGTTCAACACCGGAACCAAATGCGCCTGTATCTGCAGACGAAACGGCAGCACCGCCCATCCCGATGCGATAATTATCACCTCCTAAAATAACAATGATATCGTCCTTTTGCGGTTTTTGTTTATGAGCCTGTGCCAGTTTTCCATAACCTACTCCACCCGCGAGCATGATAACTTTGTCGTAAGCTTCGATGACACCATCCTCATCATGTTCGAATGTAAGTAAAGATCCGGTTATAAGAGGCTGGCCAAATTTATTTCCAAAATCAGAAGCTCCATTTGAAGCTTTAATCAAAATGTCCATCGGGGTTTGATAAAGCCAGGGTCGTTCCTTTATTTTTTGTTCCCAAACTTTAGAAGCTTCTAATCTCGGATAAGAAGACATGTATACCGCTGTACCGGCTAGAGGAATAGATCCTTGACCACCGGCCATCCTGTCTCTGATTTCTCCACCCGAACCTGTAGCAGCCCCATTAAAAGGTTCGACGGTCGTAGGGAAATTGTGCGTTTCAGCTTTTAAGGAAAGTACAGATTCGAATGTGCTTTCAGTATAAGCAGAAGGTTTGTCTGCACTTTCAGGAGCAAATTGAACAATTTCCGGCCCTTTGATAAAGGCTACATTGTCTTTATACGCCGAAACGATATTATTTGGATTTTTTTTGGATGTTTTTTTGATCATTGCAAATAAACTTTCCGGTTGTTCCACGCCATCTATAATGTAAGTTCCATTAAAGATTTTGTGTCTGCAATGCTCAGAATTTACCTGAGAAAAGCCAAAGACCTCTGAATCTGTAAGTTTGCGACCAATTCGATTAGCGACCTCTTTTAAATATGAAATTTCTTCATCACTTAATGAAAGTGCTTCTTGTTGATTATATGATTCGATATCATCAATCCATAAAATTGGTTCTGGCTCGATATCGAGATTAAAAATATTTTGATCGAGTCCGTTGTATAGTTGAAGTAACATTGGGTCATAAGAAGTGCCGTCATAAGCAGAGAATAATTCGATTCGCTGGATATTTTGAATACCCATATTGTTACAAATTTCAACTGCATTGGTACTCCATGGGGTAATCATAGTAGCACGAGGACCCAAAAAGGATTCTTGAAGCGTATCACGTTCAATAATCGGAGCTTCACCAAAAAGCCAGACTAATTTTTGGATATCATTTGATGATAAAATTTGGGTGGTATGGACCGCATAAATTTGTTGATTGTCCCGCGAAAAAAATCGAATCATGTCTATTGTAAGTTTGGAGAAATTTCAATGCCGCAAATGTCAGCATATTTTATAGTATAAAAAAGAAATACAATTAAAACATCGCATGAATTAAGAAAATACAGTCGGATTATTGACTATATATGTAGATTTAAAAGTCAAAACATTAAAAAAAAAGCCATTCACGATCGTGAATGGCTTTATAAGGTTGGTTTAACAATTACAGGAATTAAAAATTAATATGTATCAAATTTAATACAAAATTCATGCCGTATATTTAGTAAACCGGTATTATCTGATTATTAATTTTTCAGTATAAACTTTATTATTGCGCATCATTTTTACCAGATATACGCCTGAAGGTAGTTTATCCGTATGAATAGTTACCTGACCAGCGTTTTCTTGTAAATAATGTGTGCTGCTATATAGTACCTGACCGTTAATATTGCTAATCGTAATATCAACATGCTGATTTCCTGCGTTTAACATTTGAATAGTCACGTAATCACCAGCAGGGTTTGGTTCAAGTCTAAATAATACATTTTTATCTTTAGATAAATCTTTTGTACTTGAAAAATCTCCTGGATTGACGATAGTTTCAATTGCATCCGTACATGACATTTCTCCTGCACCATTTTCTGCGATAATACAAGCCTGAGCACTATAGTTAAACAAGTCAAGCAATTCGAAATCATCAATATACCATCCTGTATAGATGCCATTTGGTTTACCTGTTTCATTACAAACGAATCTAAATTTGAATGTAAGCGTTTGCCCATTGTAATCACTTAAATCTATATAAGAATCAATCCACGGACCTTCTAATGTACCAGCCCAGTCACCACCTGAATTACCGCTAAATGCAAAAACTCCGGTCTCAGCCAATGTACTATATGCCAACGTAGTATTATATGTATTTCGGATAAATTTCTCTCTTGGTACTCTTTCGAATGGACCTCCATCAACAGAAATTTCTACTAATCCCCCATCTACATTTGCCTCTGTATTATATCTATGCCAAAAACGAACAGCCGGACGAGTTCCTCTGATTTCATATGGAATTGAAATTAATGAAGCATCTCCGTCCGTATCGCTATTAAATATACCATATGACTGCTCTGGGCTTCTATATAAATCGTAGTAAGTAATCCACTCTTCACTACCTTCAACATTTTCTATATCCCAATCATAGTTACCGTCAAAGTTCTCTAATTCTAATTGAATGGACTTGTTGTCTGGATTAGAAATAGTTTTATAAGTAATGTTAATTTCATGTTTATAATCCATATCACCCAATTCAAAAATCAGTTCATTTCCTATGATTTTAGGGGTGATATTAGAAGAGCCATCTACGTATATCATTCCGTCCGGCAACTGGTCAGTGATGATAACTTCATTTTGTCGGGAAGGTATGTGGTTAATTGCATGAATATGAATATCAATTTCGCCACCTGGATTTATAGCACTTGTTGCTGTTTTAGTAATTTTCAATTTCTCTATTAGGGTTGGTAATAAACTAAAGTCTTCCACATTTAGATTTCTGTTACTACCAGCTGAAGCATAGTATCCTACACCTCTTCTTGCAAAGGATTCCCAAATAAATCTACTATTTTTACCATTATACAATAGGGAGTCCGCTTTTAGAATAGCATCTCTACCTTTTATAAAATCCGGATTACAAGGTTGAATTTTCAAGGCCTCTATTACTAATTTAGCAGCTAAGAAATTACCGGATTCTTCATTATTCCAATTTTCATCAAATCCATAATTGTCAACAAACTTCCAATACATATCCCACAATATATCTGCCCATACCTCACCTAATGCGTGTGGTCCTGTAGTATTACGAATATCTTTGTAAGTTTGAGGATTGACATTCATATCCGTTGAGTACGGATATCTACGGATACCACTGCCGTCAGTATTAGCACCAATAACATAATTACCAATGCCTCTGACATCACTTCCTTTATCACCTGGTTTATGTGTAAGAATTAAAGCGAAGAAATCGCTCCAACCTTCTCCCATTTGTTCATCGTTATTCAAACATGAAGAATTCAATCGGCCGCCTGTTAATCTTGTTGAAATTCCATGTCCGTATTCGTGTGCTATAATGCCATTATCTAAAGAACCATCAAAATAATTAGGTCCGTTGTTACCTCTTTCCTGAAAAGTCATAACAACATTTATACCTTTTGATAATTCTACGCGGATCTTATCACAATCAGATTTTTTTGCAAAAATGGAAGGAATAAGTACTTTTTCAGAATTTAAACCTGCCGCCATTCCTACAATTTCTTCACCATTTCCACCGTCGATACCAGGAATATTACAGATAATAGCTGCTATTGCACCGGCCTGTTGGGCATTATATACTTTATTGCTAAAATCACATGAACCTCTGTCAATTATTGCTATTTTACCTGCCACTTCATTTCCATTAATAATAGGGGTACAACCTGTATTACCATTGGCACCTGCAGATCTGGCAACCGCTACACTACCTATAATAGCGGGTTCGATACTATTAGGTATAGGCAAACCAAAACTGGGGTTTCCAAAATCTGTGATAAATCCTTTTAGATTTTCTGGTTCGTCGATAGAAATCTTTCCACCATTATTACTCCAAAGATACATCTGCATTCTACCATTAAAACCATCTATTGGTGATGAAAAGTTGGCATTGTTAATTTTTGCAGGGTCGGTTTGGCCTAACTCGTGCAAAGTTATTCCATCAAAAGCCTGAGCTAGTACATAATCACTGTCGTCACCTTGTCCTGTATAATTTTTTTGTTGAAAATTACCAAACGCCTCTGTAAAACCCCATTTAAAAGAAATGTCGTGCAACATGTTATTCATATAAAATAAATTGGTAACTGCAGCATCCCCGTTTTCGCGCGGGTCTAAAGAAAAATCGATTGGAAAATCAAAGTTCAAATCACTACCACCTTCTGTATCTGCACCATCTGGGCGATCATCGTCGTTTTTATCTTGATACGCATAGACATTGTTACCTCGTGTGATTGTATATTCTGGACCTTCTACACCATTAGTGTCATGCCATCCAAATGGGGATCCGGTATTGTATTGCTCGTCACCTACGATTTTTCTAGGTCCGTGAATTGGACTTTCAGCAGGTAATGCAAATACATTGTACTTCGCGATACTTGTTGGATTTGCTTTAGGTGCAGCATCATGAATTGTTTCATTGTATGTATGATGGGAGCAATTGTCATGATTTGCATAAGGATTTTCTACATGATTACAATAGATTGTAAGGTTGTGTTTTGAAACATAAGTTCCAGTAGTTGCATCGATATTCAAATCCCAATAATCAGCACTATTTTTCATATTCATGGTTAGATTCCAAACTAATACCAACTTGTCATTTACAAGCTCGTATTTTAATTCAGCATTAACCGGAGATTTTGTCAATTCCGGTATCTCATATATCCATTTTCCACTATTGCTTCTACTGCTAAATATAGGACGGCTTTTCAAAGCGATTCCAAGCTCCTGAGCAGCATTAATTATAGCTACATCAGCACCAATTTTAAAATTAGAAGTATTGATTTTCTTTTCAATTTGCTGTATATAATTTTGGTTGTCAGATACTACGATACCATTTTTAATTACAATAACAGCCATTGCGTTTCTAATTGGGATGCCTTTATATGCCTGATTTAAATATAGGTAAGTAATATCCTGGTTTGTGGCTTGAGAACTTATAATCGTACCTTCGTAATCAGCTAGATCAAATTGCCAAGTTTTAGCTTGTTTTTTAAAGTGCTCCATCGCTATATCTAATGGGACACTTTGCTGACCTATGAGTACAGCCGGAATTATAAATGTCAGAAAAAGTAAAAAATTTTTCATCAAGGTGATTTGTTTTAAAATGAATAATAGAATTGTAACGTTAAAAAAATTTCATAAAAATATAACAATAATTCTATAAGCAAATTATTTTTTAATAATATTGTTAACAAAACGACAAAATATATATTTTAAATGATCATTAAATGTGATTTTATCTCAATAAATATATGAATAGTTGGCAATTAAGACAATATTTAATGAATCATTATCTATGGTGAAAAAACTATTTAAGGAATGGTCCAGCTATATGATACAATATGTACAAGCAATACTATTCGCTTATTTTGACAAGTAAAATAAAGTTGAATTTTTATTTTTGATATTGTATTTAGTGATTATAATGTCAAATTTTAAAACGATTGATGGCTCAAAAATTAGTTAAGCCCATTAAAAATCATCAATTTTGCCGCTGATTCACATTCTTCATAGTAATCAAAATAGACATGTCAGACATAATATATGGTAAAAATGCTGTTTTAGAAGCCTTCAAATTTGGCAAAAGCATCGAAAAAGTTTTTATGCTCAATACGATTAGGGGCGAATTTGAGATACAGGTTCGTAAAGAATGTAAACAAAACAATATACCCCTTGCTAAAGTACCTGAAGTAAAAATCAATGAATTAGCCGGCCATCAAGCTATACACCAAGGTATTGTTGCCATCATTCCATCGATAGCTTATGTTGACTATAGGCAGTTGATTGAACTGGCATCCAATAGTGAAAAACCTGCTCTATTGGTTATTCTTGACGGCGTTACTGATGTACGTAATATCGGGGCGATTGCTCGGTCTGCATTTTTTTTTGGCGCACACGGTATGATATTAGCTGGAAATGCTACTGGAAGAATAAACGAAGATGCCATTAAAGCTTCAGCAGGGGCGCTTTTACAACTTCCTGTTGCTCGTGCTTCTAGTATATTTGAACTCATAAGTGATTTACAATCAGCTGGAATAATCGTGGCGGCCACAAGTCTTACTAATTCAGTAACCTTGGAAAAATGTGACATGGAAGTACCGATAGCTTTTATCATGGGTTCAGAAGGCAAGGGTTTGCATTACAAAATCTTAGAAATTGTCGATTATACCCTTGAAATTCCTTCAGTCAATGATTTTGATTCGCTCAATGTATCTGTTGCAGCTGGTATAATGTTGTACGAGGCCAGCAAACAACGAGGAACACATTAATCTTGCGTGCAATTTGCAACAATTCGGTTTTAAATGCGTTTTTTTAATTCAATTAAAAAGAAAATGAAAGCTTTCAAATTAAAATATATAATATTCATAAGTTTATCCTTGTTTGTTTTATTTACAACTTCATGTAAAACGACCAAACAAACAGCATATGCAGATAAGCCATTAGAAAAGGCTTTGTTATGGGAATTGACCGGGCAGGGGATATCAAAACCTTCGTATTTATTTGGAACCATTCACCTAATTGACAGTAAAGATTTTTTCCTTCCTAAAGGTATGCTCACCGCTTTGGATCAGGTTAAAAAGATTATTTTTGAAATTGATATGAAGGAAATGAATGACATGTCAGCAATGATGGGTATCATGGGTAAGATTTTCATGAAAGACAATATAACGCTAAAAGACCTTTTATCAGGTGATGATTACAAATATGTAAGTGATTATTTTCAGAAAAAAGGTCTTCCAACGATGATGGTTGAAAGGATGAAACCTATGTTTTTGTCAGCGCTTACCTATGGTGATTTTGAACAAGGAGGATTGAAAACAAGCGGAATGAAATCTTATGAGATGGAATTGATGAAAATGGCTGAAGATAGCGGAAAAGAAACCGGTGGATTGGAGACCATTGATTTTCAGATTAGTCTCTTTGAGGAAATCCCTTACGATGCTCAAGCTGTAATATTACTTGATGCTATAAAAAGTAGTGAAGGAAATCAAGAAAACAATCAGTTGAACGAAATGGTTAAGATGTATCTAGATCAAGACATCAATGCAATGGTTGCTATGATCAGCGAAGAGGATAAAAATGATGGTTTTTTTGAAGATAAACTTTTAACCAAGCGCAATGAAAATTGGATACCACTAATCATTGAAGGTGCTAAAAAAGAACAGACATTTTTTGCTGTTGGAGCCGGACACCTTGGTGGTACGAAAGGCGTCATTAATTTATTAAGAAAGGAGGGTTTTAAAGTCAGGCCAATTTCTAATAAATAAAAATAAATTTTATTATATCGGTGGTTAATATGCAAATGTAATTTTTGCAAATAGAAAGTAATTTATCTAACAAATATTAATCAACATCCACTAATGAAAAAACCATCGGTTTATCATTAAACAACGCTTTGGTTTTTGTCCAAGTAGCTTTAAATAATTCAGAATGTCGATAATTTTCTAATGCTTCCAGCGTTTCCCAATGGCTTACTGTATAGTAAATGTTTGGTTGTGAAGCGTCCTTTTTTACTTCAACACCGATACAGCCCTCAAATGAAGCAATCAAAGGCTGAGATTCCTCGAATATTTGTTCAAATTTTTCTGTAAGTTCAGGATTAAAGCTAAGTCGTACAATTCTTAGTAAAGGTCTCATTCAAAAAAAATTTATTTGTATGGTTTCTGTTTTAAGTAGATTTAACATCGAACTAGCTTTGTCAAGATTAAGCGCTATTTCTAGATAGCCGGAAGAATTAAAAAAAGCAACTGGATCACCTATGGAAACATCTCCGTAATCATCGCTTATAAAAGTAATCGGATCATGGGGATTGTAATACAGTTCAAAACGTCTGTTGTTTCTTGCTTTTTCAAATACATCTTTTTTGATATTGGTAATGACATTTTCAAAATGATCTATATGAATAATAGAAGCACGTATTTGATTTGAAGTAACGACAGGCTTGATAATAAGTCTTTTGGTAAATTCACCTACTACAGACCCAATTTCTTCAATTGGAAGTCCATGGCCAATATAAGCGGCTGCATGCGAGAAAATCATATTGACGCTTTTGTTTGTACCAATAGGATGATCAATCACATACACTTTTGATTCGTCAATATCGTCAAAAACTAAGCTAAAAATCCCATTATTGGGTCCAATAAAGTAATGACCATTTTTTTCAAAACAGATATATTCACTTTTGCGTTTATAGTTACAGTTAACAGCGACGATATGAATGGATGTATCCTGAAATGCAGGTATCGTATTCATTAGAAAAAAAGCTGCCTGTTCAATATCGAAACGATCAATATCGTGGCTAATATCAATGATATTAAAATCATCTTTACGTGATAGTATTGACGCTTTTAATTCAGCAACATAAAAGTCTTTAGTCCCATAATCCGTCGTTAAAGAAACTAATTGCATTCCAATTCCGTTAAAATTCTAAAATTTATTTAACCACTTTACTAGAATTTCAATTAAAATTCCAATATTTGTGCACAAAGAAAAGATTTATTAATAATATATTATAATTTTTTAATATATATATTTATATTTATCATCAAATTTATCAATTAAATAAAACAGGTTATCATTAAAATTAGAATTCATTTAAATTTATTATCATATTGAGCGAAGTAGTTTTAAATATTGAAGGTGTTGATCCATTGGAATTATTTGGAGAGCATAACGCCAAGTTAAACATTCTGAAAAAAAATTATCAGGAAGTTCAGATAACATCAAGAGGAAATCTTATCAAATTAAAAGGTCAAAAAAATAATGTTGAAGCTGTAAAAGGTATTTTGGAAGTTATGGTAAAACTGGTCAAAGATAAGCCAGGATTTACTACGCATGACGTAGAGGAGCTAATGATGGAAGGAAATAATATGGAAGAAAAAATTCAGCATCATACCTCCACTGGTGTAATTGTATATGGAAAACAAGGTGCACCAATCAAAGCCAAAACAAAAAACCAGAAATTATTGGTTGAATGTATTGAACAAAATGATATCGTTTTTGCTGTAGGTCCGGCAGGAACGGGTAAGACATATACAGCGGTAGCCATGGCGATGAGGGCTTTAAAATCAAAATTGGTTAAGAAAATTATTTTGACGCGTCCTGCAATTGAAGCAGGTGAACATCTTGGATTTTTGCCTGGTGATATGAAAGAAAAGGTAGATCCTTATTTAAGACCTTTATATGATGCCTTAGACGATATGTTGCCTGCTGATAAACTCAGTTTCTTCATTACCAACCGAGTAATAGAAGTTGCCCCATTGGCTTTTATGCGTGGTAGGACTTTAGACCATGCGTTTATCATATTAGACGAAGCACAAAACTGTACTTCATCCCAGCTTAAAATGTTTCTAACGAGAATCGGACCAAACGCAAAAGCAGTTATTACAGGAGATTTATCTCAAATAGACCTTCCCGGTCATCAAAAGAGCGGCTTACGCAAAGCACTTGAAATCCTTAAACCTATAGATGGAATCGGTCAATTGTACTTGAATTCTGACGATGTCGTCAGACACAGGCTCGTTAAGGAAATTATCAAGTCTTATGATTTGGCTGAGGAAGAAGAACAAGCAGAAAAAGTGCGTTTCAGAGAAAAAAAAGAAGCTGAAATTGCTAAAGCAAAATCTGAGGAAGGACAGACAAATGGAATTCATTAATTAAAAATTTAATTATATCCAAATATCATGACATCAACGATCATCTATCGCGGCAATCTTCGTACTGAATGTACTCATATTCGATCTGGCCAAACTTTTATAACAGATGCTCCTTTGGATAATAATGGCAAGGGCGAAGCTTTTTCTCCTACAGATTTAGCAGCTACATCTTTAGGAGCGTGCATGGTGACGATCATGGGTATTGCTGCACAAAACCACAATATCAATATTGATAATACAATTCTGGAAATTACTAAACATATGGCTTCTGATCCACGTCGTATAGCCGGAATAGATGTCAATATTATTTTTCCGGAATTGCCATATACACAAAAGGAAAAGAAAATTTTAGAGGTTGCTTGTCGAACTTGTCCTGTAGCATTGAGTTTACATCCTGATGTCAAACAAAACATTACATTAAATTGGATGAATGATAATTCAAATGATGCTGCGCATGTAAAATTTTAAAAATAATTTTCGTTTTGAAGTCAAATATTTGCGTTTTTCATCCTGACGGAGTTTTAAAGGGTACGATCCAACTCACTGGGTCCAAGAGTATCTCTAACAGAGTGCTATTAATTAGGGCTTTATCAGGTGTTTCATTTGATATCGATAATCTATCAGATAGTCAGGATACCTCTATTTTGAAACGTCTTCTTAGTCAAGAATCAGCAATCTATGATGCACATCACGCAGGAACAACCTTTCGGTTTTTAACAGCGTATCTAGCATTAAAACCAGGGGAACAGATCCTAACGGGATCTGAACGTATGAAACAACGTCCGATTAAACCCTTGGTAGATGCTTTAAATGAACTCGGTGCCGATATCGAATTTGTCGAAAAAGAAGGGTATCCTCCTTTACGTATAAAAGATCCGAAACCAATATGGAAAAATTCGATTAGTCTCTCTTCAAATGTAAGCAGTCAATTTATATCTGCTTTACTCTTGATAGCTCCTGTACTTAAAAATGGACTTCAGATTCATCTAAATAATGAAATTGTTTCCGAATCGTACATTAATATGACGATAGCCGTGATGCAAGATTTTGGTATAACGATTAAAAGAAATGACCATTCTATTTATGTGTCGAATCAAGACTATCAACCACGAGATTACCATATTGAATCTGATTGGTCATCAGCCGCTTACTATTATGCAATTGCGGGATTAAGTAAAAAAGCAGATATAACCATTAATGGATTGAATGAGCAGAGTATTCAAGGTGATCAAGCTATCGTGGGTTTTGGAAAGCAATTTGGTGTTGATACAATCTTTGGTGACAAGGCAATACAAATCATAAAGCAAACCGTAGCTGATGTTCCCAATAATCTTGAAATAAATTGTATCAATACCCCAGATCTAGCTCAAACAATTGCGGTTCTTTGCGCAGGTTTAGGTACACAAGTTCTTTTTTCTGGCTTACAAACGTTGCATTTAAAAGAAACGGATAGGGTTGACGCCTTAAAAACTGAACTTAGCAAATTAGAGGTAGCCTTGACCAAATTGCCTGTAAAATTTAGTAAAAAATCACGAATTGAATATTATTTACAAATGGGGAAAGCCACGTTTCCTACAGATATCATTTATTTCGATTCTTATGAGGATCACAGAATGGCGATGAGTTTTGCATTATTGTCTGTTTTACAGCCTGTGATTATTCAGCATGGTGAAGTTGTTGAAAAGAGTTATCCAAACTTTTGGAAGGATTTGAAAAAGCTTGGATTTATCATACAAGAAACTGTATAAAAAAAAAGGTCATATCAAAATCAGATATGGCCTTTTTCTTTATGTATTTTTAGAATTGAATAAAGTATACACTGATATTAATGAATGATACTTATTTTTTTGATGCTGATGATTTCATGTTGATTTCTAAGGACAACTTGATATAATCCTTCAGGCCAATTTCCAATTTCTATAGAAATGCTATTGCTTTTATTAAGCGAACCAGTATAAAATATCTGACCTATATTATTTACAATATCAAAAGCTAAATTTTTATAATCCAATGTCTGGTCTGTAGATGAAATCACTAATTGCTGGTTAGCCGGGTTAGGTTGGATGGTGAAAGTTCCATCGTCAATTCTTGTTACAGAAATTACATTGCTATTAGAAATACTGCCATCAAAGTCAACCGATTGTATTTTGTAGTAGACTTTTGGCAAATCAAAATTAAAGTCTGTACTTTCGTAGGTAAATTTAGTTTGACCTACAACGACATCTATTTTATCACTAACAGACCATAATTTACCATTTTCTGATTTTAACACTAAGTAATGACTTACATTTTGTTCATGAGCTATTTTCCAATACACTTTGTTGAAATTTGGATGTTTTTCTGCATATACGGCCACCCACTTTACTGGTAGCGGTTTTAATATGATGCCTGCATCAATATTTACTACAACTTCACAGTCCAATACTTCAAACCAAGGTGTTGATCCAATACCATAAGTGCCGTCAACATTGGAATCAATATCAGCTGTTCCATTATTAGGTATTGTAAATGTGTGATCTTCATCTATTTCGAAGACAATATAATAAGTGCCATGTCGTAGTTTATTGAAAACGATTAAACCATCTTCGTCACTAACTCCTGTAGTAACGATATCGTTATTTTTATTATATAACCGTGCAGGAATATCTGCAAGTAATGGTTCGTCCATTTCTCGAATACCATTATTATTAGTGTCAAACCAAACAATGGACTGAACTTTACTTAAACAATAATAACCCTGATTGATATTGCAATATGAATCAGCACTAAATAAGGTTATGGTATCTGATACCAATTTTCCATCTACATCTTTAAAATGATTATAAGTGAAAGGGTCATTGGTTTGGAATGGTAATCCGGGATAGTAGTTGGGCAATGGTTCTTTTTCAATTTCTACAAAATAATTACCAGGCTTAACGCAAAATTCGTAATAACCATCATCGCTCGGAGTACCAATTTTATGGTCGGTATGTGTATAAGCATATAGAATTGTATCTGATTCGATAATTTGATATAGATTAATTTTTAATCCATTAATGCCATTTTCATTGGTATTTAAAGAGTCACTAAAATTGATATCATTATAGATAAGGCCACAAATCTTTGCGCAACGATAAAAACCACCATCTAAACTAAAGTTGTCGATTTGAGGTGCTACTTCGAAATAGTCAGTTGTTTTAGGCCCATTGGCATTAGTAACCGCACTATTACTAGTAGTATCCACTAAGTGTTTTGTGGGTAGATATTCGTTGGGAGTTTTAAATTTAATATAATATTGGCCTGGAAAGATGGAATGGAATGTATAACTACCAAAACTATTGGTCGTTGTAGATTCTATAAGACCGGAAGCATTATATAGTTCAACAACAACATTTGCAATTCCCGGTTCACCTTCATTTTGAATGCCGTTTCCATTAAGGTCTTCCCAAACTTTATCACCTATATAAGGAAAGACAGTTATACCACCGTCAAAAACAAAGCTACTGGTATCAGTAGAAAAACATTCGGTATAACCCATATAATTTATCTTGTTATCTGTAGAATCTGATAACAAAGTATAATTGTATGTCGTTCCTATTCCGGCTAATGAAACATAAATTTTATAAATCCCATCTGGAATATCCGTAAATGAATAACTTCCATCTGTCTGACTTAACACAGAGGTAACAAAAGTGCCATTACAAGTGTACAACAATACGGGTATATTTTGTAGTGGTGACTCGTCATCATCTCTCATACCATCCATATTAACATCATACCAGATAAATCCACTTATATCAGATGCGACAAAAATTCTAGTATCGGCTTTAAGTGTTTTATTAGGTATAGCAGTGGACATACAATTAACAACAAAAAGGATAACAAAAAATAAAATTTGGATTATTTTCATGGTCAAAATCAGTTTTTAGTACTAAATGTAAATGCAATATTACAATTTAATATTTGCCCTTTCCTTATAAACGCGTCAAAAAAATTAGGTATTATTCACATATTATTTCGTGTAATATATTAATTATGAATATATTGCAAATTGGGATGAAAGCAGGATTAAAGTGTTAATCATTGATAAAATAGTAGATAATAGGTTAAAAATAGATGTAATATTAAATAGTTAATATGTCAACTTATATATTATGATATTTTATACATTGTGAACAAATAATTTTAAAAAGATCAAAACAAAGCATAAAAAAATAATTGTTGATAATTGTATCATAGGTTTTACCTTTGCACCGCATTCATAAATTAATGGAGTCAAAAGTAAAAATTGATGCAACATCCTGGGCCATCATGTTGTTCCTCAGCATTGTTTGGGGTTTTTCATTTATCCTAATTAAAAAAGCACTTGTGGCTTTTGAACCAATTCAGGTAGCCGGTCTCAGAGTTTTTATTTCAGCGGTTGCTTTTTTACCATTTGTATGGCTCAATCGCAAATATATAGACTGGTCAAGATGGAAAAAGTTTTTGGCAATAGGACTAGCCGGAAATGGTATCCCTGCCTTTTTATTTCCATTTGCTGAAACGAAAATTAGTAGTTCCATGGCCGGACTTCTCAATAGTCTTTCTCCTATATGGACGTTAATTATCGGAATTGTTTTATTTAGGCTTCACTTTAAAGCTGCAAAAATCGCTGGGATATTAATCGGTTTTTTAGGTGCAGCTTTGCTGATTGTTTTTGGGGATGCGGATGGTTTTAATAGTAATTTAGTTTATGGCTTATTGATTGTTTTAGCTACTTTTTGTTATGGCTTGAGTGCTAATCTTGTACAAGCATATATGCACGATGTCAAGCCGATAATTATCGGAAGTGTGTCGTTTTTTATGATAGGCTTACCCGCGCTCATTTTCTTACTGGCAACAGATGTTACGGGTACAATAGCTACGCATCCGGATGCTTGGTTTTCATTGGGCGCTGCAAGTATATTGGCACTGTTTGGTACCGTGCTATCTACGGTTTTATTTTATATACTGATCTTAAGGACTAATGCCGTTTTTGGCAGTACAGTAACTTACCTTATGCCGGTGTTTGCCTTGATGTGGGGCTTTGTAGATGGTGAACATATAAGTATTATCCACTTTTTAGGTTTATTATTAATTTTATCGGGTGTTTATTTTACAAAATCTGAATAAGTATGCATCAAATTCCGGGTTTGTATATTTTAGAAGTTAATCACAAAGGAAGGGCGGTTTTCACTTCAAATGACATTTATGCCGGCGATTTAATAGAAATATGCCCGGTTATCGTCATACCTAAAGCAGAATTGCCCATCATCCATAAAACGTGTTTGCACGATTACTATTTTTTATGGGGCGAGGAAATGGATGCATGTGCGATTGCACTTGGTTTTGGAAGTTTGTATAATCATGCCGTTCACCCAAATGCGGATTTTATTTTAGACTTTGATCAAAAGACCATCGATTTTGTCGCCATAGACTTAATATCGGCAGGGTCCGAAATTACAATCAATTATCACGGTGAGGCAGGTGATGACAGTCCATTATGGTTTTAATGATTACTTATTTCAAATTGTCTGGATTTTGAGTGGTAATAATAAATAAATTTTACTCAAACTCTAATTTCTAATATCAGTTGATAATTTGAGTTGAAATTTTAATAATTTGATTGTCATTAAATCAATAAAATGCTGATTTTATTGTTACTTTTGTGGCATTAATCAAAAATTCAAATTTTCTTCTTTGTGAATAAGTCAATAGCCCTTCAATCAGCAGATAATATCAGAATTTTATCAGCAGCCATGGTAGAAAAAGCCGCATCAGGGCATCCTGGTGGAGCAATGGGTGGTGCGGATTTTATCCAGATTTTGTATTCTGAATTTTTAAATTTTGACCCTGATGATTTTACATGGCCTTTCAGAGATCGTTTTTTTCTAGATCCGGGACATATGTCCGCTATGTTGTATTCGCAGTTGGTTTTAATCGGTGCGATGAGCATAGATGACGTTAAGCAATTCAGACAATGGAAGAGTATAACTCCGGGACATCCTGAAGTAGACCACAAAAGAGGAATAGAAAATACTTCTGGACCGCTGGGGCTTGGACATGCTTTTGGAGCAGGAGCCGCTATAGCGGAAAGGTTTCTTACTACTAGATTTGGTGAGTGGATGTCACATTATACATACATTTTTATTTCTGATGGTGGTATTCAGGAAGAAATTTCTCAAGGCGTTGGGCGTATTGCAGGACATCTCGGTTTGGGTAATTTGATTATGTTTTATGATGCAAATAATGTTCAGTTGTCCACAAAAGTCGATGAAGTGATGGACGAAGATACCATTAAAAAGTATCAAAGCTGGAATTGGCACGTTAGAGAAATCAATGGTAACGACGAAAACGAAATTAGAAATGCCATACAGGAAGCCCAAAGTATAAAAGATAAACCATCGCTTATAATTGGGCGAACAACAATGGGTAAGGGTGCTGTTAAAGAAGATGGAACTTCTTACGAGGGCATGGTAGAAACACATGGAAAACCATTGGGAAAATCTAAAGCATCCTATTCAAAAACGATACTAAATCTCGGTGGAAATCCCGATAATCCTTTTGTAATATTTCCTGAAGTTGAAGCGTATTATGCAGAAGTTTTAGATAAAAAACGCGCTTATGTTAAGGATAAAAAAGATGCATATGAAAATTGGAAGCAAACAAATCCTGAAAAGGCTGTTTTATTAAATCAATATTTAACCGGTTCATTGCCAAAGTTGGATTTTTCAAGTATTGAGCTTGCCGCTAATGATGCAACGCGTAATGCATCTTCGCGCGTACTTGGGTATCTTGCTGAAAATGTTGGCAATATGATTGTATCGTCTGCGGACCTTTCTAATAGTGATATGACTGATGGTTTCCTAAAGAAAACCAAGCCATTGGCTAAAGGTGATTTTACAGGTGCCTTTTTACAGGCGGGAGTTTCTGAATTAACGATGGCAGCATTATGTACGGGCATGTCCTTACATGGTGGTGTAATTCCGGTATGTGCTACATTTTTTGCCTTTTCAGATTATATGAAACCGGTACTTCGGGTTGCTGCATTGATGGAACAACCTGTAAAATTTGTATGGACACATGACGCTTTCCGCGTAGGAGAAGATGGGCCGACACATCAACCGGTAGAGCAGGAAGCTCAACTTAGATTATTGGAAAAATTGCATAATCATTCTGGCAAACCTTCATTTGTAGCATTGCGCCCAGCTGATAGTGCAGAAACGGTACATGCCTGGGAATTATTACTTAATACCAAAGATCGTCCAGGTGGACTTATCTTGTCCCGTCAGAATATTAAAGATATTCCTGCTTTAGGAACCAGTCGGTATGAGGATTGCAAATTAGTCAGTCAAGGTGCATATATTGTAAAACAAACAGGTGATTATCCGGATATTACGCTTGTTGCCAATGGTTCTGAAGTTTCAATTTTGATTGACGCTGCGGATACTTTATATCAACAACATCAAATTAAAACCAGTGTAGTTTCTGCTCCTTCTGAAGGAATCTTCAGAGCACAGTCTGAAGCAGTGCAAAATGCTATTCTACCACAAGATGCAAAGATTTTTGGTATTACAGCTGGTTTGTCAGTGACTTTGGAAGGATTGACAGGGAATAAAGGAAAGGTATTCGGATTAAATCATTTTGGGTTTTCTGCACCTTACCCGGTTTTGGATGAAAAATTTGGCTTTACAGCGGAAAATGTAGTACATCAAGTACTTGAGATGCTTAAATAAAAAGGGTGAAAGTACTTTTTGTATTTAATTATTTTATAATTTAGATAAAATTAATCATGAAGCGGTTTTTTACATATCGTTTTCTAATTTTATTATTATTAGGGTTTTCATACCTTGGGTCATTGAGCCTGACTGGCTGTAAGCGAAAGCCTAAGGATGGTAATTATTGTGCTAAAGTAACATACCAAAAAGCAGACAGCAAAAAGAATGGTACTTTTACTATTATAGTAGAAGTAAAAAACAACCAATTGATCGATATTAGCTTTCCGGATGGTCATTATGACGCTTCAGTGATCAAACCTGTTGATATTCCAATAGATGGAAATTTTACGGCAGTTTCACAAGCTGGTCACATTTATAAAATTCAAATGGAAGGTCCCGCCGAAAAATGTTTAAAAGCTTCCAATATGCTTCAATGCAAAGGTACCACAGGTAGTGGAAAAAGATGTCAAAGATATACCGACAACAAGTCAGGATACTGTTGGCAACACAATAAAAAATAGCAAAGCAATCGTTATGTTATTAAAATTCATGGGGACTATACAGCCTCGCCTTTCATTTTTTCAGCATTTTCTACTCGTTGAAGTGAAAGAAAAATTTCGTCTAGCACTCCTTCCATTATTACATCTAAGTTATACAACGTTAGGTTGATACGATGGTCTGTAACCCTGTTTTGTGGATAGTTGTAAGTTCTGATTTTGTCGGATCTGTCTCCCGTACCAACTAGAGATTTACGTTGGCTTTTTTGTTCTTGATATGATTTTTCACGAGCCGCATCCTTGATTTTAACGTAGAGTCGTTGTAGCGCAATCTCGCGGTTTTTGTGCTGCGAACGGGAATCAGTACTTTCAGCAACAATACCCGTAGGAATGTGCGTAAAACGCACACCGGATTCAGTTTTATTGACGTGCTGACCACCGGCACCTTGAGCACGGAAAGTATCTGTCTTTAAATCATCTTTTCTTATGTCAATTTCTTCTTCTTCAAACTTAGGCATGACAACAACTGTAGCAGCAGAGGTGTGTACACGACCTTGAGATTCGGTTTTTGGAACGCGTTGGACACGGTGTGCACCTGATTCAAATTTAAGCTTTCCATAGACGTCCTCGCCATAGACTTCCATGACGACTTTATTATATCCACCGACTGTTCCTGGATTCTCATCCAATATTTCTACTTTCCAACCTTGTGTTTCGAAGTATTTTGTGTACATTCTAAATAAATCACCAGCAAAAATACTCGCTTCGTCCCCACCTGTTCCCGAACGAATTTCTAGGATAACGTCTTTACTGTCTTCCGGATCTTTGGGTATGAGTAATTCATCAATCTTTTCCTTTAAAGCATCTAATTGTGGAGTGAGTTCGTCAATCTCAATTCCGGCCATTTCCTTCATTTCTGGATCGGCATCTTTAAGCATTTCTTTAGCATTCTTTAAATTAGCAGATATCATTTTATATTGCCTGAACGCTTCAACTATTTCTGTAAGATCTTTATATTCTTTGTTGGTTTTAGCAAAGAGTTTCATGTCAGCCAAAACTTCTGGATCGGACAATTTTTCTTCTAAATAATGGTATCTGTCTTCAATAGCTTCTAGCTTATCTATCATGTGATTTATTAAATTTGCCGCAAAAATAAGGAAAAAATGTTTGTCTTTCTGTTTCGCTTTGGATTAAGCGTTACATTTTACATTAATTTAGACCCAACGTCCTTTTTTTGTATTTAGGTTTTAAATTTGCTGATAACAAAAAATGTTGAGGTTTGATATAAATTTTGCGTGATATGCGTTATTTTTATGCTTTATACATCTGATTTTGTCTCTTACTATATTAAGGATTAAAATGCTTAAAAACGTGTAATCGGGATACAAAAACTATTTATTTACAATATAAATTAAATACATTTCTGAAGTAGGGAGACACCTTGTCT
Organism: Portibacter sp.; assembly: GCA_040391315.1. Classification (GTDB taxonomy): domain Bacteria; phylum Bacteroidota; class Bacteroidia; order Chitinophagales; family Saprospiraceae; genus OLB9. The sequence continues at coordinate 26,744 of JBEBYC010000013.1, read as the reverse complement.
ACAGAGCATTAAAATTATTCAAAAACTACTTCAGAACAGATGAAAATAATTTTTGAAGCTTTACAAAATTCCTGGTTTAATTCATCTGAAACTACACCATAGATACATTGTGGAAATTTTTTTAAAGCGTTGCATCTTCCAAATGACCTTGTGGATACATATTTTAATTATGTTTATATATAATGTCTGTTAGTTAACAATATTTAGAATAGCATTGCCCTCTAATGTTAATTCTGCATTTTGTTCTATATGAATGGATTTGCAATGAGCAATCATATTGTTTTTTACTTTGCATTGAGGTTTTCCCTCGGGAATCAGGACTTCATCAATGATTGTAGGAACACCACAATCCCAGTTTTCGGCATGATGCCAATCATCACTTACAGAACCATTCCAGATGATTATTCGTGGTCGGTTATCGAAAGGTACATTTGTAATTGTCGATTTTGCACAAAGCCATTTTTCGGGATCAAAAACTGCGGATGTCGGGTTAAAATCAAGTTCATGAACAAAATTAAGCTTGCTTGGATCGCTTTGGTTGAAAACGACAGTATCTGTATGTATACCATCACTAAAAGCTATTGGTATCGGCATTTCAAAAAAAGTACCTTGACCGGCAGAATGACTTTGATTGATAGTAACATAAACTTTATTGCAATTGGGATCTTTTGACCATGTTACATTGTAATTGGGCCAACCTTCACCATAATACCAATCATTGAAAAATGGAGTCATATCCTTTCCAGTTGTTGATAGAATGACTTGAATAAAATCATTCGTTGTAGCATAATTGTAGGCAAGCTGAGGATGATTCAGGTAGTTATTGAGGGATTGAAAAAACATATCATCGCCGAGTTGCCATCTAAGCATATGCAAGATTAGTGCGCCTTTATTATAGACGAGCCTACTGTTAAATATGTTAGAAACTGTAGTAGTGTCATAGACATAAGTTGAGCCAAAGTTATTGCTGGTAACATTATTAATCCTGCCTATTTTCCAGTTTAACCACGTTTGATCTCCTAGTCCATGTTCACAAATAAGCCCTTCCATATACCCGGCAAAACCTTCATTAAGCCAGATTTCATGCCATGAACCACAAGTAATTTTATTGCCAAACCACTGATGACCTAGTTCGTGCGCCATGAGCGATTTTCCAAAACCTCCCATAAAACTCATGGTGCTGTGTTCCATCCCACCACTAAAACCACATTGAGCGTGCCCGTATTTTTCGTTTTTATAGGGATATTCACCAAAAGTATTTATAAAATACTGGAATATAGGAATCAGGTGTGGAGTTTGACTTTTGGCTGTTGTATTACATGGATACACATAGTTGAGGATTTGAATGGTGTCACCGGGTGATACCGGAACTTTATCAATATAACTTGTATAATCAGCAATTGCAAATGCGACTAAATACGGTGGTATTGGATAACGGTGCTTCCAAGTATAGGTTGTTTTACTATTTATGGTTGTAGAATCTGTTAGTATTCCATTTGCTCCTACTCTGTATGGTACTGGACAAGTGACCTTTATTTCAATCGAATCGGCTTTATCATAAAGTGATTCTTTACATGGCCACCAATTTTTTGAACCTAATGGTTCGGATAACGTCCAAAGTACACGATTATTTGTATCAGAACATCCAGTCACCCCGGTGGAAAAAGTACCGTAACCATCCTGTATAGGAGTACCTTGATAAAAAATCTTTATAGAATCCAATTGATGAATTGGTATCGTTACCGGTAAAGGAATATTTAGCGTGATATTATCCAAAAAACTGAAGTCTGATATTTTGCTATTGTGGTAAACGATCGAATCAATTGTCAAATTACTTCGTAGGTTAAAACGTATATAGTTAAAATTGGATTGTTCTGCAGTAAAATAAGTCGTTACACTACCTTTTATATAAAGTACTTCTGGATTAGCCTCAATGGCAAGTCGGTAATATTTTACATCATAAAGTGGCTCGATACCATAATAAATATTATTTTTTGTTATGGCAAAATTCGAATTAGCTAATAATTCAGAGCAATAACCCATAATAAAACATAGAAGAACAATGCAATATTTGACAAGACACCTGCTTTTCATTAGTTAATTAGGTTGGTTTTAAGGCTGCAAAAGTACTAAGTTTATTTCATTTAGATGTAAATTATAAAAATAGATGTCATATTATGATAAGATATTGAATTTGAACTAATTTATAACGCAATGGAAAATCCAAATTAAAAACGAGCAACTTTTTAGTATTTGTGTGATTCAGATCACATGTATTAAACATACATTTTGACAATAAATGATGAAAGATAATGCAATAGGTTTTATATTTGCATAAAATAGCACATCATGAAAATCAGAATAAAAGGTGATCGTATCAGGTTACGATTGTCAAAAAGTGAGGTATCAAAATTAGTAAAAGAAGGTAAAGTGCATGACCAATGCTTAATTTTTGACACTTCATTTTCATATCAGGTACTTAGCACAACCTCGTCAGAAATGTATGCCCGCTATATTGAAAATACCATCACTGTATATATCCCAGCATATTTATTAGAAGGTTGGGAAACAGACAGTCGAGTAGGTTTTGACAGTCAAGATGCCAATGGATTGTATATATTAGTGGAAAAAGATTTTCAATGTTTAAATTGTAGTAATAGAAATGAAGATGAATCCGACTTATACCCGAATCCTGAGGCATCCAAATAAATTTTTCCATAATTACACAAATGAATCAAAATGTCTATTCATCATATAAATATCATTCGATACAGAGACAGTCAGACTACTGATGTAGAAGAATTCGTAGCTGTTGAAGAACCTTTGCAGATCAATCTGAATGGGAAACCGAGTACTATAACAATGCGTACACCTGGAGAAGACGATGAACTTACATTGGGCTTTTTATTTACGGAAGGTTTGATTCAGTCGATATCGGATATTACTCAAGTTACTTCTACTGATTTAAATACCGTCGAGGTCAACACTACTAAACCTGAATTATCAGTAGCTAAAGTTGAGCGCAATTTTTATTCTACTTCAAGTTGTGGTGTCTGTGGTAAATCATCGATAGACCAGATTGCAGCTGTTTCTCAGTATTTAGATTTTAAAAATTGTTTTTTAGTACAAAAAGACACCTTACTTACCTTACCAGAAAAACTCAGAGCTGTACAAGAAACCTTTGACAGAACCGGTGGTTTACATGCCTGTGCATTGTTTAATCCTAAAGGGGACTACATCCTACATCGCGAAGATGTAGGACGGCATAATGCATTGGACAAAATGATCGGATACGCTGTTAAAAAAGAGCTTTTACCTTTGGATAATTATATTTTACTTTTGAGCGGAAGGGCAAGTTTTGAACTTATACAGAAAGCATCTATGGCCGGGATACAAGTGGTAGCTGCAATAGGTGCACCATCATCTTTGGCAGTTTCACTCGCTACAAGTAATCAGATTACATTAGTAGGCTTCTTGAAAAAGACAGGGTTTAATATATATTCAAGGCCTGATAGAATTGTATGAACACATTAAAAGGAATCGTTTTAGCCGGTGGAAAAAGTACAAGAATGGGTACTGATAAAGCGTTTCTAACCCTTCAAGGCAGATATTTTTATCAGACAATTTATGAAAAATTAAGGCCGTTTTGTACAGAAGTCATTGTTTCTGTTAATAAAAATCAAGTAATCCAGCATCCTTTTGAATATCCTGTGATTGTAGATACTTATGAGGAACAAGGACCTTTAGGAGGTCTTTTGACGGCTTTCAATTTGCAGCCTGCTACGTACATCATGTTGGGAGTTGATATGCTTAAGGTTCAGCATGAACATATTCAATCCCTCATCCATAACCATGATATTGCATGTGGTTGTACCATGTATTTTAATGCCAATTCAAGATTTTATGAACCGATGTTGTCAATTTGGGAGCCAACAAAACTTAAAGAACTCGCGGTTTATTTTAATAAAGGTGGTCGATCTTTCCAAAAGTTTTTAAATTCGATATCGGTAAATGCCATTCCATGTAATGACTGTTCCTTTTTATATAACGTAAATACACCTGATAGTTTGTTGGATATGTATCAGTAAACATTCAGATTTTAAATCAGTCAATGTGCGTTCTTATATAAGTTTCAATGTCGTTTCGGTCTATGATTCCAATTAAATAATTATCTTGTTCAACTCCGAGTATAGCTAATCCGTTATCGCGCATAAAACGGATAGCATTTTGAAGTGTGGTATTGGGTGAAATCAACATTTTTTTTTCTGACATAAATTCATTGACTCTTTTATCGAGATTGTTGGATGTAATAACATCGTTGATAAACATTTCCGGAACATTTCCTGAAAGGTTGCCCATCGAGTCAAAAACTAAAAAATTGTGTTCTTTACCTAATTTATATTGTTCGACGACCTTAGCATATGTATCGCCCAAGTGTATTTTTGTAAATGATGTCCGCATGAGGTCCTTTACGGTAACGCCTTCAATGATGGATTGTAATTTAGTCTGAGAGTATTCCTGCCCAGCCATCATAAAAATAAAAAGTCCGATCATCGAGAGAATAAGTTGTTGGTCAAAAATCCCAAAAACAACAAAACCAATAGCAAAAATACGACCTACTAAAGAAGCGATCTTAGTTGCCCTGACTTTACCCAATTTTATAGAAAGTAAAGACCTTAATATCCTTCCGCCATCCATAGGAAAAGCAGGAATAAGATTAAAAAAGAATAAAGTAAAGTTTATTAGGGAAAGCAGTCTGATAAATTCAAACGGATCTTCAAGATCGTAAGTGTTCAAATTTAAAGAAAACTTGCCGGTAATTAGATACATGGTGAGTGCAAGAAGCAAACCTAAAAAAAGATTGACCAATGGCCCATTTAGCGTGATAAAAAATTCCTGCATGGGCTTGTCCGGAATATACTTCATTCGAGCAACGCCACCTATAGGGGATACAATGATATCAACTGTTTCGACGCCAAATTTTTTAGCAGTCAATGCATGTCCGTATTCGTGTAAAACCACACAAGCAAATACAGACAACATGAGCGAAGTATAAGCAACACCTTCCCAAAATTTTAAATCTGCAGACAGGACATTATACAATAAAAAGAGTATCAGCAACCCAAAACTCCAATGTATTTTTACAGGAATACCAAAATAAGTTCCGATATTCCAAGACCTTCCAAACGTTTCAATGGTTTTTGCTTTTACGCGTTGTCTGTTTTCCAAAGTGGTTCGTATAATTGACCTTTAAGTATATTTCTACTAATAACGATGCGTTGCATTTCGGAAGTTCCCTCGTATATCTGTGTTATTTTAGCATCTCTAAGTAATCGTTCTACGTGATATTCTTTTACATACCCATAACCGCCGTGGATTTGAACCGCTTCTACTGTTTGACGCATCGCTACTTCTGAAGCGTACAATTTTGCCATAGCAGCAGCCGATGTATAGTCCATACCCTGATCTTTCATCCATGCTGCGCGATAAACCAATAGTCTTGCTGCTTCAATTTCTGTTGCCATATCAGCAAGTTTAAAAGCAATAGCCTGATGTTGGCTTATCGGTTTGCCGAAAGCCTCTCTTTCTTTAGCGTACTTAACAGCTAATTCGTAAGCACCTGCAGCAATACCTAAAGCCTGTGCAGCGATACCGATACGTCCACCTGATAAAACCTTCATAGCAAATTTAAATCCGAAGCCATCTTCACCAATTCGATTTTCTTTTGGTACGATAACATCATTATACATTATCGTATGCGTATCAGAAGCACGAATACCCAATTTATCCTCTTTAGCACCAATAACAACACCATCCCATCCTGTTTCTACGATAAAAGCATTGATACCATGGTGTCCTTTTTCAGGATACGTTTGCGCTATAACTAAATGAATCGCTGATTTACCACCGTTTGTTATCCAGTTTTTAGTACCATTGAGTACATAGTGATCACCTTTTTCAATTGCTGTAGTACGCTGGCTTGTAGCATCACTTCCTGCCTCAGGTTCTGATAAGCAAAAAGAACCGATAATTTCTCCTGCAGCTAATCTAGTCAGGTATTTACGTTTCTGTTCTTCGGTACCAAAGGTTTCCAAACCCCAACAAACTAAAGAGTTATTAACAGACATGATAACAGAACAAGAGCTGTCTACCTTACTGATTTCTTCCATTGCAAGTACATAGGAAAGTGAATCCATACCACCACCGTTATATTCAGGTGAAACCATCATTCCAAGAAAACCCATTTCACCCATTTTTTTAACTTGTTCAGTCGGATGAATCATATTTCGGTCCCTTTCGATGACACCTGGTAATAGTTCTTGCTGCGTAAAATCTCTAGCAGTTTGTTGTACTGCAATTTGCTCTTCGGTAAGTTCAAATATCATATCTTCTGTCTGTTTATTTTAATAATTGATTCGTCGCGGCAAAATTAGTAAAAATAAAGAACAATTTATAAAAAACTTGTATCGGCATATATATCAAATACCACATTTTTCGATATTTTGATGCTTGCTCAGGTAATGACATTGTGATTGTGATCAATGCAATTAATCCTTAATAAACCAACACGCAGTCTCGATTTTTTTATTGAACTTTAAATGAACAAATAATGATATGGACGGAATAACGAACATGATTGAATATGGCAAAAGTGAAAACATTTTACACTTACAAATCGCTCAATTCTATATTGGCAGTTCTTTTTTCCCCATTACGTGTATAATCTACTTTGACAATGTCACCAGCCGAAAATTTTTCTAATGCGAGATATAAATCATCAAAATCTTTTATAGGTTTGTCGTTAACACCAGTAATGATGTCACCATAAATGATTTCACCATCACGTGTTTGTTGAAGGGCTTTAAGTCCAGCTTTAGCAGCACCGCTATTTTCGGCTATACTAACGATCATGGCACCTGTGATTTTCCAGCTTTTGGCATATTGAGCAGGTAATAAAGTAACGCCTAAAACGGCTCTTTTAACTTTTCCATATTTAATCAAATCGGATACAACCCAATTGACTTCATCCACCGGAATAGAAAAACCTATACCAGCTGATGCGCCTGAAGTACTGTAAATCATTGTGTTGACCCCGATTAAACGTCCATAACTATCAAGTAAAGGTCCACCAGAATTGCCGGGGTTAATCGCAGCATCTGTTTGGATAACGTCACGAATGGGTCTTCCACCCACAGAGGTAATCTCACGTCCCAAAGCACTGATCACACCTGTGGATAATGATTGGTCCAGCCCAAAGGGGTTTCCGATAGCATATACGGATTGACCCACTTTAAGCACCGAAGATCTGCCCAGCGGAATCGGATGAAGCTGGTCTTTTTCTGCATTTATCTTGAGTACTGCAAGATCTTTATTGGGTTCGACACCAACAATGGTAGCGTTCCAGGTTGTTTGGTCGGATAAGGTTACTTTAAAATTATCACCTCCTTGTAATACGTGAAAATTTGTAATAACATGTCCGTCCTTATCCCAAACAAATCCCGAACCGGTACCAGAAGGAATTTCTGTAATATTTCTCGACCAGTAATCGCGTTGTCTATTAAGTGTTGTAATATAACACACAGAAGGAGCTGATTTTTCAAATAATTCAATTGTTGCAGCCTCACTATTTGTCAGATAAATAATAGAATCAACTTTACGTAAATGACTATAATGGTCGTTTGTTTTATTTAAATTCGAAATATTGGTAATTGAATCCTTATCATCATCCGAATAAAAAAATCGAGCGTCTTTAAATTTTACACCTAAAAAGATTCCAATACCCAATATCGTTAAGCCTAATATAAGTTTTGCTGCTTTCATATAACTCGTTTTGTATTATTGTTTAATAATATAACACAAAATTATTAAGTTTTACTTCAAACAGAGTTTTAATTTTTTGCTAAATTTCTAAGATAAGGACTTACTCGATATCTTTCTTCATGATAATTTTGTTGCAATCCATCTAATTGAGCTACTATTTTTTGGTAACCGATTTCACTTCCCCATTCAAGTAAACCTTTCGGATAATTAACACCTAATTTAACGGCCCATTCAACAGCTTCTTTTGTACAAATATTTTGGTAGACAGTGTCGGCAGCTTCATTAATTAACATTGAAATAATGCGCATGAATATCTGATGGCTTTTATTGCTATCGATATGATGCAAAGTTTCGATTTGCTTACTATAATCGTAAAAACCACGACTACTTTTTTTACCATAATATCCCGCTTCTACTAATTTTAGCTGAGTCAATGAAGGTCTATATCTCGTGTCAAAATAAAATGCTTTCCAAACAGACTCTGTAACAAAATAATTAACATCATGGCCAATAAAATCCATTAAGGCAAAAGGGCCCATTTTGAAACCGAAAGAAGTCATAATGTGGTCAATCTCCTGTATAGAAGCTAGTCCTTCTTCATAAATTCTGAGGGCTTCACTGTAAAAAGGTCGCGCTACTTTATTGACAATAAAACCGGGTGTATCTTTGGCAATCAATGCGACTTTGTTCCAGGATTCAATAATTTTTTGTACTTGAATAGTTAATTCATTTTGTGTCTGAATTGCCGGAATAACTTCCACTAATTTCATCAGTACTGGTGGATTAAAAAAGTGAATGCCAATGAAGCGTTCTGGTTTTTCTAATGCTGCCGCCAATGCCGTAACGGACAAAGATGAGGTGTTGGTTGCGATAATACATTTATCGGATACGATTTTTTCGATAGCTTGAAAAACAGATTTTTTTACTTCCAGATTTTCAATAATCGCTTCGATAACCATGTCCACATCAGCGAGTGTTTCCATTTTTTCGCACGCATACATTCTACCGAAAATGGCAACTCCAGCTTCAGATGTTAGTTTTTGTTTAGAAATAAGTTTGTTTATACTTTCTGATATACCTTTAAGCGCTTTAGCTCCAGCCTCAGGATTGCTGTCATACAAATACACCTCCCAGCCTGCCATCGCAGCTACCTGCCCTATACCCGAACCCATTGCTCCTGATCCAATAACTCCTAATTTCATATTTTGATATGTTTTTTTAATGGCTTATTTTGCCAAAAATAAAATTGATTTAAATTTATGCTAAAACTGATTCTCGAAAAAAAATCTTTATGAACTTCCTTGTAAATACTTCCCAATTCCTCTGAAAAAATGAACGGAACATAAATAGCTAAAACATCATTATAATTAAGCGAAAGTCCTCCATTGTACATGGTATAATTGGATGACTTCTGATTAAAATATCTATTGTAAATACCTACGTCAAAATATGCTTGAAGTGGAAACCATGAAGTTTTAAATGGTACATCGACAAATAAATTGATCGAAGCTGCAAAATTGTTTGACATGCCTATTTGATGAGCAGATCCTACAGGAGTTTTAAACCCACCACCTTGCGATATGCTAACCTGTCTGTCCTGAAAACCATATTGGGTCTCACGTGCTAGGAAATATTCGTCAAAGGTATAATCGTTAAATCCATGTTGGATCAACGCTAGGCTACCTTTTGTCAATTGATTTTGGAAACTATTGACATGCCTTTGAGAATTTAAAATAAATCCTCCTGCAAAAAATCTAAACCCAATATTTTTGTTTGACTTATACATCCACTGATGTTTTCCTATGCCTATAAGTTTTATATATTGGTCATTCTTATTGTACTGTTGAAATTCAGTTACTATTGAAATAGCTGTATTTGAAACCAGCTTGTCTCTAGACCAATTATAATCAAGCTGAAAAATATTGGAATCATTCCATTCCAAATTGTTGAATTGACTTTGATTAAAAATGGGTTGTTGTTCCGTAATTTTAATCCACCTAAACGCAATGGATGATTGTAATTTAGATAGCTGAGTATGATTAAAAAACAATTGGACAGAAGGGGACACTTTAACAAATTGCAATGTGTATTCAAGATTTCTATTGTAATTATGGTCAAAGGATTTTAACCCAAGATGGAAACGAATCTTTTCCAATTTTTTTGATTCCAATCGTAAGTCGTATTGCGCCCAAACTTGACCTAGTAATTTACTCTGTTTGAAGGAATACATCGGGCTAAAGGACCAGATAAATTTTTTGAATTGGTATGGATGTGCATTGGAAAATGTAAGGCCAGTCATCCACCCGTCATTATCGTTGTATGCGGGATAAATCGCCCATTTTATAGGATTGCAAGTGACATAATCCTCTTTAAGTAACCAGCTAAATAGTGGACAATGTACTTTATCATTATTTTGCAAATTTCTTTCGTATTCCAGTTGCTCAGGATGATTAAAAAAACGGTCCATATTTTCACGTATCGTTTTACCTGTTTCCTTTTCCAAGGCAGCAATCAGATTGACATATGACAAAGGTTTTGATTGTTTTTCCCATGAATGAAGTACATTCAAAAGTGCATTTTTGTCGGATATATGAGCGAGTTTTTGTATTAAAAGCGTTGAAATTACATTGTATTTGAGATGTATTTGTTCTTTGCTAAGTTGGTTGTCATCATCGTTAAAGGCTGGAAGTAATCCCTGGAGCTTATAATTAATGAATTGTCTAAGGTCATCAGAAGATACGACTCGATCACTTTTGGATTGTAAGAAATTGCAGATACCAGTCCTTAACCATTCATCATTTTTATTTTCTAATGTGCATTTACCATATAGCCATAATTCAGTTAAATGTTTTGTCAACCAAGCTTCAATGTTTTCAGATTTCGTAGGATAGGGTGCGATTATAATGCCTTTTCTATATGCTGAATAATATTTGCTTTTGGTCGTTTTCAGAATTAATGAAGGATAAGGATAACTTCCTAAATCACGTGTTAATTGCTGAAAAACTTTGTCAAATGTATTTTTAAAATTGGTGCTTTTCACCAATTCAAAATCAATATAAAGATGGGTATCCTGACCATTTACATTTATAGTATCATTCAAAAAATTCAACGGCTTTTGTCCTATTATCACAATCAGATCGTGGTTTCCTTCAATTTTTATTGTTTTTTTGTCTTTTGAATTAATAAAACGACCATTTGATAAGGCTATATAAGCATCGGATAGATGTAAATCCATACTAATTGTAGATTTTGGAATAGCTTGTTGATTTAGCAGGTCTTTTATATTTATATCTTTTGTTATTAATACTGGATAAAAATCCAGTAAAAGATAGATATTGTCCTGAAAAGATGGACCAAAATACCATTCTGGCAATTGGATAGTATAGGAAAAATGTACCGATTTTGCATCAGCGGTTATTCCGATCAAAGCGTTTGTTCCCAATTTTTTAAAAGGTAAAACAATTTTACCGTCTAAAGATACTTTCAAATTTTGAACGTATACATATTGAGATTTATGTCTAAAATAAAAATCGGTGTGACCCATTTTGAGTAAGTAGTCATTTAAGGTATTGTTGCTTTCCGCAAAGGTGTACATCGGAAAATAAAACCACAATGTATCAGCATCACCAATCTCAGTTGATTCGATATTAATATCTGTCTCTACCGTAAGACTATGTTTTAACGTATCTAAAATTGCAGATACCTGTTGATCTTGCGCTTTTAGCGGTGTCAAAGAAGTGATTAAAATAATGACGGATAGCCAGCGTAGCCGCATAAAGGATGTATTCAAAATGAGCTGTAAAAGTAATAAATATTAAAAATGTAAAGTTGTAAATATGCAGAATAAAAAAAGTGCAATGTAAATGATCAAAATTCGAAGGGATATAATTGGTAATACCATTTACTCGATAATGATTTTAGAAACGGTACCGTTATCTGATTGAAGTAAATATAACCCAGAAGGTAAAAATGTTAAATCAATATTCGTATGAGGTGTAGTAAATCTACCTGTATGAATGATTTGTCCTTGAATGTTAAATATGTTGAAGATGCCATCATGATCATTTTCGACAGTGATGTATCCGGAAGAAGGATTAGGGAAAACCTTCAAACGAACTGTAATAGGAACATCTTCCACGGCAACCGGGTCGCAAATGCCACTCAATCCGATGAAAGACCATCCTAAATCACTTACCATCCTAGAAATCACTTCAACTGTTTCGGGTGGATAACGTCTATTACCCACACCTAATTTAATGTTTTTAGGAGTATTAGGGTTTTCACTCCAACCTTTTAAAGTCTTTCCAAATTTTGTGCAAAGCATACCTTCATCTGTTTCTGCATTAAACATAAATTGAGCATAGTTAAGACTATTCAAATTCCACTTGCTTAAATCTTGATTAAAAGAAGCAGCGTCGTAAAACATAGCGTTCATACTGATAACGTTAGACACATTCCAGTTACTTATATCTTGATTAAATAATGGGTTAAGAGCAAACATACTATCCATATTTGTCGCCCATTTAACATTCCACTTGCTTAAATCCTGATTAAAAGAGAAAGTACTTCTAAACATTGACTTCATATTTCGCACTCTGGACACATCCCAATTACCTATATCCTGATTGAAAAGAATACAATTGTCAAACATGCTTTGCATATAAGTAACAGATAGAACATTCCAATTGCCAATATCCTGATTAAAGGATTTTGCGTTTTTAAACATATAGCTCATGTTGCTAACTCGTGAAAATTTCCAATTACCTATATTCTGATTAAATACCAAAGCACCATTAAACATAAATGCCATATTTTCAGCTTTGGAAGTGTTCCAGTTGCCAATGTCCTGATTAAAAGTAGTGGCATATTGGAACATGGAACTAAAAAACCTAACATTAGAAACATCCCAATTACCTATATCCTGATTGAAAGCAGAAGCATAACCAAACATACCTAACATATTAGTTGCTTTAGAGGTATTCCACCTACTTATATCCTGATTAAAAGAAGCAGCTTTAAAAAACATAGTAGAAAAATTTTCTACATTAGACACATCCCAATCTCCGATATCTTGATTGAAATGAATGCCATTAAACATATCTGCCATATTTTTACATTTGGATGTATTCCATTTACCAATATTTTGATTAAACCTTACTGCTAGAGAAAATGTAGATTGCATATTTTCTACATTAGAAACATCCCAATTGCTAATATCTTGGTTAAAAGCAAGTGCAGTATTAAACATTCCGCTCATATCCGTTAAATTGGAAGTATTCCACCTGCTGATATCCCGATTAAAAACGTTGGTTTTTTTAAACATATTTTTCATGCTTTTAACGTTAGACACATCCCAATCTCCGATATCTTGATTAAATGAAATTGCTTCTAAAAACAAAGCTGTCATGTCTGTAACGTTAGACACATCCCAGTCGCCAATATAACTATTAAACCCTCTGGCATTATAAAACATCCTGGACATATCAGAGACTTTAGACAGGTTTGGTTTATCCTTTGCATGGATTATCAAATTTTCAGTTCCCGCAAAAGCGCCGTTAAAGTCCAACCATTGTATATCACCCCATTGATCAATGGAAACCAATTTTTTACAATCACCAAAATTATTGAAATAAATAGTAGGAAATACTCCAAATATCTGAATAGTATAAATGCCCGGTTTGCCAAAATCGTGCTTAACGACATCATTAAGGCCTGTTTCGTCCGGTATGCCATCATTATCCCAATCAACACTGTAATTGTAGTTGTATTTTGCGCGCGTTGGAATAATAATCTCGGTGTTTGAGGAAAAGCCGGGTTTGATCGTATTTATGGTAATTATAAAAGGACGCTCTGCATAAGAAGTAAATATGCTTAATGTTACTATAAATGAAAATAACAGTTTCATAGTATGTTATTTTTCACACAAATATAGCAAAATATTTAATCAATGTAAAAATACCATTCTTATTTTAAAAAATAACACATCAAAAAAAATGCTTATATTTGCGGTTTAAACTTTCATTTCATGTTCGATCAAAAAACCGTTATATACAACGAAGATAATATTAAAAGTCTCGATTGGAACGAACATATCCGGCTAAGACCGGGGATGTATATCGGCAAATTGGGTGATGGCTCCTCACAAGATGATGGTATCTATGTACTTTTAAAAGAGGTCGTTGACAACTCTATCGATGAATATGTAATGGGACATGGTAAAAATATTGACCTATTTATAGATCAGGGAAAAGTAACCATCCGTGATTATGGGAGAGGTATTCCATTGGGTAAAGTAATCGATTGTGTATCGAAAATCAATACAGGTGGGAAATACGACTCTCGCGCTTTTAAGAAGTCCGTGGGACTTAATGGCGTAGGTACTAAAGCAGTAAATGCACTATCTACCTATTTTAGGGTTGAATCCTATAGAGATGGTGAGTGCAAGGTAGCAGAATTTAAAGAAGGAAATATCATCAAAGATTATGAAATCTGTAAAACAAATGAAGTAAACGGTACTAAAATTGAGTTTATTGCCGACGATAAAGTTTTTAAACATTTTAAGTATCGAAATGAATATGTCGAAAATCAATTGTGGAATTATGCATACCTAAATGCAGGCCTCAAACTTAATTATAATGGTAAGACATTTGTCTCAAAAAATGGCCTTAAGGATTTATTAGAAAGAAAAACAGATGTTGAAAATCTCTTATATCCCATCATCCATCTTAAAGGGGATGATATCGAGATAGCACTTTCACATGGTACACAATATGGGGAAGAGTATTATTCATTTGTAAATGGTCAAAATACAACCCAAGGTGGTACACATCTCGCAGCTTATAGAGAGGCAATCGTTAAAACATTGAGAGATTTTTATAAAAAAGACTTTGACACCCGTGATATCCAGACATCTATTGTAGGTGCTATCAGCTTAAAAGTCGAGGAGCCCGTCTTTGAATCTCAGACCAAAACTAAATTAGGCTCCCTCAATATGACACCTGAAGGTGTGACCATTCGCTCATTTGTTTTAGATTTTTTAAAAACCAATTTTGACAATTTCCTACATAAAAACAAAGAAATAGCTGATATCATTCTTCGCAAAATCCAACAATCCGAACGAGAGAGAAAGGAAATTGCCGATATAAAAAAAATAGCGAATCAGCGCGCTAAAAAAGCAAATATCCATAATAAGAAATTAAGGGACTGTCGTGTACATTTAACAGATGGCAAGAAGACAGATGATGAGCTTAAGCTTAGTTCGACACTTTTTATTACAGAGGGTGATTCTGCAAGTGGATCGATCACTAAAGCACGAGATGTAAAGACACAAGCGGTTTTTTCTTTGAGAGGTAAACCCCTCAATTGTTACGGTATGACTAAAAAGGTAGTGTACCAGAATGAGGAACTCAATTTGTTACAGCACGCACTTGATATCGAAGATGGTATAGAAAATTTAAGATACAATCGCGTTGTTATCGCCACTGATGCCGATGTGGACGGAATGCACATCCGATTGCTTTTGCTGACTTTCTTTTTGCAGTTTTTCCCGGATTTGGTCAAGCAAGGTCACTTATATATCTTTGAAACTCCACTTTTTAGAGTTCGGGATAAACAAAAGACATTTTACTGTTATTCTGAACAAGAAAAACAAGAAGCAATCAAAAAGCTTAAAGGCAAACCGGAAATCACCAGATTTAAAGGATTAGGTGAGATTTCACCTAATGAATTTGAAGGATTTATCGGTGAAGATATCCATCTCGAACCGGTTATCATGGGTGAAAAAACCAAAATTGAAGACTTACTCGGTTACTACATGGGTAAAAACACGCCGGAAAGACAGGTATTTATTATAGATAATCTTAAAGTAGAATTAGATAAGATCGCCGTTGAGGAAACAGAAGTCGTTGAAGAATTAGAAGTAAGTCTTTAATTCGCGAAGATATGGAATCTGTAAGCAGCCAGCCGGATAAAACGATTTTACTTGACATTGTGACGATGCGAATGCCTTTCGGCAAATATAAAGGAACGATTATCAAAAATCTACCCGTGTACTATCTTGAATGGTTATCCATACAAGGGTTTAAGCAAGACCGATTAGGGCAAATCTTGAGTACTACATTTATAATTAAAACAAATGGCTTAGACTATCTACTTGATAAGATAAAATAAGTTATCTTTACATTAATTTATAGCTTATTTTATGGAAAATCTAAATCAAAAACAAAATAATATCCTAACATGGCATGAATTTGAAAATGTTCGAATAGTCGTAGGAACAATCATAGAAGTAGAAGAATTTCCCAAAGCAATTAAACCATCTTATAAGTTAAGTATTGATTTTGGAACAATAGGAATTAAAAAATCTTCGGCACAGATTACCAAACGTTACACTAAAAGTCAGCTTATAGGCAAACAAGTTGTGGCGGTCATAAATTTTCCTCCAAAGCAAATCGCTGATTTTATATCCGAATGTTTAGTTTTAGGTGCTGTTGGCGAAAATGGTGAAGTAACCTTGCTTACTACAGATCTTCCGGTCGATAATGGATTGCAAATTGCCTGAAATGTTTCTTTGGATTACTATTAATTCTGTAACATTAACAATATGATGTTGTAAATATTGTCTTCAAATCATAAACAAAGCCTATTTTTATTCTTAAATTGATATAAAGTAATAATTTTAATTTTTCAATTATTATGAAAGCGCATATTCCGGATCACCTAAAGGGTCTTACTGATGAAGAAGTGATATTGTCCCGAAAAGAATTTGGGTATAATAAGCGAACAGATAGTCAAGAAGATACTTGGCTGATGATGATGTTGGAAATTTTGAAAGAGCCCATGTTGCTACTTTTAATAGCAATCACTATACTTTATGTGATTGTAGGCGATTATAGCAATGCAGCATTTATGTTTGCTGCAATCGTCGCTGTGTCTGGTATTTCCCTTTATCAGGATGGCAGAAGTAAAAATGCACTTAAAGCACTTGAAAAACTCAATGAACCCCTTAGTAAAGTAATCCGGAATAGTTTGGTCGTTGAAATCCCTACCAATGAAATTGCTGTAGGTGATTTGTGTTTGATAGAAGAAGGCAAACTCATCAATGCTGACGGTATTATAGTGTATAGCAATGATTTTTCAGTTAATGAATCTGCACTTACCGGTGAGAGTTTGTCGGTATATAAAGACGCTAACACGGAGGATAATCGCGTATATAATGGAACACTTGTGGTTTCTGGCCTCGCCATCTTTAAGGTTGAACATATTGGTGCATCAACAAAATTAGGTCAAATAGGTGACGCTTTACTTGATATAGAAGTAGTAAAATCACCTTTACAAACCCAAATATCAACATTCGTAAAAAGGATGGCAATAATTGGGGTTATAATATTTTTGATGGTCTGGGCATTCAGTTATTATATTTCAGGTAGCATTATAGATAGTTTACTCAATGGTTTGACGATGGCGATGTCTGTCCTTCCAGAAGAAATTCCGGTGGCATTTACCACTTTTATGGCTTTGGGGGCGTGGAAGTTAATGCAGGACGGCATCATCATCAAGCGAAGCAGTATTGTGGAAACACTGGGTAGTACGACGGTTATTTGTACGGATAAAACCGGTACGATTACCAAAAATATGATGGAATTAAAAAACCTGTATGATTATAATACCCACAAGACAGGAGAAGCTACTCAATTTGGAGATCCAGAATTTTCCAAACTTATCCGGTATGCTATGTGGAGTAGTGAACCCGTTCCTTTTGATCCCATGGAAAAATCCATTCATATCGTTTTTGAACAAACACAAAACATAGATAATAGGAAAGATTTTACTATGATTCATGAATATCCATTATCAGGTCAGCCACCTATGATGACCCATATTTATGAAAATGAATCAAAACAACGAATTATTGCTGCAAAAGGAGCACCAGAAGCTATCATCAATGTTTGTAACCTAGATGTAAGCGAAGCGAATGAAATCAGGGCACTTATTAAATCTTTTGGGGAAAAAGGTTATCGAGTTTTAGGCGTTGCAAATGCAGAATTTGACGGTTATAACTTTCCCGAAAATCAGCAGGACTTTTCTTTCCATTTTATAGGTTTAGTTGTCTTTTATGACCCACCAAAGGAAGGTATAGGCGAGGTGTTTAATCAAATATCAAACGCCGGAATCCAACTTAAAATTATCACAGGTGATAATGCCGAAACGACTAAAGCGATTGCAGAACAAGCCGGAATAACGATAACTTCAGACCCAGTACAAGGTATTGAAATCGCACACTTAGATAATGAAACTTTAATGGACCTTGCCGGTAAAACTACACTTTTCGCGCGTATGTATCCAGAAACAAAACTGGCTGTCATCAATGCCCTAAAAGCGAAAGGTGAAATAGTAGCCATGCTCGGTGATGGTGTCAACGACGCACCTGCGCTAAAGTCGGCACATATTGGTGTCGCAATGGGAAATAAAGGCACAGAAATTGCAAAATCAGCCTCAGATCTAGTTATTACAAATGATGATTTGGATAAGTTAATCCTTAGTATTGCAGCCGGAAGACGTATTTATACCAATATTAAGAAAGCCATTCAGTATATCATTTCCATACATATACCGATTATACTAACTGTAGCGCTTCCGTTGTTTTTTGGCTGGTATTATCCCGAAATTTTTACGCCGGTGCATGTGATTTTTCTTGAATTAGTTATGGGACCAATTTGTTCCATAGCCTACGAAAGTGAACCCATGGAAAAGAATTCAATGCAACAGCCGCCACGTAATATAAATGAAACATTCCTGAGTCGAAAAGAATTAAGTATCAGTATTGTTCAGGGGCTCATTATTACGATAGGTGTTTTATTTGCATATCAATTTACCGCACTTAGAGGTGGTAGTGAAGAAACAACTAGATCGATGGTTTTTAGTACTTTAGTGTTTTCAAATATATTTTTAAGTTTAGTAAATCGATCATTCTATTACAGTGTATGGGATAGCTTTAAGGCTAAAAATTCACTTTTGGCAGGAATTACTTTGTTTGCTTTTTTTGCAGTATTTGCTATTCTCTTTATTCCGGTTTTTGCTGGGTTTTTCCACGTTGCACCGTTGTCAATATCAGAATTGGGTCTTGCTTTGCTTATCGCAATGATTTCAGTACTATGGTTTGAGGTTTACAAATGGATAAAACGATTACGTCATAAAAGTTATAAATACTCAAAACAATAACAATACGCTATATAGTTTGTTGATAAACTTTATCAAATCAAAAAATCAATTACCATATGACGATTTCAGTAGATTTTGACGGTGTAATACACCGGTATTCAAATGGATATCAAGACGGTGCAATATACGATCCACCCATCAAAGGTGCAGCCGAGTTCATTTACGACTGTTTAATGGTAAAAGGTTGGCCTGTATTTATATTGTCAACTAGGGACACTAAGCAAATTAAAGAATGGATAGTAAATGTGCTTTTTGAGGGTAAGGAACTACCATTTTCAGTGGAAATATTACCATCGTATCAAAAATTTTGGAACAAAAAGAAAGCCTTGGGTATTACAAATAAGAAGTTAGCGGCACATATTTATATCGATGACCGTGGTTTTAAGTTTGAAGGAAGTTTTGATGGTCTTATTGATCAACTAGAAGGATTTAAGACCTGGCAACAATAGTCCTAAATTCCATCCGATTTATGATATTAATTAATCAAATTTAAAATTTGAATTAAAAGTATTCACAATATAATTTTTTGTCCTATTTTGTCCTCAAATCTTAATATGCTATGGTGAGTTTTAGGATAAGGCCTAAATTTGAGTTGATTTCGGATTTAACTGTAGATGAAATAATAACTAAAGTAAAGGAACATCTCAAAGACGATGCGCATGGGCTTCATGGTCAGGCTATGCTGGATCATATAACGATACGCGTCAATAAAGATCAACGTCACTTTTGGTCACCACAATTGAGTGTTTTACTTCAGAACGACCAAATTGAGGGAAAAACCCTGATAACGGGTGTTTATGGACCCATGCCTAATGTGTGGTCTTTTTTTGCGATGGCATATTTGTCGATAGCAGTATTGGTTACCTTCATCAGTATCGTAGGATTTTCGCAAAGAGCCCTTGGTGAGGAAGCGCTTATTTTATATTCTTTGCCAATTTTAATCATTGCAGCGACGACGATGTATATTGTTAGTCAATTTGGACAAAAATTAGGAGCCCCTCAAACCTATCGCATACATTATTTTTTTGAAGAAGCACTAGGTGATAAACTTCCAGAAATTTAGGTATCTTCGACTTCATAATTAACAAAAATAATATCCATAATGTGTATAGGATTTTAAATGCACTATTACTATGAATTTAATCTGGTATTGCCTATTTTTGCACTATGGAGCAAAAGAAGACAGACAAAGATATATTATTGCGTGCTTTCAGTCTGATGAGCACAGCCAAAGGCCTTACAGAAATTTACGAAGAAAATTTTAAAGTTCTATCCAAATACGTTCATGCTACATCGCGTGGTCATGAAGCGGTTCAGATTGCCTTAGGCATGCAGTTGACACCTAAAGATTATGTGTCACCCTATTATAGGGATGATGCAATGTTATTATCAATAGGTATGAAACCTTATGATCTTATGCTTCAGGTTTTGGCTAAACGTGACGATCCTTTTTCAGGTGGTCGAACCTATTATTGTCATCCAAGTCTAAAAGATGACGATAAGCCCAAAATACCTCATCAGTCATCAGCTACAGGTATGCAGGCGATTCCAGCTACAGGTGTGGCTATGGGTTTGAAATATAGGGAAACCCTCAATTTACCACATGAAAAAGGTGCAATAGCAGTTTGTTCCTTAGGGGATGCTTCTGTGACTGAGGGAGAAGTAGCAGAAGCTTTTCAGATGGCAGCACTCAAGCAACTACCCATTTTATACCTTGTTCAAGACAATGAATGGGATATTTCTGCAACAGCAGCAGAAACTCGAGCTATGAATGCTGCTGAGTATGCTAAAGGATTTCCTGGACTCGAAGCGATAAGTATTGATGGTACTGATTTTGAAACCTGCTATCAGACAGTACAATATATTTTAGAAACCATGCGTAAAGAGAGAAGGCCTTTCTTACTACATGCGGCTGTTCCATTACTCAATCACCATACTTCGGGTGTACGGAAAGAATGGTATAGAATGGACTTGCACGAACATCAACAACGCGATCCATATGAAAAACTACTTGCTTTACTTAAAAAGAATCGCGTTGCCAGTAATATAATTGATGATATAATTAATCAATCTAAAGATACGGTCAGTGCTGATCTAAAAAGTGCTTTGGCCGCTACGGACCCTAAACCTGAAGACCTTTTTACTCATGATTTTGCACCAACCACTATTCTCGCCGAACAAGGTGTAAGGGAACCTCAAAGTGCCGAAGAAAAAGTTATGGTAGACTGTGCCCTTATTGCAGTCCAGGAGCTCATGGAGGATCATCCGGAATGTTTACTTTACGGACAGGATGTCGGTAGCAGATTAGGGGGAGTATTTAGAGAAGCTGCAACATTAGCACAAAAATTTGGCGATGAACGCGTATTTAATACAGCAATCCAGGAAGCCTTTATAGTAGGTAGTACGGTAGGTATGTCTGCTGTTGGACTCAAACCCATTGTTGAAGTGCAGTTTGCCGACTATATATGGCCTGGCCTCAATCAGTTATTTACAGAAGTGAGTCGTAGTTGCTATCTTTCTAAT
This sequence comes from Portibacter sp., assembly GCA_040391315.1. Taxonomy (GTDB): domain Bacteria; phylum Bacteroidota; class Bacteroidia; order Chitinophagales; family Saprospiraceae; genus OLB9. Next base: position 5,180 of record JBEBYC010000013.1, on the reverse strand, counting down.
GGTAAATGGCCAGTAAGTATGATTTTGCGCGTACCTATAGGTGCTTATGGTAGTGGCGGCCCTTATCATAGTTCAAGTGTTGAATCTGTTTTAACCAATATACGCGGTATAAAAATTGTATATCCAAGTAATGGAGCCGATCTTAAAGGTTTGATGAAAGCCGCTTATTATGACCCAAATCCGGTTGTGTTTTTGGAACATAAAGGACTGTATTGGAGTAAAGTTCCAGGTACAGATACTGCAAAACGAAAACTTCCGGCTAAGGAATATGTCCTACCATTAGGAATCGGAATTATGATCCAAGAAGCTTCAGTCGCACATGATTATAATAAAATTTTGATAGTTACGTATGGTATGGGGGTGCATTGGGCATTAAATATTGATGCAGACCTAAAAGATAAAATCGGGATTCTTGATTTAAGGACGCTTTTTCCATTGGATGAAAATCTCATTTTTCAAAAAGCAAAGGAATACAACAGAATTTTAGTATTAACAGAAGAACCTGTCAATAATTCATTTGCACAAAGCATCGCAGCCAGAATTCAAGAAAACTGTTTTGAACATCTTGATGCACCGGTTAAGACTTTGGGTGCTGAAAATATGCCCGCAATTCCTCTCAACGAAACCTTAGAGCGTACGATGCTTCCCAATGCCAAAAAAGTTAGTGATGCATTGCGGAAATTGCTAGTATATTAACCTCATAAAGTGTATTGTTAATGCTTTGGTATCAATTCAAGGATATTTATTATTTACTTCTTAAACGTTTAAGTTGTACAATATTTTCAAGATTTTTGGCACATAAAGCTTATCTTTGCCCCTCAAAATCTTAAAATTTCATATGCTTATGTATCCAATAGACAAGGATTTGCTACATCAATTTATCGTTGATGCATTATATGAAGATGTACACGAAGGAGATCATACTTCACAGGCATGTATTCCTGCCAATGCACGCTGTAAAGCTCGACTTTTAGTTAAAGGTGAAGGAGTAATTGCCGGTGTTACCTTTGCAGAGGCCGTCTTTAAACACCTTGATCCAACTGCTAAAATCGATATCAGAATTCAGGATGGAGAAGATGTAAAATATGGGGATGAGGCATTTTATGTTGAATGTAATACACAAGCCCTACTTAAGGGAGAACGTCTTGTGCTGAATACTATGCAGCGTTTAAGTGGAGTTGCTACCCTGAGTTCGAGATTTGCTTTTGAAGTAGAGAACTTGTCAGTAAAAATTCTGGATACACGCAAAACAACTCCATTGATGCGCTTTTTAGAAAAATGGGCTGTCAAAGTTGGTGGTTGCGATAATTATCGCACTGGACTATATGACTGGATAATGATAAAAGACAATCACGTAGATGCATGTGGTTCATTAACCAAAGCCATAGACAAAGTACACGAATACCTGAAGTCTAATAATTTGGATCTTGGAATTACAGTAGAAGTGAGAAATCTTGTAGAATTAGAAGAAGTACTCAACAGAGGAGGCATCAATCGCATCATGCTTGATAATTTTGAATTGCCGATCTTAGCTGAAGCTGTAGCCCATGTAAATGGACGATTTGAAACAGAAGCTTCCGGTGGAGTTACCCTACAAACTGTAAGAAAAATTGCTGAGACGGGCGTTAATTATATTTCAGTTGGGGCATTGACACATTCAGCAGGCACAATGGATTTAAGTCTTAAAGTAATCAAATAAACCTATGAAGAAAATTGATAAAATCTTGCATTATTTTGCAGAAACAGAACTTCCTATAATGGTTTCTGAAGATTATTTGAGTGAATTTGAAAGAATAAATGATCCATTTCCACAGGCATTTATCGATGAGATTATTCAGGAATGGGAAATAGAAATAGATGATTATACTGAATTTATTCCGTGTTTTAAATTGCCTAAACAAGAAAAATTTCAAGGAGTTGTTTATTGGAAAGGAGGAGTATTAAAATATGATTTTATATTAGTTACCCTAAACTTAGACGGTGAATTAATCAATAAAAAAGCCATATCAAGTACGATCGTAGAAAATAATTTAATCAAAAAATCTATCGCTAGTATAGAAAAAGATTTAATCATCAATATTATAGCCGGTCAATCAATTGATGGAACGGAATATGATGCCAATGAGTCCAAAGCGTTTGCAATGGAGATATTGCCGGATGGTCAAATAATATTTAATATGGAAGAATAAAAAATACTGGAAGTAAGATATATTCTCCCAGTATTTTTAAGTTATTACTTTATTTTATATTACCAACAATAGCCAATACCTAAACCAAGCCAGTAAGGAAAAAATACACCTTCTGCTAAAATTGGGGTAATACCTATTTTCCACATTACACCACTATTGATCGGTTGATAACGGTACATAAAACTCGCAGTACCTACTACGGAAGAGAGTTTATCGTCAAATAGTTCACCAGTTCCTCCAACATAAGTTGCACCTAAGCCGATTTCAAAGTATTTGCCATTTTTCCCTAATAAAAAATTACCCTGAACCGGTATAGTTAAAATACCACTGGAATTTCCACCACCTCCCAAATATCCAAGGCCTACTTTTGCACCAAAATTACCAGAAAGTCTGCGATCGTAATTAGCAGAAAAAATAAGTCCATTTCCACCTAATTCCACAAAAAATGCGTTTTTTGACATAGTTTCCTGAGCTTTGACGGTTTGAGTACCACTCAAGATAAACAATGCTGCAAACAACAAAGTAAAAATTCCTCTTTTCATGATTTTAATTTTTTTAAGTGTTATAAATCACAAATATAACAATAATATATAATGATATAATGTCATTTGTAATGTTTTTATTTTTTAAATAGATTTTATGTTTAATTTCATTAGCGTTATGTTTTACATAAATCGATCCCGAATTACGATATTATAGTAGTGACAAATGTTCATAAAAACGAATAGAAGCCTAAAGATTATTTTTAAAATGAGTATTCATAAGGATTAAATGTAAAACAAAACAGCCGAAATCTCTAAATGAAATTCCGGCTGAATGATAAAATTTAGATTAAATATTTATTATTCTTCTACTCCTTGTACTAAAAGAGAAACCTCATTTTTAAGTACTTCAACAAAGCCTTTTTTGATGTTAAACACCTTGCTTAAGCCCAATATATCCACTATCTTAACTTTACCGTTGCTAAGAGCAGCAACAATTGGAGCGTGATTATTGAGTATTTCAAATCCTCCATTAATACCTGGTACCTGAACAGATTTGACTTCTCCTTTAAATATTTCCTTTTCAGGTGTTAATACGATTAACTTCATTTTGAGCGTTTAATGATTTGAATTAAAAATTAAGCATTTGCTTCTGCTTCTTTCATCATCTTCTCACCAGCAGCGATTACTTCTTCTATGCTACCTTTAAGGTTAAAGGCTGCTTCGGGATATTTATCCAATTCACCAGACATGATCATGTTGAAACCTTTGATAGTTTCTTCGATTGGTACTAAAACCCCAGGGATACCTGTAAACTGCTCTGCAACGTGGAATGGTTGAGAAAGGAATCTCTGTACCTTTCTAGCACGGAATACCACTAATTTATCCTCTTCAGAAAGTTCTTCCATACCAAGGATAGCAATAATATCTTGTAATTCGTTATATCTTTGAAGAAGCATTTTTACACTTTGAGCACAATTATAGTGATCTTCACCGATAATTGCCGGGTCAAGAATTCTCGAAGTAGAATCCAATGGATCCACTGCCGGATAAATACCCAAAGAAGCAATCTTTCTACTCAATACTGTAGTAGCATCCAAGTGAGCAAACGTTGTAGCAGGAGCAGGGTCAGTCAAGTCATCTGCAGGTACATAAACAGCCTGTACAGATGTAATAGAACCTCTTTTTGTAGAGGTAATACGCTCTTGCATTAGTCCCATCTCTGTTGCCAATGTTGGCTGATAGCCCACCGCTGATGGCATACGACCTAAAAGTGCGGATACTTCTGAACCTGCCTGTGTAAATCTGAATATATTGTCAATAAAGAAGAGGATGTCCTTACCACCATTTGGATCGTTCATATCTCCATCTCTGTAATACTCAGCAAGCGTCAATCCCGAAAGTGCAACCCTCGCTCTCGCTCCAGGTGGTTCGTTCATCTGTCCAAATACGAATGTCGCTTTAGAATCTAATAGATTTTGCTTACTTACTTTAGATAAATCCCAGCCTCCTGCTTCCATAGAGTGAAGGAAATCTTTTCCGTAGCTTATGATATTAGACTCAAGCATTTCTCTCATAAGGTCATTACCTTCTCTGGTACGCTCACCTACACCGGCAAAAACTGAGATACCGTCATAACCTTTAGCGATATTGTTGATCAATTCCTGAATCAAAACGGTTTTTCCAACTCCGGCACCACCGAAAAGACCGATTTTACCACCTTTTGAATAAGGCTCGATAAGGTCGATAACTTTAATACCTGTATATAATACTTCTGATTCAGTTGATAAGTCTTCAAATTTAGGCGGTTTATTGTGGATACTTCTCGTTTGAGATCTGTCTAAAGCTCCAAGACCGTCGATTGGCTCACCTACGACATTAAAGACTCTACCTTTTATCTGGTCACCTACAGGCATTGAAATAGCTTGACCTAAATCTACTACCTCCATACCTCTTGTAAGTCCGTCTGTAGAATCCATTGATACCGCTCTAACGCTATCCTCACCTAAGTGCTGTTGAACTTCAAGGATAAGTTCTTCGCCATTACTTCTCTTTATAGAAAGGGCGTTAAAGATTTCTGGTAATTTGCTTCCTTCACCAGCAAAACTTACGTCTATAACTGGCCCGATGATTTGCTTAATGTGTCCAATGTTTGCCATATCTATGATCGAATATTTTTATGATTGTTTACTATTTTTCAAAAATTTGCCGCAAAGATATGATTAATTATCTTTTTTCAGTCATTTATTTAATCTTTATTTGCGATTTCTAAAAAACTAAATTAGTTCGTGTACGCTAACAAATGTCTGATAACGTGTCATAAAACGATCTACATCATCAAATCAACAGGATTTAATGAAAAAAGTAATGTTCGTTTTGTGATTTGGGAACACAACAGATGACTTATTAGTCCATTACTCGTTTTTCACAATTCTCTTGGACACAATATGCCGACCTGTATTGATTTCTAAGAAATACATACCACCCGGCAAAGCATCCATATTGATTT